>NZ_JBIAQL010000036.1:0-40514 GCF_042889045.1 Streptomyces sp. NPDC002701
GCAACGTCGTGGAGCGGTGCTTCAACCGGTTGAAGCAGTGGCGCGGCATCGCCACCCGCTACGAGAAGACCGTCGAGACCTACCAGGCAGCCGTCGCTCTCGCCTCGCTGCTGATGTGGGCGCGACACTTTGACGACACCGCCTAGATCCACCTCGCCGGGGATGGCGGGCGACGGCCACTCGCGTTCCTGATCACGCCGGGCCAGTGGGGAGATGCCCCGCAGTTCGTCCCCGTCATGGAACGGATCCGGGTGGGCCGAGTCGATGGTGGTCGGCCTCGCGCCCGCCTCGACCACCTCGGCGACAGGGCGTACTCCTCCCGCCGTAACCGCCGTTACCTGCGCAGACGCCAGATCAAGCACACCATCCCAGAGCCGAAAAGCCGGCGGGTCAACCGTCAACGGCGCGGCAACAAGGGCGGTCGGCCCACTGGCTTCGACAAGTCGATCTACAAGAGGAGGAACGAAGTCGAGCGAACGATCAACGGCCTCGAGAACTCCTGGGCCGTGGCCATGAGGTACGACAAGAGGGCGTGTGTCTTCCACGGCACCGTAACCGTCGCAGCCCTGCGGCTCTGGCTCCGACCATGATGTGCCGGAGAGAACATCAGCACGTGGTGCTGCCTTCCTGCCAAGTCTCACGCTGTGTGCCATTTCAGATAGCTGCGTCGACGGCGGGTGCGGGCGAGCCGTTCGAGGAGGAGGGCGACGGCTGGGGAGTAGGGCGTCTTCGATGACTTGCCCGCTCCGAGACGGGCGAGGTTCCGCCACGCGACAGCCTGGACGGCTGCTGCTGCCAACATTTTGTTCCGGAGTCGGGTGTGGGGCGGGCGGGCCTGTGCATCGCTGCCGTCAAGCCACTGCCCAGGCAGAGTGGGGTCGATTGCCAGCGCCGTGGCTATACCTGCCATGGCGACTCCGGAGTCGATCACCTGTTGGGCGACCGCGCGGCGTCGAATTCCTCCGGTCAGCAGCAGGGGCAGCGGGGAGGTGGCGACGAGCTGCTCGGCGAGTTCAAGGAAGTACGCCTCGCGGGCAAGAGTGCGGCCGTCCGCGGGAGAGCCTGCTGTGGCCAGGCTCTCGATGCTGCCGCCGGACAGCTCCACCAGATCAGCCCTCACATCGGCGAGCATCTTGATCACGTCACGCGCGTCGTCGGTGTCGAATCCGCCGCGCTGGAAGTCCGCCGAGTTCAGTTTCACCCCTACCGCGAAGCCCGACCCGACGCGCTCGCGGACCGCGCTCACGACATCGAGCAGGAGGCGGGCGCGGTTGTGCAGGCTGCCGCCCCAGCGGTCGTCGCGCCGGTTCACCCGGGGAGAGAGGAACTGGGAGAGGAGGTAGCCGTGGGCGGCGTGGATCTCGACCCCGTCGAAGCCGGCCTGCTGAGCCCGCTGCGCGGTCACGGCGAAGCGCTCCACCGTCTCATCGATCTTCTGGACGGTCATCGGCTGGGGTGTCGGGTACATGCTGGAGAAGCCGCCGGCGTCGACCGGCACCGCGGAGGGAGCCCAGGTGGTGTCGGCCAGATCTTTGGGGATGACACGTCCGGGGTGGTTGATCTGCATCCAGATCTGTCCGCCTGCCGATTTGCCGGCCTGCGCCCAGCGCCGGAACGGCTCCAGCGGCGTGTCCTGTTCCAGGACGACGTCGCCGGGCTGGGCCACTGCTCTGCGGTCGATCATGACGTGTCCAGTAATCAGGAGCCCGGCGCCACCCGCAGCCCAACGCCGGTAGAGCGTGAGGAGTTCGTCGCTTGGCAGTTGCCCCGGTGCGGCGAGCAACTCTTCCATCGCGGCCTTCGCGATCCGGTTGGGCAGCGGAGTGCCGCTACCCAGGTGCAGCGGCTCGTTCAGCGCGGTCATCTCTTCTCCCATGTCAGCGACTCTGGAGCGCCCCAGTGGCGTCGGGCCGGGTACGGCGCGAGCAATGAATACTTCGAGACTCGAATAAACATAATACTTCGAGACTCGAAGCAAAAAGGCTAGTATGAGGGCATGACGCGAAGCGCGCTTGAGGCAGCGGTGGTGGCGAACCACGAGATCTTCATGCAGACCAGCGACCGGATCCAGGCCGTCCTGGCCGAACACGGTCTGACACACGCGACCGCTCAGGCGCTCTGGGCCATTGATCCGGCAGAGGCGCCGCCCTCGATGAAGGAATTGGCCGGGCGGTTGTACTGCAACGCACCCAACCTCAGCTTTGTCGTGAATCAGCTCACGGGTCGGGGACTCGTCGAACGTTCCGCCGACCCCGCCGACCGCCGGTCACGCGTGGTAGCGCTGACTGCGGACGGCCGGCGGGTACGGTCCGCAGTGATCGAGGCAATGCTGGCCTTGAGCCCCTTCGCCCGACTGCATACCGACGACCTACTCAACCTGGTAAATCTCCTGCGGAAGGTCCTCGAACCGGCCGCAGGCCCGGCGTGAGCTCTGGCGGGTTGCAGAATGCGCAAGATCCGCCGCCGCAAGCCAGCCGGACCAGCTATGGGTGGCGGACATGACATATGTCCGCACCTGGTCCGGCTGGGTGTATGTGGCGTTCGTCCTGGACGTGTACTCGCGGATGATCGTCGGCTGGCAGATCGCGAACCACATGCGAACAGAACTGCCGCTGGACGCCCTGGAGATGGCGCTGTGGAGGCGGAGGATCAAGAAAGACCCCGGCCTCATCCATCACAGCGACCGGTTGAATCCGCCCAATATACGAGCAGAGCCTTCGCTGAAACCTGCAGTTCAGCAGGGGGCCGTCAGATCATGGGCGAGATCGGGTCCAGTGCGGACAACGCCGCCGCGGAAAACTTCAACGCCGCCTTCAAGAGGGAAACGCTCAAGGGCCGTAAAGATTGGCGGAACGAGCACGAGGCGCGGCTTGAGGCCCTTCCGCTGACTGACCCGATACAACACCCGCTGCAGACACTCCCGCCTCGGTCAACTGTCCCCGATTGCCTACGAGAACGACTTCCAAGCAACTGCAACCACCCTGACCCAAGCCGCATAGACGTGTTCAAAATCCGAGGTCAAGGCCCGCCCCTGGCCACCCTGCGACCTTCACCCGCTCCTGGTTCGGGTGGGGCGGCGCCCTCTTCGCTGAGCTGCTCCTCGACCTCACGGGACACTCGACGGCAGCCCTGCACCCTCGCCTCTCCACCACCGAACCGCCGTCACGGTAAGGACATTTCCGATCTCCCGGCGCCGGCGGTCGCTACGATCTGCGGCGTGTGCGCAAACATTGTGGTCGCCGAAGACGACGCGAAGCAGGCGGAGCTGGTGCGCCGCTACCTGGAGCACGAGGGTCACGCTGTCACGGTCGTCGAGGACGGCCGGACGGCTCTCGAGACGGTCCGGCACCAGGAACCCGACCTGGTCGTCCTCGACGTGATGATGCCCGGGGCCGACGGTCTCGACGTCGTACGGATCCTGCGCGCCGAACGCCGGGAGGTGCCGGTGCTGATGCTGACGGCCCGCAGCACCGAGGACGATCTGCTGCTCGGCCTCGACCTCGGCGCCGACGACTACATGACCAAGCCGTTCAGTCCGCGTGAACTCACCGCACGGGTAAGGACTTTGCTTCGCCGCAACCGGCGCGGCCCCGACCCGGCTCCGGCGACCGTACTCGCCCCCGCTCCCGCCTCGGAGCCCGAAGCGGCTCCGGACGATGAGGTGTTGACGGTCGGCGTGCTCAGAGTCGATCCCGCGCGGCACGAGGTGTCGGTCGCCGGGACGCCCGTGGAGTGCACGCCCGGTGAGTTCCGTCTCCTCGCGGCGATGGCGGCCGAGCCCGGCCGGGTCTTCACCAGGGCACGGCTCTTGGAGGAGCTGCACGGCTTCGACAAGTACATCAGCGGCCGGACTGTCGACGTGCACGTCATGAACCTGCGCAAGAAGATCGAGCGCACCCCACGACGGCCGGCCCGCCTCATCACCGTCTTCGGCGTCGGCTACAAACTCACGGACCCCGCGAAGAACGTGCGCCATGCGTCGTCCTGACAAGGGAGGTGCGGCGGGGGCCGCCCGGCTGCCGCTGCGCAAGAGTCTGGCGGGGCGGCTGTTGACCGTGACGGCGCTGGTGGCCTCGTGCTCGGTCGCCGCGACCGCCTGGCTGGCCGTGCAGACGACCTCCGTCGCGATCCGCCAGGAGCAGGGGCAGAACCTCAAGTCCGACACGAAGATCTACAACACCCTCCTCGGCTACGCGGCCACCCACCCCGACTGGGACGGCGTCGACACCACCGTGCGAGATCTGGCCCTGGAGTCCGGGCGCCGGATCGTGCTCACCACGCCGGGCCGACGCCCGTTAGTGGACTCGGCCAACTCGCGCTCAGCGGGCGGCGGTTCGTCCGACGATCTGCTCGCTCAGCATGCCTCGGCGGTCGTGGATCCACGCTCCGTCGACACCGTGCTGGTGCCCGACGCGGCCAAGGCCGGCGCCGACCGCGTCGATCCACGGGCCGTGGGGCCCTTCCGGCTGCCCGCGAAGGAACACGACGCACTGCGGAAGGCCGCCGCCGGGAGGGTGGAGTGCCTCAGCCAGATGGGCATCGCCGCCGACGTCGTCGAGAGCCCGGGCGGACGGCCCAGCGTCCAGTTCGTGAGCGACGAGACCGAGGGGGGGACCGACAGCGTCACCGACCGTGACATGGAGGCCAAGTGCTTTGCGTCCTACCCGGTCGGTCCCACCGCGACCGAGCGGAAGGCCCTGAGCGCCCTCAACCACCTGGCCGACGCCTGTCTGAAACGACAGGGTCGCACCGCCGTGAAACTGAACCTGGACCTGTCCTGGGACCGGAGTTACGTATACGGGCGGGGCGACGCAGTCTCCGGCGCCGAGGACGGCCTCAGCGATCGGGAAGCGAAGGCCCTGGCCGCCAAGCAGGCGGAGGACGCCGCGACGGCCGAACGCGAAGCGGTTTCCGGCGGCGCACTCGACTACGCCCCCGCCGAGATCCGCGACAGCGCGTACGACCGGGCCGTAGCCAACTGTGTCGAAAGTGCCCGCCGGGAACAGCTCACGGGCTATGTCGCCGAGCCCGCACTCCTGTTCATCGACGGCCCCGGTGCCGCCGGCGTGCCTGGCTTCGACCTCTCCCGCGCCAACACCGCACGCATCGCGGGTGTCACCGCCCTGGTCCTCGCCCTCACCGTCGGCGCCTCGGTGCTCGCCGGAGCCAGGCTCGTACGCCCGTTGCACGCGCTCACCGGCGCCGCCCAGCGCATGCGGGAGGGCCTGGACGCGACGCCGGCGCCCGTGCCCGTCGTCTCCGACAATGAGATCGGACGGCTGACGGCGGCCTTCAACGACATGGCCGCGCACCGGGCCCGCCTGGAGGAGCAGCGTAGGGTGATGGTCAGCGATGTCGCCCATGAGCTGCGAACGCCGCTGAGCAACATCCGGGGCTGGCTGGAGGCGGCCCACGACGGGCTGGCCGTGCCGGACCCCGCGTTCGTCTCCTCGCTGCTGGAGGAGGCGGTGCAACTCCAGCACCTCATCAACGACCTCCAGGACCTGGGCGCGGCCGACGCGGGCGCCCTGCGGCTGCACCGGAAGCCGGTACGGATCGACGAGCTGCTCGGCCAGGTCGCCGCCGCGCACCAAGGGCTGGCCGAGACGGCGGGCGTCACCCTCACGGTCCTGATACCGCCGCCGGGCACCCCTCACCCACCGCTCCTCGACGCCGACCCCGTACGGCTGCGGCAGACCGTCAGCAACCTGCTCTCCAACGCGGTGCGCCACACCCCGGCCGGCGGCACGGTGACCCTGCGCCGGTACGTCACCGACCCGGGGGACGAGCTCGCCGTGGAGGTGTCCGACACCGGCAGTGGCATTCCGGCGGGCGACCTCCCGTACGTTTTCGACCGTTTCTGGCGGGCGGAGAAGTCCCGCAATCGCAGCACCGGCGGCAGCGGTCTCGGCCTGGCGATCGTCCTCAAGCTCGCCGAGGCCCACGGCGGCACGGTGGACGTGGCGAGCACGGAGGGGGAGGGGGCCACCTTCACCCTGCGGCTGCCGACAGCCGAGTCACGAAAGCCGGAGGGCCCCGGTCGACCCTGACGGGATGACGACAGCGCTCTGACAGTTTCCTCACAAGTGGCCGTCAGAGTGAAGCCATGCCCGGAACCTGGTGCGGATCGGCAACCAGGAACGACCAAGCCGGGCTGGAACTGGAGCCCTCACATGTCCCGCCGTCTCACCCTGCGCCCGCTGCGTATCGCTGTCCTGACCGGCGTCGCGGCCAGCGCGCTACTCGTCCCGGCCACCGCGGCCTTCGCCACCGATCCGACTCCGACGCCGGGTGCGACCGACTCGACCTCGGCCGACAAGGAGGCCCTGGCGAAGAAGAAGGCCGAGGACGCCAGGACGCTCAAGGAGGCCGAGGCCCGGAAGGCCGAAGCCCAGGAGGCCGGAGGCAAGGACTACCCGCGTGGCGGTGTCGCCGCGGGCGAGGCCCCCGCCCAGGACGACACCACCGGCACGCTCATCGGTTCGGCCACCGGCGCGCTGCTCCTCGCGGGCGCCGGCGCCTACGTACTGCGCCGCCGCACCACCGCCCGCGGCGAAGGCTGACCCGGCAGCACGACCTCTCGTACGAAACGGTGGCGCCGCCCTTCACCAGGCGGCGCCCTGTGCGTTCCGGCGAACCCTCGCAGCCTGTTCTGGAGCCCGAGTTGCCCCCTGCACACCGTCCGGCCCTGTCCCGGGCCCGCCTCGCGACTCTCACCCTGTTAACCCTCGTCACCCTGCTCACCGGCTGTTCGTCCGGCCCCGACCCGACGGTCCGGGTCGCCCCAACCGCCCCCACCGCCGCGTCGGGCGCTCCGAAGTCCGAGCGGCCTGCGGCCGACGCTCCGGCGGCCCCTGCCGAGGTGGCCGTTCCCTCCGTGGGGATCACCAGTTCGCTGATGGAACTGGGCCTCAACACGGACCGGACGGTCCAGGTCCCGCCGGCTGAGGAGGGGATGACCGCGGGCTGGTACACGGGCGGTGCGGTGCCCGGTGAGATCGGCGCGGCCGTCATTATCGGTCACAACGACACCCGCTTCGGCGAGGCCGTCTTCCACGACCTGAAGAAGATCAAGGAGGGTGCGGACATCACCGTCACCGACAATACGGGAAAAGCCCTCTACTTCACCGTCACGGCCACGGAGAGCGTCGCCAAGAACGCCTTCCCGACGGAGAAGGTCTACGGGCCGACCCAGGAACGTGCTCTACGGCTCATCACGTGCGACGGCGACTTCGACGCGCAGGGGCACCCTGTCGACAACCTCATCGTGTACGCGACAGCGAGCTGAGGGCCGTAGGCGTGTCCGTTTCGCCCTGTCGTCACGAGTAACGTCCGCAGCTCGATCGTCAGCGGCCGGTTCCAGGGAGCGCGCCGCCGAATGGTCGGTACGGGGTGGGGTTCGGTGGCTGGACCGTGGGCAGGGCGGTGCTGCTGTCCCACACCATCACCTCGACGGATCCCGCGACGACGGACAGAGTGAGCAAACAGGGGCCGGGCGCGTATTTGCGGGCGTTGGTCACCAGCTCGCTCACCACCAGCTGCACCATGCCCATGGCCCGCGGCGACACCGGCAACCCGTGCACAGCCTGTACTGATTCCAGAAAGCTGCGGGCCATGGCCCGGGCGGCAGAAATGTCCGCGCTGCTCTCGAAGACGGCGGAAGCCGACAGCGCCGGCTCTATGAGCGAGTGCTGTCCCTCGTCCTGCCCGGCCAGATCCACACCGTCCGCCTCACCGCCCAAGCCATCATGTGTCCACCCCGCATACCCCCGCGACACCATCACGCTCCCGCGCCACTGCGCCCGGTCGCAGCGGCCACCGCGAAGGTACGTGAGATCATCTTCATGGTCTTGGTAACGACCGGCTCACTCGTTCGGCACCTGAGTCCGCCTGGGGGCAGAAGCGCATGACGGTTCAACATCACGCACTCCCCTCCTGCGCCGCCCACGGCAGACCGAGACCGGCCAGCTGGGCTCGCCGCTGCGCATCCAGCTTCCCGATCCGGTGGCGGGTGTTGTCGAGCCATGCCCCAAGCTTCACCGCCTTTGAACGGCGCGCTGCGGCGACAACCTCTGCCACAGCGAGGGTCGGCCTGACCGTCCCGTCCTGAGCATGTGCCTTGTGGCTCGTCCCTGAAAGATCAGGGGCGGGCCAGCAGGGGGGATGCTCCGTACCTGGTACGGTATGACCATTGCACCCACACGGGCGGCGCACTGGGCAAAAAGGTGATAGCGCCCCTCCGCGGGCCGTTATCAACAGTTCATGCTCAAAGCCGTGCTGCGCGGCCTGGCCGCCGCCTCCCTTACTGTCCTGCCCCTCACCGTCTCGGAGCCCGTCCACGCGGTCGAGACGCTTCCCGTGCCCGAAGCCGTCGCCGGCCTGCCTCTGGGGTCGGAGTCCCGGGACGGCTACGACCGGGATGCCTTCCGCCACTGGAACGCCGGCGTCAAGCCCTCCGACGGCTGCAACACGCGTGCCGAGGTCTTGATCACCGAGGCTGTCGAAGCCCCTGCGGTCGGCCCCAACTGCCGTCTGACGGGTGGCCGCTGGTGGTCGTACTACGACCAGGTGTGGGTGACGTCAGCCTCCGGCCTGGACATCGACCACATGGTGCCCCTGGCCGAGAGCTGGGACAGCGGTGCGTCCGCGTGGACGGCGCAGCGCCGTGAGGCGTACGCCAACGACCAGGGCGTGGCCGCCAGCCTGGTCGCCGTCACCGCCCGCTCAAACAGGTCCAAGGCGGACCAGGACCCCGACCAGTGGCTGCCGCCTGCCGTCGGCGTGCGCTGCCGGTACGTCGCCGAGTGGGTCGCGACCAAGCTCCGCTGGAGCCTTACGGCCGATGAAGCCGAGGTGGCGGCCCTGCGCGAGGTGGCGGCGGGTTGCCCGGACCAGACCGTGACGTACGAGTCAGCCACATAAGGGACCTGCACGACCCGCCAGACGGGGGCCGACTCCCGCGCATGGCGTCGTCGCAGGCGATAGCGCCCCACTCCTCACATCCCCTTGGAGGTTTCATGCCGGCACAACCGATCGAAGTCTGCCCGGACGACGGCCGCTACGACGCGCTGCGCCGCGGTTTCAACCAGCGTTGGGTCGCCCGGCCCGACTACGTCGTGGTCGCCACGTCCACGGACGATGTGACCGCATCGCTCAGCAAGTTCCTGGCCGACCCGGCCAGCAAGGCGCGCCGGATCACGGTGCGTTCCGGCGGGCACTGCTACGAGAACTTCGTGTCCGCTGCGGATGTCGGGGTGATCATCGACGTCAGCCAGATGAACCGGGTGTACTTCGACACGTCGATGGACGCGTACTGCGTCGAGGCGGGGGCGACCAACTGGAACAGCACCAGCCAGCTCTACCGGCTGAGCGGCCGGGCCCTGCCCGGAGGCTCCTGCTACTCGGTGGGCAGCGGCGGCCACATCTCGGGCGGCGGATACGGTCTGCTCTCGCGGATGTCCGGCCTGACGGTGGACTACCTGTACGCCGTCGAGGTGGTCACCACCGCTGACGGCAAGACCCCGAAGGTCACGGTGGCCCGCAAGGACTCCGCAGAGCCCGCGCTGCGCGATCTGTGGTGGGCGCACACCGGGGGAGGCGGCGGCAACTTCGGCGTGATCACCCGGTACTGGTTCCGTGACCTGCCCGAACCGCCGGCCCAGGTGCTGCTGAGGTCGATCGCCTGGGAGTGGAAGGACTTCCTCGAGCGGCCCGATCTCTTCAAATCCCTCGTGCGCCGCTATGGAGAGTTCTTCGCCCACGAACGGGCCGGCACCGGACCGGCCTTCATCCACCACCACGACTACCGGGACATGTTCACCCTCCTCAAGCTCACCCATATGAGCGCCGGGAAGGTCGGCCTGATCGTCCAGATGGACGGCACCGAGGAGCACGCACCCGCGCGTCTGCAGGCATTCCTGGACTACATCACCGAGGGGTTCGTCTCCGAGGTAGGGCCGTACATCGCTGAGACGGCCCTGGACCAGCAGATGGGTGAACACGGTCCGCAGGCAGAGTTGTTCACCCCGACGCGGCTTCCGTGGCTGACCGCTACCCAGAGCCTGAACGACTCCGGCCCCAACCGCTGCGGCAAGTACAAATCGGCCTACCACACGGCAGCGTTCACCGAGGGCCAGATCGACGCCATCCACCGCCACCTCACCGACAAGCACTACAGCAATCCCGACGCCCTGCTCCAGGTCGACTCCTACGGAGGAGCGGTCAACGACGTGGCCCCGGACGCGACGGCGGTGCCACAGCGCTCCTCCGTCCTCAAGCTCCAGTACCAGGCGTACTGGACCTGGGACACCGACGCGGACGAGAACGGCGTCTTCGACTACCGGGATGCCGAGAAGGACCCGACGATCGCCGCTCCCCACCTGAAGTGGATCAGGAACTTCTACCAGGACGTCTACCGCTCCACCGGCGGCGTGCCTGCGGTCGCTGATCCGGTGCTGCCCGCATCTCTGACCTCGAACACCGATGGCGCTTACGTCAACTACCCCGACATCGACCTCAACGACGAGGCATTCAACACCTCCGGCCAGCCCTGGCATCAGCTCTACTACAAGAACAACTACGCCCGCCTGCAGAGGACCAAGAAGCAGTGGGATCCCCGCAACGTCTTCCGTCACGGACAGTCCGTCCAACCGCCCAGGCCGGCGACCACAACATCGAGGTCTTGAACCGGGCGGTGGTGACCATCGATCACTTCCGGAACAGTCGCCCGCACGAGGTGCTGAACATGAACGACTACGTCCTCGAAATCCAAGAGGAGCTCAACGTGTACCCGTGACCGGCCCATGGATGGGAGCGGCCCCGGGGACAGCGTGTCAGTGAGATGGGTTGGACAGCGTGATGTCGCGGCACGGTGATTCCGCGATGCAACGGGGCAGTGACCGCAGCGGTGCAGGGATGCGTCCGGTCAGGGGAGGGGGCGACAGTGGTACGCCAGGGGCGATGGGCCGGGCTGCGATGGCTCGTGGTGGAGGGTGCACGCCATGAGGTGTTCCGGTCCTTGGGGCAGTGGGCACGTACGGATATCCAGGCCGCGCTGACCGAGTCCGCGCCGGACCTCGACGTCATGCGCCGGTGGGCGGCCACGGTGGAGGGCACGGCGTACTTCAGAGCGGTGATGGCGGCCACCGAGCTCTATTACGGCACCCAGCTCGCCGAACTGGCGGCGCTTGCCGACGGTGCGGGCGTCCCGGTCGAAGATCTCCTGCTGACCAGTCTGCGCGGTGACCTGGGTACCGCAGCCAGGATGGGATGCAGCGATCTTGCGTGGCGGCGTGCGACGACTGTTGTAGCGCACAACGAGGACGGAGATCCCCTTCTGGACGGCCGTCTGATGCTGCTGACCTTGCTGGTTGAGGGCGAGGCTGCTGTCACCGCCCTGTGGTACCCGGGAACTCTGCCGGTCAATGCGTTCGTCGCCACCGGCCGGGGCTTGGCCTGGGGAATCAACCACATTCCCGCTGTCCATCCGTATCCAGGGGGCGCGGGCCGTCATTTCGTCGCCCGCGCCCTGCAGCAGGCCACCACGTTGGATGAGGCCGTGGCATATCTGCAGACGCACCCCAGTGCCGGAGGGTTCACCTACACCATTGCAGAGCGCGCCAGTGGCCGAGCGGCAGTGGTGGAAGCCGTGGCCGGGCAAGTCTCGGTCATCGAAGCCACCCCGGACGATCCGCTGCACTGGCATACCAACCACCTACGCCACATCCCGCGGCCACCCGACCTGCCTCCTGCCGGCCCGCAAGCCGACGAACTCCGGGACCGGTACGCCGAAAGTGTCGCTCGCGGCCGGGTGATGTCCAGCCTCACGCCGGGGCCGACCGAGCCGTCGAGCACCTGGTTCCTCCAAGCCCTGACCTCAGCGCCCCTGCCCCACGGTGTATACCGAGTCGCCGCAGGCCCGGACCCATTGATGACCCTTTGCACCGTCATCGCCGACATGAGTAACGACAGGATCACCATCCGCAGTAACACCGGACAGACCGCCACTTGCGCCCTTACCGATTTCGCCCACGGTGTGCCTGTCGACTCCTGACAGCGCTCGCTCTTCCGTCAGTGCGTGGTGCTACCCGTCCTCGTGAATCGAACAGCCGCCCGACAGCGATGCCTCCCGATGTGGTGAACATCTGCTGTCGTTCTCGTGGAATGAACCAGCGGCGATGATGGTCGCGTTGATGTCGTCGAGGCCGTTGTACCAGTCGGCGGGCGCATAGAGGCCAGCGGCGTCGGCAGCCCCTTCGGCTCTGCGCCTACCGGGCGGCCAACGCTGGCTGATCGAGAAACTCACCGCAGCCGGATTGGAGTCCGCAGCGTCACAGTCCTCAGCCTGGCCTGTCTCACCATGGGCTGCAGCGCCTTCGGCTGCGGCGGGCGGCACCGGCGACTTCCTGTCCCCGGCACAGCGACGCCCAGACGCCGCTGAGTCTCCTGCTCCCGCCACCCGGCTTCCGCGACCTTGTCCGCGGCCTGCTCCGCACTCAAACCCTCGCCCTGCTGCCGTACCGCAGAGCAGGCCCCGTCCTCGGCGCTCCACGAGAAAAAAAGGGGGGTGAGGTGCGGTGGGGTGGGGCTGGTGAGGGTGCTGTGGAAGTGATGATGGTGTTTGTGAGTGATAGCCAGGTTTGCGTGCGTCCCGTGATTGATGAGGATCTGGTGGCTGTGGCTGCCATCCACCGCCACTACGTCGAGAACACCGATATCTGCGTGCCGGAGACGGAGCGGACGATGGCGCAGTGGAAGGAGTTCGCGGACGACCTGCGCACGCGCGGTCTGCCGTTTCTCGCCGCAGGCATCGACCGCGGCCGCGACGCCGTCACTGCCGTTCTGACCCTGCCCTGGAGCTCAGGTGTGGTCGAGGGCCACGTCAACCGGATCAAGATGCTGAAGCGCCAAATGTTCGGCCGTGCCGGCTTCCAGCTCCTTCGGAAAAGAGTTCTCCTGGCGTGACTGGTGGCTGAGGCCGACAGGCGTTTCGCAGTGCGACAGTCCTACGATCTCAGTTCATGACGACTCCCGACTGCTACGCATGCGGCAAGGAAGCAGAGTTCGACGACCTTTCACCACGCGAGTGCGTGGTTCATGACCAGCACTGGCGGGTGGCCCACGCCTTCAACACCGCAGTGCCGGGCTGGCTGGTGCTGCTGCCTCGGCGCCACGTTGCCGCGGTTCACGAACTCACCAGCGCTGAGGCATCTGCCCTAGGGGTGTGGCAGGTCAAGCTATCCCAGGCTCTCCGGAGCATGACTGGCTGCGCCAAGACCTACATTGTCCAGTTCGCCGAAGCCGAAGGCTTCGCGCACGTGCACTTCCACATCGTTCCGCGCATGGCAAACCTGCAACCAGAACACCGTGGGCCGGGCGTCTTCGAGCTGCTTCGGCGACCCGAGCAGGAGCGAGTAACGGCTGACCAGGCAGACCAAATAGCCCACTCTCTTCGAGCTCAACTTCATCGGCACCCGAACACTCAGTAACCAGATCACGGAATGTGTGCCAGAACCTCGAAGCGGGCAACGTTTGTCGACGGTTTCGGGCAACGGTTGGCAATCAGACGGCCCCCAGTGTTCCCGGCAGTCCGACAGGCTGCCGGGAACACTGCTGTCCGCTGTACCAACGCCTACCAGCGCATGCCGAGGTCATCGAGCGCTGCCCGGCGTTGCGGGCTGAGCGTGGCGGCCCTGCGCCGGCTGTTGTCGATGAACGCTCCGAGCTTCACGGCCTCCTGCATGCCTTCCCTGCCACCGGTCACGTTGATCAGTTCGATTTGCTTGCGGGCGGGGCGCAGGTGCCCTTCGCGGGCGTGGAACTGGCGGGCGGCAGCAAGGTTGACCGCCCACCGCTCATCCTGCGACCGCCGTACCGGCACCACCATCTCGCCCTTTTCGGGCGGTTCGATGCTGAGGGTCTCCAGCAGGTACTGCTGTGCGGGCTTCAGCCGGTCCCACCCCGCCCGTTGCGCGGTGATCCAGGTTCCGAGGTCCTCGCCCTGGACGACCAGCTCGCCCGCCGCGGCCGGGAGGGCGGTGCCGGCCTTCGCGTGGGCAGGTGATGAGGCGGTCGTCGTCCGCGCCGGCCCGGTGCGGGCTTCAGCGCGAAGGGCGGCCAGGTCGTACGGCGGGGCCCGGCCTTTGACGCGGCGGAGCAGTAGGTCGGGCTGGCGTTCGCGCTGCTGCTGCATGACGCTCTTGAGACGGCCGGGCGCGTAGCCGATGGCCTATCCGGCGGCCGGTGCAGGCGCTTTACTGTTCAGTACCAGGGGGAGCACCGGACGAGGTCGAGGGAGACGGCGTTGCTGAAGAGGGTTATCGCGGTGAGTACGGCGGCTGTGCTGGCGGGGGGCCTGAGTACGACCACGGCGAACGCGGCCTCGGCCTACGTGCACTTCAAGAACAACGCTACGGGCCGCTGCCTGGACTACCGGGCCGACTACGGGCCCTACGCGACCGACTGCAACGGCGGCGGTTATCAGACCTGGCTGGTCAACAACGCAGCCTTCCAGCTCTCTGCCATGCGGCAGAATGCGGGCGACCGGCTCTGCCTGGTGGCCCGTAACGGTGCGGCCACGATGAAACCGTGCCTGTCCAGCGACCCGGCAGCCCTGTGGGCCCTGGCCCCCACGACCGCCGGTTACCAGCTGATCAACCACGTGACCGAGACCTGTCTCGGCGAAGGGGCGGACGCCAGGCACCTCGTCAAACTTGTCCCGTGCTCAGGCGGCCCCTCCCAGCAGTGGGAGTGGCAAACCACCTGACTCCCCTGTAAAGCGCCTCCCATTGGTCTGCTCCCGGACCCGTTGTCACGCCGACCCTGTGCCAGCGTTAGGCTCCCGGCGGGAAGTGTCACGTTCACCCATCTCGTTGTCACCGAATGGTGGCGTTTGTTGGCACCACCCGCCGAGGCGGGCTTACGGGTGAGCCGACGCGGGCGCCCCCGACTGTGGCTCCCGCGCCCGACGGTTCTGGCCTACTGGAGAAGCTTCAGAACGGCGCTCGGAAGCTGGTTTGCCTGCGCGAGGACGGATGTACTCGCCTGCTGGAGCGCTTCGTCGCCGCCCATCCTGGCGTAGAGGTGGAAGCCGGCCACGTCCACCAAGCCCTCGCCGGTTCGCTGCCGATCATGCCAAAGCTGGACCTATCCTGACGGGATTACGCGCTGCAAGGGTCCGGTAGCGTTGAGATGTGGAGATACTTGCGGGGCAGTGGTGGCACAACATCGACGTCTGGACGATCGTCATCGCAGCAGTCGTCTCCCTGCTTGTCGGCTGGATCGGGGCTTGGGCCACTCTCCGATCCAATAATCCAAAGCAGGAGCTCGGCTGGTGGGAGCAGTCCAACACTCCTCTGTTCGCGGAGTCGAGGTACGCCGGCCAGACTGGCCCACTGACGGTTCAACTCGGTCATACACGCCTTGAGAAGCCGCGCATCATCGATCTGGTGATCATGAACCTAGGCAGGCGCGACATCACAGCCGCCATGTTCCACGAGGGTGCGCCGCTACGGTTCTCGTTCGGCGCTCCAGTGCTTGTAATCTTGGAGTACGAATCGCGTCCGGCCGCCACCTTGGGCCAACTGATCGACACATACGTTGATATCGGCTCAATGCCCACCGCACCCACAGTCGGCGGTATCGAGCTTAAGCCGACCCTGCTGCGGAAGGGTCAGGTCGTGACGATCACGGTGTTGGTCGACGGCGGCAGAGCGGCAACACGGTGTACCGATTTCCCGCTGGTCGACGTCACGGAGGTGACGGAACCGCCCGGCACACGAGCACGGACGTTCGCGGGGAGCGTCCTTCAGGCAATAGCGGAACGCCTCTTCCCGCTCACGTTCGTCCGTTGACGACCTTTAAACCGTGGCGCGATCCTGGCCGCTAAGACATGGCGGTGCGGCTTCCGCGCTACCGGGGGTCACCCCCCACCCCCCGCCGGGCCCGTCGCTGCGCGTGCTACCTTCGCGCGCCCTCGCGTCGTGGCGCCTGTGCGGCTCCTCGTCAGGTTGCGAGCGAGTGGCCGGACCGACCCTGCCGCACGCGCACAGGTTGCGCTGGGGAGATGGCCTCCTGGGCCGCTTTGGCGGGGAGGGCATCAACCAGCGGCGGGATCTCCTCGGCGAGATTGGCCGCGACCTCCGCTTCACTCAGGCCGGCCTGTTCGGCCAGGGCGCTCAGCTCATCCGGTGCGATCTGGGCGGCGATCTCCTCGCCACTGATGGGCTCGTTGGCGCCCTCAGGGTCTTTGAGAAGTGCCGAGGTGGGCGGTTCGCCTGCTGAGTGCTGGATGTGACGGCTTGTCGACTTCTGCCGGCAGCCACCCTGGACGCAGAACAGGCATGGCCGCTGGTGATCATGTGGGTGTCGAGTCCGTATGAGCACCGAGCGAATCCATGCCTGCGCACCCATCTTCCCGCATGCCCTCATGTCTCCGGCAACTGGGGGACGCCTCCGGCCCAGCCCCGCTGGAGACAGCCGTCTGCCTGCGGACACATCTAGCCACGGTGCCTGACCCACGGGCACGTCGTGGCATCCGTCACCCATGGACGGCCCTGCTCGCCGCTGCGTCCGCCGCCGTTCTGGCCGGCGCCGCCTCGGTCACAGCGATCGGCGAGTGGGTTGCCGACGCACCGCAGCGCGTCCTGGCCCTGCTCGGCTTCCCTCCCGACCCGCCGCGGCACCTGCGGGTTGAGGGCATCGGGGTGACCGAGGTCAACCAGCCCGACAAGGTCGCCCGACGGCGCCACGGCAAGACCGACGCCATCGATGCCGAAGCCGCTGCCCGCGCCGTGTTGTCTGGTCGCGCCACCGCCGCAGCGAAGACGAGCGACGGCCCGGTGGAGATGCTGCGGCTGTTCAAGCTCGCGAAGGGATCCGCGATCAAATTCAGAACCCAGGCCATCAACCAGCTCAAGAGCGTCCTGGTCTGCGCCGATGCTGAACTCCGCGAGTCCCTGGCAGGGCTGAGCAACCCGAAGCTGTTCCAGCAGTGCGCTCTCCTCACACAGTCGGAAGTCTCCGGGCCGGCAGACGCCGCGCGGCACACCTTGAGACTGCTGGCCCGCCGCATCCAGCACCTGACCGAGGAGATCAACGACCTCAACAAGCGGATAACAGAAGCGATCCGAGCGAGAACTCCGGGCCTGCTCGACGTCCACGGCGTCGGCCCGGACACCGCGGCAGCCCTGCTCATCTCGGCCGGTGACAACCCCGAACGCCTCGACAGCGAGGCGTCCTTCGCCGCCCTGTGTGGCACCAGCCCGGTCGAGGCATCCTCCGGCAAGACCCAGCGCCGCAGACTCAACCGCGGCGGCGACCGCCAGGCCAACGCAGCCCTCTACCGCATCGTCCTCAGCCGCCTGCGCTGGGCAGGCCCTTCCCAGGACTACCTGCGGCGACGCCTCGCGGAGGGCAAGACCAAACGCGAGATCATCTGCTGTCTCAAACGGTACGTCGCACGAGAGATCTACCGGCACATCGCCCCCGCAAACACCGCGGCACACCCCACGGAACCAGCCCGAGACACCACTTGACATCTATAGGGGCATCAACGCTGCCGCGGAGAGCTTCTGGCCCTGCTCAAGGAGGAGATCGGCACCCGTACCTGGCCCGACCGGACCACCGCCCGCACGGAGGTCTTCTCCTTCATCGAGACCTTCTACAACTGCCGCCGACTGCGCAGGCACAAGACCTTCGGCTATCTCACCCCAGCCGAGACCAGGCAGCGGCACCAGCACGCCCTCGCATAACGATCACGTGTCCGAGATCACGGGGAAACTTCAGTCCGGGCAGCCGGCGCGAGCCGACCGCGGGGACGCCGGGCGGACGGACCCGCCGAGCCGCCGACACCGCTGGTGACCCGCAGCACACATTCGTGCTCCAGCCCTCGCAGGAGCCCGTGTCTTCACCGGTGATGCAGTCGCCCTGCGACGAAAAGCGATACAAGAAGCCAGCACCGTCGAACGAGCGATCAGCAGGCTGAGGCAGCCTCGGACCGTGGTTACTCGCTACGACAAGCGCAGCTACGTCTTTCTCAACACCGCCACCAGTACCATAGTTCTGCTCATCCGGCTTCGAAGTTGATCCGCCACCTCACAAAGAGCTCGGCCGGTACGCCAGAGCCTGGTCGACTACCTCATGAGCCAAAAGCTCCTGCTGCGGCGGCCAGAAGATCAAGCTACTTGCATGACCGGATGGGCATGCAAGGACTTAGTCCAGCCAGCCATCCGCTCTGCAGTTTCGTGCGAAAGCCGGTCTCCTTCTTCCCTTTCGGGAAGTGGCGGGTGGGGTGTACAGCACGGCGTGCCGAGGGTAGTAGACGCGCTCATCCGCCAGCAGGTGGTCACCGTGACGATGCCGCGGTCGATCTTCCCGACCGAGCCCAGGTACTGCTTGCCCACGTGGGCGGTGGCATTGCCGTCCTTGCGGTCTCCGCAATCGTCGATCACCAGCACCCCACCCGCGTGCGGGGTCGTGGCCGGATCCGCCAGCAGCAGGTCCACACGCCGGGCGTTCACCTTCTCCAGGTCCCATGTCGACTCGGACAGGAAGAACTGCAGCCGCTGCACCGCCGCATGCTGGGCACCGACCACAGGCTCCGTCCCGGCCAGGCAGGTCAGCGTCTTGTTGCGGTCCCGCGGCAGCAGCAGCCCGGCGAGATACTCGCGGAACCCTCGGCGCTGTGCCAGCGTGGAGAAGAGGTCATCGAAACACGCGGCATAGGCTTCCAGCGGGCCCGGAGCGGGCCCGGAGCGGGCCCGGAGCGGGCCCGGAGCGGGCCCGGAGCGGGCGGACACGGCACACGCTTGGCCATCACAGCCCCCGAATAGTGAGCAAAGCACCCGTTGTCTGGCCTGCTACCCCCCAACCCGCCGTCAACGAACCACCGTTAGCCAGTCATGTCTCCGGCAGGATTGGCAGCACAGCCTCCCGGGCGTCCTGGGAGGGCGGGCCGGCCGGCCACCACTGGCCGGACTGCTTGCGGAATGGGTACCAGCGATTGTCCGGTCCGTATCGCAACTCGATGTTGTGACCGATCAATTGGAGGCGGCCGCCGGTGCGGCGTAGCAGGGGAGGGCCTGGCAGGCCGGGAAGCGGCCGAGTAAGGAGTTGTTCGCGTGCTGCGGTCTCCGCGGCACGAGGGGGCACCTGGCCTCCGTCGAGGACGGCCAGTGCGGGTTGGTCCCCGTGCTTCCACGCCGCGCTCGCTCGCGCGAGCCGTGCACGCGCCTGGTCTGAACTGTTCAGCAGGCGGCCGACGACGTGAGGCTCGGCGTCCGCTCGTGCCGCGCGCCGGACGGTGTCCAGCCAGGGGTCGGTGTCGAGCCAGAGCCGGGCCGCGGGGGCGCCTTCGGTGGTGACCGCGTGGCTGTAGGCGTCGGCGGCACGATGGGCGGCGTCGTCGGCCAGCGTGCGCAGCCGGTCAGGGGCCACAAGGCTGTCCTTATGTCCCGGATCCGGGAACGGCCCGACGCTGACGGGCCCGGTCTGCGGGGCGGGGAGTTCCGGCAGGGGAGGCAGACCCCTTTTCTGCCTGGCTCGCGCGAACGCCTTGCCGGCCGGGACTCCGCGAGCCGTACCCGCCCTGGTCGGTTCCGTTTCTTCGGCGGTCTGTTCGGCAGCGGCGGCCTCGCGTTCGGCGCACCGGAGCGCTGCTTCCTCACACACGAAGTCGAAGTGGTGGCCGCGCAGGAGCAGGAGGGCGTCGGGGCGGGCATCGATGGCCCGGGCGTACTGGTAGGAGACCGCTGCCGCGTGTTTGCAGGGCAAGCCCCAGTCGGGGCAGGTGCACTCGTAGTCGGTGAGACCGGGCCTGGGTACCAGGGGGATGTCTTCGGCGAAGCTGACGCGCGCGGTTGCCTCGCCGAGTTCCCCGCCACACAGTTCGGCGGCGGCGTCGACGTCGTCCGTCCATACCTCGAGCAGCCGGTCCATCTGCGCCGGGAGCAGTTCGGGAACGCGGAGTGTGACCCGGTACGGGAGGCGGCCACTACCGGTGACGTGGGCGGACAGTTCGCCCGCGCGTACGGTGATGTCTCCGACAGCTCCACGCCGAGCATAGGTGCGAGCACGGTCGAGCCTGGCCGTGTGCCCGGAGTCCCCTCTGTGGGGACTTTCCAGGGCTGCGATCCACAGAATGCTCCACGGCCCCTCCGTCGGCTTTCGCTGTCCCGGTAGGGGCGGCGGCTTCGGAAGGAGCAGCTCGACGGGGCGCTTGCCTGTGCCGTTGCGGCTCATCCGCTGCTCCGGTCGGCGGTGGTGTGCAGGGCGACCAGGTCGGCTAGTTCGTTGTCGGTCAGGTCACTGATCGCGGCCTCTCCCTGGTGCGCGCCGAGGATCGAGTGCGCTAGGTCGCGCTTGGAGGAGATGAGCTGTGCAATGCGCTCCTCGACGGTGCCTTCGGTGATCAGCCGGTGGACCTGGACCGGCTGGGTCTGGCCGATACGGTAGGCGCGGTCGGTGGCTTGGTCTTCGACGGCGGGATTCCACCAGCGGTCATAGTGGATGACATGGGATGCCCGGGTGAGGTTGAGGCCGGTGCCGGCTGCTTTGAGAGAAAGCAGGAACACCGGAACCTCACCCTTTTGAAAGGCGCCGACCATCTCCTCGCGTCGGTGCACCGGGGTCCCGCCGTGCAGCAGGCGCGTCCGCACACCGCGCCGGGTCAGATGCGCCTCTAGCATCCGCGCCATCCGCGTGTACTGGGTGAAGACCAGAGCGGACGCGTTCTCGGCCAGAAGGACGTTGATCAATTCATCGAGGAGCTCGAGTTTGCCGCTGCGCCCGGTGAGGCGGGCCGCCGTGTCCTCCTTCAAGTAGTGGCCGGGATGGTTGCAGATCTGTTTGAGGGCAGTGAGGAGTTTAAGGACCAGGGCGTGCCGGGTGATGCCCCGTGCGTCGCGGATCTCGTCCATCGACTCCCGTACCTGCGCCTCGTACAGCACGGTCTGCTCCCGGGTCAGCCGGACCGGGTGGTCGGTCTCGGTCTTGGGCGGGAGCTCGGGGGCGATGCCTGGGTCGCACTTGCGGCGGCGCAGCACGAAAGGGCGGATGAGGCGGCCGAGCCGTCTGGCGGCCGCCGCGTCAGCCTCGGCCTCGCTGCCGCGTGCTGCACGTTCAGCGGCCCGGCCGTAGCGGTCCCGGAAGGAGGTGAGCGGGCCGAGCAGACCGGGCGTAACCCAGTCCAGGAGCGACCAGAGCTCGGTGAGGTTGTTCTCCACCGGTGTGCCGGAGAGCGCTACCCGGGCCTGGGCGGGGAGGCCGCGCAGAGCCTTGGCGGTGACCGAACCAGGATTCTTGGCGTGCTGCGCCTCGTCGGCGACGACGATTCCCCACGGGCCGGCCTCGCAGAGGTCGGACAGGTCACGGCGGAGTGTGCCATAGGTGGTGAGGACGATCTCCCCGGGCCGGACGTCACCGAGGTCACGTGCGGGTCCGTGATGACGGCGCCAGGGCGTACCGGGCGCGAACCTGTCGATCTCCCGCCCCCAGTTGCCGAGCAGCGAGGCGGGACACACCACCAGGGTGGGGCCGCAGGCCGTCCTCGGATCCTCCTGCCGGCGCAGGTGGAGGGCGATGGCGGTGATCGTCTTGCCGAGCCCCATGTCGTCCGCGAGGCAAGCACCCAGGCCCAGACGGGTGAGCCGGTCCAGCCAGGCCAGGCCGCGCAGCTGGTATCCGCGCAAGGTGGCCCCCAGCCCAGCAGGAGGCAGCAGCTCGGCATCCGTAACGTGCTCCGGTGCGGTCAGCCGGTCGTGGAGAGAGGCAAGCCATCCGTTCGGTCGCACCGGGGTGACGGATCCGTCGTCGCCCGCCACCTCGCCCGTGAGAACGGCCGTCAGCGCCTCCAGGGCGCCCAGTTCGCGTGGTCGGCCCCGGGCCTTGCGCACCAGCGCCTCGTCGACGACGACCCACTGGTCCCGCAGCCGCACCAGCGAGCGCCCAGCCTGTGCGAGCCGGTCTAGCTCCGCAGGGGTGAGAGCGCGGTCGCCCACCGCCAGCTCCCAGCGGAAGGAGAGCAGCGAGTCAGGTGTGAAAAAGCCCGATCCCTCCGGTTCTTCGTCCGGCAAAGCGCTCGCGGGCTCGAGAACTGCCTGGACGACGAGGTCCCGGACCAGGTCCTTGGGCAGGTGCACCGCCACGCCCACCCGCGCCAGGGCGCCGATGCCGTCGTCCAGCAGGGCGAGAAAAGCATCGTCGTCCACGTCCAGTGTGTCCGGCCCGGCCGGTTCCAGCAGTTTGGCGAGTGCGGGCCAGGCATCGGCGGCCGCACGCAGCGTCGCGTTGACCCGCGCACGGTCACGAGGACCGAATCCGTCCACGGTCCCACACCGCACCGCGGCCAGGTCCGCGAGTAACAAGGGATCCGCCAGCGAGCGCACCTGGGGCACACACCGCACCGCCGCTGAGAGGCGGTCGGTGGCGCCCGTGCCCGTGCCGTCGCCGGCACTGTCGAAGAATTCCTCTGTGTCCGGCAGTTCAAGCCGGAGGGAGAGCTGGATACCGGCGTCTCGACCGTCGGCGACCTTGGCGGCCCAGCCCCACAGCCCCGGCAGATGTCTGGAATCCCGGCTGGCGAAAGCGGCCTGCCCCGCAGCGGCGGCAGCAGCGGGCGTGCGCGGCAGCAAGTCGGCCACCGCGTCCAGGAACAGACGCAGCCGGTCGTAGGGATGCGGCAGCAGCAGCGGAGTACGTCCACGCCCGGCCTGCTGCAACGGAGTCGCGTACGCGGCAGGCTCAAGGGATTCGGCCAGGGCCCATACCCAGCCGGCGTCCTCGTGCGAGAACGGCCCCAGCCTCCAGGCGTCGTACCCACCGGCACTCAGCCCGGGCAGTAACAGCCCTCGGCCGGCCATGTGCAGCGCGTAGAGGGCCGCGTGGCGCCATGCGGCACCTGTCGCGGTAAGCCGCTCCGGCGGCTCATCGAGCAGCAACGGCAGAACGTTGGCGAGCGGACCCACCACCGCAGGAACGGTCTGCCGCCGCCCACCGCGACCGTGCGGCAGGACCACCAGGAACTCTTCGGTAGGAGCACCGGCTGGCAGCGGCCCACCCCGGGCGTGGAAAACCATCCGTCCGGAGCGCGGGGGATCGCCCGGCAGGAACACAGCCGTGCATCCCCTCAGATCCCCCCACCACACCGGGTCGAACGCCACGGTCCCGGGAAGGGGCGGTACCTGCTCCGGCTTTGGAGCGACGGGCGGGTCCACAGCCTGCCGTTGCGGGGAAGGGATACGCGCTCTGGACAGATGGGGATCATCGATCTCCCGACCGTCCATGCCAAAGTACTGAGCGCTCTGCTCCTGGCCTTCGTCGTTCATGGTCACCACGCGGTAGACCGTGGCCATCGTCTGGTTCCTTTGCCGATGTCCCCCAGCCGCACCTGCCGCCGGTTTTCCTACCAATTGTCCCAGCCGCGAGTCCAGCGACCGGCTTGCCTCAACGCTACCGGAATAAAAACCTTGCAGTGAAGCTCTCCGCGATCGTGGACACTCGGTCGCGTGGCGCGGCCTACCGGCCAGCACTCGATCGGCGTTGCGCGGCACTTGAGGAGACAGCGTCCTCCTCAGGCACCCGCCAGACGTGAATGTCCAAGCCCGCGGACGCGCTGTTCGTGAGCGCAGCAGACCCTGCCACAGGGAGTGAGGCGCTGTCAGGGCGATGATCGGCCAGCCCCTTCAAATAGCGGATGCTGGGCTGGTTGAGCGCAGCACTGCCAGGCAGTGAGATCCGGCGTAGTGGGAGGAGGCACCTACCGCGGCCGTGGCGCGTGTGCGGGGTCACCTGCCCGGGCTGCGACTCACCCTGTGAGAGCCTGGGCGGCCCGCACCGGTCACGGGGCGAGCCGGGCAAGGAGTACAGCTGTCTTCGCGAATCCCGCCACATTTAACGAACTACCGGTAGGAATCAGTGATCCACCACCCTGGCGCAGACGAGGGCGGATGATCTGACTCCTTCCGTACTGCTCCCAGCGATCAAGAACCAGTCTTCTGAGCGGTAAGGAAGCCACGCGGGCGCGTGAAATGTACGGTTCTGTGCATGAGTGACATTCTGCCGATCGCCGAGGCCCGGGCGAAGTTCGGATCACTGGTCCGTCGCACGTCCCACGCCCGCGAACGCATCACGATCACCGAGCACGGCCAGCCTGCGGCCGTGCTCATCAACCCCCAGGAGCTGGCAGACCTGGAGGACGCGCTGGCTCTGGCCAGGTACCGCGAGCGTCAGTTGGTCGGCGGCGCCGTAGCCGTGCCCCACGATGACGTCCGTGCCCGTCTGGGCTTGGAGCGTGGGTGACCTTCTCGATCGTCTGGGACGAGCCCGCCACCGACGCGGCCGCCCGGTTCCTCGAGGGCGACGCCGACGGACTGCGCCAGCTCATGGACGCCGTCGACCTGCTCGCCGACCAGCCCCGGCCCGAGGGCAGCACCGCGTACGGCTCCATGGACTTGCGCCGGATGCGCGTCGGGCGCTACCGGGTCATGTGTGAGATCACCGAGGTCACCGTCGCCATCGTGGTCATCCACATCGGCCGCCTCGGCTGACACCGGCAACAGGCGGTGAAGGGCCGGACCGACCGTGATCCGGCCCTCAGGCGATCTGGCGCAGAACGCCGTCAAGGCCACAGCGGTCACGGGTAAGCAACGCCGCGTGCTGTGGTGCAGCCCTGCTCGCCCCGCAAGCTGCGCGGACATCACGCACGACCGCCAGCTGGGCCTGGTCACGCTCCTGGCCGACTGGCCCGCGCTCGAGATCCTCGCCGATGCCGACTACCAGAGTCTGGGGGCTCAGACCGGAGGCCGGGTGGTGGCACCGCCACACCGTAAGTTCAAGAAGAACGCCCCTCAGCGGTACGGGGAGATGTGTGAACGCCGGCGCACGGCCCACTCCTCGCGCCGTGTCAGCATCGAGCACGGCATCGCCCATCTGAAGAACTGGAGGGCCCTGGCCCGACACTTCGGCCGCCGCGAGCGCCTGGCCGACACCCTCCAGGCCGTCGCGCGCCTACTGTCCCACCAGCAGACCGCGGCCCTCCACTCGACGCGGCAAACGTGAGCACAGGCCCCACCGAAGTTCTCGACGTCTCACCGCCTGTCGTGCACGTTGGTACTGCAATGGTGCCTGTCCTCATCTTTCCGGTCCCGGGAATAGTTCTGGCCCCCGGCTTACGGCAGATTCCCTGCTCGCCGTCCACACCTGTCATCAACTCTGTTTGTTTCATTGACATTTCGACCAGGAGACGTACGGTTGGGAGCGCTCCCATGACAGTTTTGCAACTGGAAGGAGTTCCCCCCATGCGCAAACAGAGTCCGTTAACCGGGCGTTCACGGCCCCTCCGTCGGCCGCTCCAGGTGCTCGTCATGCTGTTCGCCGTGGTTGTCGGCGCACTGACCTGGTCGGCCCCCGCCCAGGCTCATGGCACCGTCGTTGACCCCGCCTCCCGCGCATACCAGTGCTGGAAGACGTGGGGCAGCAACCACACGAACCCGGCTATGCAGACCGAAGATCCCATGTGTTGGCAGGCATTCCAGGCTAACCCCGACACCATGTGGAACTGGATGAGTGCGCTCCGCGACGGCCTCGGCGGCCAGTTCCAGGCGCAGACCCCCGATGGGACGCTCTGCAGCAACAACCTCTCGAGGAACGCCAGCCTGGACAAGCCCGGGCAGTGGAAGACCACCACTGTCGGCAACAACTTCTCGGTCCACCTGTACGACCAGGCGTCCCATGGTGCCGACTACTTCAAGGTCTACGTGAGCAAGCAGGGCTTCAACCCCAAGACCCAGACCCTGGGCTGGGGCAACCTCGACTTCATCACGCAGACCGGCCGCTTCGCCCCGGCGCAGGACATCACGTTTCCCATCCAGACCTCCGGCTACACCGGACACCACATCCTGTTCGTGATCTGGCAGGCTTCCCACCTCGACCAGGCATACATGTGGTGCAGCGACGTGAACTTCGGCTGAGCCGGAAAGCGCCGCACACGGCACCGGTCTCTGCCGAGCGCCGGCAACCCGCCGCCCGGCCGGCCGAACTCTGTCGGGGCAGGGACCGATTTTGGTCACCCTGCCCCGACAGAGCTTCCTGCGCTCCTTTGGGACTGAGCTGAACTGGATCTTGTAGCAGCCCTGAAGCCAGGCATGCTCGCCTCGGCAGATGGGAGAACACAGGTCCGATGCCTGCACCACGGAAGTACCCCGACGGCCACTACCTCGGGCACATCTACGACAAGACCGGGCGCCGTACCCGGATCGGGGTGGCTGTCTTCGCCATGGAGCTGGATGTCACGACGTGCCACGGCATCGTGTCAGGCCGTCCCGCAGCATGGCGGACCTATAGTTGGGTTCGTGAGCCGTTGGAGAGAGTTGACCGGGGAGATGTCCGGACAGGGCTACGCCGCACGGTTCGCAGCCCTGGCCCGTAGCGGGCAGGACGTGCACGGTGAGGCACGGTTCTGCGCAGCTCTCGTGCCTGCCGGAGCGCGGGTGCTGGACGCCGGGTGCGGCACCGGACGGGTCGCGATCCGGCTCGCGGAGCTCGGGTACGACTGCGTCGGGGTGGATCTCGACGCGTCGATGCTGGCAGTGGCGCGGCAGCAGGCGCCGGAACTGCCCTGGTTCCAGGCCGATCTGACGGGGTTCGAGTCGGCTCGGCTCGGCATCGCGGCGGACTTCGATCTCGTGGTCGCGGCAGGCAACATTTTCCCGTTGCTCGCCGCCGGCACTGAGGCCACGGTGGCCAGCCGCCTGACCGCGGCCTTGCGTCCGGGCGGTCTGATGGTCGCCGGCTTCGGCCTGGACGAAGCCCATCTGCCCGTGCCTCCGAGCATCACGCTGTCGGAGTACGACGACTGCTGCGCCGCAGCCGGCCTCACCCTCGTCGACCGCTTCGCCACCTGGGATGCCGCCCCCTACGACGACGGCGGCTACGCCGTCAGTGTCCACCGCCGGTGACGGTGTGAGCGTTCGGCCTGCGGGCCACGCGCCCCGACATCGTCGCGTATGCAGCCCACGACCAGCTCATTTCCCGATGTCACGCACTGCCGAGCCGCGTAACGGCTGTCGACGAGACCTCCGGAGCCGCAGTCACCGGTTTCACCGCACGGGGTGTGTCCGATCGCGGCACTCCGATCGTCCGAAGACAAGGGCCGAAACTTCTGGCGCCGTTCGCCAGTACGAGCGGAAGATTGTTAGGAGTCGGGCTCGTGGCGAAGGTCGAGGAAGCAGCGCAGTCTTACGCCGGGCTCGCCGGGCTCCCGGGTTGTCCGGTCTGCGGGGCGATGGCGTGGTGAAGCTTCCCCTTGATCTTGGACACCTGGAGACTGGGACATGAGGTTCCAGAGGAAGTAGCACCCGCTGTCACGATTCGACGCAACTGGTCCACCCACACGATGGCTAAGGGCGTGCAGAGAATCAACTTGTGGGTTTCTAGCCTTGACAGCGCAGGTCAGCGCGTTGCCCGCATACATGTTGTTCTCCGGCAGGCCCTAAGAACTCCTAACAAAGTGAGAGGTTGATCAGTCGGCGCCAGCAGAGGATGCCGCAGGCCAGGCTGAGGAAAGCTTCGTGGATGTCGTCGCGGATCTCCCAGCGGATGCGCAGTCGGCGGAACCAGTGCAGCAGCGCAAAGCTCTGCTCGACCACCCAGCGGTGCACGCCCAGTCCGGAACCGTGCTCGACGCCGCGCCGCGCGATGACCGGAGTGATCCCCAGGGCCCGCACCTGCTTGCGGTACTTGTCGTGGTCGTAGCCGCGGTCGGCGTAGAGCGCGGCCGGTCGTTGTCGGGGCCGCCCGCGCCGGCCGCGTACAGGCGGGACGGCCTGGATCAGGGGGATGAGCTGGGTGACGTCGTTGCGGTTTCCGCCGGTCAGCGATACCGCCAGCGGGATGCCGTGCCCTTCGGTGATCAGATGGTGCTTGGAGCCTGTTCGGGCACGGTCGACCGGGCTCGGTCCTGTTTTGGGCCGCCTTTGAGGGCCCTGACGTGCGAGCCGTCGATCACCGCCCTCGACCAGTCCAGCGCGCCGGCGGCATTCAGCTCGGCCAGGAGCGACTCGTGCAGACACTGCCAGACTCCCGCGTCGTTCCAGTCACGCAGACGTCGCCAGCAGGTCATTCCGGAGCCGAAGCCCAGCTCCTGGGGCAAAAACTCCCACGGAATACCCGTGTACAGCACGAACAGGATGCCCGACAGCACCTTCCGGTCGTCCAGACGCTTGCGCCCCGGGTGGTGTGTGCGACGCGGTACAACCGGCAGCAACGGCTCGATCCGCGCCCACAGCTCATCCGCCACGATCCACGGCGGCTGTTCACCCCTTCTCATGTGCAGGCTAACAACCCATCAGACACCAACATTCCAAGGTAAGTTGCAGCTTTTTGTTAGGAGTTCTAAGTCCAGGTGCTGGGCCTGCAGTCCGGCATGAGGGTCCGGCTCGATCAGGAGGGTCGCCGCGCCACGGGCGGTGCGCGCGGCAGCCCAGTCGTGGTCAAGGCTGGTGAAGTCGTCGTCGATCCAGATGGCGGGTGCGTCGCCCAGCCAGGTGCCGACGTAGTCGCGTTTTCAGAGGTAGCCATCGGGGTGGCTGGTCGTGATCTGTGGCCGCGGGAGGTCGACGTACGGCAGTGGCGGGAGGCCGAGAAGTGGGCCGATCAAGGTTGCAGCGTCTCGGCGCCAGCCGGTGCACCAGACCAGGTTGACCAGGCCGGTTCGAAACACGTCCATCAGTAGGGGGCCGTGTTCGGGGTTGAGCCAGACAGCGACGGAGTCGTCGGCACGTCGGCCGGCAGGGACGACGTCGTATCGGACATGCGAGGCCGGGGTGGACGCGTCGTCCGCCGGGAACGGTATGAGGACGCCGTCGACGTCGAGGAGCAGGTAGGGCGTGGTGCGCATCGGTTCCTCCAGAGGGCTGGAGCAGAGGTCAGAGCTTGCAGGCAGTGATCAGCAAGGTCGCGGGCCAGCAGCCGAGGCGGGCGTCGTGGAACTCCTGGGCCGAGGTGACCCAGAGGCCCGCCCGGCGGAGGTGTGTCTCCCAGCGGCCCGCGTCGAAGTCCCAGCGCGCGACGGGTAGTCGAGTGCGGTCGGGGAGCATGACGTGGTCGCGGCGCGGCCGGTCGTCCTGTGACTGGTGGCGACCGCCGCGCTCGGGGTGAGGCACGGTGAAGGCCAGAGTGCGGCCGGGTTTCAGATGCTGGGCGATGGCCGGGAGCAGGAGCTCGGGAGCTACGAGGCCAACGGCGCCGAAGACCGAGTAGATGGCGTCGAACTGTTCGTCGCTTGCTTGCAGGTCGTGCAGGGCGTGGCCGGCGACGAAAGTGAGGTTGGCGAGTCGGCCGTAGTGGGAGCGGGCTCGGCGGATTTGCAGGCCGACGAGGTCGAGGCCGGTGACGCGTGCTCCGTGCCGGGTGGCGAGGTGGGCGACGTTGTGGCCGGGGCCGCAGCCGAGTTCGAGCACCCGTTTCCCTCGGAGGTCGGGCCCGAGGATCTCGGCGCCTGGACCGCTGCCGGGCCTGACGGTCCATTCCATGCGGGCCGGTACAGCAAGTGCTCGGGCGGGGCCCGCGGCGGTTCGCTGGAGTGCGTGTGCGTGCCAGGGAGATGCCTGAGCGAGTGGCATCTAGACCTCCAGGAGCCGGAGGGCGTCGGTGAGGTGGCGGCGTACGACCTTGATGTACGTGGGGTCCGTGGCCGGGTCGTTGATCCACCGGATGGCCTGCTCCATGAACCACTCCACCGCCCACATGCGATGCCATCCCAGTGCCCACTTCTCCGCAGCGAGACCGCCGCGCTCGGCGAGCGCATCAGGGGTGCCGCCCTCGGCGACGTAGGTCTCCACGAATACGCGCAGGCGTACGGGGTCGGGCTCCTCAAGGGTGCCGTGCCAGCTGGCGAGGTCGAGCAGACCGGGGCCGGTGAAGGAACGGGCGAAGTCCAGCAGACGCCAGCCGCGTTGGCCGATGTGGAGGCTGGTGGGGTGGAACTCGGAATGCACCCAGCCGAACGGCGCCACCGTGGCCTCGGTCGAGCGTGCTGCGGCGGCCTGGGCGAAGCGGTCGAGTGCCGCCTCAATGTCGTCCGCGCCCTGCCATCGCTCGGCTTTGCGGAGCCGGTCGAGGTGGTCCAGTGCCTGGCCGGGCAGGGAGCGCAGGGCTTCTTGATCAAGGATGGGCAGGGACGCTGCCCTACGAGTGGAGTGCAGGACAACGGCTGCGGCGGCACCGTCAAGGTCGTCGGCGTCGCGGATGGGGGCGCCGAGGTCTTCCAGCAGCATCCCGAGCCAGCCGTCCAGTACCGCGGAGGCGTGCACCTTCGGGACCGGGACGCCGAGGGTGTGCGCCAGGCAGAGGGCCTGGTCTTCGCTGTCGAAGGGCTTCTTGGCGTACTTGAAGATGGCGGTGGCCCCGTCGGAGAAGGTCAGGCGTTCGACGCCGGACATGGACCAGACGCGCACCTCTTCGCGCGCTACGGCGGAGGGGCGACCGGCAGCAGTCAGCACACTTGCCAAGAGATCGGCATTGAGCGACTCGTCCATGAAGGACTCCTGTGATTGGGGGCGTCCGGGGCGGCCGACGGCGCCGGCCCGCCCCGGAGCCGGGTCGGGCGCTGGCTATGCGGCGGGGGCTACGCGGTGGGCGTAGACCTGCTCGATCCATCCAGCCTTGAACTCGGCAAGGTCGTCGCGGAAGGTGGCCATCGAGGCACCGTAGGGTGCGACCACGCCGCCGGACTGGTCCGGCACGGACTGGCAGCCATGCACGAGCCGCCCGCCGAGCGCGGCGTGGGCCTTGATGGACTCGATGCGGCGGTGCTCGTTGAACCAGCCACCGTGGTAGACCTCGTCGAGCAGGCCGCCCATCTCGTCGGACAGGTCGAAGACGACGGAGGTGGCGGCGGGGAAGAACCAGCACGGGCCCACGTTCGAGATGTGCCCGTCCAGCTCGACCTTGTTCAGCGCCATCAGCGTGGCGGCCTCACGCAGCATCCGCAGGTGGTCGGTGGTGATCCGCGGCAGGCCGAGGCTTGCGAGGTGTTCCTCGCGGAACAGGTAGGCGTACACCTCGTACGCGATGGCCAGCACCTGGGCCGCATCCGAAGTGGGCCGACTGTGCTGCTTGATGAAGTCGAGCGCGAGCTGCTCGACCGCGCTCTCGGTCGTCTCGTCCACGTCCAGGAGCTGTGACTTGACCAGCTCCCTGTCGGCGACGAGCCAGGTGTGGGACTCGAAGCGGAAGAAGTACTCGGCCGGGTCGATGGTGATGCGCCGGCCGTCGACCTGAATGCCGGGCAGTCGGCTCCAGCACGTGTCGAACGCCTCGGGCAACTCGACTGTGATGGTCATGGTCTCGATGGTGGTCACCGTGTCTCCGTCTCTGAAGGGCCGGGAGCGGGCATAGGAATGCCCGGACCCCCTGCGGGTGTACGGAACTTCGGGAGCCGTCCGGACCAAGAGGGAGCCTGGATCACGGGCGGAACCTGAAACCGTGCCGGGCGGCTGCGATTAAGTGAACCGTTCGTCACGCAGCGTGGGTACGGTGAGAGCCAGGCAAAGCGGTATACGCGGTTTACAGCTCCTGATCGGAGGCGGTCGTGGCAGCCCAGCGAGCATCCAACTCCCGCCTGCGCGAGGTCATCGAAACGATCGGCTGCACGTACGAGGCCCTGGCGAAGGATGTACGGCGCATCGCCGCCGAGAACGGCGAGATCATCCAGACCAACAAGTCGGCCATCTCCCACTGGGCCAACGGAACTCGCCAGCCGAGCGGCCGAACGAGTCAGTACCTTGCCGAAGCGCTGTCCCGCCGAGCTGGCCGCATCGTCACACCGACCGAGATCGGCGCGGGCACGTCTGACGGCAACGAGCAGGACGAAGCCGACCCGGTCTTGGCGGTGACCGATCTGGGCCGCGCCGACGTCGAGCGCCGCCGCTTCCTCGCGGTCGCCGCCTTCACCACCGCAGGCGTCGCCATGCCGCTCGCTTACGATCACGAAGCCACCGCCCGCATGCTCCGTGCCCGTACCGGCTCCGGGCTGGTCGGTGCGCAGGACGTGGACGTCGTACGCGAGATCACCGCCGCGTTCAGCGCGGCCGACGAACGCCTCGGCGGCGGCCACGGCCTGACCACCGTCACTGCCTACCTGGCCGACACCGCCGCTCCCCTGCTCCGCGGACGATTCACCGCAGAGCCCTTACGCCAGGCCGCGTTCGGCGCAGTTGCCGAACTCGCCTACCTGGCAGGCTGGAAGCACCATGATCTTGGCCAGGAAGGCGCTGCCCAGCGCTACTACCGAGTCGGCTACCAGCTCGCCTGCGAGGCTGACCCGCACGGCCACGCCGCCTGGATGATGCGTGCCCTTGCCCACCAAGCCCTCAGCCTCAAGCAGCCCCACTACTGCATTGCCCTGGCCGAGGCTGCGCTCGCCCAGGGTGTCGGCCACATCGACGGCCAGACCGAGGCCCTGCTCCACATCACCCACGCTCGCGCCTACGCCGCCACCAGCGAGAAGCCCGCCGCCGCCCGCGCTCTGCTCGCCGCCGAGGACGCTCTCCTGCGCGAGGACGGCCCTCAGCCCAGTTACTCCCGCGTCAGCGGCCCTGCAGCCGGCACTGTAGTCAGCCACACCGCGCGCACGCTGACCGACCTCGCCGACCACGTAGGTACCGAACAACAGCACCGCGACGCCTTGGTCCGCTGGGACCCCGTGAAGTACAAGCGGGTCCACGCCCTCACCTACGCCGACCTGGGCGACAGCCTCGCGGCCCAGGCACGAGCCGACGAGGCCGTCGCCGCCTGGTCGCAGGCGCTGACTCTCATGGAGGGCATGACCTCCGACCGCACTCGTAAAGCGATCACGTCACTGCGATCCACCCTCGCGATCTACCAGCGGCGCAAAGTCCCCGGAGCCACCGAACTCGCCCGCCGCGCACGCGAAGCACTCGCCTAACATGCCCACCAACCGGCCGATGAGATGAAGGGACGCACAGTGGCTCAACCGACCACCGACGACCAGCCCAAGGCCCTCAAGCCCGCCCTCGAATCTATGACCCTGCTGGTCGCCGCCGTCATCGTCCACGACCAAGCCACCAACCGCGTAGTGCTCCTCCAGCGCAGCGAGAACGCCAAGTTCGCCCAAGGCATGTGGGATCTGCCCGTCGGCAAGAGCGAACCCGGCGAGCCCATCACCGAAACGGCGGTGCGCGAGCTCTACGAGGAGACCGGCCTAACGGTGAAGCCGGAATCTCTCAAGATCGCCCATATCATCCACGGGGCCTGGGGAGTTGAAGCCCCCAACGGCTTCCTGACCGTCGTCTTCGCAGCCCATGAGTGGACCGGCGAGCCCGAGAACCGTGAGCCGCGCAAGCACGCCCAGGTCCGCTGGATCGACGTTGACGCCATCCCCGAGGAGTTCGTGGACACCACCGCCAGTGCGCTCCACCGCTACCTGGACGGGGGCCCGGAAGTTTCCCTGAACGGCTGGGGGCAGTAGCGCCATACAGACAGCTGACTCACACGCGCAATGAGCCTTGTCGAGGTCCTTCTCCAGATGGGCGTCGACAAGACCAGGTCGCCGGAGACGATCACCAGGATGCTGCCTGTGTGGACCGCGGTCTGCTTGACGACGCACCGACCGTGAAAGCGCTACCGTCGGGCGAGGCGCTATCACAAGTGCCAAGCGCGGATCTTCGCCCACAACGAAGCGTCGCTGGTCCTTCATCGTCGGCTCGGCTTCGTGGAGGAGGGGCGCCTTCGCGACCACGACTGGGAGACCGAGACCATGCACGCCCACGGCTGGGCACGCGCCACCGAACCCGAAACGCCGAGCGCCCCACACCGGCGCACCCCCGCCTGGTACCGCGCGGGACAGGGTGAGCAGCGCCTCCTAGACCCCTCCAGCGTGAGGCCGCTGGGACTTCATCTCCGACCATCGCGCCGTCTTCGGCGTGCAGCGGATCTGCCGGGTCATGGGCGTCTCCTGTTCCGGCTACTACCGGCACCAGGCCACCGCGCAGGCACGCGCCGTGCGTCAGGCCGAGCAGGCCGCCGCGGTCGCTGAGATCCGGCAGATCCACGCGGAGTACCACGGCGCCTACGGCGCCCCGCGGGTCCATGCCGAGCTCCGGGCCCGGGGCCGCAAGGTCAACCGCAAGCGCGTCACCCGGCTGATGCGCGTCAACCATATTGTCGGCCGTCATCTGCGTCGGAAGAAGCGGATCACGATCCGGGACAAGACGGCCCCGCCCGCACCGGACCTGGTTATGCGTGATTTCACGGCCACGGCGCTGAACACCAGGTGGTGCGGCGACATCACCTATGTCGCTGTCGGCTCGTCGTGGATGTTCCTGGCGACGGTCATCGACATCTGCTCGCGCCGCGTGATCGGCTGGTCCATTGCCGACCACATGCGCACCCAGCTGGTCACCGACGCGCTTGAGATGGCGGTCGCCGCCCGCGGCAGCCAGGTCGACGGCGTCGTCTTTCACACGGTCAGGGGCGCCCCGTACGTCAGCCGGGCCTTCGCCGAGGTGTGCCGCCGGCACGACATCCGCCGCAGCATGAGACGTATCGGCTCGAGCTACGACAACGCCCTGGCCGAGTCCTTCTTCCAGGGCCTCAAACGCGAGTTGCTCCACGGGCGACGCCTCACCTCGAAAGCTCAGACACGCCTGGAGCTGTTCCGCTGGCTCGCCTACTACAACCGGCGCCGCCGCCACTCCGCCCTCGGCTACCTCTCACCGTCCGAGTTCGAACGACAACTGATCTCGTCACAGACGCTGTCACTCGTCGCATGAAACCCGGCGTCTACTCCCGAGGTTGAGCCTCAACTGATCGCCTACACCACCAGAAGGGACATCACCCGCAGAGATCGTCGGCACCCGTAGCCCTGACCAGCTCAGCTCGATCATTCTGGCCCGCATCACCACGTCCCGCGGCGCTTTCCGCGCCCGCGACAACCGGCGAACAAGGACTCGCTCGTCCTCGTCACACTCCGGCCGTGCCCATAGAACCATCGTCGAGCACCGCCCCGGAGCACCCTCAAATACTCCGCCACCAGGACATATACCTAACGAAAGAGGAATCCAGCACTAGGGTGTGGTGAGCCGGTTGAAGGCAGAGGGCGCGCCGGCGGCGCCGGGACCGAAGCGGGCGCGGGCCCGGTCAAGGACGGCTTCCAGATGGTGGAGCTTTTCGTCGCGGCCGTCGAGGGTGAGCTGCTGAGTGGCACGGGCGGCCGGACGGAGTCGTTCGGCTCGCAGGGCGATCCCTCGCATGAAGTTTCCCGTGATGCGGTTTCTCTCTCTCCCTGTTGGGTCGGCGACCCGAGCCAGCCACCAGCCCGACCGGTCCTGCAGACGGGCGCCCGGCCTGCGTTTTTCCTGTTCAAGTGGTGTTAGACGAGTTCTGGATCTTGGCGATCTGTGGCGGCTGAAAGCGGGTTGTGGCGGTAGTGATGCTGACCTAACGCTGACTTTACTGACGGAGTGTCAGTTCCTATGTGCAGCTGGATGAGGGTCGGTAACAGTGCCATCATCGGCAGTATCGACCTTGCTGCAGCGAAGGTCACGTGCAGGGCTGTGCGAACAGGGCCGGTTCGGTGAGGGAGGGGGGGGCGGTGGACTTCGTCATGAAGTTGCCTACCTGAGGGCGCTGGCCTGCGTCTATACGGCCGTCCGTGCTTTTGAACTGCGCCGATACGTGTTTCAGTGCCTTTGAGGTTCGTCCCGTGTTACGCAGTCCGTTTTCCCCACGCGCTCCCCAGCGCCGTCCATCCTCCCCAGATTCTCCCCAGAGTCGATCGTGCCGTGAGGAGGCGGTGGTGGGGGAGCCGGTCGATCTGTGACACCGCTGTAGGCACGGTGAGCAACTGACGGTGGTAGGAGAAATGTCGCCCACCAGCAGATTCTTCGTCTACTGGTGGTACAGCCGTTGCATACATCTGGCCTGTATAGATGCCCTGTCGGTAGGTGAGTTGGCAGGATCTGGTCCGCGTACGGTCCGGATTTCGGTGCGCGACGTAGCGGTGGTTGAGGTGGCGTCTGCTGGCGGACCGGAGTGGGGTGCCTCGCACACGGGCGAGAGTTCTGCTCCAGCCCGTCCTTGCCCCCGCTGCCGCTGTAGGGCGCGTGCAGGGCCGAACACGCAGTCAGTGATCCTGCAGACGAAGCATCGACGATTAAGAGGTCGCACAGATAGGCAGGTTGGGGAGTCCCTGGCGACAAGGCGGACACCGGTCCTGGTGATCACGAAGTTGCGACGCTCTGTGATCACTGGGCAGACCTGCGCACGTGCTGCCGTCATGCTCGAGTCTGAGCCCAGGTGGTGGCCGGTTTCAGCTGAGGGTTTCGCCGTCGTCGATGGTGATGTATCTGACCGGTGACGTAGTTGTTGACCATGGGGAAGAGGGCCGCGGTGGCGGCTTCCTCGGTGGTGCCGAAGGCGACCGAGGGGAGCGGTCGATCCGGGGTGGCGGTGATCGCGCGACCTCCTGGCAGAGCCGCACGCGCGAGGTCGCCGAGGTCAGTGGTGTGGTCGGCGTAGCCCTGCGATGAGCAGTTCGGTCATCCGGCGTGCGTCGTAGCGGGGAGCGCTGTCCGCGCCGATGCAGAGGTTACCGACGCCACGCATGAGCTGATACGCGTCGATGTCGGGGCGGATCTCGCCGGCGACGGCTGCGGCTTCGAGCAGTTCGGTGCAGACGGGTAGGAGACGGTCGAGGAAGTAGGCATGCAGCGCCTCGAAGCCGGCGTTGTCGGCCTGTAGCACAGAGGCGAGTCCGTGTTTGGCCACCAGGAAATCGACGAAGAGGTTGATCCACTTCCCTAGGGCTGTGTGCGGAGAGCTAGTCGCCAAGAGGGCCGGACCGGCATCGGCGCAGGCGTCGACTTGATGCCGGTAGACGCCGATGATGAGGTCCGCTCGCGTCGGGAAGTGGCGGTAGATCGTCCCCAGCCCGACGCCCGCCTTGGCCGCGATGTCGCGTACCGGCGCGTCCACGCCTGACGTGACGAAGACCGCGGCGGCCGCATCGAGCAGGGTTTCCTTGTTACGTCGGGCGTCCTTCCGCCCCGACGGGGCCGCCTGTCCTGCGCCCTCGCAGCTGTCGCTCACCACGCGTTCCTTCCACTCACCGCTTGCAAAAACGGAACCATGTTCCGTATCGTTCCGGAACGAGGTTCCGTTTTGCTCATAATGCCAGAGCAGGAACCCGGTAACCAAGCCATGTAATGCACCACGCTTCCCCCATGAGGAGACACGATCATGCAGTACCGCACCTTGGGCCGCACCGGTGTGCAGGTCAGCACCCTCGCGCTCGGCGCGATGAACTTCGGAAAGATCGGGCGCACCACCCAGGACGAGGTCACCGCCATCGTCGACGCCGCGCTGGAGGCGGGGATCAACCTGATCGACACTGCCGACGTGTACAGCGGCGGCGAGTCGGAGGAGATGGTCGGCAAGGCCATCGCCGGGCGCCGCGACGACATCGTGCTGGCCACGAAAGCGACCATGCCGATGGGCGACGAGCGCAACCGCCAGGGCAGTTCGCGCCGCTGGCTGGTCACCGCGCTGGAGGACAGCCTGCGTCGGCTCGGCGTCGACCACGTCGACCTTTACCAGATCCACCGGTGGGATCCGAACACCAGCGACGAGGAGACCCTGTCAGCGTTGACCGACCTGCAGCGCGCGGGAAAGATCCGCTACTTCGGCTCCTCGACCTTTCCCGCCTACCGCATCGTGCAAGCCCAGTGGGCCGCCCGCGAGCACCACTTGAGCCGTTACGTCACCGAACAGCCCAGCTACTCGATCCTGCAACGCGGCGTCGAGACCCATGTGCTGCCCGTGACAGAGCAGTACGGGCTCGGCGTCCTGGTGTGGAGCCCACTGGCCTCGGGCTGGCTGTCGGGCGCGATCCGCGAGGGCAGGGACATCACCACCAGCCGCTCAACGTTCATGCCGCAACGCTTCGACACCACCACCCCCTCCAACCGGGCCAGGCTCGACGCCGTCGAGCGGCTGGCCGGAGTCGCCGACGACGCCGGCCTGACGATGATCCAGCTCGCGCTTGGCTTCGTGACCGCGCACCCCGGCGTGACCAGCGCGCTCATCGGCCCCCGGACGCCGGACCACCTGCACTCGCAGCTCGCCGCCGCAGACACCAAGCTCCCCACCGACGTACTCGACGCGATCGACGCCATCGTCGCCCCCGGCGCCGACCTCGCCGCACACGAGAAGAACGACACCCCGCCCGCGCTGCTCGACCCGTCCCTGCGGCGACGCTGATCGTCCCAGCGACAGCCTCCATCCTCTGGCGCGACATCACGAAGCTGCAGCAGTAGACGGCGATAGCACATTCCGCTTCATAGTCTGCCTATGGGACTTCCATCACCTGGCGGCCCATCAGTAATCCGCCGCACTCACGCAGACAGGCGGCGTGGGAAGTCCCCGGCGACAAGGCGGGCCCAGGACCCGGTGATCATGGAGTTGCGACGCTCTGTGATCACTGGGGGACCTGTGCCCGTGCTTCCATCATGGCTGACTGACCCGCTCTGGGACCAATTCGCGGCGTTCTTGCCTGAGCGCCCTACGGTCGATCCGTCCCACCCGCTGGGGTGCCACCGCCGCCGCATCAGCGACCGGATCGTGTTCGACAAGCTGTTGCAGCTTCTGCGATTCGGCTGCTCCTACCAGGCGATCTCCGACACGACCTGCTCGGCGACCACCATCCGCAACCGCCGCGACGAGTGGATCCGGCTCGGCATCTTCGCCCGGCTCAAACAGATCATGCTGGAGTCCTACGACCGGATCGTCGGGCTCGTGCTCGACCAGATCGCCATCGACGGCTCCATCACCAAGGCCCCCGGCGGCGGCGAGGTCGCCGGGCCCTCACCGGTCGATCGCGGCAAGCAGGGCTTGAAACGCTCAGGCATGACAGATGGTTACGGGATCCCACTCGGCCGGGTCCTGGCCGGGGCGAACCGCCACGACTCACCGCTTCTCGCGCCGACCCTGGACCTGCTGGACGACCTCGGGCCGCTGCCCGACGACATCACAGTCCATCTGGACGCCGGCTACGACTCGGACATTAGCCGCACCGAACTCGCCGCCCGCAACCTGCACGGCCGCATCGCGCACAAGGGTGAGAAGGCGCCGATCCAGGCGAGCCAGCGGTGGCATGTCGAGCGCACGCGCGCCTGGCAGAATGCCTTCCACCGCCTTGCCCGCTGCTACGAGCGCCGTGCGACCGTCATCAACGCCTTCTTCGACCTCGCGGACACGATCATCACCATCCGTAGCCTGATCCGCCGAGCCTGGACCACCCACCGCTGGGACGACCGCCCCAAGCGACGCCCATGAGCGCCCGCCTATCTGCGGGAGCTCTAAGTGACCAGTGTTGTTCGGTCGTGCCCGAAATGCCTGGTGCCGGCCGAGGGGTGCCACGGATCATGAGTGTGTCGTCAGGAACGACGGCTCTGGCCGCACTCTAGGGAGAGAACGCATGAATGCACTGCACTCGCGCAAGCCGTTGAGCATGCGCTGTGCCTCGCTCGCGCTCGGACTGGTGGCCGCGTCCGTGTTCACGACGGCTCTGGCCTCGCCGTCGATCGCCGCGCCGGCACGGACCGACTCGTCCGCGCAGACGGCGGACGCCAGAATAGAGCGGGAGATCGCGGGCCTGCTCCGGCATAACGAGGGCGCCGAGCGGGTGGGGAAGGACCGGGTGCGGCTGGAGCCGGGCGTGGAGATGACCGTCCCGTCGTCCACCCGCGCGGCCGCCGGCATGAGCGACTGCCAGGGCGGTTACGCCTGTGTGTGGGAACACGGCAACTACAGCGGCTACCGCCTGGACTTCTACAACTACGGCTCCTACCAGCTCGCCGACTACGCCCTACCCAGCGGCGGCACCTGGCAGGACAAGGTCAGCTCCTTCTTCAACAATCAGACCGGAGGCGCCTGGATGGTCGGCAGGGACTGGATCGGCCAATGGGAGTGGATCTTCGGTGGACCGGGTGCGTATGCCGAGCCCCAGGTGAGCGCCAACGACCGAGCCGATGTGATCGAGCTGTACCCGTAGCCCAAGCATGAGAACGCGGCGCGGCGCGGCATGGTGCAGCGCCACTGTCCATCGTCGCCAGGTGCCGCGGGCAGCGGGCCCTACCCAAGGACCCGGGACGCCAGGTAGAAAAGCGCGGACGGCTGCTGCCGCCCGCTGTCCCTGGTCCTCGCTTTAGGTCGGCGTGCAGACTGCACCCAGTTCATCGCCGTGCTAGAAAAGATTGTTGTCCCCAGCCCGGCCTGGGAAGGTCCTGTATGAAGCCGGACAGTCTCGCGGCCGACAATGCCTAGAGCAACCGCCTTGTCCGTAAGTGCCTGCGGCGAAGGGCATCCGCCGCACGATCCCAGAGAAGACTGACAAACCACCCCGCGTAGGGCCTGTTGCGAAAGTGCTGGTCATAGCCACTCGTTGATGGCTGCGACCAGCACGGTCGCTTCGTAGCGGACGGCGAGTTTGTCGTACCGGG
>NZ_JBIAQL010000037.1:0-38522 GCF_042889045.1 Streptomyces sp. NPDC002701
TCACCCGAGCGCAACGCCTGCGCCGCCCAGTGCAACGCCACCAAGGACGACGAGCACGCCGTGTCCACGGTCACTGCCGGGCCCTCGAACCCGAAGGTGTAGGAGACGCGGCCGGACGCGATGCTGGGCGCACTGCCGTTGCTGCGGAAGCCTTCGTACTGCTCGTCGGCGAGCATGTTGCCGTAGTCGTTGTACATGACGCCGGCGAAGACACCCGTCTGGCTGCCGCGCAGCGACACCGGGTCGATGCCGGACCGCTCGATCGCCTCCCACGTCGTCTCCAGCAGCAACCGCTGCTGCGCGTCCGTCGCCACCGCCTCCCGCGGACTCATCCCGAAGAAGTCGGGGTCGAAGGCACCGGCCTCGTGGAGGAAGCCGCCGGCCTTGGTGTAGGTGGTACCGGAGGCATCCCGGTCCGGGTTGTAGAGGGTGTCGATGTCCCAGCCACGGTTCACCGGGAACTCCGTGACGGCGTCCACGCCCTCGGAGACGACGCGCCAGAGGTCCTCGGGCGAAGAAACCCCACCCGGATAACGGCACGCCATCCCGACGATGACCACCGGGTCGTCCGCCAGTGACGGCAGCACCGACACCGGCACCGCCACGGCCGACTCCACCCCACCGAACAGCTCGTCCAGCAGATACCCCGCCAGCGCCTGTGCCGTCGGGTAGTCGAAGACGACGGTCGCGGACAGCCGCAGGCCCGTCGCCTTGCCCAGCCGGTTGCGCAGCTCCACCGCGGTCAGCGAGTCGAAGCCCAGATCCTGGAAGGCCCGCGCCGGATCCACCGTCAGCGCACCGGAATGCCCCAGCACCACCGCGATCTGACCCCGCACCAGATCGAGCAGGACCTCCCGCCGCTCCTCGGCGCCCAGCGCCTCCAGACGCTGCACCAGACCCGCCGTCGCCGCCGTTCCCCCGGCCGCCGAACGACGGGTACGGCGGCGGACCAGTCCGAGCATCATGGGGTGCGGGTCGGCCTGCGCACGCAGCGCGGCCAGGTCGAGCCGTACGGGCAGGACGAGCGGCTCACCGGAGGCCAGGGCGGCGTCGAACAGCGCCGTGCCCTGGTCGGGGGTGAGTTCGGGCATTCCCGCCCGGGCGATGCGGCGCACATCGGTGTCGGAGAGGGTGCCGATCATGCCGGCGTTCTGGGTCCACGGGCCCCAGGCCAAGGAGGTGGCGGGCAGGCCGAGGGAGCGGCGGTGGGCGGCCAGGGCGTCGAGGAAGGTGTTGCCCGCCGCGTAGTTGGCCTGGCCGGGGCCGCCGAGGACGCCGGACATGGAGGAGAAGAGGACGAAGGCGTCCAGGTCGAGGTCCTTCGTCGCCTCGTGCAGGTTCCACGCCGCGTCCACCTTCGCCCGCAGCACACCCGCCAACCGCTCCGGCGTCAACGACTCGACGGTGCCGTCATCCAGCACACCAGCGGAATGCACCACCGCACCCACCGCATACCGCGACACCAACTCCGCCACCGCACCGGCATCCGCCACATCACACGCCTCGACCGACACCCGCGCACCGGCCGCCGACAACTCGGCAACCAGCTCGCCGGCACCCGCCGCGTCCGCACCGCGCCGGCTCACCAACAGCAGTTCACGCACACCGTGCTCCGCCACCAGATGCCGGGCCACGGTCCGGCCCAGACCACCCGTCCCACCTGTCACCAGCACCGGCCCGCGCTCCCACCGCGGACCCGCGCCCAAAGCCGCATCCGCAGTGACCCGGGCCAGGCGCGGCACCCGCACCCCACCAACGCCCACCACGGCCTCCGGCTCACCCACCGCCAGAGCAGCACGCACCGATCCCGCATCCACACCGGACTCGACACCCAACAGAGCAAACCGGTCCGGATGCTCCGACACCGCCGAGCGCACCAGACCGCGAACAGCCGCAACCGACAGATCACCACCGCCCTCGGCGCCCTGGATGACGAACACCAGACGCGAGTCGGCGAACCGCTCCTCCGCCAGCCACGAGCGGACCAACTCCAGCACCCGCACCGCAGCACCATGCACGGAACCAACGACATCAGCGGCGTCGAGGGAAACACCGGCCTCGACGAGCACCGTTCCCGGCACCGCACCGGCACCGGCCAGCTCCTCAAGACCCGCGAACGCCACGAACCCGTCACCCGACAGCCCCGCGACCGCCGATAGCCCCGCAACCTCACCCAGCACACCCACCGGACCCGCCGCGGCACCGGCCTCAATGGCCCGGGCCGCGACCCACTCCACCTGGAACAGCGAGTCACGGGTCGAGTCGTCGGTCCCGGCCGGACCGGAGGCGACTGCGCGCAGGACCAGGTTCTCGACGCTCGCGACGGGGGCGCCGGCCGGGTCGACCACGGCGACCGTGGCGGACTCGTCGCCGGTACGGGTCATGCGGACGCGTACCGCCTGGGCGCCGGAGGCGTGCAGGCACACTCCTTCCCAGGAGAACGGGACCACGCCCTTGGCGAGGCCGCCTAGAGCGGAGATGTGCAGGGACGCGTCGAGCAGCGCCGGGTGCAGTCCGTAGGCGGCGGCGTCACGCTCGGCACCCTCGGGCAGGGCGACCTCGGCGAAGACCTCGTCGCCGCGCCGCCAGGCGGCCCGCAGGCCCTGGAAGAGCGGGCCGTAGCGGTAGCCGCCCTCGGCCATGCGCTCGTAGAGGCCGGTGAGGTCGAGGGGTTCGGCGTCGGCGGGCGGCCAGACCGTCGTGTCGAAGTCGGCGGTGCGCTCGCCGGGGGCCAGGACGCCGGTGGCGTGCTCGGTCCAGGGCAGGTCCTCGGCGCTCTCCGGGCGGGACCGGGCGGTGAGGGCACGGCGGCCTGCGGCGTCGGCCGGACCGACGTGCAGGTGCAGTTGCACACCGCCGTGTTCCGGGAGGACCAGAGGGGCGGCGAGGGTGAGTTCCTCGACGCGCTCGCAACCGACCTCGTCCCCGGCCCTGACCGCCAGTTCGACGAAGGCGGTGCCGGGGAGCAGGGCGTCGCCCATGACGACGTGCTCGGCGAGCCATGGATGGGTGCGCAGCGACAGCCGGGTGGTGAGCAACAGGGCGCCGGTGTCGAAGAGTTCGACGGCGGCGCTGAGCAGGGGGTGGCCGGCGGCGCGGAGACCCGCGGACTCGACGTCCCCGGCGGCCGACAGGGTGGGCACGGGCCAGTAGCGCTCATGCTGGAAGGCGTAGGTCGGGAGGTCGGTCAGCCGGGCGCCGGTGCCGTCGAGGACGGCGGTCCAGTCGACGGTCACACCGGTGGTGTGGAGCCGGCCGAGCGCGTCCAGCGTGGCGCTCTCCTCGTCGCGGTCCTTGCGCAGCAGCGGGACCAGGACCGCGTCCTCACCCGCGCTCTCGCGCGCCATACCGCTCAGCACACCATCGGGACCCAGCTCCAGGAACCGGGACACGCCCTGCTCCACCAGCACCCGCACCCCGTCGTCGAAACGCACCGCCTCCCGGACATGACTCACCCAGTAGTCCGGGGTGACCAGTTCACCGGCCTCCGCGATCCGGCCACTCACGTTCGACACCACCGCAAGCCCCGGCTCGCCGAACGACAGCCCCGCCACCACCTCCCGGAACTCCGCGAGCATCGGCTCCATCAACGGCGAGTGGAACGCATGCGACACCCGCAGCCGGGACGTACGCCGCCCCAAACCACGGAACACCTCCGCCACACCCTCCACCGCGGCCTCGACACCCGACACCACCACCGACGACGGACCGTTCACCGCGGCGACCGACACACCCTCGGCGGATCCGAGGTGCTCCCGCACCTCCGCCTCAGTGGCCTCCACCGCCACCATCGCGCCACCATCAGGCAATGCCTGCATCAACCGCCCACGCGCCGCGACCAGGGCACAGGCGTCCGCCAGCGAGAACACCCCCGCCACATGCGCAGCCGCCACCTCACCGATCGAATGCCCGGCCACGAACTCCGGCCGCACACCCCACGACTCCACCAACCGGAAGAGAGCGACCTCGACGGCGAACAGACCCGCCTGCGCGTAGGCCGTGCCGTTGAGAACCGACTCGTCCTCGCCCCACACCACGTCCCGCAGCGGACGGTCCAGATGCGCATCCAGCCCGGCGCACACCGCGTCGAAGGACTCGGCGAACACCGGGAAACGCGCGGACAACGCACGCCCCATACCCAACCGCTGCGAACCCTGACCCGAGAACAGGAACGCCGTGTAGCCGCCGCGGACGCTGTCCTCCAGGACGGCCGGGTGGGGTTCGGCGGCGGCGAGGGCGGTGAGGGCCGCCTCGGTGGTCGCGGGGTCGGTGGCCAGTACCACCGCTCGGTGCGGGAGCGGGGCGCGGCTGGTGGCGAGGGAGAGGGCGATGTCGGCGGGGCGCGGGGCGGGGGTCCCGTCGCCGGTGTCCGGGGCGTTTCCGAAGTGGGCCAGGAGCCGGGTGGCCTGGGCGCGCAGCGCGGTGTCCGAGCGCGCGGACAGGAGCCAGGGGGTGACGGCCGGGTCGGTCACGGCCGGGGTGTCGGCGGGCGCGTCGTCCTCGGCCGGGGCGGTGCCGTCACCGTCGCCGGCGTCGGTGCTCTCGGGGGTGGCCTGTTCCAGCAGGACGTGGGCGTTGGTGCCGCTGATGCCGAAGGCGGAGACGCCGGCCCGGCGGGGGTGGTCGGCCTCGGGCCAGTCGATCGCCTCCGTGAGGAGTTCGACGGAACCGGTGGTCCAGTCGACGTGCGAGGTGGGGGTGTCGACGTGGAGGGTGGCGGGCAGCAGGCCGTGCCGCATCGCCATGACCATCTTGATGACGCCCGCCACGCCCGCGGCGGCCTGGGCGTGGCCGATGTTCGACTTGATGCCGCCCAGGCGCAGCGGATGTCCGTCGGGACGGTTGCGCCCGTACGTGGCGAGGAGGGCCTGGGCCTCGATGGGGTCGCCCAGGGTGGTGCCGGTGCCGTGTGCCTCGACGGCGTCCACCTGGTCGGGGGTGAGGCGGGCGTCGGCGAGTGCGGCCTCGATGACCCGTCGTTGGGAGGGGCCGTTGGGGGCCGTGAGGCGGCTGCTGGCGCCGTCCTGGTTGACGGCGGAGCCGCGGACCACGGCGAGCACCGGGTGGCCGTTGCGGCGGGCGTCGGAGAGGCGTTCGACGAGGAGGACGCCGACGCCCTCGCCCCAGGAGGTGCCGTCGGCGGCCTCGGCGAAGGGCTTGCAGCGGCCGTCGGCGGCGAGGCCGCGCTGCCGGGAAAACTCGGTGAACAGTTCGGTGGTCGGCATCATGGCGACGCCGCCGGTGAACGCCAGGGAGCACTCGCCGGCGCGCAGGGCGCGGACCGCGAGGTGCAGGGCGACCAGGGAGGAGGAGCAGGCGGTGTCGACGGTGACGGCGGGGCCTTCGAGGCCGAGGGTGTAGGAGATACGGCCGGACAGGACGCTCATGGCGCCGCCGGTGAGGTTGTGGCCCTCGGTCTCCTCGGCGGTGCGGGCGAGCGAGCCATAGTTGGTGTCGGCGCCGCCGACGAACACGCCGGTGTCGGTGTTGCGGAGGGAGGCGGGGCTGATGCGGGCGCGTTCGACGGCCTCCCAGGCGGTCTCCAGGAGGAGCCGCTGCTGGGGGTCCATGGCGAGGGCCTCGCGGGGGGCGATGCCGAACAGGTCGGCGTCGAAGTCTGCGGCGGCGTCGAGGAAGCCGCCCTCGCGGACGTAGCTCTTGCCGGGGGTGCCCGGGTCGGGGTCGTAGAGGGAGTCCAGGTCCCAGCCCCGGTCCTCCGGCAGCGGGCCGACGGCGTCGGTGCCCTCGGCGACGAGCCGCCACAGGTCCTCCGGTGAGCCGACGCCGCCGGGGAAGCGGCAGGCCATGCCGATGACGGCGATGGGCTCGCTCTCCCGTGCCTCGACAGACTCCAGCCGCAGCCGCGTGCGGCGCAGGTCTGCGGTGACCTTCTTGAGGTAGTCGCGGAGCTTGTCTTCGGAGCTTGCCATGGGGTGGATCCTCTGAGTTCGAGAAGGACGCGGTGGCCGGATCGGGGACGGGGCGGGGTCCGCCGGCGCGCTGGTGGCGCGTCGGCGGATGCCGGCTAGGCGAGTCCCAGTTCGTTGTCGATCAGGTCGAACATCTCGTCGTCCGTGGAGGTGTCGAGGTCGGAGTCGTCGTCGTGCTCGGGGCCGTCCTGGGTGGAGCCGAGCTTCCACTGGAGGGCCTTGAGGCGCTGGGCCAGGTGGGCGCGGTCCTGGTCGTCGAGTGCGGCGCCGCCGACGGCGGCTTCGAGGACGGCCAGTTCGGCGAAGACGGGCTGTTCCGGTCCGTCGGTGGCCGTGCCCAGTTCGGTGCGCAGGTGGTGGACGAGCGCTGCCGGGTCCGGGTGGTCGAAGATCAGGGTGGTGGGCAGGGTCAGTCCGGTCTCGGCGTTGAGCCGGTTGCGGAGTTCGACCGCGGTCAGTGAGGACATGCCGAGGTCGAGGAAGCCGCGGCCCGCGTCGAGCGACTCGGCGGAGGCGTGGCCGAGCACGGCGGCGACATGGCCGAGGACGACCCGGTGCAGCAGTGCCTGTTGCCGTGGTCCGTCGAGGCCGGCGAGCCGCTGCCGGAAGTCCGCCGGGCCGTCGCCACCCGTACCCGTGCCCGTACCGGTGCTGGTGCCGGAGGCGGCGGTGCGTCGTGCGGCCGGACGGGCGAGGGCCCGTAGCAGCGGGGGGACCTCGTCGGCGCGCAGGGTGCGGGTGTCGAGCCGTACCGGGACCAGTTGGGCGGTGTCGAGGAGGGTGGCCGTGTCGAGGAGGCCGAGGCCCTGGTCGGCGGTCAGGGGACGAATGCCGGAGCGTGCCAGACGGGCCACGTCGGCGTCGTCGAGGGCTCCCGTGAGTTCGCTGCGGTCCTCCCAGAAGCCCCAGGCGAGGGAGTGCGCGGTGAGGCCGCGGGCGCGCCGGTGCTGGGCGAGGGCGTCCAGATAGGCGTTGGCGGCGGCGTAGTTGGCCTGGCCGGGGCCGCCTGCGACACCGGCGTAGGACGAGAACAGCACGAACGCGGAGAGTTTGGTGTCGCGGGTGAGTTCGTGCAGGTGCCAGGCTGCGTCCGCCTTGGGCCGCAGGACGTGGTCCACACGGTCGGGGGTGAGGCTGTCGAGCAGGCCGTCGTCGAGGACGCCCGCCGCGTGGACCACCGCGGTCAGGGGGTGTTCGGCGGGTACGGCGCCGAGGAGGCGGACGAGTTGCTCGCGGTCGGCCGCGTCGCAGGCGACGATGTCGGTCTCGGCGCCGAGTGCGGTGAGTTCCTCACGCAGGGCGGCCGCGCCGGGGGCGTCGGGTCCGCGGCGGCCGGTGAGCAGCAGGTGCCGTACGCCGTGGCGGGTGACCAGGTGGCGGGCGACGAGGGCGCCGAGGGCGCCGGTGCCGCCGGTGATGAGGACGGTGCCGGAGCCGGTGCCGTCCCCCCAGGGGGCGGTGGCGGCGGGCTCGGGGGCGCCGTCGGGGTGGTCGGCGCGGACCAGGCGCGGCACGGTGACGGTGCCCGCCCGTACCGCGAACTGGTTCTCGCCGGTGTCCGCCGCCGCGGTCACGGCGGCGATCAGGGCGTCGGCCGAGGGGTCCTGACGGTCCGGAGTGTTCGCGACGGCTGCCCGCGCGGCGGGCGTGTCGGGTGCGGCCGGGTCGAGGTCGGCGAGGAGGAAGCGTCCGGGGTGCTCGGTCTGCGCGGAGCGCAGCAGCCCCCAGGCGGTGGCGTCGGCGAGGCCGGGGACGGTGTCGTCCGGGCCGGTGGCGAGGGCGCCCTCGGTGACGACGAGGAGCCGGGTGCCGGTGTGCCGGGGGTCGGCCAGCCAGTCGGTGGCCAGGGCGAGTGCGCGTCGTGCGGAGGTGTGCGCGGCGGCGGCCGGGTCGCCGCCGCTGTCATGACCGGCGTCGTGGCCGTTGTCGTGGCTGTGGGCGGCCACGACCAGGGCGGGCCGTTCGGCCGCGCCGCTGTCGAGGGCCGTGGCGAGGGCCGCGAGGTCGGCGTGGACCTGGACCGTGGCGCCGGTCCGCTCCAGGGCGGCGGTGAGCCGTCCGGGGGTGCCGAGGACCGCCCAGGGGCCGGTGTGCTCCGGTGTTCCGTCGCGGGAGGCGTCGGTCCACGGGATCCAGGTGACGCGGTGCAGGGCGTCCGGGCCGGGGACCGCCGGGAGCCGTTCGGAGCCGGCCGGACGGGTCGTGGCGGTGCCGGTGAGGACGGGGGCGCCGGTGGTGTCGTACGCGTCGACCGTCCAGGTGCCGTCGTCGCCGGGGGTCAGCCGGACCCGGAGCCCTGTGGCGCCGGTGGCATGCACGGTGACGTTCCGCCAGGCGGCGGGCAGGGCCGGCACGGAGGCGTCCTCGGCGGTCGCGGCCAGCGCGAGGACGCCCTGCAGCAGCGCCGGGTGGACGCGGAAGCGGGCGGCGTCGGCGTGGGCGCTGTCGGGCAGGTCGATGTCGGCCAGGACCGTGCCGCCGGAGCGCCGCAGGGACCGTACGGCGTGGAACGGGGCGTCCAGGTCGAGACCGATGCGGTGCAGGAGGTCATGGGCCTCGTCGGTGTCGACGGTGTCGGCCGCGTCATCGGTGACGGCCATGTCGTCGGTGTCGGCGGGCGGCCGGGTGGCCGGTCCCGCCGGGGCGGGGGCGGTGTGCCGCGCGGTGGTGAGGACGCCGGTGGCGTTACGGATCCAGGGGGCGCCGTCCGCCGTGTCGGCGTCCGGGCCGTCCGCGTCCAGGACACGGGAGTGCACGGTGAACATGCGGCCCCCGGAGCCCTCAGCCGTCGTGCCAGCGTCCCCTTCCTCTGCCCGCCCGGTGTCCGCGGAGACGGTGAGCTGGATGTCGACGCGGCCCCGGTCGGGCACGAAGACCGGGGTGAGCTCGTCGAGTTCCGCGACGTGGGGCAGGCCGGTCTCGTCGCCGGCCCGTACCGCCCAGTCGAGGAGGGCGGTGGCGGGGACGACGGCGGTGCCGTGCGTGCGGTGGGCGTCCAGCCAGGGCTGTGCGGCGAGGGAGAGCGAGCCGCTGAGGACGGCCCCGCCGTCGGCGAGCCGCACGGCGGTGTCGAGGCCGGCCGGGTCCGCCTGGGCACCGGTCGCCTCCAGCCAGTACCGCTCGCGCTGGAAGGCGTAGGTCGGCAGGTCGACGGGGCGTCCCTGGGCGACGGCGGGCCGCCAGTCGACGGGCACCCCGGCCACGTGGGCGGCGGCGAGCGCGGTCAGGACACGGGTGGCGCCGCCGTCGTCGCGGCGCAACGAGCCGAGGACCACGGCTCCGGCTCCTGCGCCGGTCGCGGCTCCGGTCGATGTTCCGGTCCCGGTTCCGCTTGCGGTTCCGGTCCGGGTTCCGGCGGAGGTGACGGTGTCCTCGATGCCGACGGTGAGCACCGGGTGCGGACTGCATTCGACGAACACGTCGTGGCCCTGCTCGACGAGGGCCTTCAGGGAGTCCTCCAGACGGACGGTGCCGCGCAGGTTGCGGTGCCAGTACGCGCCGTCGAGGCCGGTGCCGGGCAGCCAGTCGGCGGTGACGGTGGAGAAGAACGGGATGTCGCCGTCGCGGGGTTCGAGGCCGGCCAGGGCGGCGGGCAGGCTCTCGGCGAGCCGGTCGACGTGCGCCGAGTGGGAGGCGTAGTCGACGGGGATCCGGCGGGCGCGTACGTGCTGCTCCCGGCAGGTGGCGAGAAGGGTGTCGAGGCCGTCGGTGTCGCCGGACACCACGACGGAGGAGGGCCCGTTGACGGCGGCGACGCAGACGCCGGGCAGGTCGGCGAGGAGTGCGGTCACCTGCTCGTGCGGGGCGGCGACGGCCACCATGCCGCCGTGGCCGGAGAGTTCGCGGGCGATGGCCAGACTGCGGACGGCGACGACCTCGGCGGCGTCGGCGAGGGAGAGCGCTCCGCTGACGGCGGCCGCGGCGATCTCGCCCTGCGAGTGGCCGAGTACGGCGGCGGGCTTGAGGCCGTGGGCGCGCCACACCTCGGCGAGGGCGACCATCACCGCCCACAGGGCCGGTTGGGCGACGTCGACCCTGTCCAGCGAGGGAGCGTCGTCGGCCCGGCGCAGCACCTCGGTGAGCGACCAGTCGACGTGCGGGGCGAGGGCGGCCTCGCAGGCCGCGATGCGGTCGGCGAACACCGGGGAGTCGTCGAGGAGTTCGGCGCCCATGCCCTCCCACTGGGTGCCCTGGCCGGGGAAGACGAGGACGACCCGGCGGTCTCGGCCGGCGCCCCGCCCGCCGCTGACGACGGACGCGGAGGGGCTGCCGTCGGCGAGGGAGGCGAGCCCGGCCCGGAAGTCGCCCGGGGCGGTCCCGACGACGACCGCCCGCTTCTCCAAGGAGGCGCGACGGGTCACCAGGGAGTGGGCGATGTCGGCCGGAGCGGTTCCCGGGTGGGTGTCCAGGTGGGCCAGGAGCGCCTTGGCCTGACCGCGCAGGGCGGCCTCGCTGCGGGCGGACAGCACCCACGGCAGGGGACCGGTGGCTCCCTGGGCGGCGTCGGTGTCGGTCCCGGTGCCCGCTTCGGAGGGGGCGGAGGTGGCGTAGGCACCCGATACGTCGTGGCCGGCCGGGGTGTCGGCCGGGGCCTCCTCCAGGATGACGTGCGCGTTGGTGCCGCTGATGCCGAAGGAGGAGACGGCGGCGCGGCGCGGCCGGGCCACGGCGGGGACGGGCCACTCGGTGGCCTCGGTGAGCAGCCGGACGCCGTCGCCCTCCCAGTCCACGTGCGGGGTGGGCGCGTCGATGTGCAGGCTCTTGGGGAGCGTCCCGTGCCGCAGCGCGAGCACCATCTTCATCACGCCTGCGACCCCGGCGGCGGCCTGGGTGTGGCCCAGGTTGGACTTGACGGAGCCGAGCAGCAGCGGGTGGGCGCCGTCCCGTTCGCGGCCGTACGTGGCCAGCAGGGCCTGGGCCTCGATGGGGTCGCCGAGCCGGGTGCCGGTGCCGTGCGCCTCGACGGCGTCGACCTCGGCGGCGCCGATGCCCGCGTCGGCGAGGGCCTGGCGGATGACGCGCTGCTGGGCGGGGCCGTTGGGGGCGCTGAGGCCGTTGCTCGCGCCGTCCTGGTTGACGGCGGAACCGCGGACCAGGGCGAGCACCTGGTGGCCGTTGCGGCGGGCGTCGGAGAGCCGCTCGACCAGGATCAGACCGACGCCCTCGGAGAAGCCGGTGCCGTCGGCGGCGGCGGCGAACGGCTTGCAGCGGCCGTCGGCGGCCAGGCCGCGCTGGCGGGAGAAGTCCACGATGATCTCGGGCGAGGACATCACGGTGACACCGCCGGCCAGTGCCATGGTGCACTCGCCGCGCCGCAGTGCCTGGAGCGCCATGTGCAGGGCGACCAGGGAGGAGGAGCAGGCGGTGTCGACGGTGACGGCCGGGCCCTCCAGGCCCAGGGTGTAGGCGACGCGGCCGGAGACGATGCTGTTGGCGTTGCCGTTGTTGACGTACCCGGCGATCTCGTCGGGCACGTGGGCCACGCGCTTGAGGTAGTCGCTGGAGGACAGGCCGGCGAAGACGCCGGTACGGCTGCCGCGTACGGAACGGGGATCGATGCCCGCCCGTTCGAAGACCTCCCAGGAGGTCTCCAGGAGGAGCCGCTGCTGCGGGTCCATCGCCAGGGCCTCGCGCGGGGAGATGCCGAAGAAGTCGGCGTCGAAGTCGGCGGCGTCGTGCAGGAAGCCGCCCTCGCGGGTGCGGGAGCTGCCCTGGTGCTCGGGGACGGCGTCGTAGAGCCGGTCGAGGTCCCAGCCGCGGTTGCCGGGGAAGGGCGCGATGGCGTCGGTGCCGTCGGCGAGGAGACGCCACAGGTCCTCGGGGGAACGGACGTCGCCGGGCAGGCGGCAGGCCATGCCGACGACGGCGAAGACCTCGTCGTCGCCGTGCGCGGCGGGGGCCGGGGCGGGGGCGGCGGGCAGCGCCGCGGGGGTGCCGTCGGAGAGTTCACCGTCCAGGAAGGCGGCGAGGTCGGCGACGGTCGGGTGGTCGAAGACGAGGGTGGCGGGCAGCCGCAGTCCGGTGGCGCCGTTCAGCCGGTTGCGCAGTTCGACGGCGGTCAGCGAGTCGAAGCCGAGGTCGCGGAAGGCGCGGCCGTCGTGCAGCTGTTCAAGGTCGGCGTGGCCGAGGACGGCCGCGGCATGGGTGCCGACCAGGTCGCGCAGGACGCCGAGCCGGTCGTCGGCGGACCGGCCCGCCAGGCGCAGCCGCAGTCCGTCGGTGCCGGTGGCGGCGCCCGCGTCGGCGGTGCGCCGGACCGGGCCCCGGTACAGGGCGCGCAGCAGGTGCGGGATCTCGCCGCCGGAGGCGCGCAGCTGCCCGGTGTCGAGGCGGATCGGCACCAGGTGCGGGCGCTGTTCGGCGAGGGCGGCGTCGAAGAGGGCCATACCGTCGGCGGCGGACAGCGGCAGGACGCCGGAGCGGCGTACCCGGGCGAGGTCGGTGTCGTCGAGGTGGCCGGTCAGGGAGCTGGTGTCGGCCCACAGGCCCCAGGACAGGGAGGTGGTGGGCAGGCCCTCGGCGCGGCGCCGGTGGGCGAGCGCGTCGAGGTAGGTGTTGGCGGCGGCGTAGTTGGCCTGTCCGGCGTTGCCGAAGACGCCGGCGCCCGCGGAGAACAGCACCAGGTCCGCGAGGTCGAGGCCGCGGGTGAGGTGGTCCAGGTGGCGGGCGGCGTCGGCCTTCGGGGCCAGGGCGGTGCGCAGCCGGTCGGGCGTGAGGGACTCCAGGACGCCGTCGTCGAGGACGCCGGCGGCGTGCACGACCGCGGTGAGCGGGTGTTCGGCGGGCACGGCGGCGAGGACCGCGGCGAGCGCGTCGGCGTCGGCGGCGTCGCAGGCGGCGAGGGTGACGCGGGCGCCCGACTCCTCCAGTTCCGCGCGGAGTTCGGCGGCGCCCGGGGTGTCGGGGCCGCGGCGGCCGGTGAGGACCAGGTGCCGCATGCCGTGCCGGGTGACGAGGTGGCGGGCCAGGATGCCGCCGAGGACGCCCGCGCCACCGGTGATGAGGACGGTGCCCTCGGGGTCCCAGGCGCGCGGCAGGGTGAGGACGATCTTGCCGTAGTGCTTGGCCTGCGCCATGTGGCGGAATGCCTCGCGGGAGTGGCGTACGTCCCAGGTGACGGTGGGCAGCGGGCGCAGGGCGCCGGAGGCGAAGAGGTCCGTCAGGTCGCGGAACATCTCCTGGATGCGGTCCTCGCCCGCCTCGCGGAGTTCGTACGCCTGGTAGAGGGTGACGGCCGGGTGGTCGCGGACGACCTGTCCGGGGTCGCGGACGTCGGTCTTGCCCATCTCGACGAGGCGTCCGCCGGGGGCGAGGAGCCTCAGCGAGGCGTCGACGAACTCACCGGCCAGGGAGTTGAGGACGACGTCCACGCCGCGGCCTTCGCTGACGGCGCGGAAGCGGTCCTCGAAGCCGGGGGTGCGGGAGGAGGCGAGGTGGCTGTCGTCCCAGCCGTCGGCGCGCAGGAGTGCGCGCTTGTGGTCGCCGGCGGTGCCGTAGACCTCGGCGCCCCAGTGGCGGGCGAGCTGGACGGCGGCCATGCCGACGCCGCCGGCCGCGGCGTGCACGAGGACGGACTCCCCGGCGTCGAGGCGGGCGAGGTCGCGCAGGCCGTAGTAGGCGGTGAGGAAGGCGACGGGGACGGAGGCGGCCTGCGTCCAGGTCCAGCCCTCGGGTACGGGGGCGACCATGCGGGCGTCGGCCACGGCGTGCGTGGCGAAGCCGCCCGAGACCAGGCCCATGACGCGGTCGCCGGGGGCGAAGTGCGTGACGCCCTCGCCGACGGCGGTGACCACGCCGGCGGCCTCGGCGCCCAGCAGGACGGCGGGGCCGGGGTACATGCCGAGGGTGTTCAGCACGTCGCGGAAGTTGAGTCCGGCGGCCCGCACCTCGATCAGTACGTGTCCGGCGGCCGGCCCGTCCGTGATCTCGGGGCAGGCGACGAGGTCGAGCTTGTCGACGGAGCCCTTCTCCAGGAGGTCCAGCCGCCATGCCCCGGCGCCGGACGGCACGGTGAGGACGTCGGCGGTACGGGGCCGGACCAGGCGCGGCGCGTACATGTCGCCCTGCCGGACGGCGAGTTGGGGTTCGCCCGTGGTGAGCGCGGCGGGCAGGGCCCGCCAGGAGTCGTCGTGGATGTCGAGGTCGACGAGGACGAGGCGGCCGGGGTGCTGGGACTGGGCGGAGCGCACCAGACCCCAGACGGCGGCGCCGGGCAGGTCGTGGGCGGGGTCGCCGGAACCGGTGGCGACGGCGCCCCGGGTGACGACGACCAGCGGGGTGCCGTCGGCGCGGTCGTCCGCGAGCCAGCCCTGGACGGTGGCGAGCACGTCGTCGAGGACGGCGTCGGGCACGTCCTGGGTGTCCTGCGCCGCGGTGTCCTGCGCCGCGGTGTCCCCCGCTGTGGTGGACCCCGCCGACGCGGCTCCGGCGAACAGCAGGACGGCGCCGGGCAGTCGGCCGGTGACCTCGTGGTGCTCGGTCAGCTCGGCGAGGGTGGCAAAGGCGGGCAGCGGGGTACCGCTGGCGTCGGGAGCGTCGGCCGGGGTGCCGAGGACGGCGAGGCCGGTGACGGCGGGTACGGCGGCGGACGGGGTGACGGGGCTCCAGTCGAGCCGGAACAGCCAGTCGCGGGCGGCACGGGCGGACGCGTCGAGGGTCTCGGCGGCGACCTCCCGCACGACGAGGGACTCGACGACGGCGACCGGTGCCCCGGTCGGATCGGTCATGTGGACGGTGACGGTGTCCTGCCCGGCCGGCGAGACCCGCACCCGCAGCGCGGTGGCTCCGACGGCGTGCAGCGACACCCCGGACCAGGCGAACGGCACGACGGTGCGGCCGTCTCCGCCCGGAACGAGGTTGGCCGCGTGCAGGGCGGCGTCGAAGAGGGCGGGGTGGATGCCGAAGCGTCCCGCGTCGCCGCGGACCTGTTCGGGCAGGACGACCTCGGCGAACAGGTCGTCGCCACGGCTCCAGGTGGCGCGGACACCCTGGAAGACGGGCCCGAACTCATAGCCGCGGCCGGCGAGGAGGTCGTAGAAGCCCTCGGCGGCGACGGCGGTCGCACCGTGCGGCGGCCACACGGTGAAGTCCTCGGGCCCGTCCACGACGGGGTCATTCGGCTCGGCGAGGGTGCCCTGGGCGCGCAGCGTCCACAGGTCCTCCGGGTCACCGTCGAACCCGGACTGCCCGGCCGGCCCGGCGGACGCCGCGGACCGGGTGTGGACGGTGACGGGTCGGCGGCCGGACGCGTCGGCCCCGCCGACCGCGATCTGCACCTGGACCTCGCCCCGCTCCTGGAGGACGACGGGGGCCTGCAGCGTGAGCTCGTCGACCTGACCGCAGCCGAGGGCGTCACCGGCGCGGATCACGGACTCGACGAGCGCGGTGCCGGGCACGATCACGGTGCCGGACACGGCGTGGTCGGCGAGCCAGGGGTGGGTGCGCAGCGACCAGCGGGCGGTGGCCACCAGGCCGTCACCGCTCGCGAGTTCGACCGAGGCGCCGAGCATCGGGTGGTCGGGCGAGTCGAGACCGGCGGAGGTCACGTCCCCGCCGAGGTCGGCGAAGCGCGGCCAGTAGTGCTGCCGCTGGAAGGCGTACGTGGGGAGGTCGACGCGGCGGGGCCGGGTGCCCTCGTAGTACGTGTCCCAGTCGACGTCGGCGCCCAGTGCCCATGCCTCGCCCAGGGAGAGGGTGAACCGTTCCGGGCCGCCCTCGTCGCGGCGCAGCGTGCCGACCACACCGGCGCGCGCGCCCGCGTCCTCGATGGTCTCCTGGATCCCGGTCGCGACGACCGGGTGCGCGCTCACCTCGACGAAGACGTGGAACCCGTCGGCCAGCAGCGCACGCGTCGCCGCCTCGAACTGCACCGTCCCGCGCAGATTGCGGTACCAGTAGCCGCCGTCCAGTTCGGCGGTGTCGATCACCGACCCGGAGACGGTGGAGTAGAACGGCACCGCGCAGGACCGTCCGACGACCGGGGCCAGCAGGTCCGCGAGCTCCTCCTCGATCCGCTCGACGTGCGCCGAGTGCGAGGCGTAGTCCACGACCACCCTGCGCGCCCGGACGCCGGTCTGCTCGCACCGGGCCAGGAACTCGTCCAGGGCGTCGGCGTCACCGGAGACGACGACCGACGCCGGCCCGTTGACGGCGGCGACGCCGATCCGGCCGTCGAAGGCGGTCAGCAGCTCGCGCACCTCCCGCACGCCCCGCGCGACCGACACCATGCCGCCAAGGCCGGACAGGGCGCGCAGCGCGCGCGACCGCAGCGCCACCACCCGCGCGCCGTCCTGCAGGGACAGCCCGCCGGCCACGACCGCGGCGGCGATCTCCCCCTGCGAGTGACCCAGCACCGCGGCGGGCTCCACGCCCCGGGACCGCCACACCTCGGCGAGGGACACCATGACCGCCCACAGCGCGGGCTGGACGACGTCCACGCGCTCCAGCGACGCCGCGCCCTCCACACCGTTCAGGACATCCGGCAGCGACCAGTCCACGAACGGCTCCAGCGCCGCCGCGCACTCCGCGACCCGCGACGCGAACACCGGTGACGTCGCCAGGAGTTCGGTCGCCATGCCGGCCCACTGCGAACCCTGGCCCGGGAAGACGAACACCACGTCGCCGGAGCCCTCGCCCGCGACGCCCTCCACGACACCGGCGGCGGACTCGCCCGCGGCCAGCGCGTCGAGGCCCGCGAGCAGTGCCTCCGTGTCCCGGCCGACGACCACGGCACGGTGGTCCATGGCCACGCGGGTGGTCACCAGCGAGTACGCCACGTCCAGCGCCCGCGCGTCCGACGAGCGGACGGCGGCGGCCAGTCGTGCGGCCTGCTCGCCCACGGCCGCACGGGACTTGGCCGACAGCATCCACGGCGACCACGACGGAGCGGCGGCCGTGTCCACCCCGGGTTCGGCGGCCGGAGCCTCGCCGTCGGCGGGCTCGGGCGCCGGAGCCTCCTCCAGGATGAGGTGGCCGTTGGTACCGCTGATCCCGAAGGAGGAGACACCGGCGCGACGGGGGCGGCCGGTGTCCGGCCAGGGCGTGGCCTCGGTGGTGAGGCGTACGGCGCCGCTCGACCAGTCGACCACGGGGGTCGGCCTGGTGATGTGGAGGCTCTTGGGCAGGGTGCCGTGCCGCATCGCCAGGATCATCTTCATCATGCCGGCGACACCGGCGGCGGCCTGGGTGTGGCCGATGTTCGACTTCAACGAGCCCAGCAGCAGCGGGCGTTCGGGGGCGCGGTCCTGGCCGTAGGTGGCGAGGATGGCCTGCGCCTCGATGGGGTCGCCCAGCGGGGTGCCGGTGCCGTGCGCCTCGACCACGTCGACGTCGGCGGGCGTCAGGCCCGCGTTGGCCAGGGCCTGGCGGATGACACGCTGCTGGGAGGGTCCGTTGGGGGCGGTCAGGCCGTTGGAGGCGCCGTCCTGGTTGAGGGCGGAGCCGCGGATCACGGCGAGCACGGGGTGGCCGTTGCGGCGGGCGTCGGAGAGCCGCTCCAGGAGCACCAGGCCGACCCCCTCGGCGAAGCCCATGCCGTCCGCGCCCTCCGCGAACGCCTTGCAGCGGCCGTCGGCGGCCAGCCCGCGCTGGCGGGAGAACTCCACGTAGGGCTCGGGTGTGGACATGACGGTGACACCGCCCGCCAGTGCCATGGTGCACTCGCCGGTGCGCAGCGACTGGAGTGCCAGGTGCAGGGCGACCATGGAGGAGGAGCAGCCGGTGTCCATGGTGACGGCGGGGCCCTCGAAGCCGTACGTGTAGGACAGGCGGCCGGAGGCGATGCTGGAGGCGTTGCCGGTCATCAGGTGGCCGGCGAGCTGCTCCTGGGCGGCGGCGCCGCCGAGCCGGACCTGGTAGTCGGTGGTGATGCTGCCGACGAAGACGCCGGTGGCGCTGTTGCGCAGGGTCCCCGGGTCGATGCCGGCGCGCTCGAAGGTCTCCCAGGAGGTCTCCATCAGCAGGCGCTGCTGGGGGTCCATCGCCAGGGCCTCGCGCGGGGAGATCCCGAAGAACGCCGGGTCGAATCCGGCGACGTCCTGGATGAAGCCGCCCTCGCGGCTGTAGGTGGTGCCGTGCCGGTCGGGGTCCGGGTCGTACAGCGCGTCGAGGTCCCAGCCGCGGTCCTCGGGCGGGGTGGACACGGCGTCCAGCTCGGCCGCCATGAGGTCCCACAGCTCTTCGGGCGTGGTGACCCCGCCGGGGAAGCGGCAGGCCATCGCGACGACGGCCATCGGTTCGTCGGTGACGCCCGCGGAGACCACGGCGGGCGCGGCGGCGGTGCGGTCCTCGCCGAGGAGCAGGGTCCGCAGATGCGCGACGACCGCCGTGGTGTTCGGGTGGTCGAAGAGCAGGGTGGTGGGGAGCTTGACGTCGGTGGCGGTGGTGATCCGGTTGCGGACCTCCACGGCGGTCAGCGAGTCGAAGCCCAGGTCCTTGAAGGCCCGGTTGACGTCGACGGCGTCCGGCGAGGAGTGGCGCAGGGCGGTGGCGACCTCGGCCCGGACCAGGTCGGTGAGCAGGCGGTCCTGCTCGGCGGGTGCGAGGGAGCGCAGCCGGTCGCGCAGGGCGTGGGTGTCGGGCGCCGCGGCGGCGGCCGCCTCCAGGGCGCGGCGGACCTCCGGCAGGTCCCCGACCAGCGGGCTGGGCCGGGCCGCCGTCATGACGGCGGCGTACGAGCGCCAGTCCACGTCGACGACGGTGGCGTGCGGGGTGCCTTCGGCGACGGCGGCGCGCAGCGCGGCGACGGCCGTCTCGGGGTCCATGGGGGTCAGACCGTCGTGGCTCATCCGGTCGGTGAGCACGTCGGCGGTGGCCATGCCGGCGTCGGCCCACGGGCCCCAGGCCACGGAGGTGACGGGCAGGCCCTCGGCACGCCGCTGCTCGGCCACGGCGTCCAGGTAGGCGTTGGCGGCGGCGTAGTTGGCCTGTCCGGCGTTGCCGAGGACGCCGACGATCGACGAGAACAGCACGAACAGGGTGAGCGGGTGGTCGCGGGTCAGCTCGTGCAGGTGGGCGGTGCCCGCGGTCTTCGGGCGCAGGACTGTCTCGAAGCGGTCCAGGGTGAGGGAGTCGAGGACGCCGTCGTCGAGGACACCGGCGGCGTGCACCACACCGGTGAGGGGCAGCTCGGCGGGGAGGCCGTCCAGGAGGCGGGCGAGCTGCTCACGCTCGGCCACGTCGCAGTCGGTGACGGTGACCTGGGTGCCGAGGCCGGTCAGCTCCTCCACCAGCTCGGCCACGCCGGGGGCATCCGGGCCGCGGCGGCTGGTGAGGACCAGGTGCCGGGCGCCGGAGGCGGCCAGCGAGCGGGCCACCTGGGCGCCGAGCGCGCCGGTGCCGCCGGTGATCAGGACTGTGTCGTGCGCGCCCCAGCCGCCGATTCCGTCGTCGTCACCGGACCGGCCGGCGGCGCGCGCGGAGTCGACGGCATCCGAGGAGTCCGCAGAGTCCGTGGTGCTTGCGGCGCCGTCCTCCGAGGCACTTCCCGCGTCCGTGGTCGCCGGACCGTCGGTGGCCGTGGACGGCTCGGGGAGCGGCATACGCGCCAGGCGGCGCGCGTAGGCTCCGGAGGACCGTACGGCGATCTGGTCCTCGTCGCCGCCGAGGAGGGCGGCCAGCCGGGTGAGGGCCCGGGCGTCGGGCTCGGCGGGCAGGTCGGCCGACCCGCCCCAGGTGTCGGGGAGTTCGAAGGCGACGGCCCTGCCGAAGCCCCAGGTCCCGGCCTGGACCGGCGAGGTCAGCGGGTCACGGCTGTCGACCGAGACCGCGCCGCGGGTCAGGGCCCACACCCGGGTCCCGGTGCCGGACAGGGCGTGCACCAGGTCCTTGGCGGCGGCGAGACCGCGCGGCACGGCGGGGTGGCCGGGGTGGGGGCGCTCGTCGAGTGCGAGCAGCGACAGCACCCCGGCGGGTTCGTCGTCGGCAGCCCCGGGGCCGTCCTCCGCCGTGCCGGCGAGCAGGTCGGTGAGGGCGGCGGTGTCCTCGTCGCCGGTGAGGTCGTGGCGCTCGATCCGCAGACCGCGGGCGGTGAGGGCGCCGAGGACGCCGGCCACCCACGGGTCGTCGGCGTGCCCCGCCGGGACGAGCGCCGGCCAGCGGCCCGCCGGAACGGTGCCGTCGGCCCCGGTCAGGGTGGTCCAGGTGACGCGGTAGCGCCAGGCGTCGAGGGTCGAGCGCAGGGTGCGGCGGCGACGCCAGGAGGCGAGCGCGGGCAGCAGGGTGCCGAATGCCTCGACGTCGTCCCCGGTGACCTCCAGGACGGAGGACAGGCGGGTGATGTCACCGCTCTCGACGGCCGACCAGAAGTCGCCGTCGGCGGGGTCGCCGGCGGACGCGGTGGCGGCCGGCTCGGCGGGCGTCAGCCAGTACCACTCACGGCTGAACGGATAGGTGGGGAGGTCGACGCGGCGCGGCCGGGTGCCGCCGTAGTACGTGCCGTAGTACGTGTCCCAGTCGACGCCGGCGCCCAGCGCCCACGCCTCGCCCAAGGACAGGACGAACCGTTCCGGGCCGCCCTCGTCACGGCGCAGGGTGCCCACCACACCGGCACGCACTCCGGCGTCCTCGATGGTCTCCTGCACCCCGGTGGCCACCACCGGATGCGCACTGACCTCCACGAACACGTGGAAGCCGTCCGCCAGCAGCGCACGCGTTGCCGCCTCGAAGCGCACCGTCCCGCGCAGGTTGCGGTACCAGTACGAGCCGTCCAGGTCCGCGGTGTCGACCGGCTCGCCCGAGACCGTCGAGTAGAACGGCACGGCACACGGACGCGGCGCCACCGGAGCCAGCAGCTCCGCCAACTCCTCCTCGATACGCTCCACATGGGCCGAGTGCGAGGCGTAGTCGACCGCGATCCGGCGGGCCCGTACACCGGCCTCGCCACATGCGGTCACGAAGGCGTCCAGCGCGTCCGCGTCGCCGGACACCACCACCGACGACGGGCCGTTGACCGCCGCCACACCTATCCGGCCCTCATGGTCCGCCAGCAGCTCGCGGACCTCGTCCACGCCACGCGCGACCGACACCATGCCGCCAAGGCCGGACAGTGCGCGCAGCGCGCGCGACCGCAGCGCCACCACCCGCGCGCCGTCCTCCAGCGACAGACCACCCGCCACCACCGCCGCGGCGATCTCGCCCTGCGAGTGGCCCACCACCGCGGCAGGCGACACACCCCGCGAGCGCCACACCTCGGCCAGCGACACCATCACCGCCCACAGCGCGGGCTGCACCACGTCGACCCGCTCCAACGACGCCGCGCCCTCGACACCGTTCAGGACGTCCAGCAGCGACCACTCCACGAACGGGGCGAGCGCCTCCGCGCATTCCGTGACGCGGGACGCGAACACCGGGCTGGTCGCCAGCAGTTCGACGGCCATCCCGGTCCACTGCGAACCCTGTCCCGGGAAGACGAACACCACGCCCTCCGAGCCCTCCCCCGCGGCCCCCTCCACCACCCGGGCGGAAGGCTCGCCGGCCGCCAGCGCGTCCAGCCCGGCCAGCAGTTCGTCCGTGTCCCGGCCCACGACCACCGCACGGTGGTCCATCGCCACCCGCGACACCGCCAGCGAATGCGCCACGTCCAGCACCGACGCGTCCGACGCGCGTACCGTCGCGGCCAGCCGGGCGGCCTGCTCCCCCACCGCCGCACGTGACTTCCCCGACAGCACCCACGGCAACCAGGCCGGGCCGCCGGCCGTGTCCGTGTCCGTGTCGGGAATCTCAGGGGTGTCCTCGGCGGGAGCCTGTTCCAGGACCAGGTGGGCGTTGGTGCCGCTGACCCCGAAGGAGGACACGGCGGCGCGGCGCGGGCGGCCGGTCTCCGGCCAGGGTGTGTGTTCGGTGAGCAGTTCGACGCCGCCGTCCGCCCAGTCGGCGTGCGGGGTGGGCGCGTCGATGTGGAGGCTCTTGGGCAGGGTGCCGTGCCGCATGGCCTGCACCATCTTGATGACGCCGCCGACCCCGGACGCGGCCTGGGTGTGACCGGTGTTCGACTTCAGCGAGCCGAGGAGGAGGGGGCGTTCGTCACCGCGGTCGCGGCCGTAGGTGGCGAGCAGGGCCTGCGCCTCGATGGGGTCGCCGAGGGTCGTGCCGGTGCCGTGCGCCTCGACCACGTCGACCTCGGCGGAGGTGAGGCCGGAGTCGATGAGGGCCTGGCGGATCAGCCGCTGCTGCGAGGGACCGTTGGGCGCGGTGAGGCCGTTGGAGGCGCCGTCCTGGTTGATGGCGGAGCCGCGGATCACCGCCAGGACGGGGTGGCCGTTGCGGCGGGCGTCGGACAGGCGCTCCAGCAGGATCAGTCCGACACCCTCCGACCAGGCGGTGCCGTCGGCGGCGGCGGCGAACGCCTTGCAGCGGCCGTCGGCGGCCAGCCCGCGCTGGCGGGAGAACTCGGTGAACATCTTCGGTGTCGACATGACCGTGGCGCCGCCGGCCAGCGCCAGGGAGCACTCCCCCTGGCGCAGGGACCGTACGGCCAGGTGCAGGGCCACCAGGGAGGACGAGCAGGCGGTGTCCACCGTGACGGCGGGGCCCTCGAAGCCGTACGTGTAGGACAGACGGCCGGAGGCGACGGCGACCGTGTTGCCGGTGAGCAGGTGGCCGGCGACCTCTTCCTGGCGTCCGCGGGAGGCGCCGTCGTAGTCGCCGTGGCCGGTGCCGACGAAGACGCCGGTGGTGCTGCCGGTCAGGGTGTCGGGCACGATACCGCCGCGCTCCAGGGCCTCCCAGGAGGTCTCCAGGAGCAGGCGCTGCTGCGGGTCCATGGCCAGCGCCTCGCGCGGGGAGATCCCGAAGAAGGCCGGGTCGAACTCGCCGGCCTCGTGCAGGAAGCCGCCCTCGCGCGCGTACGTGGTGCCGTGGTGGGCCGGGTCGGGGTGGAAGAGCCGGTCGAGGTCCCAGCCGCGGTTGGCGGGGAACGCGGAGATGGCGTCCACGCCGTCCCGGGCCAGCTCCCACAGCTCCTCGGGGGAGCGCACGCCGCCGGGGTAGCGGCAGGCCATGGCGACGACGGCGACGGGCTCGCGGTCCCGGTTCTCGGCCTCGCCGAGCTGCTGCCGGGCCTCCTGGAGGTCCGCCACGGCCCGCTTGAGGTACGCGCGGAGCTTGTCCTCGTTCGACGACATCAGGTGCTCACCTCTCCATGAGACTCCGGAACACGCACACACGTGAGAACGCGGGAAGCGTCGATCTCCGGATTCCACGCCCCGACCCTGCTGGTGACGGCCGGCGGGCGCGGAGCCCGTCCGGCACATCCGGTCCGGGTCGGCTGTCCGACCCGGTCCGGCAGCCAGTCTGACCGTCATGGACTGCGGGTTTCCCTAAAGGATGGAGAGGACAGCCGCAAGGCCCCGGCCCCGTGGCTGTCCACGGGGCCGGGGCCTTGCGGTGCCGAGCGGACGTCAGCCGACCGTGGCGGTGGCGGCGGTCTCGACGGTGGCGGCGGTCTCCAGGGCGGTGAGCCACTCCTCCACGAGGTCGGCCGCGGGGCCGGAGTCCTCGCGGATGAGGGAGAGGTGGTCCGCGTCCAGGGGGCGGACGGCGGCACCGGGCACGACCGGTTCGTACAGGCGCTCGGGGTCGGGGGCGGGGACGCCCTCGATGAGCGCCCGGGTGCACTTGACCTCCAGGACGGGCGCGGTGGTGGGCTGCACGTCGAGGGCGTTGAGCAGCACCATCCAGCGGCCCATGGCGGACAGCCGGGAGTTGGTGAGGCGCACCGGGGAGTCGTCCACGGCGGTGAAGTTGAACTTCATCATGCCGTTGTAGTCGACGCCCTCGTCGCTGTTGTGCCGGATGCTGAGGGTGTCGAGCAGGACGACGGCGGCCGGCCTGATGCCCCAGGTGCTCTCCAGGACACCGGCCGCCGCGTAGGCGAGGGAGCCGCCGGAGGAGTGGCCGACGAGGACGAAGGGGTGGCCGTCGGCGGCCTGGAGGGCGCTCTCGGCGATGCACCGGGCGGCCGCCTCGGGGTGGGCGGGCAGGGCCTCGCCGGTGTTGAAGCCGACGAGGGGCAGGGCGGCGACGTCCCGCCTGCCGCGGAAGTGGCCGGAGAGGGTGGCGTACTGGTGCACGCCGCCGTTGGCGGTGGGGGCGCTGACGCAGACCAGCCGGGACGGGGCGGGGCCCTCGGCGAGGGTCACCGGCCAGGGCAGGTCCTCCAGTTCGGCGGTGACCTCGAAGGAGGGGCGGAGCGCGGCGACGGTGGCCAGCATGCGCTGGGCCTCGCGGAGCTTGCCCTGGGCGAGACCGTCGAGGAAGAGGCGTTCCATCGAGTCGTTCTCGGCGGGGCCCCGGCCGGCGCCGGTCTGCGGGGCGGCGGCGCCCTGGGCGCCGAGTTCGGTGCGCAGCCAGGCGGTGAGGCCGCTCGGGGAGCCGCTGTCGTAGACGATGCTCGCGGGGAGCTGGAGTCCGGTGGCCTCGCTGAGCTTGCGGCGCAGTTCGATGCCGATCAGGGAGTCGAAGCCGAGTTCGAGGAAGCCGCGGTCGGGGTCGACGTCGGAGATGTCGGTGTGGCCGAGGAGGTCCGCCGTGCACGTGAGGACCAGGTCCAGCAGCGCGGTCTCCTGTTCCGCGGGGCCGAGGGAGCCGAAGGTCCGGCGGAAGGACGCCGGTTCGACCGTACGGGCCGGGGCAGCGGTGGTGGCGTTGCGGCGCGGGGCGCGGACCAGGCCGCGCATGAGCGGCGGTACGTCGTCGGCGTGCACGATGCCCGGGGGTGTCGACAGGGCGGTGGCGACCACCAGGGGTTCGCCGAGTCCCAGGGCGGTGTCGAGGAGTTCGAGCGCCCGGTGGACGGGCAGGGTGTCGACGCCGCTGGAGCGGATGCGCTGCCGCCCGGCGTCGGTGAGGAGGTCGCTCGCCATGCCGTCGTCGAGGCCCCAGGCGCCCCAGGCGACGGACAGGGCGGGCAGGCCCTGGGCCGCGCGGTGCTGGGCGAGGGTGTCGAGGAAGAGGTTGGCGGCCACGTAGTTGGCCTGGCCGGCGCGGGCGGTGACGCCCGAGATGGAGGAGTAGAGGACGAAGGCGTGGAGGTCGAGGTCCCGGGTCAGCTCGTGCAGGTACCAGGCGGCGTCCGTCTTGGGCCGCAGGACGGTCGCGAGGCGTTCGGGCGTGAGCGAGGTGACCACGGCGTCGTCGAGGACGCCCGCCAGGTGGACGACGCCGGTGAGGGGGTGGTCGGCGGGGACGGCGGCGAGCAGCTCGGCGAGGGCGTCGCGGTCGGCGACGTCGCAGGCGGCGAGGGTGACGTGGGCGCCGAGCTCCTCCAGTTCGGTACGGAGGGCTTCCGCGCCGGGGGCGTCCGGACCGCGGCGGCCGGCCAGCAGGAGCCGGGTGACGCCGTGGCGGGTGACCAGGTGGCGGGCGGTGACGGCGCCGAGGGTGCCGGTGCCGCCGGTGACGAGGACGGTGCCGCCGCGGGCGCCGCCGAAGGCGTCGGGGTGCTCGGGCCCGTCCTGGTCGGCGGGCGGGGGCAGTTGGGCGAGGCGGCCGACGAGGATCTGTCCGTCGCGGACGGCGTTCTGGGGTTCGCCGACGGCGAGGACGTCGTCCAGGGGCAGCGGGGCCCCTGGTTCGAGGTCGACGAGGGTGAGGGCGCCGGGGTGCTCGGTCTGGGCGGTGCGGACCAGTCCCCAGACGGCGGCGCCCGCGGGATCGGGCGCCGGGTCCCCGTGCCGGGCGGCCACGGCGCCGCGGGCCATGAAGACCAGGCGGGAACCGGCGGGCCGCGGGGTGCTCAGCCACTCCTGGAGGAGGGCGAGGGTGGCACGGGTGCCTTCGTGGGTGGCGGTGACCGGGTCGTCCGCGCCCGCGTCGACGGGCACGAGGACGACGGTGCCGTCCTCGGTGACCTCGGAGAGCGAGCCGAGGGTGGTGCCGGTGCCGAACGGGTCGGTGCCGAGGGCGACGCGGGGGCCGGTGGCGGCGGGCGCGGGGCCCGGCTCGGCGGGGACCCAGTCCAGCCGGAGCAGGGAGGTGCGGTCGGCGGCGCCGGGGCCGAGGAGGCGGGCGGCCGACGAGGGCCGCAGGGCCAGCGACTGGACGGACAGGACGGGCCGGCCGGTGGTGTCGGCGGCCGCGATGGAGACGGTGTCCTCCCCGGCCTTGGCGAGGCGTACCCGCAGCCGGGCGGCGCCGGAGGCGTGCAGGGTGACGCCGGACCAGGAGAACGGCAGGAGTCCCTGGTCGGCGTCCTTGAGGTCGACGTACTCCACCGCGTGCAGGGCGGCGGTGAGCAGGGCGGGGTGCAGTCCGAAGAGGGCGGCGTCCTCGGCGCGGCCGGGCAGTTCCAGTTCGGCGAAGACCTCCTCGCCGCGCGTCCAGGCGGCGTGCAGGCCCTGGAAGACGGGGCCGTACTCGGTGCGCTCGTAGAAGCCGGTGAGGTCGACGGGCTCGGCGTCGGCGGGCGGCCAGGAACCGGTGTCGAAGGGGACGGAGTGCTCGCCGGGGACCAGGACGCCGGTGGCGTGCTGGGTCCAGGGTTCGTCGTCGGCGGCGTCCGCGGGCCGGGAGTGGATGCCGAGCGGGCGTCCGCCGGAGGCGTCGGGGGTTCCCACCCGGACCTGGACGGCGACGGCGCCCTTCGGGTCGAGGGCGAGGGGGGTGGTGAGGAGGAGTTCCTGTACGCGGCCGCAGCCGGCCTGGTCGCCCGCGCGGACGGCGAGTTCCAGGAAGCCGGTGGCGGGGAAGAGGACCAGACCGCCCATGGTGTGGTCGGCGAGCCAGGGGTGGGTGCGCAGGCCGACGCGTCCGGTGAGCAGCACGCCCTCGGCGCCGGCCAGGGAGACCGCCGCGCCGAGGAGGGGGTGCTCGGCCGGGGTGAGGCCGGCGCCGGTGATGTCGGCGGCGTGGGCGAGGGGGCGGGGCCAGTAACGGCGGTGCTGCCAGGCGTAGGTGGGCAGGTCGGTGCGGCGGGCGCCGGTGCCGCGGAACCAGGCCGCCCAGTCGACGTGTACGCCGGCGACGTGCAAGGAGGCGAGGCCGCCGAGCAGGGCCTGCTGCTCGGGACGCCGGGCGCGCAGGGCGGGCACTGCGACGGTGTCCGTGGCACTGTCGCGGCTGTCGAGGGTCTGCCGCGCGAGGGCGGTGAGGACGCCGCCGGGGCCGATCTCCAGGAAGGCGTCGGCTCCCGCCTCGGCGAGAGCGTGCACGCCGTCGGCGAACCGGACGGTCGCGCGGACGTGCCGCACCCAGTATTCGGGAGTGCTGAGCTGTCCGGGCTCGGCGAGGGTGCCGGTGACGTCGGAGACGACCGGGATGCGCGGCTCGGCGTACGTCAGCCCTTCCGCGACCTCGCGGAAGGCGTCGAGCATCGGCTCCATGAGGGCCGAGTGGAAGGCGTGACTCACCGGCAGCTGTCGTGTCTTGCGGCCCTCGGCGGCGAACTGGGCCGCAAGGGAGGTCACTTCGGCCTCGGGGCCCGCGATCACCACGGACTCGGGACCGTTGACCGCCGCGACGGACAGGCCGTCGGTGAGCCGCGGTGTGACCTCGGCCTCGGTGGCCTGGACGGACACCATCGCACCACCGGCGGGCAGGTCCTGCATGAGGCGGGCGCGGGCGGCCACCAGCGTGCAGGCGTCCGCCAGCGAGAACACCCCCGCCACGTAGGCGGCCGTGACCTCCCCGATGGAGTGACCGGCGACGAACCCGGGAGTGACTCCCCACGACTCGACGAGCCGGTACAGCGCCACCTCGATCGCGAACAGCGCGGGCTGCGTGTAGCCGGTGGTGTCCAGGAGAGCGGCCTCGTCGCTGCCCTCCTCCGCGAACATCACGTCCCGCAGCGGGCGTTCGAGCCGCGGGTCGAGCAGCGCGAGCACCTCGTCCAGTGCCGCCGCGAACACCGGGAAGCGCGCGTACAGGTCACGCCCCGCCCTCGCGCGCTGCGAACCCTGACCGGAGAAGAGGATTGCGAGGGTCCGTTCGGCGGCGCGGCCGCGCGCCACCTCCACCGGCTCGTCCCCGCCCTCGGTACCGGCCAGCAGGACCGCGCGGTGCTCGAAGGTGGAGCGGCCGGCGGCCAGGGAGTGGCCGACGTCGAGCGGCGTGGCGCCGGAGAGGCCGGTGAGCCGGGCGATCTGGGCGTCCAGGGAGGCCCGGGTCTTGGCGGACACCGTCCACGGGACCACGGTGGGTGCGGCCGCGGGCTCCTCGGGCGCGGGGCCCATGGAGCCCTCCGGCCCGGCGCCTGCCGGCTCCTCGGGCTCGGGCGCCTGCTCGATGACGAGGTGGGCGTTGGTGCCGCTGATACCGAAGGAGGAGACACCGGCGCGGCGGGGCCTGCCGGTCTCCGGCCACGGGGTGGCCTCGGTGAGGAGGCGGACGTTGCCCGCCTCCCAGTCCACGTGGGACGAGGGCCGGTCCAGGTGGAGGGACTTGGGCAGCACACCGTGCCGGATGGCCAGGACGGTCTTGATGACACCGGCGACACCGGCGGCGGCCTGGGAGTGCCCGATGTTCGACTTCGCGGAGCCCAGCAGCAGCGGGCGGTCCGCGGGCCGGTCCTGTCCGTACGTCGCCAGCAGGGCCTGCGCCTCGATGGGGTCGCCGAGCGGGGTACCGGTGCCGTGCGCCTCGACGGCGTCGACGTCGGCGGCGGAGAGCCCGGCCCCGGCGAGGGCCTGCCGGATGACGCGCTTCTGCGAGGGTCCGTTGGGGGCGGTGAGGCCGTTGGAGGCGCCGTCCTGGTTGATGGCTGAGCCCCGGATCACGGCCAGCACCCGGTGGCCGTTGCGGCGGGCGTCGGAGAGCCGTTCCAGGACGAGGACGCCGGAGCCCTCGGACCAGCCGGTGCCGTCGGCGGCGTCGGCGAACGCCTTGCAGCGGCCGCTGGTGGAGATGCCGCCCTGGCGGGTGAAGCCGGAGAAGCCCATCGGGGTGGACATCACCGTGACACCGCCGGCGAGGGCGAGGCCGCACTCGCCGTTGCGCAGTGCCTGGGCGGCCAGGTGGATGGCGACGAGGGACGACGAGCAGGCGGTGTCGACGGTGACGGCGGGGCCGGCCAGGTCGAAGGCGTACGACAGGCGGCCGGAGACGACACTGGCGGTGAGGCCCGTGGTGGCGTGGCCCTCGGCGTCCTCGCGGGAGTTCAGCACGACGCCGACGTAGTCGACGCCCGCGGTGCCGACGAAGACGCCGGTGCGGCTGCCGCGCAGCGAGAGCGGGTCGATGCCGGCCTGCTCCACGGCCTCCCAGGACGTCTCCAGGAGGATGCGCTGCTGCGGGTCCATGGCGACGGCCTCACGGGGTGAGATCCCGAAGAAACCGGCGTCGAAGGCGGCGGCGTCCACGAATCCGCCCTCGGCGGCGGCGCTGCTGCCGGGGCCCTCGCCGCCCAGGGCGTCGAGGTCCCAGCCGCGGTCGTCGGGGAAGGGCGCGATGCCGTCGCGGCCCTCGTCGAGGAGCCGCCAGTACTCCTCGGGGGAGTTCACGCCGCCGGGGAGACGGCAGGCCATGCCGACGACGGCGATGGGCTCGCGCCGGTGCGCCTCGGACTCCTCGAGGCGGCGCCGGGTCTTGTGCAGATCGGCCGTGACCCACTTGAGGTAGTCGACGAGCTTCTTGTCATCGGGCATGACGGGGAGAACCTTCCTGTGGTGGATCAAGCTCGTCTCAGCGGTCGCCCAGGCGGCCGAGTTCGTTGTCGATGAACGCGAGGACGTCGTCGGCGCTGGCCGACTCGAAGGTGTCGTCGACATCGGAACCGGCCGGCCCGGACGCGGCACCGCGCACCGTGTCCAGCATCTGGCCGAGGCGCAGGGCGAGGCCCGCGCGGGTGATCTCGTCCGGGTCGCCGGCCGTGAGGAGCTTCTCGAGCCGGTCGAGTTCGGCAAGGAGCGAGGGCCCCTGCGGAGCGTCGTCGTCGCCGGCCAGTTCGGAGACGAAGTGTTCGGCGAGCGCCGTGGGGGTCGGGTAGTCGAAGACCAGGGTGGCCGGGAGGCGCAGTCCGGTCGCGGTGGACAGGTGGTTGCGCAGTTCCAGCGAGGTCAGCGAGTCGAAGCCCAGTTCGCGGAACTCCTGGGTGACGTCGACGGACTTCGGGGAGGCGTGGCCGAGGACCCGGGCGGCCTGTTCGCGGACCAGGTCGGTGAGGTACCGGACGCGGTCGGCGGCGCCGAGGCCGGCGAGCTTGGCGCCGAGCGCGGCGGAGGCGCCGGCCGCGTCGGTGGCGGCAGCGGTGCGACGGCCGCTGCGGACCATGGAGCGGAACAGCGGCGGCAGGTCCTCGGGGGCGGCGCCGCGCATGGCGCCGGGGGCGAGGCCCACCAGGACGAGGAAGGTCTCGTCCGAGCCGCGGGCGATGTCGAACAGTTCCAGGCCCTGCTCGACGGCGAGCGGCGGGAGGCCGCCGGACTGCATGCGGCGCATGTCCGTGTCGGACAGGGTGCTGGTCATACCGCCGTCGTGGGCCCAGGGTCCCCAGGCCAGCGAGGTGCCGGCCAGGCCGAGTTCGCGGCGGTGGCGGGTGAGGGCGTCGAGGAACGAGTTGGCCGCGGCGTAGTTGCCCTGGCCGGGGCTGCCCATGACGCCGGCGATGGACGAGAAGGGCAGGAACGCGGCGAGGCCGAGGTCGCGGGTCAGTTCGTGCAGGTGCCAGGCCGCGTCCACCTTCGGCCGCAGCACGGCCGCGAGACGTTCGGGCGTGAGCGAGGCGATCACGCCGTCGTCGAGGACGCCCGCGGTGTGGACGACAGCGGTCAGCGGGTGCTCGGCCGGTACGGCGCCGATGAGGGCGTCGGTGGCGTCACGGTCGGCGGTGTCGCAGGCGGTGACGGTGACCTCGGCACCCAACTCACGCAGCTCTGCCGCGAGTTCGGTGGCGCCGGGGGCGTCCGCGCCGCGCCGACTGGTCAGCAGCAGGTGCCGCATACCGGCGGCGGCGAAGCGACGGGCGAGGTGTCCACCCAGGGCCCCGGTGCCGCCGGTGATCAGCACCGTGCCCTCGGGGTTCCAGCGCGGCGGCATGGACAGCACGATCTTGCCGATGTGCTTGGCCTGGCTCATGAACCGGAACGCCTCACGCGCCCGCCGCACATCCCACACCCGCACCGGCAACGGCCGGAGCGCGCCCTCGGCGAAGAGGTCCATGAGTTCGCCGAGGAGGCCCTTGTTCCGCTCGGGTCCGGCTTCGCCGAGGTCGAAGGCCCGGTAGCGGACGTCCCCGACCGACTCCGGGTCACGGATGTCGGTCTTGCCCATCTCCAGGAACCGGCCCCCGGACGCCGTGATCCGCAGCGACGCGTCCACGAACTCACCGGCCAGCGCGTTCAGTACGACATCCATGCCGCGACCGCCGGTGACCGCACGGAACCTCTCCTCGAAGCCCACATCACGCGACGACGCGATGTGCTCCTCGTCCAGCCCGAGACCCCGCAGGGTGTCCCACTTGCCCTCGCTCGCCGTCGCGAACACCTCGGCACCCAAATGACGGGCCAGCTGGACCGCCGCCATCCCCACACCACCCGCACCGGCGTGGATCAGCACCCGCTCCCCCGCCGACAGACCGGCCAGGTCACGGAAGGCGTACAGCGCCGTCAGGAACACCAGCGGCACCGACGCCGCTTCCTGCTGGGTCCAGCCCTCGGGTACGCGGGTCAGGTAGTGCTGGTCGGCGACGACGACGGGTCCGAAGCCGCCGGGCACGGTACCGAGGACGCGGTCTCCGACCGCGAGACCGGTGACGGCCTCGCCGACGGCGGTGACCACACCCGCGGCCTCGGTGCCCATCGGTCCCGACTCGCCCGGGTACATGCCGAGCGCGTTCAGCACGTCACGGAAGTTGAGGCCGGTGGCGTCCACGTCGATACGGACCTCGTGGGCGCCGAGCGGTCGCAGCACCTCGGGGCAGGGTGCGAGGACCAGGTTGTCCAGGGTGCCCTTGCCGGTGGTGTCCAGCCGCCACGGCACCCCGGCCGGAGCGAGCAGGCCGGGCGCGGTGGCGAGCCGTTCGAGCCGGCCGACGAGGGGGGTGCCGCCGCGGACGGCGAACTGGGCGTCGCCGGTGGCGAGCAGTCCCGGCAGGTCGGGCAGCAGGGGCCGCAGGGCGTCCGGGGCGTCGGACGGATCCGACGGGTCCAGGTCCAGCAGGACGAACCGGTCGGGGTTCTCGGACTGCGCGGAGCGCACCAGGCCCCAGGCGGCGCCGGCCGCGAGGTCGCGGACCGTCTCGGTGTCGTCGGCGGCGACCGCGCCGCGGGTGACGAACACCAGGCGCGAGCGGTCGAGGCCCTGGGCCCGCAGCCACTGCTGGATCACGTCGAGGGTGCGGGTGGTCAGCGCGTGGACCGCGCCGGGCACGTCACTCCCGGCGGCGTACGGGTCACCGACGTACGGGGCATCGGCGTCCGGAGCGCCGGCGTCGTGGGCGCCCCCGCACGTCCCGGTGAGCGGGACGAGGACGAAGTCGGGGGCGTCGGAGGGATCGGGGGCGCCGGAGGGGTCGGGGCCGGTCAGTTCGGCCAGGGACGCAACGGTGCTGCCGGTGCCGAAGACGTCCGCTCCGAGGGCCGCGGCGGTCAGGCCCTCGGTGGGCTTGACGGCGGGGGCGGCGGTCCAGTCGAGGCGGAACACGGGTTCCTGGCCGCCGGTGGTCACGGGGGCGCGCGGCACGCTCGGGGCGCGCAGGACCAGGGACTGGGCGGAGAGCACCGGGGCGCCCTCGGCGTCGGCGGCGGTCAGCCGGACCGACTCGTCGCCCAGCCGGGTGATCCGGGCCCGCAGGGTGGTGGCACCGCCGGCGTGCAGGGAGACACCGTTCCAGGCGAACGGCAGCAGCGGGTTGTCCGCGCTGCCGACGCCCAGGTAGCCGTTGGCGTGCTGGACGGCGTCCAGGAGGGCGGGGTGCATCCCGAAGTACTGGGCGTCCCCGGCGACCTCCTCCGGCAGGGCGACCTCCACGAAGGCTTCCTCGCCGCGGATCCACACCTGGCGCAGCCCTTGGAAGGACGGCCCGTACTCGGTGCGGCTGTAGTCGCGGTCGAACTCCACGGACACGGCGTCGGCGGGGGGCCAGACGGGTTCCTCGAAGGGGTCGCTGTGCTCTTCGACGGCGAGGATGCCGTCGGCGTGCCGGGACCAGGGGCCGTCGGTGACGTCGGAGGGCCTGGAGTAGAAGGTGATCGAGCGGGAGCCGTCCTCGCCGGGTGCGCCGATGACGACCTGGATGGCGGTGGGCACCTTCTCGTCGAGGACCATCGGGGCGGCGAGGACGAGTTCCTCGACGCGGGCGCAGCCGACCTGGTCGGCGGCGCGGACGGCCATCTCCAGGTAGCCGGTGCCGGGCATGATGACCGTGCCGCCCACCTTGTGGTCGAGCAGCCAGGGGTGCACCTGCAGGGAGATCTGGCTGGTGAACAGGGCGCCCTCGGAGTCGGCGAGCGGAACGGCCGCGCCGAGGAGGGGGTGGTCGGCGGAGATCAGGCCGGCCGTGCTGATGTCGCCGGTGAGGGCGGCCGGGCGGGGCCAGTAGCGCTCGCGCTGGAAGGCGTACGTCGGCAGGTCGGTGCGGCGGGCGCCGGTGCCGTCGAACCAGGCGGCCCAGTCGACGCGTACGCCGCGGACATGGAGCCCGGCGAGCGCGGTGAGCAGGGCGGTCTCCTCGTCGCGGTCCTTGCGCAGGGCCGGTACGACCACGCTGTCGGCCTCGTCCCGTCCGTCGGCGTCGAGGACGCGCTGGGCGAGGGCGGTGAGGACACCGCCGGGGCCGATCTCCAGGAACGCGTCGGCACCGGCGTCCGCCAAGGCGCGCACGCCGTCGGCGAACCGGACGGTCGCGCGGACGTGGTCCACCCAGTACTCGGGGGTGCTCAACTGCCCGGGCTCGGCGACCGTGCCGGTGACGTTGGAGACGACCGGGATGCGCGGTTCGGCGTACTCCAGGGTCTGGGCGACGCGGCGGAACTCCGCGAGCATCGGCTCCATCAGCGGCGAGTGGAAGGCGTGACTGACCGACAGGCGCTGGCTCTTGCGGCCCTCGGCGACCAACTCGGCCGCCAGAGCGGTGACTTCGCCCTCGTCACCGGACAGGACCACGGAGTCCGGGCCGTTGACCGCGGCCAGGGCCACCCTCGCCGTCAGTCGCGGCGCGATCTCGGCCTCGGTGGCCTGCACGGCCACCATGGCGCCGCCGGCGGGCAGGTCCTGCATCAGCCGGGCGCGGGAGGACACCAGGGTGCAGGCGTCCTCCAGGGAGAACACTCCGGCCACGTGCGCGGCCGCGATCTCGCCGACGGAGTGGCCCGCCACCTGCTCGGGCCCGACGCCCCACGACTCGACGAGCCGGTACAGCGCCACCTCGACGGCGAACAGCGCGGGCTGCGTGTACCCGGTGGTGTCGAGGAGGGCGGCGGCGTCGGTGCCCTCCTCGGCGAACAGCACCTCGCGCAGCGGGCGTCCGGGACCGGCGTCCAGGCGGGCCAGCACCGCGTCCAGCGCGTCGGCGAACACCGGGAAGCGGGCGTACAGTTCGCGGCCCGTCGCGGCGCGCTGGGAGCCCTGGCCGGAGAACAGCACCGCGAGGGTGCGGTGCGCGGCCCGGCCCCGGGCCACCTCGGCCGGTGCTGCGCCGGGTGCGGCGAGCAGGACGGCGCGGTGGTCGAGGAGGGCGCGGCCGGTGGCGAGGGAGAAGCCCACGTCGAGCGGGTCGGTGCCGGTGAGTGCGGTGACGCCCGCGGCCTGGGCGTCCAGGGCCTCGTCGGACTTCGCGGACACCGGCCACGGCACGACGGAGGGGGTGGCCTCCGGTTCGGCCGCGGTCACCGGGGCGTCGGCCTCGGGGGCCTGCTCGATGATGGTGTGCGCGTTGGTGCCGCTGATGCCGAAGGACGAGATGCCCGCGCGCCATGGGCGCCCGGTCGCGGGCCAGGCGGACTCCTCGGTGAGCAGCCGGATCGCCCCGGCCGCCCAGTCGACGTGGGTCGACGGCCGGTCCACGTGGAGGGTGCGGGGCAGGACGCCGTGCCGCATCGCCATGACGGTCTTGATGATGCCCGCGACACCGGCGGCGGCCTGGGTGTGGCCGATGTTCGACTTGATGGAGCCGAGCAGCAGCGGCCGGTCCTCGGGCCGGTCCTGCCCGTACGTCGCCAGCAGGGCCTGCGCCTCGATGGGGTCGCCGAGCGGGGTACCGGTGCCGTGGCCCTCGACGGCGTCGATGTCGGCGGTCGTGAGTCCGGCACTGGCCAGGGCCTGGCGGATGACGCGCTGCTGGGAGGGGCCGTTGGGCGCGGTGAGCCCGTTGGAGGCGCCGTCCTGGTTGATGGCGGAGCCCCGGACCACGGCCAGGACCTCGTGGCCGTTGCGGCGGGCGTCGGACAGGCGTTCCACGACGATCAGGCCGACGCCCTCGGACCAGCCGGTGCCGTCGGCGGCGTCCGCGTACGCCTTGCAGCGGCCGTCGGTCGCCAGGCCGTTCTGCAGGGTGAACCCGGAGAACGCGGACGGCGTGCTCATCATGGTGATGCCGCCCGCGACGGCCAGGTCGCACTCGCCGGCCCGCAGGGCCTGCATCGCCCAGTGCAGGGCGACCAGGGAGGAGGAGCAGGCGGTGTCGACGGTGACCGCGGGGCCCTCCAGGCCGAAGGTGTAGGCCAGCCGGCCGGAGACGACACTCGCGGCGAGACCGGTGCCGGCGTGGCCCTCCAGGTCCTCGCGGGAGTTCATGACGAGGGTGGAGTAGTCCTGGCCGTTGGTGCCGACGAACACGCCGGTGCGGCTGCCGCGCAGCCCGTCGGCGTCGATGCCGGAGCGTTCGAACGCCTCCCAGGTGGTCTCCAGGAGGAGCCGCTGCTGCGGGTCCATGGCGAGGGCCTCGCGCGGGGAGATCCCGAAGAAGGACGCGTCGAACTCGGCGGCTCCGTCGAGGAAGCCGCCGCGCAGGGTGGCGCTGCGGCCGCGGCCGCCGGCGCCGCCGGACATCAGGGTGGCGAGGTCCCAGCCGCGGTCCTCGGGGAACGCGTCGATGCCGTCGCGGCCTTCGCTGAGCATGGCCCACAGGTCCTGCGGGGAGCGGACCCCGCCGGGCAGCCGGCAGGCCATGCCGACGATGACGACCGGGTCCTCGGCCAGGGCGGCGGCGGTGGCCGGGTCGACGCCACGGGTGTCCTGTTCGCCCAGCAGCTCGGCCACGAGGTGCTCGGCGAGGGCCTGGGCGGTCGGGTAGTCGTACACCGTGGTGGCGGGCATCCGCAGACCGGTGGCGAGAGCGAGCCGGTTGGGCAGCTCGATCGCGGTGAGCGAGTCGAAGCCGAGGTCACGGAAGTTCCGGTCGGGGGCGACGGCCTCCGGGCCGGGGTGGCCGAGGACGACCGCCGCGTGGGTGCGCACCAGGTCCGTGAGGAGCCCGGTCCGCTCCGCGGCGGGCAGGTCGCGCAGCCGTGCGGCCAGCCCGGACGCGGCGGTCCGGGTACGGTCGCGGGTGCTCTCCGCGTCGGCGAGGGCCTGCCGCGCCTGCGGCAGGTCGCGCAACAGGGCGTTGCCGCGCATCCCGATCAGGCCGTCCAGGACCTGCGGCTGACGCGGGTCGAACAGGACGGGCGCGGCCTCGGGCCGGGTGACGGCCTGCCGCAGTGCGGCCAGCGCCAGGTCGGGGTGGACGGCGGGATGGCCGGTGGCGCTCTGCGGGCGCTGCTCCTCGGTGACCGCGGGGTTCGAGGGATTCGCGGAGTTCGCGGAGTTCGCGGAGTTCGCGGGTTTCGGGGGGTTCGCGGGGTTCGCGGGGTTCGCGGGCTCGTCGCCGATCCAGGCTCCCCAGGCCACCGAGGTGGCGGGCAGGCCCGCGCCGCGGCGGTGCCGGGCGAGTGCGTCGAGGACGGCGGTGGCCGCGGCGAGGTTGGCCCGGCCGGCGGTGCCGACGGTGCCCGCGACGGAGGAGCAGAGGACGAACGCGTCCAGGTCCAGGCCGCGGGTCAGCTCGTCCAGGTGGACGGCGGGCACGGTCCTGGCGTGGTGCAGGGCGGCGAACCGCTCGGGGGTGAGGTCGTCCAGCACACCGTCGTCGACGACGGCGGCGGCGTGCACGACGGCGGAGAGCGGGGTGTCGTGGGGGATGTCCGCGAGGACGCCCGCGAGTGCGTCGCGGTCGGCCGCGTCGCAGGCGACCAGGGTGACGTGGGCGCCGAGTTCCTGCAGTTCGACACGGAGCGCGTCGGCACCGGGCGCGTCGGGGCCGCGTCGGCTCAGCAGCACCAGGCGCTCGGCGCCCGCTGCCGCCAGCCAGCGGGCCACGTGGGCGCCCCGGCCGCCGGTGCCGCCGGTGACGAGGACGGTGCCGCGCGGCTGCCAGCCCGCGTCGGGTGCCGTCTCCGGTGCCGGGACCAGCCGGCGGCCGAAGACCGCGGAGGCCCGCACGGCGACCTGGTCCTCGCCGTCGTGTCCGGCGAGGACGGCGGCGAACCGGCGGGCGGCCCGCTCGTCCAGCACGGCGGGCAGGTCCACGAGGCCACCCCAGGCGGCGGGATGTTCCAGGGCGGCGACCCGGCCGAGGCCCCACACCGCCGCCTGGGCGGGAGCGGCCGGCGACTCGGAGGCGGCCACGGTGACGGCGCCGCGGGTCACGCACCACAGGGGCGCGGTGACTCCGGCGTCCAGCAGGGCCTGGAGCAGGACCGCGGACGTGACGCCCGGGCCGCCGGACGCGTCGTCGTGCACGGCGGCCCCCGAGGAGTCGGCGAGCGCCAGCAGCGACACCACTCCCGTCAGGGCGGTGCCGTCGGCGGACAGCCCCCGCAGCCGGTCGGCGAGCGCGGCCCGTTCGACGGCGCCCAGGGGATCGGCGGTGTCGAGGGTCAGGCGTACGACGTCGGTGCCGACGGCGTCGAGCACCGCCGACGTCCACGCGTCCTCGGCGAGTGCCGCGGGCACCACGGCCAGCCAGGTACCCGTCGGCACGGGCGAGTTGGCGGGCAGCGACAGCGGCTTCCACGTCTCGTGGTGCCGGTTGGAGTCGACCATCGCCTGGTCGCGCCGCCTGCGCCGCCACGTCGACAGGGCGGGCAGCACCGCGCCCAGCGCGTCGGTGTCCACGGCCAGGTCGGCCGCGAGGCTGGTCAGGTCCTCGCCCTCCACGGCCGTCCAGAACGCGCTGTCCAGCGGATCGGTCCCACCGCCGGCGGCCTGGCGCCGGGTGTCGGGCCAGTACCGGGCGCGCTGGAAGGCGTAGGTGGGCAGTTCGGTGCGGCGGGCGCCGGTGCCCTCGAAGGGCCGTGCCCAGTCGACCCGTACGCCGCTGACGTGCAGCCGGGCCAGGGCGGTGAGCAGGGCGGTCTCCTCGTCCCGGTCCTTGCGCAGGGCCGGTACGGTCACGCTGTCGCCGGAACCGTCGTGCGGATCGGCGTCGGTGCGGGCGTCGATGTTCTGCTGGGCGAGGGCGGTGAGGACGCCGCCGGGGCCGATCTCCAGGAAGGCGTTCGCGCCGGCGCCGGTGAGGGCACGGACCCCGTCGGCGAACCGGACGGTCGCACGGACGTGCTCCACCCAGTACTCGGGGGTGCTCAACTGTCCGGGCTCGGCGACCGTGCCCGTGACGTCGGAGACGACCGGCATACGCGGCTCGGCGTACGTCAGCCCTTCCGCGACCTCGCGGAAGGCGTCGAG
>NZ_JBIAQL010000038.1:0-35887 GCF_042889045.1 Streptomyces sp. NPDC002701
GCCGGCGCCGCCGCGCCCCCCCCCCCCCGCGCGGCGGGGGGGGGGGGGGGGGGGGGGGGGGGGCCGGGCCGCGGGCGGGGGGGGGGGGGGGGGGGGGGGGGGGGGGGGGGCCGGGGGGGGGGGGGCCCCCCCACCCCTCGACTGACGAGCTGACGGACTACTCGGCTACCGGACTTGGACTACTGGACTACTGGACTACTGGACGATCGTGATCCGGTTCGCCGCGGGAGGCGCGATCGGGTCGGTCGCCGACGAGTTGGCCAGCAGGTACTTCTCCAGGGCCGCGAGGTCGTCGTCGCCCACCAGGTCGTTGGTGCCCTGACCCAGCGTGGTGAACCCGTCGCCGCCGCCCGCGAGGAAGCTGTTGGACGCGACGCGGTAGGTGGCGGCCGGGTCGATCGCCGCTCCGTTCAGCCTGATCGAGTCGGTGACGACACGGTCGGCGCCGCTCTTCGTCAGGTCGAGCGTGTAGGTCAGACCCGACGACACCTGCAGCACCTTCGGCGAGGCGGCGTTCGTCCCGGTGACCTGCTCCTTCAGCACCTGGACGAGCTGGGCGCCGGTGAAGTCCTGCAGATTCACCGTGTTGGCGAACGGCTGGACCGTGAAGCCCTCGGCGTAGGTCACCACGCCGTCGCCCTCGGCGCCCTTGGCCGCGTAGGTGAGGGGCGCCCGGATACCGCCCGGGTTCATCAGCGCGAGGTCGGTCCCGGGGTCCAGTTCCTTGCCGTACGCGAGCTGCGCGTCGGCGATCAGGTCGCCCATCGGGGACTCGGTGCCGGCGCTGGAGATGTCACCGGAGATGTATCCGATGGGCTTGTTGCCGATCGGCGCCGCGAGGGTGTTCCACCTGGTGATCAACTCGGTCATGTCCGGCGCCTTGGGCACGTCACGCGTCACCACGTGGTTCGCCGAGGCGACGGCGGTCCGGGCGATGTCCCCGGTCCGGCGGTCGTACGTCAGCGTCGTGTCGGTGTAGAGCCGCCCGAAGGACGAGGCCGAGGTGACCGTGCGCGGCTTGCCCGACGGGTCGTCGATCGTGCACGCGTACGCGGCGTGCGTGTGACCGGTGACCAGCGCGTCGACCCTCGGCGTGACGTTCTTCGCGATGTCCACGATGGGGCCGGATATGCCGTCGCCGCCACCGGGCGAGTCACAGTCGTAGTTGTACGCCTGCGAGGCCGGGAGTCCGCCCTCGTGGACCAGCGCGACGACCGACTTGACGCCCTGCCGCTCCAGCTCCTTCGCGTACTTGTTGATCGTCTCGACCTCGTCCTTGAACGTGAGGCCCTTCACGCCCTCGGCGGAGACGACGCCCGGGGTGTCCTCAAGGGTGACGCCGATGAAGCCGACCTTGACGCCGTTCTTCTTCCACACCCAGTAGGGCTTCAGGACCGGCTTCTTGGTCTTCTCGTCGAGGACGTTCGCCGCGAGGTACGGGAAGTCGGCGCCCTTGAACTTCTCGCCCGCCACATAACAGCCGTCCGTGGGGTGGCAGCCGCCGTTCTGCAGGCGGCCCAGTTCCCTGGCGCCCTCGTCGAACTCGTGGTTGCCGACGCTCGACACATCGAGGTCGAGCTTGTTCAGCGCCTCGATGGTGGGCTCGTCGTGGAAGAGACCCGAGATCAACGGGGAGGCGCCGACCATGTCACCGCCGGCCGCGGTCACCGAGTACTTGTTGCCCTCCCGGGCCTGGCGCAGATGCGTCGCCAGGTACTCGACGCCGCCCGCGTCGATCGTCTTGGTCGTGCCGTCCGGCTGGATCTCGGTGACCCGGCCGGCCGAACCGGACGGCGGCTCCAGGTTCCCGTGCAGGTCGTTGAACGACAGCAGCTGGACGTCCTGGTAGCGCCCCGGGCGCTGGTGGCCGGGCTTCTTCGTCGACTCGCCCGCGGACGCCGGCAGCGCCGCGACCAGAGCGCCGACGGTGGCGACGCCCGCGGCCGCCGCGAGGAGGCGGGTGGTGCGGCGTCTGCTGCGGTACGGCTGAGGTGTGGCTGACATGTGCCCCCCTGTGGGTCGGCTGAAATATGTGGGCCCCGTCCCGGCGCAGCCTAGAGTCAACGCGCGTAGCGCGACAGGGGGTTCAGGGTTACGGACTGGTTGCCTCCAGGAGTGTTTCGCCAGAAAACGGACAGGTCGCGCACCGGCCGCGTACTCCCCCTGACGCCCCTTCGCGGACTACTTCGCCATGAACCGGACACGCCGTACCCTCGTACCCATGACCAGCGACGACACCGCACCGGCTGCCCGCAAGCTCTCGGCCTCGCTCGGCCAGGGCGGCATCCCCACGGCCCGCTCCATCGACACCCTCGCCACGCTGAGCCCCGAGCAGACCGAGGCCGTGCTCGCCCTCCTCGCGGAGGCCGCCCGGGCCGACGGACAGCAGGCCGTGTCCGAACAGGGCCGCCTGCGCCTGCGCGGCGACGCCCGGGAAGGCGTCCAGCACCTCTTGCTGAGCTCCCAGGACCAGCTCGTCGGGTACGCGCAGCTGGAGGACACCGACCCCGTCGAGGCTCCGGCCGCCGAACTGGTCGTCCACCCGGCGCACCGCGGTCACGGGCACGGGCGTGCGCTGGGCAACGCCCTGCTCGCCGAGTCCGGCAAGCGGCTGCGGGTGTGGGCCCACGGCGGGCACCCGGCCGCCCGCCACCTCGCCCAGGTCCTCGGCCTCGCGCTCTTCCGCGAGCTGCGGCAGATGCGGCGGTCCCTGACGGACCTCGACCTGCCCGAGCCGAAGCTGCCCGACGGGGTACGGGTGCGTCCGTTCGTGCCGGGCCAGGACGATGCCGCGTGGCTCGCCGCGAACGCCGCCGCCTTCGCGCACCACCCCGAACAGGGGTCGCTCGGTCAGCGGGACCTCGACGACCGCAAGGCCGAGCCGTGGTTCGATCCGGCCGGGTTCTTCCTCGCCTTCCGGGGTGAAGAACTGGTCGGGTTCCACTGGACCAAGGTCCACCAGGCCGAAGGGCTCGGCGAGGTGTACGTCGTCGGGGTGCGGCCCGACGCACAGGGGGGCGGCCTCGGGAAGGCCCTCACCACGATCGGCCTCCGCCATCTGGCGGGGACGGGGGTGCCGGTCGCGATGTTGTACGTCGACGCGGACAACCTGGCTGCGGTGGCTGTCTACGAGCGGCTCGGGTTCGTGGTCCACGAGACGGACCTCATGTACCGGACGGAGTCCTGAACGGACGGACGACGGACGGACGACGAGGGTGCGTTGTGCGCGACGACGAGGGTTCGTTGTGCACGGTGCTGACGGCGCGTTGTGCGCGGTGACGACGGCGCGTTGTGCACATCGCAGCCGGTGAGGGCTTCTCCCACCGGCCCCCGCACCCGGCGGGCGGACATCTGACGACAGGGCCTAGAAGAAGGCGCGCGGTCTGAACCTCGCCCGTACGGGCTCCGTGCAGGCCCTGGCCCCTACCGCCGCCGCCACGGCCAGCAGCAGTCCCCAGTGGGTGTGGGTGCTCGCCCAGCGGGGGTCGTCCGGAGTCACCAGGAGCGTCCACTTGTGGGGGAGCAGGAGGTAGGCGGCTGCCGCCGTGCACAGCAGCCACGTCGATATCGCGGTCCCGGGCTCCGTGAGATGGGCGCGCCGGGCGGCCAGCGCCGCTGCCGTGAGGCTCAGTACCGCCGTGGCGGTCGCCTCCAGGGTGAGGGCGCCCACCGGGGGGCGGGCCCCGGCCGGTACGAGGAGCAGGGCCGCCGTCCAGCAGAGCGCCGCGAACGGGGCGACCAGTGCCACGCGCAGTCCGACCCGCAGCGGGCGCCGGGCCGGCACCGCCGAGGTGATGTGGCGGGCCGGGTCGTCCAGCAGGAACGCCAGTCCCAGGGCGAAGGCCAGCGCGGCCGCCCGCAGCGCGAAGAGGCCGAGCCGGGCATCGGGCGGACTGGACTGCATGCGGGGGATGCCGGCCAGCAGCAGCCCCACCGCGGCGCCTGCCACGAGCGCGCGCCGGGGCAGCGTGCGCCACACGGGCGGAAGCAGGGCTCGTGTCATGACCGTCACCGCTCGCACGAGTCGCCGTCCTCTTCCGCCGCGTCCGCCGCCCGGTCCGCGGCCGGTACCCCGAGCAGGTGCGCGACCCTCGCCGTCGACGTGTCGGGGGAGGTGAGCTCCGTCCACTTGGCTTTCACCTTCCCGGCCACGCTGTAGCGCGGCTTCTGGAGCAGCTCCGCGACGATCCGGGTCTGTTCGGCGCTCAGGCTGAACGTCTCCGTGGGCGACAGGATGATGGCGGCGCCCGAGACACTGTCGTCGAGACGGACGTTCCGGAACGCGGACATCGGGTCGGACTCTCCGCCCAGCGCCAGCCACATGATCGTCACCAGCCGGGCGTCGCACACCTCGGTGCCCGCCTTCTCGTTCCCCGTCACCAGCACGGACGCGGCGGCGACGGCGAACTCGGGGACGCGGTTGCCGCCCCAGTTCGTGCCGACGGTGACGTGACCGGGCTCCGTGGACGGGGAGAGCAGGGCGTCGGTGCCCAGCCCGTAGCGGGCGTCGATGCGCTGATTCACGGTCAGCCGTGCGCTGCCGGCTCTGCCGCCCGCGAGGTCCTGGACGCGGTCGACCACGGCGGCCCAGTCGGCGGTCCGGCCCGTCCACTCGGGGAACGCGCAGTACGAGGACCGGCCGTGCTCGATGCACGAGCGGACCTTCTCCGGAGTGACCGACGCCCGTTCGCGGGCCGCCTTCGTCTCCTCCGGGGTGCCTCCGGACTGTCCGACCACGCCCACCAGCGTCAGCGCGAGCGATCCCGCGACGGCCGCCTTGACGACGGTCGTACCGCCGCCGCTGACCAGCACCGCGAGCAAGGCCACGAACAGGGCGAGCCCGGTGAGGTACAGGGCGTGCCAGGCGGCGGGTCGGCCCAGCAGGTCGGAGGGGAACGGAGTGTTGCCGCTCTCGGTGACGACCGGGCTGAGCCAGCTCGTCCAGCCGGGGTCGGACGGGCTCGCCACGAACAGCTGCCCGAAGAGCAGGAGGAGCAGGAAGAGCGGCGCGGCGAACACGGAGCGGACCAGGCGGGCGAGGAGCACACCGAGCACGCCGAACAACAGGACCGTCAGCGGGCCGACGGCGAGCTCGGCGGGCGAACCGTGCCCTGCCGCACCGGGCTTGAGCGCGGCCCAGGTGAACTGGACGGTGACGCACACCGCCGTGAACAGGACCGCCGGCACGACGGAGAGCACATGGGCGGCCGTGCGCCGCCAGGGCTCGACGACCAGGACGTCGAAGTGCCGGTCCGTGTCGCTCCGCTGGGAGCGCAGGACCGCGCGGTTGACGCCCAGCATGACGGCGAGCCCGACCAGCACCGGGATGCCCTGCGTACCGCGGTCGACGTTCTGCAGGATCGGGTAGTCGCCCTGGTTCTGTGTGGTCAGCCAGACGATCCAGGCCATGTACAGGACCGCGACGCCGAGGAAGGAGACGGTCATGCGCAGCTCGCGCGCCTCGAAGCGGGCGAGGGCGAACACTGCTGCCCACGGGCGCGGCGGTTGCGTCGGCCCGGCGGACCGCACGGGCGTCTCCAGTGCGGTGCTCATGCCGCCACCTCCGAGGGCTCTCCGTCGAGAATGAGCAGGTAGCCGTCCTCCAGGGTCGGTTCGAGCAGGTCTGCGCCCTCGGGTGGTTCGCCGACGTTGCGGAAGGAGCCCGTACCGGTGCGCCAGCCGGCCCAGGCGCCGGGATCGCGTTCGGCGCTGCTCCACACCCGGCCCGCCGCACACGCGGTCAGCTCGGCCGGGGTGCCCTCGAAGCGGACGCGGCCGCGGGTCATGACGATCACGCGGTGGCAGAGCATCGCGACGTCCTCGGTCTGGTGGGTGGACAGCAGAACGGTCCGCCCCTCCCCCGCCCGGGCGATCAGCTCGCGGAAACGCATGCGCTGTTCGGGGTCGAGGCCGACGGTCGGCTCGTCGAGAACCAGGAAGCCGGGGTCGCCGACGAGGGCGGCGGCCAGTGCGACCCGCTGGCGCATCCCGCCGGAGAGCTTCTTGATGCGCTTGCTCCGCACGTCGGACAGCGCGACGGCGTCCAGGACCCGCCGCACCTCGCGGTGCCGGGCGGAGCGGTCCGTCAGCTCCTTCAGGATCGCCACGTAGTCGACGAACTCGAAGGCCGTGAAGTCCGGGTGGAAGCCGGGCGCCTGCGGCAGATAGCCCAGGGCGCGCCGCACCTCCTGCCGTCCGGCCGTCGTACCCGGGTCGTTCCCGAGGACCGAGAACGACCCGCGGTCCGGGGGCACGGCGGTGGCCAGAACCCGCAACAGGGTGGTCTTGCCCGCTCCGTTGGGTCCGAGGAGGCCGGTGACGCCCTCGCCGAGCCGCACGGACACGTCGTCGAGCGCCGCCGTCCTGCCGTAGCGCAGGGTGAGTCCGGCGGCGGACACCGTCGGTGCGGAGCGAAGGTCAGACATGCGTGACTCCAGTACGAGAGAGCGAGGACAGGGGCAGCCGCGAAGGAGGCGGGAGCGGAAGGAACGGCGGGAGCGGAGAGAACGGCAGGAGCGGTGGGAGTGCGGCGGCCGTCATCCGTCGCTCCCGTTCGAGGAGGACGAGCCGGAGCCCCGCTTGCGGGAGGAGTCCGTGAGGACCACGGCCACGACGTGCAGCATCCGCAGGAGAACCGAAGCGGTCATCAGCAGCCCGGCCCCGAACAGCGTGAGCCGCCTGCGCGAGACATCGGACATCACGCCGCACCCCCGCCCGGGAAGCCCGCGAACGGCACGTGCGCGGAGACCGAGTCGAAGCGGTCGCGGCGGAGGTAGAAGAACCCGGCGGCGACCACGGCGACCACGGCCGCCACGCCCTGCCCCGCCACCGTGTACGGCGCCAGGGTCCCGTCGGTCATCTCCCGCGCGACCACCAGCACGGTTACCCACGTCCCGCCGACGAGAGCGGGTGCGAGGACCGGGCCCAGCCGGGGTGTCAGCGCGAGCCCGGTCGCGGTGAGCGCCAGCGCCGGCAGCAGCCAGGCCAGGGCGCGCAGCCCGTACGAGGGGAGCGCGAGCGTCGCGAGGCCGTTCAGCGTGAGCGCGACGGCCAGCACGGGGACGGTACGGATCATCAGCAGCCGGAACCCGTGCATCGGCGACACCACGGCCATCTCGTAGGTCGGGTCGAGCGCGGGCCCGTACGACAGCGCGACCCCGGCGAGGGGCAGCAGCGGGGCCAGGGCGAGGAACAGTGCCGGTGTCCCCGGCGCTTCGGCGGAGTTGGTCACGACCACCGTCATCAGCAGCACGGCGATGACCGCGCCCAGCCAGGACAGCCGCAGCACGGGGGTGGCCGCGAGCAGCCGTGCCGTGTGGTCGGCCACCCCGAGCCGTACGAACGCCGACTCCAGGAAGCCCGGCCGCGGCGCGTCCAGCTCGGCGTCGAGCCGCGCCCATCCCTCGTCCAGCGGGGCCGGGTCGCTCACCTCGGCCAGGACCGCCCGGCAGCGCGCGCAGGCCATCAGGTGGGTGTCGGCCGACCACAGCATCGGCGGCGCCAGGTCGCCCCGCCCATACGCCCGGAGATCGTCCTGCGCGACGTGCCAGGTCATGCCGCCCGGGTCCCGGATCTCGTTCGTGTCGCTCATGCCAACTCCTCCCGCAGCTGCTTGCGGGCCCGCAGGGCCCGTGTCTTGACCGTCCCCGGCGGGATGCCGAGCAGGACGGCGGCCTCCCGGGTGGTCAGTCCGTCGATGACCGTGGCCTGCAAAACCGACCGCAGCTCGGGCGACAGCCGGACCAGGGCCCCCGCGAGGTCCCCGTGCTCCACTCCCGCGAGCACGCGCTCCTCCGCGGACGCCTCCTCCCGGTGCCGCAGCCGGGCGAGCGCCTGCCGCATCCGGCCCCGCGCGCCCTCGCCCCGCAGGGCGTCGACCAGCCGCCGCGAGCCGATCCGCCACAGCCAGCCGGCCACGTCTCCCTCCTCGCGGTAGCGGGCGCTGCCGCGCCACACCGCGAGGAAGGTCTCCTGCACGACGTCGTCGACCGTCCCCACGTCGGAACAGCGCCCCCGCAGCCTCGCCCCGAGCCATGGCGCATACCGCCGGTACAGCTCTTCGAAGGCGCGCCGGTCACCGTCCGCCGCGATGGCCCGCAGCAGATCCCCGTCGCTTCTCGTTTCCCTCACACCCCCTCATCGCACGAGCCCCACCGATCGGTTCACGGCATCACGCACCGGTTCACGACATCACGCATCGATCCACGACACCGCGCATCCCCTCTGACACCGCGCACCAGCTCACGGCCGACGCCGTCCCCCGCCTCGGCGCCGCCCTGAACCGCGCCCGCCGGGAGCAGGGCAGCCGGCACCCTCGCGGGCCGGACCGAGGCCCGCCCCGGGCATCGCCGTCGCCGTCATGCCCGCCGTCACCCGGTTGGGCGACCGGTACCGCCCGAGCCCGGGGCGGGCCCGCGGGCACGGCCACCGGCGCCGATCGCCCCCGCGGTCACGGCGCTCGCCACCGCCGGGGCCTTCCGGCTGCTTCGCCGCCGTTCGGCCGGACGGCGGAGCGGCCGGACTCCGGTCCGTACGTCCGTTTATGCGAGGGAGCGACGGACGGACCGGCCAGGTGGACGCCCGGGGGCCTCCCCCCGATATCCCGCACGTCATGTCTCCGTAACCAGCGATTCAGACAGGCTTGCGACCCTCGGGCAATGAACCCCGCCCCGCCCGAGCCCTCGCCTCCGCCGGAGCGCGAGCCCTCCCGCACGAGGGAGAACGGGAGCCCGCACCTGCGCGCGGCGCTCCCGCCCGCTCCTTCCGACGCGCCTGATCCCGGCCGGGCACGGAAGAATGGGTTCATGAGCCAGCCCAATGCCCAGGCACAGGTACAGCACCCGCAGCCGTCCGTCGGTTCCATAGCCGCGCACCGCCCGCACACCGTGGCGGCGAACGTCTCCGACCTGGAGCCCGACCTCGACGCCGACCTCGACGCGTACGAGGACACCGTGCAGGACGGCGTCCAGCTTCCGCAGGGCCGTTTCCTCGACCGGGAGCGCAGCTGGCTCGCGTTCAACGAGCGGGTCCTCGAACTCGCCGAGGATCCGAACACACCCCTCCTCGAACGGGCGAAATTCCTGGCGATCTTCGCCAGCAACCTGGACGAGTTCTTCATGGTCCGCGTCGCCGGCCTGAAGCGGCGCATCGCCACCGGCGTGGCCACCCGCTCGGCCTCGGGCCTCCAGCCCCGCGAGGTGCTGGAGATGATCTGGGCCCGCTCGCGCGAGCTCATGGCCCGGCACGCCGCCTGCTACCAGGAGGACGTGGCGCCCCAGCTCGGCGAGGAGGGCATCCACCTCGTCCGCTGGAGCGAGCTGTCCGAGAAGGAGCAGGCCCGCCTCTTCACGCTCTTCCGCCACCAGATCTTCCCGGTGCTGACGCCCCTCGCGGTCGACCCGGCGCACCCCTTCCCGTACATCTCGGGTCTGTCGCTGAACCTCGCGGTCGTCGTGCGCAACCCGGTCTCCGGCCACCGCCACTTCGCGCGCGTGAAGGTCCCGCCGCTGCTCTCCCGCTTCCTGGAGGCATCCCCGAGCCGTTTCGTCCCCATCGAGGACGTCATCGCGGCCCACCTGGAGGAGCTCTTCCCGGGCATGGAGGTCCTGGAGCACCACACGTTCCGCGTCACCCGGAACGAGGACCTGGAGGTCGAGGAGGACGACGCCGAGAACCTGCTCCAGGCCCTGGAGAAGGAGCTCATGCGCCGCCGCCTCGGGCCGCCGGTGCGCCTGGAGGTCGAGGAGTCCATCGACCGGTACGTACTGGACCTGCTGGTACGGGAGCTGAAGATCTCCGAGGCCGAGGTGTACCCGCTGCCGGGTCCCCTGGACCTCACGGGCCTCTTCGGCATCGGCGCGCTCGACCGGCCCGAGCTGAAGTACGTGAAGTTCATCGCGGGCACGCACCGCGACCTCGCGGAGGTCGAGTCGGCGTCCCCGCCCGACATCTTCGCCGCCCTGCGCGAGCGCGACGTCCTGCTGCACCACCCGTACGACAGCTTCTCCACCTCCGTGCAGGCGTTCCTGGAGCAGGCCGCGTCCGACCCGGACGTGCTGGCCATCAAGCAGACCCTGTACCGGACCTCGGGCGACTCCCCCATCGTCGACGCCCTCATCGAGGCCGCCGAGGCCGGCAAGCAGGTCCTCGTCCTCGTCGAGATCAAGGCACGCTTCGACGAGCAGGCCAACATCAAGTGGGCCCGCAAACTGGAGGAGGCCGGCTGCCACGTGGTCTACGGCCTCGTCGGCCTCAAGACCCACTGCAAGCTGTCACTGGTGGTGCGCCAGGAGGGCGAGACCCTGCGCCGCTACTGCCACGTCGGTACGGGCAACTATCACCCGAAGACCGCCCGGCTGTACGAGGACCTGGGGCTCCTGACCGCCGACCCGCAGGTCGGCGCGGACCTCTCCGACCTCTTCAACCGGCTCTCCGGCTACTCCCGCCGCGAGACCTACCGCCGTCTGCTGGTCGCACCCAAGTCCCTGCGCGACGGCCTGATATCGCGGATCAACAAGGAGGTCCAGCACCACCGTGCCGGCCGCCCGGCCCACGTCCGCATCAAGGTCAACTCGATGGTGGACGAGGCGCTCATCGACTCGCTCTACCGCGCCTCCCAGGCCGGTGTGCCGGTGGACATCTGGGTGCGCGGGATCTGCGCCGTACGACCGGGCGTCGCGGGCCTGTCCGAGAACATACGCGTACGGTCCATCCTCGGCCGCTTCCTCGAACACTCGCGGGTCTTCGGCTTCGGCAACGGAGGCGAGCCCGAGGTGTGGATCGGCAGCGCCGACATGATGCACCGCAACCTCGACCGGCGGATCGAAGCCCTGGTCAGGATCACCGACCCGGCTCATCGGTCCGCCCTCAACCGGCTGTTCGAGACCGGCATGTCCGATACCACTTCCTCCTGGCACCTGGGCCCCGACGGCGATTGGACCCGGCACGCGACCGACGCCGACGGCCGCCCCCTGCGCAACGTCCAGGAGATGCTCATAGACGCCCGGAGGCGCCGGCGTGGCACAGCAACACCTTGACCCCACGGCGGGCCCCGTGGCCGGAGACGCCCTCGCGGCCTATCTCCGGACCCAGGCCACGGAGTTCCTCCGCGCGCTGCGCCAGCACCGGGAGACCGGGGGCGCGGCGGGTGGGGGTCCCCCCGCGCGAGCGCAGTCGAGCGTGGGGGAGAACGGCTCGAAGGCAGCCGTGGACGCGGCGCGCGCACTGCGCCGCTCGGCCCGCCGTATCAGCGGCACCCTGCACACGTTCCGGCCCCTGCTCGACGAGGGCTGGTCGGAGACCATGCGCCCCGAACTGGCCTGGCTGTCGGGCACCCTGGCCCGTGAGCACGCGTACGGGGCCCGTCAGGAGCGGCTGCTCGCGGCACTGCACCGGCTGTCGGGCTCGGCGGCGTTCCCCACCCAGGCCACCTCCGAGGTACGGACCGAGAAGGGCACCCTGACCGTCGGCGCGGCCAAGGCGGGCGCCCTCCTGGAACGCCAGCTGACCCTCGCCAGGACCCGCGCCCACTCGGCCGCGCTCCAGGCCCTGGGCTCCAGCCGGTTCCACGCCGTCGCCGACAACGTCGCCGTGCTGGCCAGCGAGGTCCCGCTGAGCGCGGCGGCGACCGGCACCACCGGCGCCACGGGGCTCAAGCCGCTGGCCGCCGCCGCGGAGGAACGCCTCTGCGACGCCGTCACCGGGCTGCCCCTGGTCACCGCGGGCCACCCCTACAACTCGGAGGCCCTCGTCCACGGCCTCGCCGCCGACACCGCGCCGCAGCCCCAGGACGCCCCCTGGCACCAGGTACGCCTCCTGCTGCGCCTGCACCGGTACGCGCGCGAGGTCCTGTTCGGCGACGAGATCCTGGTGGACGTACGCCTGCTGAACGCCGGCCAGGCCCTGGACCGGCACCGCGACGCCGCCGAGGCCGCCGCGGCGGCGGCCGCCGCGGCCCGCACCCCGCGGATCGCCCCGGCGACGGCGTACGCGCTCGGAGTGCTCCACGCGGACCAGCGACACGAGGTGGAAGCGGCCAGGTTCACGTTTCAGCGGGCCTGGATGAGGGAGACGGTCGGCACTCCGTGACGGACGGGGGCCGGTACTCGTGATGGGAGGCCCAGTGCACGCGACGAACACAGACCCCGTACTCGCGGCGGGCTGCGTACTGTGGCGCCGCTCGCCGGTCGACGGCGAACTGGAGATCTGCCTGGTCCACAGACCGAAGTACGACGACTGGTCGCATCCCAAGGGCAAGCTGAAGCGCGGCGAGGACGTGCTCGCGGGAGCGCTTCGCGAGGTGGAGGAGGAGACCGGGCACCGGTGTGCGCCGGGGCCCCGGCTGACGACGCTGCACTACCAGGCCAACGACCGTCCCAAGCAGGTGAGCTACTGGGCCGCCGAGGCGACCGGGGGGCACTTCGTGCCGAACCGGGAGGTCGACCGTGTGCGGTGGCTGGGCCCGGCGGCGGCCCGCGAGCGGATCACGCAGGCGCGGGACCGGGAGCTCGTCGACGAACTGCTCGCAGTTCTGCGACGCGTGTAGCACTGCGTGCGGTCGGCACGGCGTGCGGCTGTGCCGCCTGCGGCGGGGAGCGGCTCCGATGTCGTCGACTGCGGGTGCGTGGGGGTTGGGCGCGCAGTTCCCCGCGCCCCTTGCGGGGCGCGTCTCGGCGGAGGCGATCCCTACGGGGTGTCCTCTGTCATGTGAGTCTGGGCGTCCGTGCGGGCCTTGCTGCGGGCTCGGCGGGCCGGACCACGCCAGCCGCAGGTGCACCGCGCCACGCAGAAACGGCCCTGCTCGACGGTGGTCGTCCGGTGTTCCGCGGAACCGATCTCTTCGTGCTGCGCCACGCGACCCACGGTACCCATGCCGGGTAAACGCTTCCCCATGCCCCGGACCCGCGTGACAACAACCCCCAGCCGTCGTTAGGCCGAACGACACGAGGCCCGCCCAAGGACGTCCCGGCTGGGGGTAGCAGGCGATGGTGGAGCGGCAGCGAACACGCAAGGACGGGGCGGTCGCCCTGGCCGCCGCGGCGACGGGGCTGTTGCTCTGCGCTGCCGGCTGCTCGAGCGGCGGGACCGCCTCCGACGACGCCCGCGCCGCCGGGGACCCGGTCGAGGTGCTGCACGGCACCGCGGAGAAATTGATCCGCGCCGGCACCTCCAAGGCCCGTACGTCGATGGAGATGGCCACCGGCGGCACCCGCGTGACCATTCGCGGCGAGGGGGTCTACGACTTCGCGCACCAGGTGGGCAGGTTGCAGGTGCTCCTCCCGCAGGACCCGGCCGGCGCCGACGAACACCGCCCCATCACCGAGCTCCTGGCGCCGGGCGCCCTCTACATGAAGAACCGCGGCGCGGGCGTGCCCACCGACAAGTGGGTGCGCGTCGACACGGCCTCGCTCTCCGACGGGAACCTGGTCACGGGCGGTGCGACCGATCCGTTCGCCGCCGCCGAGCTGCTGCGCGGCGCGCGAGGGGCGACGTACGTGGGCAGGACGTCGGTCGCGGGCACGGCCGTACGGCACTACCGGGGGACCGCCGACCTGCGGGTGGCCGCGCGCGACGCCTCGGCGGGCAACCGGGCCGCGCTGCGGGCGGCGGCGAAGGGCTTCGCCACGACGACGGTCCCCTTCGACGTCTACCTCGACGACCAGGGGCGCATCCGCAAGGTCCGCCACCGGTTCAGCTTCGTGAACGGACAGCAGAAGGACACGGTCGCGGTCTCCTCCACGACGCTGCTGTACGACTTCGGCGCCGACGCCGACGTACGCCTGCCGAAGGCGAAGGACATCTACGCCGGGCGGATCGCCGAGTGACGGAACCGCGGAGGACAGGCGGAGGTGTGACGGAGGAACGGCGGAGTGGCCGGGCGGCGGCTGCCGGGGGCGGAACGGTGGGAGGCCAGAATGCACGGGGCCGGAAATGGTCCGTTGGTGCCATGCGCCGTCCGTGGACCGCTCCCTACTCTAGAGAGTCGGTGACGGCAGGAAGAGGTGATGCACGTGGCTCCGGCGCGCGGTACGGCAGTTCAGGACCACGTGGCCCTCGCCGAGATCGAGCTGTGCGGCGACCTGATCATCGCGGCCTCGGCCGCGCGTGAGGACAGGCTCAGCCCCGACCGGATCGACGAGGTACTCAGGGCGGCCGAAGAACGCTTCCTGCAAGAACACGGCGACCCCCGCCCGTCCCCGTAGGGGCGCCCCCGCTCCCTCCCCCCGCCCCGCAGGGGCGCGGGGAACCGCGCGCCCGACCCCCACCGCCCCGCGGCCACCACACCACCCTCCCCCGACCACACCAGCGCCCGCGCCCGCGTCACAGCACCACGCCCTCCGAACCGCGCCCCCGGAGGGCTTACGTACGGAGCAGCCGGGCGATCGCCTTCGTCGCCTCCTCCACCTTCGCGTCGATCTCCGCCCCGCCCTTGACGGCGGCGTCCGCGACACAGTGGCGCAGGTGCTCCTCCAGCAGTTGGAGGGCGAAGGACTGCAGGGCCTTCGTGGAGGCGGAGACCTGCGTGAGTATGTCGATGCAGTAGACGTCCTCGTCGACCATGCGCTGCAGACCACGGACCTGGCCCTCGATCCGCCGCAGCCGCTTGAGGTGCTCGTCCTTCTGTTGGTGATAGCCGTGGATCCCGCGGTCGTGGTCGGTCACGATCGCCTCGGCACCGGCCTCCGCGACATCCCCTGCGGTCTCCCCGGAGGGCGCCGTGGCGCCGGCCTCGGTGGTCGTCATCGCGTCCTCCTGCTGACTGATACCCCTACCGGGTATATGGTAACGAACTTTGCTGGGTATAGGGCCCTTGGCCAGAGCCCTCGTGGGACCCCGTGCTGATCACTGTGCCCGATGGGCGACACTGGGGGGCGGCCGGTTAGCCGTGGCCGGATGATGCGCCTAGCATCAGCCTGACCTACACCGAAGCAATCCGAGGACCCCACGTGCGATTTCGTCTGACCCCCAGGGAGACGAGCTTCTACGACATGTTCGCCGCATCCGCGGACAACATCGTCACGGGCTCCAAGCTCCTGATGGAACTGCTCGGGGCTGACTCGTCCGGTCGAGCCGAGATCGCGGAGCGTATGCGGGCCGCGGAACACGCCGGTGACGACGCCACGCACGCGATCTTCCACCAGCTGAACTCCTCGTTCATCACGCCGTTCGACCGCGAGGACATCTACAACCTCGCCTCTTCCCTCGACGACATCATGGACTTCATGGAGGAGGCCGTCGACCTGGTCGTCCTCTACAACGTGGAGGAGCTGCCGAAGGGCGTCGAGCAGCAGATCGAGGTGCTGGCACGGGCGGCCGAGCTGACCGCCGAGGCGATGCCGAACCTCCGCACGATGGACAACCTCACCGAGTACTGGATCGAGGTCAACCGCCTGGAGAACCAGGCCGACCAGATCCACCGCAAGCTGCTGGCCATGCTCTTCAACGGCAAGTACGAGGCCATCGAGGTGCTGAAGCTGAAGCAGATCGTGGACGTCCTCGAAGAGGCCGCCGACGCGTTCGAGCACGTGGCCAACACGGTGGAGACCATCGCGGTCAAGGAGTCCTGACCCTTTCATGGACACCTTCGCCTTGATCGTGACCATCGGTGTCGCGCTCGGATTCACCTACACCAACGGCTTCCACGACTCCGCCAACGCCATCGCCACCTCCGTGTCCACGCGCGCGCTGACCCCGCGGGCGGCGCTCGCGATGGCCGCGGTGATGAACCTCGCCGGCGCCTTCATGGGCAGCGGGGTCGCCAAGACCGTCAGCGAGGGTCTCATCGAGACACCGCACGGCAACCGGGGCATGTGGATCCTGTTCGCGGCGCTGGTGGGCGCCATCGTGTGGAACCTCGTCACCTGGTACTTCGGCCTCCCGTCCTCCTCCTCGCACGCGTTGTTCGGCGGCATGGTGGGCGCGGCGCTCGCGGGCGGCATCGATGTCATCTGGTCCGGCGTCCTGGAGAAGGTCGTCATCCCGATGTTCATCTCCCCGGTCGTCGGCCTGCTCGCCGGCTACCTGGTGATGTGCGCGATCATGTGGCTCTTCCGCCGCTCCAACCCGCACAAGGCCAAGCGCGGCTTCCGTATCGCGCAGACCGTGTCGGCGGCCGGCATGGCGCTCGGCCACGGCCTCCAGGACGCCCAGAAGACGATGGGCATCGTGGTGATGGCGCTGGTCATCGCGGATGTCGAGGAGGCGGGCGACCCGATTCCGGTCTGGGTCAAGGTCGCGTGCGCGGTGATGCTGTCGCTGGGTACGTACGCCGGTGGGTGGCGGATCATGCGGACGCTGGGGCGGAAGATCATCGAGCTGGATCCGCCGCAGGGGTTCGCGGCGGAGACGACGGGGGCGTCGATCATGTTCACCACCGCGTTCATCTTCCACGCGCCGATCTCCACGACGCATGTCATCACGTCCGCGATCATGGGTGTCGGGGCCACGAAGCGTGTCAACGCCGTCCGCTGGGGCGTGGCCAAGAACATCGTCCTCGGCTGGTTCATCACCATGCCGGCGGCCGGGCTGGTGGCCGCGGCCAGCTTCTACGCCGTGAACCTGGCGCTCCTGTAAAACGGCCTTCGCCCCCGCCGCCCCTTCCCGTCCCGACCTCGGGGGCTCCGCCCCCGACCCCCGGGGGCCCGGGCCCCCGCCCCCCCCGCCACGGGGGGGCGCGGGGAACTGCGCGGGAGCGCGCAGCGCGACAGGGGGGTCTGGGGGCGCAGCCCCCAGAAGGGACGGGAAGGGTAGGGGCGGCGGGGGCGAACAAAGTCAACGGGCCCGCCCCCCGAACCGGGGGGCGGGCCCTATTGGTCCCCGCGGTGGCACCGCCATGCAGCACCGCGAGGGGTCTTCAGAAGAGGTGCCGGCTCAGCCGAAGCGCCCCGAGATGTAGTCCTCGGTGGCCTGCACGGACGGGTTCGAGAAGATCCGCTCCGTGTCGTCGATCTCGATGAGCTTGCCGGGCTGCCCGACCGCGGACAGGTTGAAGAACGCCGTACGGTCCGAGACACGCGCCGCCTGCTGCATGTTGTGCGTCACGATGACGATCGTGAAGCGCTCCTTCAGCTCACCGATCAGGTCCTCGATGGCCAGCGTCGAGATCGGGTCGAGGGCCGAGCAGGGCTCGTCCATGAGCAGGACCTTCGGCTCCACCGCGATCGCCCGGGCGATGCACAGACGCTGCTGCTGACCACCGGACAGACCGGAACCCGGCTTGTTCAGCCGGTCCTTGACCTCGTTCCAGAGGTTCGCGCCCTTGAGCGACTTCTCCACGATGTCGTTGAGCTCGGACTTCTTGTAGCTGCCGTTCAGCCGCAGACCCGCCGCCACGTTGTCGTACACCGACATCGTGGGGAAGGGGTTCGGACGCTGGAAGACCATGCCGACCTCGCGCCGCACCGCCACCGGGTCGATCCCGGCGCCGTACAGGTTCTCGTCGTCGAGCATGACCTTGCCCTCGACGCGGCCACCCGGTGTCACCTCGTGCATCCGGTTGAGGGTGCGCAGGAAGGTGGACTTGCCGCAGCCGGAGGGGCCGATGAAGGCCGTCACGGAACGGGGCTCGACGGTCATCGAGATGTCCTCGATGGCTCGGAACGAGCTGTAGTAGGCGCTGAGGCCGCTGATGTCGATTCGCTTGGCCATGGGGATCACTGCTTCTTTCGAGAAGGACTACTGGTCGCTGGGTGGCCGCGTCAGCGACCGGTCTTGGGGGCCTTCCAGCGGGCGATGCCGCGGGCCGCCAGGTTCAGGATCATCACGAACGCGATCAGCGTGAGCGCCGCCGCCCAGGCCCGGTCGTACGCCGCGCCGGAGCCGCCGCTGTTCGCGTACTGCAGGTAGATGTACATGGGGAGCGATGCCTGCGGACCGTCGAAGGGGTCCGTGTTGATGAAGCCCGAGCCCCACACCAGCAGCAGCACCGGAGCGGTCTCACCCGTGATGCGGGCGATCGCGAGCATCACACCGGTCGTGATACCGCCGATGGACGTCGGCAGGACCACCTTCATGATGGTGCGCCACTTCGGCACGCCAAGAGCCAGCGAGGCTTCGCGCAGCTCGTTCGGGACGAGCTTGAGCATCTCCTCGGTGGAGCGGACGACCACCGGCAGCATCAGGATGGTCAGGGCCATCGAGCCGGCGAAGCCGGAGGGGCCCATGTCCAGGATGAGGATCCAGAAGCTGAGGACGAACAGACCCGCGACGATCGACGGGATACCCGTCATGACGTCGACGAAGAAGGTGACGGCCTGGGCGAGCTTGCCGCGCCCGTACTCCACGAGGTAGATCGCGGTCAGGATGCCGATCGGCACCGAGATCACCGTGGCGATGCCGACCTGCTCCAGCGTGCCGAGGATCGCGTGGTAGATACCGCCACCGGGCTCGGTGTCGGTGACCAGGCCCATCGAGTGGCTGAGGAAGTAGCCGTCGAGGACCTTCACACCGCGCTCGATGGTCTCCCACATGAGGGAGATGAGCGGGATCACGGCGAGGAGGAACGCGACCCAGACCAGGCTGGTCGCGACCCGGTCCTTGGCCTGCCGGCGGCCCTCGACGCGCGCGGCGATGACGTACGAGCCGAGCACGAAGAAGATCGCGGCCATCAGGCCCCACTGGACATCGCTGTCCAGCCCGGCCGCGGCGCTGATGCCGAGGCCGAGGACGATCGAGCCCGCGGCGATCGCGAACGGGGCCCACTTGGGCAGCCTCGCGCCCTGCATGGAGCTGGGGCGCTGGTCGTTGATGGTCTGGCTCATGCGTTGGCCCCCGAGTACTCCGCGCGGCGGGCGATGATCGCGCGGGCCGCGCCGTTGACCAGCAGGGTGATGATGAACAGCACCAGGCCGGAGGCGATGAGCGCGTCACGGCCCATCTCGCTGGCCTCGCTGAACTTGCTGGCGATGTTCTGGGCGAAGGTGCCGCCGCCCGGGTCGAGCAGGCTGGCCTTGATCTCGAAGCTCGGGGACAGGACCGTGGCGACGGCCATGGTCTCGCCGAGCGCCCGCCCGAGGCCGAGCATCGAGGCGGAGATGACGCCGGAGCGGCCGAAGGGCAGCACCGACATGCGGATGACCTCCCAGCGCGTGGCGCCGAGGGCCAGTGCGGCTTCCTGGTGCATCTGCGGAGCCTGGCGGAAGACCTCGCGGCTCACGCTGGTGATGATCGGCAGGATCATGATCGCGAGCAGGATGCCCACGGTGAACAGCGAGCGCGGTGCGCCGCCCTGCCAGTCCAGGATGCCGGTCCAGCCGAAGTAGTCGTCCAGCCAGCCGTAGAGACCGATCAGCTGCGGCGCCAGGACGAGGGCGCCCCACAGGCCGTACACGATGGACGGTACGGCGGCGAGCAGGTCGATCACGTAGGAGATCGGACCGCCGAGCTTGCGCGGGGCGTAGTGCGTGATGAACAGGGCGATGCCGACCGCGATCGGGACCGCGATGACCATCGCGATGATCGACGAGATGACGGTGCCGTAGACCAGGACCGCGATACCGAAGCTCGGCTCCGCGGCGGTCGGGTTCCACTCGAGGGTGGTGAGGAAGTTGCTCTCGTCCTTGCTGATCGCGAGTACGGAGCGGTACGTGAGGAAGACCGCGATGGCGGCCATGATCACGAGCAGGAAGATGCCCGAGCCGCGGGACAGGGCGAGGAAGACCCGGTCGCCGGGGCGGGTGGCACCACGGGCCGCACGCTTCTGCTCGGCCGTGGGAGGTGGTGTGGGGGAGGGAGGCGCGTCAGAGTTCTTGGTGGATATATCCATGAGGTTCTCCGGTCTGCGGGGCCGGACTGCGTGTGCGGCCCCAGGCGGCGGTGCACCGGACGGCGCGCGGTCCGGCCCCCGGGCCGGGGCCGGACCGCGCGCTCAGGTCAGCTCAGGCTCGCGATGGTCGTACGGACCTTGGCGATGATCTCTTCGGGGATCGGGGCGTAGTCGTTCTCGGCGAGGATCTTCTGGCCCTCCTCGCTGGCGATGTAGGTGAGGAACGCCTTCGTGGCGGGCAGGGTCTCCGCCTTGTTGCCCTTGTCGCAGACGATCTCGTACGTGACCAGGGTGATCGGGTAGGCGCCGTCGGCCTTGGTCGCGCGGTTCAGCTCCAGCGCGAGGTCCGCGCCCGTGCCGACGACCTTGGCGTCCGCGATGGCCGTCGTGGCGTTCTCGACGGTGGCCTCGACCGGCTCGGCGGCACCCGTGTCCAGCTTGGCCGAGGTGATGCCGTCCTTGGCGTACGACAGCTCCATGTAGCTGATGGCGCCCGAGGTCTGCTTGACCTGCTGGGCGACACCGGACGAGCCGGCCGCGGACTGGCCGCCCTTGGCCTGCCACGCCTTGCCGCCCTCGTACTTCCACTGGTCGGGCGCGGCGGCGATCAGGTACTTGGTGAAGTTGTCCGTGGTGCCGGACTCGTCCGAGCGGTGGAACGCCTGGATCTTGAGGTCGGGCAGCGTCGCGTCGGGGTTCAGCTTCTTGATCGCCGCGTCGTTCCAGTTGGTGATCTTGCTGTCGAAGATCTCGGCGAGGGTCTTCGCGTCCAGCACGAGGTCCTCGACACCCGGGATGTTGTAGCCGACCGCGATCGGGCCGCCGACCATCGGCAGGTCGATGCCCTGGCCGCCCTTGCAGATCTCCTTGGAGGCCGTGACCTCTTCGGGCTTCAGCGCGGAGTCCGAACCGGCGAAGGCGACCTGGCCCTGGGTGAACGCGGTGACACCGGCACCCGAACCCTCGGACTTGTAGTTGATCTGCACGTCCTTGCAGGCGGTCGAGAACTGCTTGACCCACGCGTCGATCGCGTTCTTCTGCGCGGAGGAGCCGTTGGCCAGCAGCTGACCCTTGGCGTCGTCACACTTGATGGAGCTGTTGGCCGCGGTCGAGCTGCCGTCACTCCCGCCATTGCTGGTGTCGTCGGAGCCGCACGCCGTCAGCGCCAGGGCGCCGGAGACGGCGACAGCACCGAGGGAAAGGGCGCGCAGCCGGTTCTTGCGCTGAAGCTTCACTTTCGGGAGTTCCTTCCAGGAGCCGCCTGGGTGGCGGCGTGCGATGTCGTGGTGCGGCCTCGGATCCGCGTGAGGCCGCGGGGTACAACTCTTCATCGACCGGTATGGGTACTCGCTTTCGTCCGCACCACTCACCGGGTAAGGCCGAAATTAGGCAGAACAGGTGAAGCCGCCGATGGCCGTGAGTGAACGGAGGGTGAACCCCTGCCGTCAGTGCGGTGAGGTCACGGAACGCTTACGGACAGAACACGTAGAGGTTCCGACTACCGGAAGGCTCACCTTCGGAAGGCCGCGCGGCTCATTTCTTTCCCTCCCGCGCCCGGCTCCCGGGGCGCGGGATTGCCGGACCCCGCCGGTGGAACCCGCCGGACCGTTGCCCCGTCTCGTTCCACGGGAGCAACGGGAGGCACACATGCAACGGCGTACGTTCATAGGCGGCGGTGCCGCGGTCGCTGTGACAGCGGCGTCGGCGGCGTGCAGCGGCGGAGACTCCGACCCGCGGCCGGCCCCCGGGAGACGCACATCCGGCGCACCGGGCGGAACCGGCACGAACACCGCCACGCCCGGTACGCCCTCCAAGCGCACCGCCGCCGCCGACTGGCAGGCGCTGGCCAAGGACCTGGACGGGCCCCTCGTCCGCCCGGGCGACGCCGACTGGGCGGCGGCCCGCCAGCTCTACAACACCCGCTTCGACACCCTGAAACCGGCGGCGGTCGCGTACGTCGCCCACCCCGACGACATCCGTACGGCACTCGCGTACGCCCGCGGCCACGGCATCCGCGTCTCGATCCGCAACGGCGGCCACGCGTACGCGGGCTGGTCGTCCGGGGACGGCCGGCTGATCGTGGACGTGTCGAAACTGTCCGGGGTACGCGCCTCTGGCGACGAGGCCGTGATCGGCGCCGGCGCCAGACTCATCGACGTCTACCGCGCGCTCAGCGCGAAGGGCGTGACGATCCCGGCGGGCACCTGCCCCACCGTGGGCATCTCGGGCCTGACGCTGGGCGGCGGCCACGGGGTGGTGTCGAGGGCGTACGGCCTGACGTGCGACAGCCTCACACGGGCGACCCTGATCACGGCGGACGGCAAGCAGCTCACGGCGAGCGCGACCGAGAACAAGGACCTGTTCTGGGCGCTGCGCGGCGCGGGCAACGGCAACTTCGGGGTCGTCACCGAGCTGCGCTTCACGACCCACCCGGCGCCGCAGGGCGTCACGGCGAACATGTCCTGGCCGTGGCAGAGGGCGGCCGCGGTCCTCAGCGCCTGGCAGGAGTGGGGCCCCGACCAGCCCGACGAGATCTGGTCCTCGGTCCATCTGGCGAACACGGCCGGCGGCACCCCCACGGTCTCCGTCTCGGCCTTCTCGCTCGGTACGTACGGCGAGCTGCAGAACGCCGTCGACCGCCTCGCCGACCGGATCGGCGCGTCCGCCCGCAGCGTCTTGCTGAAGCGCCGTTCCTACCAGGAGTCGATGGAGGTGTACGCGGGCTGTTCGAGCTTCCCGGCCGACGCCCAGTGCCATCTCCCGGGCGGGACACCGGGCCGCTCGGCGCAGGGCGCGCTGGGCCGCGAGACGTACGCGGCCCGCTCGGACTTCTTCGACCGTTCGATATCGGCGGCGGGCATACGGACCCTGCTCTCCCGCATCTCCGGGGTCCGGGGCGGTACGGGAAGCATCGCGCTCACCGCCCTGGGCGGGGCCGTCAACCGCGTGGACCCCACGGCGACGGCCTTCGTCCACCGCCGCTCACGCATGCTGGCCCAGTACATCGCGGCCTGGCGTCCGGGCACATCCGGCACGACATCGGAAGCCTGGCTGACCGGAACCCACACGGCGATGCGCCCGCACGCCTCGGGAGCGGCCTACCAGAACTACACGGACCCCACCCTGAACAACTGGCGCAAGGCGTACTACGGCCAGGCGGCCCCCCACCTGAAATCCCTGAAAACAAAGCACGACCCCACCAACTTCTTCACCTTCCCCCAGTCCCTCTGACCCCCAAGACCTCCACGGAACCATCAAGGGGCGCGGAGAACGGCGCAATCCTGTGCCTTCAAGGGGCGCGGGGAACGGCGCAGTCTCTTGTCTTGTGGGTCGCGGGGAACGGCGCAGTCCTGTGCTTTTGGGGGCGCGGGGAACGGCGCAATCCGTTGCTTTTAAGGGGCGCGGGGAACTGCGCGACCAGCCACGACGGCCCGCAGAGCCCCACGACCCGCCCACCCCCAGGAGCGCAAGCAACTCGCACCACTCACCGCCACCTACCTACGCGGCAAGATCCCGCTCCTCCGCCTCGACCTCACTACGAGCCCCAGGCAAAACCTTCCCCCGCCCCCCGGCGGAGCCCCCCGCACGGACGAGCCACCCCACCCGCGACCTCTCCACCGCCGTCACGACAGGCGTCAGCAGAGCCACGGCAAGCGGCGAAAGCAACAGAACGACCGCGGTCCCGAGGGCGAATCCCCCGATGACGTCCGTCGGATAGTGCACGCCCATATAGACCCGGCAGAACCCACCGAGCAGCGCAAGCCCTATCCCGACAAGACCGAGCTTCCGGTTCGCGACGAAAAGCCCGACAGCCATGGCCATCATGAGAGTGGAGTGATCACTGACGAACGAGAAGTCACTCTTGCCGCCGATCAGGACTTCCAGCCCTTCGTGGTCCACAAAGGGCCGAGGCCGCTCCACAAAGCCCCGTATCGGCACGTTCACGAGTACGGCGACCCCGGCGGCAAGCGGCGCCCAGACCAACGCGGCCACGGAGGAGGCGGCATCGTCGCCACCCCGCCGCCGCACGGACCACCAGCACCCGAGCACCAGCAGCACCATGACGAACAGGAGTCCCCACTCGCCCACGAACTCCATGACGCGGTCGAACCAGTGCGGCGCGTCTTTGGCGAGACCATTGATGTCATAGAGCAAGTCGACGTCTGGGTTCGACCCGGAATCGGCGAGTCCAGCCATGGTGCAACGGCCCTTCGTCGTCTCTCTCCGACGCACCCACCGGATGCGCCGCGCCACAACCCCCGTCGTCGGCTACAGGAACAGGAACGCACACTCCCCTTCCATACGTTCCACCCTCCACCGAATGATCACGCAGACGTTATCCAAGAGAGATACATCGCTGCAGCTCAGGGGAGGGTTTCACACAGAGGTGGGCAATGCTTTCGCGCCATCTTCGGTCACCCGGGTCGCCCCGAAGTAGTCCGGTGTGTCGATGGGGTCGAAGCGGATCACGGCACCCGGCCGGGGCGCGTTGATCATGTATCCGCCGCCGACGTAGAGGCCCACGTGACGGATGGCCCGGGAGTTGGTGAGGTCGTCCGAGAAGAACACCAGGTCCCCGGGGAGCAGCTCCTCCCGCTGGGGATGCGGCCCGGCGTTGTACTGGTCGTTGGCCACCCGGGGCAGGGTGATCCCCACGCTCTCGTACGCGGCCTTGGTCAGCCCCGAGCAGTCGAAGCGTCCTCCCTGGTCAGCGGTGCCGTTGCCGCCCCAGAGGTAGAGCGTGCCGAGCTTCTTCTGCGCGTAGTAGATGGCGCCGGCGGCCTGCTGCGAGGGCTCCACCCGACCGACGGGAGCGGCGAAACTCTCCTCCAGGGTCGTGATCGTCTTCACGTAGTTCTGGGTTTCCTTGTACGGCGGAACGCCCCCGTATTTGATGACGGCGTACGCCCCCGCGTTGTACGCGGCGAGCATGTTCGCCGTCGGATCCCCGGGCGCGTCCTTGACGTACTTCGCGAGCGTGCAGTCGTACTTCGCGGCCGATGGAATCGCGTCATTCGGATCCCATACGTCGCGGTCTCCGTCACCGTCACCGTCGATTCCGTGCGTGGCCCATGTCCCGGGGATGAATTGCGCTATCCCCTGCGCGGCGGCCGGACTCCTGGCACCCGGATTGAATCCGCTCTCCTGATACAGCTGCGCGGCGAGAAGTGCCGGATTGATCGCGCTGCACAGATTGCCCCACTTCTGCACGAGCGACTGGTACGCCGCGGGTACGGCGCCCTTGGCGAGACCGACGGCCCCCTGCCCCACACCGTTGGCGAGGTTCCCGGCGACCATGTAGACGCCGACCACCAGCACCATGACGAAGCTGAGCCCCGCCCCCAGGACGGCGCTCGCCACGATCCAGCCCTTACGCACCGTCAACCGCCCCTCGCCGCACGGTAATCCGACCGTCAGTGTAGAGCCGACACCTCCGGCACGGAATGATCACCACCGGCCCACGGCCCCATGGCACCACCCGAGAGCGGCACGCAAGAAGGAGACACGGAGTGGCTGACGTACCCCCCGACCTCGACTGGACCCGCGCCGCCCCCGAGGACGCGGAAGGCCCCGGACCCTGGATCGAGCTCGCCTTCGGTGACGACGAGCTCGTCTACATCCGCGAGACCAGCGCCCCCGAGACCGTCGTCACGACCACCCGGAAGAAGTGGGACGCCTTCGTACTCGGCGTACAGGCGGGCGAGTTCGACCACTTCGTGGAGGAACCAGAAGGAGCCGAGAACCCGAAGCCCCCGGAGGACGCGGAAGACGGGGAGGACGCGGAAGGCGTCGCAGGACTCGAAGGCGGCCAGCTCTAGACGGTCGGCTCTGGACGGTCAGCCCTGGACGATCAGCCTTGGACAGTCGGCCTTTGACGGTCAGACGGTCATCCCCGGACGGACCGCCCCGCGGGGCCACCCCGTGCCACACCCCGCGCCCACAGCACCAGCGGCACCTGCAGCGGCAGCCGGGCCAGCGCCGCGGCCTTCTGGGGCGCGGGGCGGTGACGCCAGTCCACGGCCATCTGCACGTTGGCGGGGAACACCCCGACGAAGAACGCGGCGGTGGCCAGCGCGGCCACTCGCCTCGTACGCGGCACCGCCACCCCGACCGCCAGCGCCGCCTCGACGACACCGCTCGCGTACGTCCAGGTCCGCGGTTCACCCGGCAGCGCCCGCGGAACGGTCGCGTCGAACTGCCGCGGCGCCGCGAAGTGGGCGACCGCGGCGGACGCCAACAGGCCCGCGAGCAACAGGGGTGAACGTTCCGACCGTGACACGGTTCCTCCTACGGGAAGCCCACGAGGGCCTGGGAAGCCTGCGAGGCCCTAGCGGTTTACGGGACCTGCGGGCCTGCGGGACCTGCCCTGCGAGGTTACTGGACAGTAGCCGCAGCCGTCAGGAGGGCTCCGCCCCCGTGTACGCCGCGGTCGTCCGGTCGGCCCTGGCCCGGGCGACCTCCTCGGCCTCCCCGCCGGCGACGCTCGCCGCGTACCACCCCTCGCTGCTGAGACGGACGAACCGGAGCCCCTCCTCGCTGCCGAACCAGGCCATCGCCCCCTGCGGGTCCACGGCCGCGCCGGAGGACAGGTGCAGGGTGAGCCCGATGAGGGCCATGTCCCAGCCGATGCCGACGGCTCCGGGGCCGAACTGCGCCCACTTCTCGTCGTCGTCCGGCGCGATGTGGTCCAGCTCGAAGCGCGTACCGCCGTCCGGGGCGGGGGTCAGCCGCAGCTCGATCCAGCTGACGTTCCCGTCGAACTCCCAGGTCGCGGTGAAGCCCTTCGGGGGGTCGCAGCGCTCGACGGTGCCGCCCGCGTTGCCCTCCAGCTGGTACGTACCGCCGGGGCGCAGCTCGCCCGTGACGGGCAGGAACCAGCGCGGAATCCTCTCGGGATCGGTACAGGCTTCCCAGACGTCCTCGACCGCCGCGTCGTACGTCTGACCCAGGGTCACCACGTGGGCCTCACCGGCCTCCAGGACACGGCTGCCCACCTGGCGTCGTACGGCGTTGATCTGATGAGTGACGTCGATCATGTGGTGCTCCTTCACGGTGGTGCGGGGTTGCCGTCTTCACGGTGGTGCGGGGTTGTCGTCACGCCTGTCGCCACGCACGCCGTCACCGTCGGCGCCACTGTCACCGGACCGCTCGCGGAGCCGGCGTTCGCGCTTGCCCCGGGCCAGTTCGGTGGCCAGGGCGTCGAGGTGGGGCGTCCAGAACCGCCGGAAGCGGTCGAGCCATGCGTCGATGTCACGCAGGGGGTCGGAGTTCACGGCGTAGAGCCGCCGGGTCCCTTCGGGCCGGACCGTGGCGAAGCCGTTCTCCCGCAGGACCTTGAGGTGCTGTGAGACACCGGGCTGGGATATCCCGAACTCTTCCCTGACGACCTCGCTCACGGCCCCGGAGCTCATCTCGCCGTCGGCGAGCAGCTCGAGGATCCGGCGGCGGACGGGGTCGCCGAGTACGTCGAATGCGTGCACAGGACCAACGTATCACTACGTGCTTATATAAGCGCGCAGATATTCAAGGATCCCACTGCGCGGCGCCCGCCAAGCGCGCCTGCCGGGCGCGCCCGCCGACTCGGGTGACCGGCCGCATCCGCCAACCGCGCCCGCGGATCCGTCCGTTGCCCACTGGGCACCCCCACCCCGGCACACCCCGACGCCCCACGCGGGATAGCCTGCACCCAGCACAAAACGGGTGGCGTCTACTCACCAGGAGACGCACGACCCGGAGAACATCGGCACGACGGACCGGCGCACACGGGACGGAGTCGGGCTCGGTGGACGGGCGGAGTCGGCCACCGTCAGGGGGCAGTCGCGTAAGAGGGGCTAACGACGGAACCACACCACAGGTTCCGCTTGCACTTCATTGCCCGGCGTGACCTGCCGTGATACACAGAGTGACGATACGCCTGACTGGATACCGACCCGCGCCCCCGGAGGGGTCCCGCGAGCGCCGGTGACAAGGGATTCGTACGAAACCCGCCAATCAATGACGCCAAGTCGACATGCGACAGCGTCATTGTCAGCGACAATGGCCGTGACCTCTGCGCAGAGTGGCAGAGGAGGCAGAACAACCCACAAGGGGCGGTGACTTACATGCTTTTCGCAGCCGAAAAGGGCGACATCAACACGATCATCGGCGGGATCGCTCCGGACTGGGGCCCGTTCGGCACCCTCGGCAACGAGGCCCGGATCATGATCGAGGTCGTGATGGCGGTCGCCATCCTGCTGTGCCTCGGCATCGCGATCTGGGGAGCGGCTAAGCAACGCATCGGCGCGACGGCCCTGCGCGACACCTTCAGCGCGGAGCAGGGCAAGGGTCTGATCATCGCGGGTCTCACCGGAGTCTTCATCATCGGTTCACTGGGCACGCTCTTCACCATCGTGTACGGCATGGCCGTGTAGACGGTCGCCGGCCCGGTCTCCGCGGACCCGGCCGGGCACACCCCTCCCATCCCCCACCCCACCCGTCCGTCGTGCCCACCGGCTGAGGTTGCGTTCCCTGATGTCGAGTCACCACACCGTGCCCGCGCGCCAATCAGCGGGGCTACCGTCGTATATCGCGGTTCAGCATGAGGTCGAGGGGGCGTACGCGGCATGAGTCTCGGTGACGAGCACGGAGCGCGCGGCGAGGACGGCGGTTACGGAGGTACCGGCCAGACGCGCACGCGCCTCCCCGACAGCGCCGGTGACGTCTACGGCGGGGCACGACGCGGCGGCCGCTCGTCGTCACGCAGCCTCGTCACGGTGGTGGGCGTGGTGGTCCTCCTGATTGCGGCCATCGCCTTCGCGAACCGCGGCGGCGACGATTCCGACGCGGGCGCGGACGGCGGCAGCAAGCCGGAAGCCGCCTCGACGGCCGCCTCCGGCGAGCGGCCGGTACAGACGAAGTCGGGCGGAATCCCGTCGGGCTTCCCCCAGACCGAGCAGGGAGCGCAGAGCGCGGCGTCGAACTACGCGGTCGTCCTCGTCTCGGCCGACATCCTCAAGCCCACCCGGCGGGGGGAGATCGTCCAGCAGGTGTTCGTCACCGACAAGGTGGCCGCGCTGAAGGACAAACTGGACAAGGCGTACTCCGAGGAGTTCCTGAGCAACGTCGGCCTGGACGAGAACGGCAACGCGGCGGCCGGACAGACCTATGTCTCACGCACCATGCCGGTCGGAACCAAGGTCACGGACTACTCGGACAGCGCGGCGACCGTCGAGGTCTGGTGCACAGGCGTCTTCGGCACGGCCGGTGACGACTCGAAGAACCCGGTCAGCAACGACTGGTTCACCATGACGCTGCAGCTGCGGTGGGCCGAGGGTGACTGGAAGGTCGACAGCTTCTCCCAGAAGGATGGACCGGCGCCGGTGAACGGTGACAACACGGTCTCGCCGTCCGACGAGATCGCGAAGGCCGTCGAAGAGTACGGAGGCTTCACCTATGCCCGGTAGCCCGCGCCGCGTACTCGAGGTCACCGCCGCCGTCGCAGTCGTACAGACCGCTCTCGTCATGCTCGCGACCCGCGCGGCCGCAGCACCGACGCCGACCCCTTCGCCGTCGGACGACAACTGCGACCTGATCGTCGGCCCCGCCAAGGACTACTGCGAGCGAGGCAGCAGCAGCCGCAACGGCCCCTCCGTAGAAGACCCCACCGCCGCCCTCGACCCCCTCGCCTCCCTCGCCAAGGGATGTGCGAAAGCCGCGTCCTGGACCATAGACAAGCTCAGTGACGCGGTTCAGGACACGGCGACGGTCGACTTCACGAACAGCACGTTCCTCCAGCAGTACGCCGTGGTCTTCGCCGCGTCGACCATCCTCACCCTCCTCCTGTGGCTGCTCGCGGTCACCAAGAGGGCGGTGCGGGGCGTCCCCCTCAGCACCGCCATCGGCGAAGCCATCGGCTTCCTCTGGCTGACCGTGCTCGCGTCGGCCTTCACCCCGCTCATCCTCTACACCGTCGTGTCGGCGACCGACGGCATCGCCGAGGTCCTCGCCAAGACGACCGGCAACCAGACCGACACCTTCTTCGGCAACTTCTCCGGCGCCCTGAACAAGGGCACCGACATCGGCGGCGGCCCGATCATGCTGATCGTGGTCTCCCTCGTGTCGATCCTCGCCGCGGGCATCCTCTGGCTGGAACTGGTGATCCGCGCCGCCCTCCTCTACGTGGGCGCGCTCCTCGGCACCGTCGTCTACGCCGGCCTCGTCGACAAGAACCTCTGGGGCCACGTCCGCCGCTGGGCGGGCATCATGATCGCCGTCATCCTCGTCAAACCGGTCATCGTGATCGTGCTGGGCCTCGCGGGAGCCCTGTCCGCGGAGGACGGCCCCGACGCCTTCTCCGCCGTCGTCTCCGGCCTCGCGATCATCCTGCTCGCCATCTTCGCCAGCGCGATGATCTACCGCTTCGTACCCGGCTTCGGCGACGAGATCGCCAACAGCCGCAACAACCGCATCATGCAGGGCGCCGAGGGCAAGGCCGCGGCCGCCATCAGCTCCCCCGCCACCCTCGTCGCCCAGGGCATCAAGACCCACAGCACCCGGGCCGACAACAACGGCGGCGGAGGCGGCAACAGCGGCTCCCGCCCCTCGAACCCCGTCTCCGGCGGCGTCGCGGCCCACAGCTCCCGCGGCTCCGGTTCCCCGGGCGGCGGCGGATCCGTCCCCGCCGCACCCCCGCCCCGCTCCAGCCCGGTGAACACCCCACACGCCGGGAACAACCGCACCAGCAGCAACAACCGCACGGGAGGTGAAGGGCGTTGACGACTGAATCCCATGCGTCTCATGTGTCCCATCCGGTCACGCCCCGCCGTACATATCTGATCGGCCGCGCCCGGCCGAGCGCGATCGTCGGCCGCAACCGCGAGTCCGGCGAGATCGGGCTGATCATCGCGGGCGCGTTCCTCGGCATGATGTGCGGCCTGATCGTCCCCGTGCTCTCCCTGCGCATCGTGCTGCTCATGGGCTTCCCGCTGCTCGCGCTGGCCGCCGTCTACGTCCCGTACAAGCGGCGGACCTTCTACAAGTGGTTCGAGATCAACCGCAGTTACAAGCGCAGCCTGCGCCGCGGCACCGCCTACCGCAGCAACGTCATGGAGTCCGGCACCCGTATCGACGGCCGCGAGGTCGAGGTCGGCCCGCCCCCGGGCATCGGCCGCATCAGCTGGCTCGCGGCGCCGTTCGGACCGGACGAGATCGCCGTGCTGCTGCACGCCGACCGCAAGACCGTCACCGCCGCCATCGAGATCGAGGGCCCGGGCGTCGGCCTGCGCGACAGCGAGGACCAGGAAGCCCTCGTCGACCGCTTCGGCACCCTCCTCAAGCACGTCGCCAACGGCGACGGCTTCGTCACCCGCATCCAGATGCTCGCCCGTACGCTCCCCGCCGACCCGGACGCCCACGCCAAGGACGTCTCGCAGCGCGGCGACGAGCGCGCACCCGGCTGGCTCCAGCAGTCGTACGAGCAGCTCCAGTCCATGGTGTCGACGAGCAGCGAGCAGCACCGCGCCTATCTCGTCGCCTGCATGCACTACTCCCGCGAACTCGCCGCCGAGGGCCAGGCGATGGCCCGCGCCGCCCGCCCCAAGGGCGGCAAGAAGCTCGACAAGGACGCCGGTCTCGCCGTCGTCATGGCCCGCGAGCTCACCGACATCTGCTCCCGCCTCCAGGAGGCCGACATCCGGGTGCGCCAGCCACTCGGCCAGGGCAGACTCTCGTCCCTCGTGCACTCGATGTACGACCCGGACCACCCCATCGACCACATCCAGGCCATGACCAAGCGCAACGCCTGGCCGGCCGAGCTCGACGCCATGGAGCCCACCTACCTCCAGGCCAAGACCCGCGAGTCCTCCACCCGCGCCCCCTGGTGCCACGCCACGGCCTGGGTGAAGGAGTGGCCGATGACCCCGGTGGGCGTCAACTTCCTCGCCCCGCTGCTCGTCCACACCCCCGACGTGATCCGCACGGTCGCCGTCACCATGGACCTCGAACCCACCGAGGTCGCCATCGAGCGGATGCTGACCGAGAAGACCAACGACGAGGCCGAGGCGAGCCGGCAGGCCAAGATGAACCGCACCGTCGACCCGCGCGACGTCGCCTCGCACAACCGCGTCGACCAGCGCGGCCAGGACCTCGCCAGCGGAGCCGCCGGCGTCAACCTCGTCGGCTACATCACCGTCTCGTCCCGCAACCCGGAGGCGCTCGCCCGCGACAAGCGGACGATCAGGGCCTCGGCCGGAAAGTCGTACCTGAAGCTGGAATGGTGCGACCGCGAGCACCACCGTGCCTTCGTCAACACACTCCCGTTCGCGACCGGCATCCGGAGGTAGGACTCTATGCGGGATCCGCTGTCCGCCCTCACGGAGGGCTTCACGTCCTTCCTCTTCGGCAAGGTGGAGACGACCCGGCCGCCGGTGCGCACCTCCACCGGCCAGGCCCAGGCCGTCTACCTGCCGACCGCGGCTCCCGGCCTCGGCGACTCAGGCGTCATCATCGGCCGCGAGGTCTACTCCGGGAAGGGCTACATCTACGACCCCTTCCAGCTGTACGGACAGCAGCTCCCGGCACCGCACTGGCTGGTCCTCGGCGAGTCCGGCAACGGCAAGTCGGCCCTCGAGAAGACGTACGTCCTGCGGCAGTTGCGGTTCAAGGACCGCCAGGTCGTCGTCCTGGACGCACAGGGCGAGGACGGGGTCGGCGAATGGAACCTCATCGCCGAGGAGCTGGGGCTCACCCCCATCCGCCTCGACCCGACCGCCGCCCTGGACATGGGCATCCGCCTCAACCCGCTCGACCCGGCGATCACGACGACCGGCCAGCTCGCGCTGCTCCGGACCATCATCGAGGTCGCGATGGGCCACGGCCTGGACGAGCGCTCCGGCTTCGCGCTGAAGGTCGCCCACGCGTACGTCAACGAGACGATCGTCGACCGCCAGCCCGTCCTCACCGACATCGTCGAACAGCTCCGCCACCCCGAACCGGAGTCGGCGGAGGCGATGAACGTCGCCATAGACGACGTACGGGCCTGGGGCCTGGACGTCGCCCTGGTCATCGACCGCCTCGTCGACGGTGACCTGCGCGGCATGTTCGACGGCCCGACGACCGTCGGCATCGACCTCGACGCCCCGCTCATCGTCTTCGACCTGTCCCACATCGACCGCAACTCCATCGCCATGCCGATCCTCATGGCGATCGTCGGCGTGTGGCTGGAGCACACCTGGATCCGCCCCGACCGGAAGAAGCGCATCTTCCTCGTCGAGGAGGCGTGGCACATCATCAACAGCCCGTTCGTGGCCCAGCTCTTCCAGCGCCTGCTGAAGTTCGGGCGCCGACTCGGCCTGTCGTTCGTGGCGGTGGTCCACCACCTGTCCGACGTCGTGGACGGCGCCGCCGCGAAGGAGGCCGCGGCGATCCTCAAGATGGCCTCGACGAGGACGATCTACGCACAGAAGGCCGACGAGGCCAGAATGACGGGCCGGGTCCTCGGCCTGCCCCGGTGGGCGGTGGAGATCATCCCCTCCCTCACCCCGGGTATCGCCGTCTGGGACGTCAACGGCAACGTCCAGGTGGTCAAACACCTGATCACCGAGACCGAGCGGCCCCTCGTCTTCACCGACCGCGCCATGACGGAGTCGTCCGCCGACCACCTCGCCGACGACGCCCTGCGCGCCGCCGAACTGGAGGCCGAGGAGCGGGCCGCCGCCTTCATGGAACAGCACCTGAACGACGTCGACGATTCGTCCGAGTCCACCGTGGCGTAGAGGAGCGACCCGAGATGAGACCGGACGAGCGCATCCGCCACCACAATCACCACCGGGGCGGCCAAGGGGGCATTCCCGACGGTCTGCTGCTCGGCGTCCTGGCCCTGGTGCTCGGCACGACCGTCCTGGTGTGGACGACGACCGGCCTGGCCGGTCTCTTCTCCCACGGCTCATGGCCCGCCGGGGTCACCTTCCGCCGTACGCCCCAGGCCCTGCGCCACCTCGTCGGGGCTCCGGACGACCTGCCGGGCGCCTGGCCCGACACCCCGGCCGACCAGCTCTCCGGGTACGGGCTCTTCTGGGGCCTGTTCATCGGACAGGTGATGGTGCTGATCGTCCTCACGGTGTTCGTGCTGGGCACGATCGCGAGGTGGCGGGCGCAGAGAGCGAGACGCAGGGCGCTCGCCACAGCGGAACCGCACCTCCCGGCCGAGGACGGGACGCACGAGGCTTCCCGTGGCCGCGCGGCGGACCGGCCGGAGGTGACGCACCCGACGGCCCCGACCGTCCCGACGGCGGCCCACCCACCGGCCGAGCACGTCACGGCGCCGCTGCCGCCGGTGGAGTACGCGCCGAAGGAGCACCCGGCGGCCACCCCGTCCCGGGCGGCGGTGCCGCAGCCGGTCCCAGCCGTGACCGGAGAACCGGCGGCCGGGTGGGAGAACGCCGTGCCGGCCCCGCGGGGCCCCGTGGTCCTGGGACCGCCCGAGACCCGCCATCCCCTCGCCGTCCAGGCCATCCGGGACGCGGACGGCCCCGCCCTCGTCATCACCTCCGACCCCGCCCTCTGGTCGAGCACGAAGGACGCCCGGGCGAAACTGGGCCCCGTCCTCCTCTACGACCCCTCCCACCTCTGCGACACCCCGGCCCGCCTCCACTGGTCCCCCTCCGCCGGCTGCGAGGCCAAGGAGACCGCCAAGGCCCGCGCGGCGGCGCTCCTCGCCCCGGTCCGCCCCACCGCCAGGATGGACCAGGCGGTCGCCGACACCGCCGAGACGCTCCTCCGCAGCTATCTGCACGCCGCCGCCGTGGACGGCCGCACCATCCGCCACGTCCACCGCTGGGCCCAGGGCGCCCAGGTCCAGGAAGCCGTACGCATCCTCCGTACGAACCCGAAGGCCGCCGCCGGCTCCGCGGGCGAACTCGAAGCCGCCCTCACCGCGCACCCGGAACGCCGGGACATCGCGCAGGAGTTGACGGCCCGTGCCCTGTCCGCCCTCTTCACGGTCAACGTCCGCGAAGCCTGCACTCCCAACCGAACCGACACACTCACCTTGGATTCCTTCGTCGACGAAGGGGGCACGCTTTATGTGGTGGGTGAACCCATCGAGGACCCGAGGTCGAACCCCGGCGCCATGCCGCTCCTGACGGCCCTCGCCTCCAGCGTGGTCGAGCGCGGCCGGCGCATGGCCGAACGGTCATCCTCCGGTCGCCTCGACCCACCACTCGCCCTCGTCCTGGACGATGTCGCCGCGGTGGCCCCGCTCCCCCAACTCCCGGAGCTGCTCGTCGCCGGCGGGGGTACGGGCACGGACAGAGGGCTCCCCACCCTGGCCCTCCTCCGCTCCCGCGAACAGGCCCGCACCCGCTGGCCCGACCACGAACTCCCGGTCTAGTTCGCGGCCTGCCTAGTTCGCGACCTGGGTCCGTTCGATCACGAACTCCAGCTCCCGCGCACCCGAATCCCCGGGCGCGGGAACGGTCTTCCCGGTGGGTACGAACCCGAACTTCCGGTAGAAGGCTTCGGCCCGCCCGTTCCGCTCGTCCACGAACAGCCGCACCCGCTCCACGCCGGCGACCTCCCACGCCCAGCGCAGGGCGTGCGAGAACAGCCGCTCGGTCACCCCTTGCCCCCGCGCCTCGGGCCGCACGTACACCGCCACGAGATGCCCCTGCCGTACGTCGCTGACGTCCCCGAGCGCCCCGGGGGCCCCGGCCTCCTCGACCAGCACGGTCACGGAACCGACCCATCGCCCACCGGGTTCCTCGGCCACGATCTGCTGCCGCTCGACCACGTCTTCGGCAGCGTCGGCCGTCCGTCCCTGCCAGAAGGCGTCGGGCTGACCGGCAGCGTTCTCGTAGGTGTCCATGAAGGCTATGTGGGCCACGGGGTCCCGCAGCGAGGCAAGCCGGATTTCCTTGGCCGCGGGCCAGTCGTCGGCGCGTATCGAGCGGATGACGTGTTCAGGGCTCATGGACGTCACCGTAATACCGGGACAAGAACCGCGGCCAACACAAAAAAGCCCCCGCACCGAAGTGCGGGGGCTTTCTCATACAATTTGTTCGGCGGCGTCCTACTCTCCCACAGGGTCCCCCCTGCAGTACCATCGGCGCTGTAAGGCTTAGCTTCCGGGTTCGGAATGTAACCGGGCGT
>NZ_JBIAQL010000039.1:0-35537 GCF_042889045.1 Streptomyces sp. NPDC002701
GCCGGACGGCCACTCCTCGGAAGCCACTCAAGGCAGAAACCCATAAGCCACATCCGGCCCTCCCGGGCCGACCAACACCTTACGGAGGACCCATGCAGCAGGAAGCCACCCCGTTCACCCCGGCGGACGCCCGGCACCGGCTGGTCGACGTTCCCGGTGGCCGTATCCACCTGGTCGAGCAGGGCACCGGCCCGCTGGTCCTGCTGGTCCACGGTTTCCCCGAGCTCTGGTACTCGTGGCGCCACCAGCTCCCGGCGCTCGCCGCGGCGGGTTACCGGGCGGTCGCCATCGACGTACGCGGCTACGGGCGTTCCTCGGTGCCCGACGACGTGGACGCGTACCGGATCGGGGCCCACGTCGAGGACAACGTGGCCGTCGTGCGCGCGCTGGGTGCGCAGCGCGCCGTGATCGTCGGCCACGACTGGGGCTCGACCATCGCCGCCGACTCCGCGCTGCTGAGGCCCGACGTGTTCACCGCCGTCGGGATGCTCGGTGTGCCGTACGCGCCCCGTGGCGGCATGCGGCCGAGCGACGCCTTCGCGATGATCGGCGGGGACGAGGAGTTCTACGTCCGTCACTTCCAGGAGCCGGGCCGGGCGGAGGCGGAGATCCAGCCGGACGTACGGGCGTGGCTGGCCGGCTTCTACGCCACGCTGGCCGGCGACACGGGGCCGGCCTCGGGGGACGGCGCGGTCTTCTTCGTCCCGAAGGGCGGCAGACTCTCCGACCGGTTCGTCGCGGGCCGCCCGTCCTGGGTCACGGACGACGAACTCGACTTCTGCGCGGGCGAGTTCGAGCGGACCGGCCTCACGGGGGCGCTCAACCGCTACCGCTGCATGGACCGCGACTGGGAGGACCTCGCCGAATGGGACGGCGCCCCCCTCACCCAGCCGTCGCTCTTCGTCGCGGGCGAACTCGACGCCTCCATCGCCTGGCTGGCCGACGCCGTCGAGGCATTCCCCACCACCCTCCCCGGCCTGGTCTCCTCCCACCTGGTCGAGGGCTGCGGCCACTGGGTCCAGCAGGAACGCCCCGACGAGGTCAACCGCCTGCTGACCGACTGGCTGCGCACCCTCGGCACCCCCTAGGCGGGGCGTGAAGGTCCCCGGACCGCCGTCAGGTGTGCGAAGACGACGACGTTGCTCTGGTAGCCGGTCTTCTTGTCGTACACCCCGCCACAGGTGATCAGCCGGAGCTCCGGGCGGTTCCTGGCGCCGTACACCTCCTGACTGGGGAAGCGCGCCTTCTCGTACATGTTGACGGCGTCCACCGTGTAGACGGCGGTGCGTCCGTCGGCGCGCCGGGCCTCGACGAGCTGGCCGGGAGTCATCGAGCTCAGGCCGGCGAAGACCGCGGGCCCGCTGCGGGTGTCCAGATGGCCGACCATCACGGAGGTGCCCGCTTCACCGGGCGTGGGCCCGCCCTCGTACCAGCCGGCCAGCTTGGGCTGGTCGAGCGGCGGGGCGGTGAGCTGCCCCCGTTCGTCCAGGCGCAGGCCGATGAGCGGGGCCTCCAGACCGAGGGACGGGATGCTCAGGAACCTGGGTTCGGACCGCGGGAGCGTCTGCGGTGACTGCGGTGGCCTCGGCGGCTGGGTCGGCCGGGGCGGTGGGGTCGAGGGGGGCGGCGGGGTCGGACGGCGGACGGGAAGCCGTTCGGGAGCGGGGCTGCGCCGAGGCTCCGGTGTCGCGGAGGCGGGCGGCCCCGGGGACGCTTTCGCGTCCCCGGGTTCCACCGCCGAGGCGACGGCCGGCCCGGTGGGCCGGCCGTCGTCCTCGGCCCACCAGATGCCGCCCATCACCAGCGAGAACGCCAGGATCGCCGTTCTCGCCAGGCGGTAGGCACGCGTGCGGTACCAGGGCCTGGGCGCGTGACTAGACGGCACCGTCGGTCCGGCGACGCAGCTGCCGGAAGTAGACGAAGCCGGACACGCCGACCAGGCCCACCGCTCCGGCGGCCGCGACCGCCGACACCGTCGGCGCCTCGGCGAGGCCGCCGCCGCCGGCCGGCACGGCGCCGTTGGGAGTCTGCGGCTTGGCGTCCGGCTTGGCCGCCGCGGACGGCTTGCAGTCGACCTTGAACGTCTTCTCCTTGCCCGCCCCGGCCCCGCCCATGGGCTTCCAGGCGAGCTTGTAGTCACCGTCGGGCAGCGCCAGCGTGTCCGTGTAGCCGGTGCCGATGGGGAGGGCGAGGGTGCCGTTGAGCGTGCCGCTGGCCGACGTCGTCGGCTGTGGCTCGATGGTCCAGGTGATCCCCTGCACACCCTCGAAGTTGAAGGCGGACAGGTAGAACTTGCAGACCTTCGACTCGGTGCGCTGGTCGGTGGGAGACGTCGTCTCCGCGTGGATCTTGACGTCGCCCTTGTCGCCGGGGGCGGCGTAGGCGGCCGACGCCCCGAGGAGAGCGGTGCCGGCGAGGGCGACCGTGGTGAGGGCGGCGGCGCCGGTGCGGACGCCGACGGAACGGGAGAGCGGTGTGGTGGGCATACGAGGTCCTCCGAGCGGAACGATTGTCGTACAAATCGGTTGTGCACCCGACTCCCTTTCACGTTTACGGGCCGGAAGCGCGGCGCATCGCTGACGGGGCGTCGGAGATCCCCCGTCCGGACCAACGTTTCCGGGGTCCGCGGCCGGATTCGGCGCGGCGGGCGACCCCCACCGGCGGCAACCGGGCCCCCTTGCCCAGACGTGTCCCAGCCGACTCGCTCAGGCGTGTCGCAACCGGCCGGCTCAGGCGTGTCGCGGCCGGCCCGCTCAGGCGTGTCGCAGCCGACTCGCTCAGGCGTGTCGCAGCCAGACGTAGGCGACCGGCTGTCCGGCGTTCCACGCCGCGGCCGACTCGGCGTCGACCGTCTCGAACCCCGCCCCCCGGTAGCAGCGCAGCGCGGCGGCGTTGTCCGGGTGGACCCGCATGAACACGTCCGAGAGACCGGAGAGCCGGGCCTCGGCGAGCAGGCCCCGCACCAGTTCGCGTCCCAGCCCTCGCCCCCGGACGCCGGGGGCCACCACGATCCGCGCCAGTTCGACCTCGTCCTCCTCGGCGTCGAACCACAACTCCCCGTACCCGAGCAGGTGTTCACCGTCCACGAGGACGCGCGCGGCCACGTCGGGTTCACGCTGCCACGCCGCGACGGTCGCCCCCGTCACGGGGAACTCCCGCAGCCCGCACCACTGGACCACCTCCGCCGCGGAGACGGGCCAACTCGCCACGGTCGCCGCGTGATCGAGGGTGCAGGGAAGCAGACGCATGAGGGATCCGTCCTTCTTCGGGTGTGGTCGGTGTCCTCGATACCAGAGCGGGCGGCACGGCCGCGTCGTATTTCCGCGGGGCGACCTTCCGCGGGACAACGGAAAGGATCGCCGACGCGGCCGGTCACGACCGCGCCGCCGGCCGGGGTGCGGACGCCACCAACGACACGGTGAACGGATGCGCCGGCGCCGTCAGGACGTCTCGGGCCGGCCCCTGTTCGACCACCTCCCCGGCGTCCAGCACCGCGATCCGGTCGGCGAGCCGCGCCGTGTCCAGGTCATGGGTGATGAGGACGAGACAGAGGTCGTCGCGGTCGCGCAGCAGCCCGGCGAGCAGGGCGAGGAGGCCCCGGCGGGTGACCGCGTCGAGCCCGGAGGTGATCTCGTCGCACACCAGCACCCGCGGCCGCGCGAGCAGGGCCCGGGCCAGCGCGGCCCGCTGCAGCTCGCCCCCGGACAGCCGGGAGGCGGTACGGCCCGCCAGTTCTCCCGGCAGGCCGAGGCCGTCGAGCGTGGCCGACGCCTCGCTCCGCGCCTGTGCGGCCGAGCGCCCGCGCAGCCGTACCGCCGTCCGGGCCACCTGGTCGAGCACCGGGCGATGCTCGTCGAAGGAGGCGCGGGCGTCCTGGAAGACGTACTGCACGGCCGCGAGCCGGTCCCGCCCCCGGTCCCGCAGACTGCGGGGGAGCGCGATCCCGTCGAGCAGCACCTCTCCCTCGTAGATGCGGTGGAGTCCGGCCAGACAGCGGGCGAGGGTCGTCTTCCCGCTGCCCGAGCGGCCGACGACGGCGAGGCATTCGCCGGGACGCACGGCGAGTTCCGGGACCCGCAGCACCTCGGCACCGGACCGGTGACGGGCGCGGAGGCCACGGACCCGCAGGACGGCCTCGGGGCGGGGCCCGCCCGGCGTGACCCGAGCCGGCACCGGCCGTTCGGCCAGGAGTTGGCGCGTCCACGGGTGTGCGGGGGCCGACCACACCCGTTCCACCGGGCCGGACTCGACGACCCGCCCGTCCCGCATCACCAGCACCTCGTCGGCGAGCGCACGTACCGTCTCCAGATCGTGGCTGAGCAGGAGGATCCCGATCCCGCGCGCGGCGACCGCCGCCAGCTCCTCGACGATCCGGCGCTTCGTGAGCGCGTCCTGACCGGTGGTGGGCTCGTCCGCGACGATCACCCGCGCGCCGAGCAGCAACGCCTGGGCCAGCACGACGCGTTGCTGCTGACCGCCCGAGAGCTGGTGCGGAAAGCGCCGCAACAGCGCTGCCGGAGACGGTAGTTGCGCCGCTTCCAGGGCGTGCAGGACGCGTTCCCGTGCTGCCGCCCGCCGCTCGCGGCGAGGCACCCCGCGCACCTGGGCACGCGCGAGGTCGTGCAGCAGCGCGCCGGCCCGCCGCGCCGGATTGAGCACCGCCGCCGGATGCTGCGGGACGTGACCGACCGGCGCCTGCGCCACCCGTACCGCGCCGCCGACACGCGCCCCCGGCGGGAACTCGCCCAGCAGCGCACGCCCCGTGGTCGTCTTCCCGCTGCCCGAGGCACCCACCAGCGCGGTCACCCTGCCGGGAAGGACCCGCAGGCTCACACCGTCGACGATGCGTCTGCCGTCGACCTCCACGGTCAGGTCCTCGGTCTCCGCCACCGCCGTGGGCCCGCTCATGGACGTGTCTCCTTCACCAGCAACGCGTCGACGAGCAGATTGCACCCCGTCGTCAGGGCCACGATCAGCAGCGCCGGGACGACCACGGCCCAGGGCTGCACGAACAGCCCCGTCCGGTTGCGGTCCACCATCACCGCCCAGTCGGCCGCGTCCGGCGCCACCCCGACGCCCAGGAAGGCCGCCGTGGCCACCAGATACAGCACACCGGTCAGCCGGGTCCCCGCGTCGGCGGCGAGCGGCCGCAGGATCGACCGTCCGACATGCCCCACGGCGACACGCCACCACGACTCGCCCTGCATCCGCAGCGCCTCCACAGCCGGCCGCGACGCCACGTCGGCCGCCGCGGCCCGCACGATCCGCGCCGCGTCCGGGATGTTCACGAGTGCCACCAGCAGGGCGAGCCCGCCGGCCCCGGGCGTGAGGACGGCGGCCACCAGCAGGATCATCAGCAGGGACGGCACGGCCAGCAGCACGTCCAGGGGCCGCAGCAGCGTCTCCTCCAGCCAGCTCCGGTGTGTCAGCGCGGCGGCCAGCCCGAGCGGCAGCGCCACCAGATACGCCAGGGCCGTCGCCGTGAACGCGACGACCACCACGGGCCGGCCGCCGAGCAGCACCTGCCGCCACACGTCCCGTCCCACGAAGTCGGTGCCCAGCCAGTGCCCGCCGCCGAGCGTGAACGAGGCGGCCCGTGGCCCGGGCCCGCCCGCGAGCAGCGGCCCGCACAGAGCCAGTACCAGCGGGACACCCACCAGGACGGCCCCGAGCGCGAACCGCCCCGGCGGCAGCCCTCTGCGAAGCCCTGCCCGAGGCGCCTTCACGCGGCCACCTCCGCCCGTGGCGCGAACCGGTGGGCGACGAGATCGGCCCCCAGGTTCAGCACCACCGTGAACACCCCGAAGACCACCGCAAGCCCCTGCACCACCGGCACGTCCCGCTCCGTCACGGCGTTCATGAGTACGGTCCCGAGGCCGGGGATCACGAACAGCGCCTCCACGACGATCACCCCGCACAGCAGCCAGTCGACGGTCCGGGCGAGCTGCTGGGCGGCCGGCGCGACCGCGTTCGGCAGGGCGTGCGCGTACCGCACCCGGACGCCCGGGATCCCGTAGCGCCGGGCCTGTGCGACGTACGGCGAGGCGAGCGCGTCGATCATTCCGGCGCGCACCAGCCGGGACAGCGAACACACCGGCCGGGACAGCAGGACGAGCACCGGCAGGACGAGCGCGGCCGGGTGCCCGAGCAGATCGGTGCCGTGACCGACCGCTGTGGGCGGCAGCCACTCCAGGCGCAGCGCGAACACCGTCACGAGGAGCACCCCGAGCGCGAACTCCGGCACCGCGTACACCCCGAGCGTCACCGCGCTCACCAGCCGGTCCACGAGGCGCCCCTCGAACCGCGCGGCCAGCACCCCGAGACCCACCCCGGCCGGCACCAGCAGCGCGACGGTGAGCGCGGCGAGCAGCAGCGTGGGACCGAAGGCGCCGGAGAGGTACGAGGTCACGGGCCGCCCGGAGGCCAGGGAGGTCCCGAGGTCCCCGTGCGTCAGCCCGGCCGCCCAGCCGGCGAACCGTTCGTGGGCGGGCCGGTCCAGTTCCATCGCCTCCCGGATGGCGGCGATGCGTGCCGGGTCCGGCTGGTCGCCGGCGAGGGACACCGCCGCGTCACCCGGCAGCGCCTCGGTGAGCGCGAAGACCAGCAGCACCACGGCCACGGTCTGGGCGCCGCCGAGCAGCAGCCGCCGGACGGCCCAGGTGCCGAGTCCGCTCACGTCAGCCAGACCTTGTCGAACCGCGCCCAGTCGAGCGTGTTCGCGGGCGCCTTCCGTTCGACTCCCTTGACGGCGTTGCCCGTTGCGATGATCCAGTCGGCGAACCCCCACACCAGGAAGCCGCCTTCGGCGTGCAGCCTGCGCTGCATCCGCACGAACAGGGCGGCGCGTTCCTTCTCGTCCTTCGTGGACTGCGCCTGCTGGTAGAGCGCGTCGAAGTCCTTGTGGTGCCACTTGGTGGCGTTGGTGGTGGAGCCGGTGAGCAGGCGCTGCGAGATGTGCGACTCGATGGGCATGGCGCCGGAGCGGTAGCAGCACAGCGTTCCGGAGTCGAGGATGTCGGCCCAGTACGAGTCCTTGCTGCCCATCCTGACGTCGACGGTGACACCGGCCGCGGCGGCCTGGTCACGGAAGATGCCCGCCGCCTCGGTGAAGCCGGCCGCGACCGCCGACGTGTCCAGGGTGACCTTCAGCTTCTCCGCACCGGCCTGCTTCAGGAGGGAACGGGCGCGGTCCAGGTCCCGCTCGCGCTGGGGCAGGCCGTCGGCGTAGTACTCGTATCCCTTGCCGAAGAGGTCGTTGCCGACCACGCCCGCCCCGGACAGGGCGCCGTCGACGAGTTCCTGCCGGTCGGCGATGAGGAAGAACGCCTCACGGACCCGCCTGTCGTCGAAGGGCGCCCGGTCGGTCTTCATGGCGAACGCCTGCATGGCGCTGTTGCGCAGCCGTACGATCTCGATCCGGCCCCTGCCCTCGTGGGCGCGAGCGGTCGTCGGGGCGAGCTCGTGGGCGTACTCGACCTGGCCGCCGAGCAGCGCGTTCACGCGGGCGGACTCCTCGTTGACGACGACGAACTCCACCTCGTCGAGGTGCGGGGCGCCGTCCCAGTAGGCGTCGTTGCGGCGGAAGACCGCCGAGCGGCCCGGGGCGAAGGACACGAAGCGGAACGGTCCCGAGCCGACCGGCTGCCCGTCGAAGTCGGCGTCCGAGGATCCGGCGGGGACGACGTACGCGCCGAACGCGGCCAGCACGTTGGGGAATTCGGCGGTCGGCCGCTTGAGGACGAACTCGACGGTCCGCGCGTCCAGGGCCCGGCTCGCCCTGAGGTCGATGGGTTCCAGGGACGCCTTGGCGCGGAACGCCTTGCCGGGGTCGGCGATACGGCGGTAGCTGAACAGCACGTCCTCGGCGGTGACGGGCCTCCCGTCGTGGAAGTCCGCCTTCCGCAGGGTGACCTTCCAGCGGTCGAGGCCGGCGTTCGGCTCCCAGCCGGCGGCCAGGCGGGGCAGGGCGGAGAGGTCGTCCCCGTAGTCGGCCAGTTTGTCGAACAGCGCCTTCGCGCGGGCCACGTCGGCGAACAGGTTGGCGAGGTGCGGATCGAGTGTCTCGCTCGCGCCGCCCCCCGCGAAGGCGGCCCGCAGACGCCCGCCGCGCCTGGGCCTGCCGTCGGTGCCGGAGCCGCCGGCGTCCGGTTCGTCGGAGCCGCCGCAGCCGACGAGAGCGAGCGCGCCGGCACCGGAGGCGGCCGCGAGGAAGCCTCGACGACGGAGGCCGTGATGGTCCTGCATGAGGGTGTCCTTGCTGTGAGAGGTGCGGAGTGTGTGCGAAGTGAGGGGTGCGGAGTGAGATGTGAGGTGCATGAGAGCCGAGAGACAGGGGTCGGGTGTCGTGGGCGCGGTGCGGTCAGCCGGTGAGGCGTGCCACCACGTGCAGCCGGTCGGCGTCGGCCGTCGCGCCGGGCAGGTCGCCTTCCCGCCAGGGCGGTTCGGTGCGCGGCCCCGGACCGTCGTGCAGGGCGAGCACGGCGAAACCGTGCGCGGTCAGGAAGTGGCGCAGCTCCTGGGGGAGGAGCAGCCGCCACGCCGAGCGCTGTTCGACGGGGGCCGAGCCGTCGTCCGCGGTCCAGGTGCGGGTACGGCGCAGGAGTTGCGCGGTGCGGTCGACGCGCAGGACGGTCGTCGACCGGTACGAGATCCCGCGCCAGGCCACGCTGTTCACCCTCGGCGTGTCCAGCAGGTGGTCACGGCCGAGGAAGTAGGCGCCGTTGCGCATCTCGGCGACGAGGAGCCCGCCCGGGACGAGGCTCCGGCGGCAGGAGGCGAGGAAACCGTCCAGGTCGTCGTTGGTGTGGCAGTACAGGAGCGAACTGTCCAGGCACACCACCGCGTCGAAGACCCCGAGCGAGAAGTCCCGCAGATCCGCGCGCACATAGCGCGGGCCGGGGTGCCGGGTGCGGGCGTACGCCAGCATCGCTTCGGAGAGGTCGGCGCCGACGACCGACCGGCCGGCGGAGTGCAGGTGCGCCGCGTCCCGGCCGGTGCCGCATCCCAGGTCGAGGACCGCGGGACCGGCCCCGTACCGGCGCAGACAGTCCTCGGCCCACCGTCCGGCCAGCCGTCCGGGATCGGGGAACCTGGCCTCGTACAGCTCCGGGTTGTCGGTCAGCAGATTGCCGCTCGTCATACCGTCGCCTCCACGGGGACAGGGCCTCCGGGCAGCGCGCCGAGGCGGCGCAGCCAGGTGACGCCGCCCGCCGACGCGAGCCCGCACACCAGGCAGCAGGCCCAGGGCAGCCAGGCGGCGCCCCCCTGCTCCCCGGCGTCCATGGCCCGGCCCACGACGGTGTTGCCCACGGCGGCGGCGACCCCCGACACCATGTAGAAGATCCCGAAGTACGTGCCGGTCAGCTCCGGTCTGCCGAACCGGGGGACCAGCTCCATCACGAAGGGCTGGGCGACCATGACGCCGACGTACAGGAGCAGGACGCCGGCGAGCACGGGCACCGCGTGCCACACCCGCGGGGCGGCCCCGGCCACCAGCATCGGCGGCAGGAAGGCGAGCCCCATCAGGGCGAGTCCGGCGCCGACCGCCCTGACGCCGTACGGCTTCAGCGCCCGGGTGAGCCGCATCTGCAGGGCGAGATGGGCGAGCGTGCCCACGAGGAAGACCAGTCCGGCCGCGCCGTCCCAGCCCGTGGCCCGGCGGACGCCGTCGGGCAGCAGCAGGTACAGCTGGTTCTCCAGGGTGACCATGCCGACCATGGCGAGGGAGAAGGCGAGGAACGCGCGGTTGCCGGCCACCTCGCGCCAGTCGGCGAGCACACCGCCCGGACTCGGCGGCACCGCCCGCGCGGGCAGCACCAGCGCCTGTGCCACGGTGAGCAGCGCGAAGATCCCGGCGGCGGTGAGCGCGGAGGCCCGGAAGTCGACGAGCAGCAGGACACTGCCGAGCAGCGGCCCGACCAGCGCACCGGTGGTCGCGAAGACGTTGAACAGCGCGAACACCTCGGCCCTGCGCTCGCCCGCCTCCTGCGCGAGGTAGGTCCGCACGGCCGGGTTGAACAGCGCCCCGGCGAGCCCGCTCAATACGGACGCGGCCAGCAGCACGGCCAGTCCGTCGCCGAGCGCGAACAGCGCGAAGCCCGCGGTACGCACCGCGCAGCCGGCGATGATCACCCCGCGTGCCCCGAGCCGGTCCGCGGCCGACCCGCCGATGAGGAACAGTCCCTGCTGACTGAGGGTGCGCACCCCGAGGACGATCCCGACGACGGCCGCCGACATGCCGAGGCCCTCGCCCAGGTGCGTGGCCAGATAGGGGATGAGCAGATAGAAGCCGGTGTTGACGCCGAACTGGTTGACGAGGAGGAGCCGGATCGCGGGCGGGAAGCCACGTATCTCGTACAGCGTCTTCACGGCCCGCCCGCCTCTCCGGTACGGCTCCGCCGCACGCCGAGCCCGGGCAGCCCGTTCGCCCGTACGACTCCGTCGGCGCCGCCGATCCCGGTCCACGGGTCGTCGGCGAGCAGCAGATGTCCGTCCAGGTCGGCCCAGCGGGCCCGGTCGGCGAGGTGCACGGCGGGAGCGAGGCCGAGGGTGCTGGCGGTGAGGCAGCCGAGCATCAGCGCGGTGTCGCTGCCGGCGAGCAACTCGGCTATTCGCAGCGCCGCTCGGGGCCCGCCGCATTTGGCGAGCTTGACGTTCACGCCGTGCACGCGGCCCGCCAGACGCCGTACGTCCTCCAGTCCGACCGCGTCCTCGTCGGCGATGACGGGCAGCGGCGAACACTCCGCCAGCCGCGCCAGCGCCTCCGGATCGCCGGGGGCGACGGGCTGTTCGACGGCTTCGACACCCAGCTCCGCGTACCGGGGTACGAGACGGCGGGCCTGGCCGGGGGTCCAGGCGCCGTTGGGGTCGAGCAGCACGCGGGCGTCGGGCGCGGCGGCCCGGACGGCCCGGACGCGGTCGAGGTCCTCCTCGGGGTCCGGGGCGCCCGCCTTCACCTTGAGGAGGGCGAATCCGGCGGCCACGAGCGTGCGCGCCTGCGCGGCGGCGTGCCGCGCGGGGACGATGCCGATCGTGCGGGCGGTGTGGGCACGGGGAGCGTCCCGGGCGCCGAGGAGGCGGTGGACGGGGACACCGGCCCGCTTGCCGCACAGGTCGAGCAGCGCCGACCCGACGGCCGCGGTGACCGCGGGGGGCCGCCCGTCCGCCGGCCGGTCGCGCAGCGCGCTCTCGGGGTCGGGGAAGCGGCCCAGGGCGCGGCCGGACTCGTACAGGTGCCGTTCCAGCGTCGCGGTGTCGAGGCCGAAGTAGACGCTGGTGACGGCCTCGCCGTGACCGCGCAGGCCCTCGTGTTCGATCGTCAGCCAGACGGCGTCACGGGCGGACATCGTCGAACGGGAGATGCGCAGCGGCTCGGCGAGCGCGAGCCGTACGGTGCGCAGGGTGGCTTTCACGCGCTCCCCGCCGGTGTGCGCAGGGGATCGGACACCGTGCTGCAGCGGACCCAGCCGGTGGCCTCGACGGCACGGGCGTGCGGGATCTCGACGGGCCGGGTGGCGGCGGCAGCCGGATCGAGACCGTGCGCGGCCGCGAAGTCGTCGTCGTAGACCGTGCTCAGGTAGCGGTGCGGGCCGTCGGGGAAGACGGTGGCGACCACTGCGCCGGGATGGACCCGGGCAGCCCACGCGGAGACCAGCGCGACCGCGCCGGTGCTCCAGCCGCCGCTGACGAAGCTGCCGCGGGCCAGCCGCCGGCAGGCGTCCGCCGCCTCGGCCGGGCCCACCCAGTGCACCTCGTCGAAGGCTTCGTAGGCCACGTTGCGCGGATGGATGCTGCTGCCCAGGCCGCGCATCAGACGGGCCCTGGCGGGCTGGCCGAAGATGGTGGAACCGGTGGCGTCCACACCGATCAGCCGCAGCCCGGGCCAGTGCCTGCGCAGCGGTCCCGCGATCCCGGCGCTGTGACCGCCCGTGCCGACACTGCACACCAGCACGTCCAGGTGGTCCAGCTGGGTGGCGAGCTCGGCGGCGAGAGAGGCGTAACCGGCGATGTTGTCGGGGTTGTTGTACTGATCGGGCCAGTACGCGTCCGGCAGCACCCCCCGCAGCTCGCGCAGCCGGGCCAGCCGGGCCGCCTGCCAGCCGCCCACCCCGGCGGGACGGTCGACGAGTTCCAGGCGGGCGCCGTAGGCGCGCAGCAACTGCCGCATGGACGGCTCCAGTTCGGTGTCGCCGACCAGCACGATGGGATGCCCGAGCGCCTGACCGGCGAAGGCGAGACCGATACCGAGGGTCCCGGAGGTGGACTCCACCACCGGTGCGCCCGGCCGCAGTTCACCCCGGTCGCGGGCGCCGAGGAGCATGGACACCGCCGCCCGCGCCTTCATGCCACCGGCGGCGAGCCCTTCCAGCTTGGCCCAGAAACCGGGCTGCGGGCACGGCAGGTCGGCGGTCACCCGGGCCAGCGGAGTGCGGCCGAGCAGGGAGAGGAGGTCGGGATTGGCGGTGCGGGGGCGCAGCGCGGCCGTGGTCACAGCGCGGCCCCCGTACGGCCGTAGCGGTGGACGACACCCGGACCGCCGTCCAGCCAGAAGAAGGGGTACGGCTCGGCGCACACCGCGCTCACCCCGGCCCCGAGGAAGCACGGCAGTACGGCGCTCCCGGTCTGCGCGAACATCACCAACTGCCTGCCGGTGCGCAGGGCGTGCTCGCGCAGCGGCTCGAAGGATCCGTTGCCGAGGGTCATGCCGGAGGCCAGCACGGCGTCGCAGCGGTCCAGTTCGGCGTGGGCGTCGGTGACGACCCGCTCGCCCCACTCGGTCGTCCCGGCCTTGAGATCGCACGGTATGTACGTGATGCCCCGCGCACGCAGCGCCTCCAGCAGGGAGTTGACGACGCCGACGACCAGGACGGTCCGTCCCGGTCCGGCGTCCAGCAGTTCGACGACGGCCCGCGCCCGCGCCCGGGACTTCTCCAGGGAGCTCCCGGCGGGCAGCGGACAGGGGAGTGCCCCGTACTCCGGGGTGTGCGGGCGCACCTGCATCAAGTAGGCGTCCAGCGCCGCGACGCGGACCGACGGGAGGGGATGCGCCAGCAGCCGCGCCACATCCGCCCCGGCGCAGTCGTCCACCGCGCCGCCCGGCAGCGTGCCGGGTTCGACCGCGCAGGAGCCGACGGCCCGGCCCAGCCGCAGACTGAGCACCTCGTTGCGGTAGCCGCCCCGGCGACCGTCGTGCCGTACGGCCTGACTGGTGGTGAACGCCACGGCGACGCGCTGGCTGCGGGGATCGGGACCGAACTCGCCGGCCAGCACCCGTCGCACCAGATCGTCGTACGAGGCCGCCGGTGCCGGTGCGGGGGCGGGTGCGGGTGTGGGAGCCGGTGTCGGCGCGGGGGACCGTGCTCCGGTCGCCGCCCTCATCGGACGGCCACCCGCGGCCGCAGCCCGGACAGCAGCGACTCGACCCGGGCCCGCGCCCCGAACCCCTCGGCGTCGCCCGCCATCACATGTCCCAGGTACTCGTTGTTGCTGCCCGCCGCCTTCACCGGCCGGCCCGGCTCGGCGAGCTGGACCTCCAACACGTCTTCGAGGGCGTGCAGTCGGCTGGATCCCTCGATGGACTCCAGCGTGCCGGCGGTGTCCGGTACGAGGAAGCCGACGGCCGCGCTGCGCAGCCCGGTGTCCCGCCGCCGCAGGTCGGGGGTGCGGCCGAGGGCCACCTCCACGCAGACGGCGGCCAGGTCGAGGCCGGTGACGTGCCGGATCAGCTCGGTGATGCGGTTGCCGGCCGGGCGGGGGTTCACCTCGACCACGCGGGGCCCGGCGGCGGTGAGCTTGATCTCGGTGTGGGCCACGACGGCGTCCAGCCCGAGCGCCCCGACCGCCCGCGTCGCGGTGTCCTCGGCGGCCGCCAGGTCGGCCGGAGCCAGGGCTGCGGGGAACATGTGACCCGTCTCGACGAAGGCCGGTGCCCCGCCGAGGCTCTTGTCGGTCACGCCCACCACCTGCGTCGTTCCGCCGGACGACACGGTCTCCACGCTGACCTCGGGGCCCTCCAGGAACTCTTCGAGGAGGAGGACGGGCGCCCGCAGCTGACCGCGGGCGTTCGACGGGAAGCCGTCGATGGCCCGGCACGCCTCGGAGAGCTCCCGCTCGTCGTCGACGCGCCGCACGTACATGCCCGCGCAGAGGTCCACGGGCTTGACCACCAGCGGGAAGCCCAGCTCCCGTGCGGCCTCCACGGCCTCGGCCCGGCCGGCGCAGACGGCGTGCCGGGGGCCGGGGACACCGGCCTCGCCGAGGACACGGCGGGTGATGTCCTTGCGGCAGGCGTTCTCCACGGACTCGGGCGTCGGACCGGGCAGCCCCAGCCGGGCGGCGATCCGTGCCACGGCCGGCAGGTAGTAGTCGCAGGACGTGACCACCGCGTCGAAGCCGAGGGCCCGGTGCAGACGCTCCACCACGGGAAGCAGGGTGTCGACGTCGTTCGTCTCGGCGGTCAGCACGTTGCGGGCCGCGAGCAGGGGATGGGCCGTGCCCTCGGGGGCGGCGCGCAGGTAGTGGTGCAGGTCCCGGGTGAGGAAGGTGAACTCGTGTCCGCCCTCGCGGATCGCCCGTGGCAGCAGTCTGCTCATCGACCCGACCCAGCTCTCGACCACCAACAGATGAGCCACAACTCCCCTTTCGCGCACTCCGGTTGAGTGTCAGGGCACGCCGGGGGCACCCCATGGCGGGGCGCGGACGGCGTGACCGACGCACACGTTATCGACAATCATTTTCATTGTCACTTGGCGGGCGGCCTTTGTTGCCGCCATGGCAAGAACCGCCGTCGACCGCGTGGGTGAACCACGGGGCGCGGGCATGCGTATCCCTTCTCAGCAGCGCCCGGATCTCGGCAGCGCCCGGAGGGAGAGCAGGTTGTCGACACCGTTCGACCCCGAAGAGTCACCGCGTCGTTCGGCCCTGGAACCGACCCAGGTCCTGCGCCGCCGTCAACCGGGGTCCCTGGCGGACCTGTTGCGGCAGGTGCAGGAGAAGGAACGTGAGCCGGACGAGGGCTACGAGGCGGTCGCCGTACCGGTGGCGGACGGCAGCGCGGTGCGCGGGGCGGCCGAGGACGACACCGAGGAACTGCCGCCCGTCGCCGAGGACGGCGACAGGCCGGCGCCGCGCCACCGGGCCGCACACGGGCCGGCGCACGGACCCGCACACGGCCGCCGCCCGGTGGTCCGCCGTACGACACTCGCCGTCGCCGCGGTGGCCGCGGCGACGGCGGGGTTCAGTGCGGCCCTGCTGCTCACCTGGGACAGGGGCGCCGCCGACGCCGGGCAGGCCCGGCCCGCCGCACCGCCCGCTGTCGCGTCGTCCGCACCGCCGGTCTCTGCCGCCGTTCCGGAAGGTGTCGACCCGGACGGCCCCGGCACCCTGCGCGAGGGTGACACCGGGCCGGCCGTGAGCGACCTGCAGCAACGGCTGCTGCGCATCCCCGACGTGTACGACCGGACCGCGGCCGGCGGCGTGTACGACGCCACGCTGACGGCCGCGGTGGCGCGGTTCCAGCTCTGGTACGGCATCCGGGGGGACGAGACGGGCGTGTACGGGAACGACACCCGCAGCGCCCTGGAGTCCCGCACGTCACCCGGCGCCCGGCCGGGCACCTGACGCGCGGCCGGGTGACGTGCGACAACTGGAATCAGCCGTCTCGTTCACCCGGTGGCGCGCCCCACGAACTCCCAGCCGCCGTGGCCCACTTCGTACACGACGAACCCCGGCTCCGCCCGCACGAACCTCGCCCCGCCGGGTGCGCGCACCGCCGTGCGGTCCGGGCCCGGCACATGGACCTCGGCCGTCGCACCCACCGGCACCCGCACCGAGAGCCGTACCGAACCGTTCACGGCCGACCACGCGGCCGTGGCCTCGCCGCGGACCGTGCGCACCGACGTGCGGGCCCAGTCCACGCCGGTACGGCCGTCGGGGCGCACCGTGAAGGTCCGGTAGCCCGCGTCCCCGGGGCGCAGCCCGGCCACGTTCTCGTACAGCCACTGCACGACTGTGCCCTGGAAGTAGTGGTCCCGGGACCGGGAGTCGAGGGGCCACATCTCCCACATGGTGTCGGCGCCGTTCTCGAACCAGTGACCCCAGCCCGGGTACGTGCGCTGCGTGGCGATGGCGTGGGCCACCTCGGGATGCCCCTGCGCGGAGAGCTGGCGCAGCAGGACGCTGGTGCCGAGCGCGCCGGTGTTCAGATGGTTGCCGCGCTCCTCGATGTCGGCGAGGAGCGAGTCGACCACGCTGGCCCGCGCGCCCGGCGGGACCAGTCCGAAGGCGAGCGGAACGCAGTTGTTCGTCTGCCGGTACTCCGGGTCCTTCGCCGTGCGGTAGTGGCCGTCCGGGCCCAGGAACGCCGCGTTGAACGCCTCCTTGAGTCCGTTCGCGGCCCCGCGGTAGCGGTCCGCGACCGCGGTGTCGTGCAGCAGGCCGGCGAGTTCCGCCGTGTCGACGAGCGCCCGGTGCAGGTACGCCGTCGCGGTCAGCCTGGTGTCCTCGGGCGGGTTGCCGCCGTAGCCCGGCGGCAGGTAGTCGCCGAGCGCGGTCACGGCGAGCCCGTCCTTCAGCCGGGAGATCTCCCAGTCCAGGTAGCGGGTGAGCGGCGTCCAGTGCTCGCGGGCCAGCCGCTCGTCCCCGTACACGCGGTACATCTCCCGCACCAGGAACGGGTACACCGTGGTCCACTCGGGGGACGGGCCGAGGTCGCCGTACCCCCAGCCGCCGCTCGGCACGATCACCGGCAGCTGGCCGTCCGCGTTCTGGCTGTCCTTGAGGTCGCCGAGCCACTTGGACAGGAAGCGGTGCACGCCGAGCGCGTACGCCATGACGGGCGCGCCCAGCTGCGCGTCGCCGGTCCAGCCGTTCTTCTCGTACATCGGCGTGTCCGTCGGAATGCCGTGCAGGTTGTTGAGGAGCGTGCGCCGCATGGCCCGCTCCAGCCGCTCGTAGAACGGCTCGGAGCACGCGAAGGAACCCGTCGCCTCCACCGGCGTGTGCACCACCCGCCCCAGCACCTGTGAGGGTTCCGGCTTCGCAGGCAACCCGCCGACCTGCACGTAACGGAAGCCCTTGTACGAGAACTTCGGCTCCCACACCTCGTCGGCGCCGCCGCCCGCGCACACGTACTCGTCGGTCTGGAACCGCCCGGGCACGTGTCCGGTCTCGGCGTGCACGCTGCCGTCGGACTTCAGCTTCTCGCCATGGACCAGCCGCACGGTCGTCCCCGCCGGGGCCCGTACGGTCAGCCGTGTCCAGCCGGCCATGGTGCGGCCCATGTCGACGACGTACACGCCCGCACGCAACTCCTCGACCGCGACCGGGCGTACGGTCTCGATGACCCGGATCGGATCGTGCGGCTGTGCGCGCAAGGTGCCCTTCGGGGCGTCCCGGCGTTCCGTGCGCTGCCAGCCGCTGTCGTCGAAACCGGGGCGTGTCCAGGCCCGGGGCGCCTTGCGGGCGTCGTGACTCTCGCCCGCGTACAGGGAGTTCGAGCGGGTCGGGCCCTCGGTGATACGCCACGTGCCGTCCGTGGCGAGCGTCGTGCAAGAGCCGTCGGGGTGGTCGATCTCCAACTGGGCGAGGAGCCGCGGCTCGCCGTGCCACGGGGGCCGGTGCCAGTTCCAGACGTTCGGTGTCGTCATGCCGAAGAAGCCGCGGCCGAGGGTCACGCCGATGGCGTTGGCGCCCCGGCGCAGGTGGCCGGTCACGTCGTGCACCGCGTACAGGACGGTCTCGTCGTAGTCCGTGAAGCCGGGGTCGAGGACCTGGCGGCCGACCCGTACGCCGTTGATCTCCGCGTCGTAGTAGGCGAGTCCGCTGATGTAGAGGCGGGCGCGGGCGACCGGCTCGGAGACGGTGAACTCGCGGCGCAGCAGCGGAGCCGGCTGTTCGGGTGCCGCGAGCGACACGCCGTCGCCCCAGGGGCCCTGCCCGTACGGCGCGAGCACGGCCGCCGCCGACCACGAGGAGTCGTCGAACTCCGGTCGCTGCCAGTTCGTTTGTTCCGTGTCGGCGCACCGCCACCCGTCGCCCGTGACCAGCTCCACGGTGCCGGTCCCGTGCTCCACGAGGAGCCGTACGAGCAGACCGCCCGGATTGACCGACGCGCTGCCGCGGTTCGTCGCGAGGGCGGCCACCACGAGGCGCGCGGAGCCCGCGGCCCTCACCTCCTCGGTCACGTCGACGAGATGGCCCTGCCGCCAGGCATCGGTCTGCTCGGCCTGGTGCGCCACCTGCCGGCCGTCCAGGAACAGGGTGAAGTCGTCGTCGGCGGTCGCCAGCAGGGTGGCTCTGCGGACCTGCGCGCCCGCGGGCGGCGTCAGCGTGCCGCGGAACCAACGAGGGCCGTTGGGTGCGTCGTTCGAGGTCGCACCGGGGGACCAGATCCAGGACGCGCCCCCGAACGAGGGCGGCTCGGGAGCCGCCGCCGCACCGATCCAGAAGCCCTGCCAGGAATCCTTGGACAACGTTGTCTCCCACCAGCGCGGCGCGCTCCACGCGGAGGGCCGGCCCTCGCCGTCCCAGACCCTGACCTGCCAGTGGTAGCGGGTCCGCGGCTCCAGGGCGGGACCCGCGTAGGCGATCCCGACACTGCGGTCCGACGTGACCCGGCCGGAGTCCCAGACCGCGCGCCGCCCCTCGCGCAGGCCCCGCTCGCTCAGGGCGACCCGCACCCGGTAGGCGCTCTGCCGGGCCCCGTGCCCGTCGGCCGCCAGCTCCCAGGTGAGTCTGGGCTGCTCCACCTCCGTGCCGAGCAGCGTCTCGGCGTACTCGACGGTGGTGCGCTCGACGCGCAGCCTCCCCGGCCGTGCCGCGTCGGCCGCCGTGGGGGCCGAGGCGGAGGCGGTGGTGGTGCCGGCGGCGAGGGCGGCGGAGGCGCCCGCTCCGGCGACCGAGGTGCGGAGGAAGGCGCGGCGGTTCCAGCCCGTGGTCATATGCGGTCCCTTGGTTGCGTACGTGCGCGGATGCGGATGACGAAGCGAGGGTGAGGCGGGGGGGAGGGGAGCGGCGTCACGAGGGGCGTGAGGTCGTTTGAAACGTTTCATGCGTCGTTCGGACGATCCTATGGGCGCCGCTGTGGGGCTTCAAGAGGCGTGCAGGTGCCGGCCTGGCATTGGGGTCGCGGGACACCGGCGGACGCGCGAAAATGAGGCACACAGGTAGGCGAGGCGGCCGAGCCGAGTGACGGCCACGGATGTCCGGCCCGCGCCGCCGGACCGGAACAGGCCCATCGGAGGGGCCCGGACAGCAGGGCCCCGGATCGGGGGATGCCATGTCCGTCCCGCTCGCACAGGCGGCCCGCCAGGAACTCCACGGATTCAAGGGCCGGTTGACCGGTCCGGACGATCCCGGATACCAGGAGGCCCGCGCCGTCTACAACGCGATGATCGACCGGCGGCCCGCCCTGGTGGCCCGCTGCACCAGCGCCGAGGACGTGACGCACGCCGTCGGCTTCGCCCGCGACCACGGTCTGCCCCTCGCGGTCCGGGGCGGCGGGCACCACGGGGCGGGGCTCGGCACCTGCGACGACGGCGTGGTCGTCGACCTGTCGCCCCTCAAGGACATCGAGATCGACGCCGGGGCCAGGACCGTCCGTGTCGGCGGGGGCTGCGTCTGGGGCGAGGTGGACCGGGCCACCCACGCGCACGGGCTGGCCACGCCCAGCGGCATCGTCTCCTCGACCGGCGTCGGCGGTCTCACCCTCGGCGGCGGCCTCGGACACCTCACCCGCAAGTGCGGGCTGACCATCGACAACCTCCTGGAGGCCGACCTCGTCCTGGCCGACGGCTCGCACGTGCGCGCGAACGCCGACGACAACAGCGACCTGTTCTGGGCGATCCGCGGCGGAGGCGGCAACTTCGGCGTCGTCACCTCGTTCCGGTTCCGGCTGCACGAGGTGAGCACGGTCGTCGCCGGACCCACGTTCTGGCCCGTCGAGTCCGCGGCCGAGGTCCTGGCCGCCTACCGGGACTTCGTCCCGCACGCCCCGCGGGACCTCAACGGGTTCTTCCTGTTCGGCGCGGTCCCGCCGGCGCCGCCGTTCCCCGAGGAACTCCAGGGGCGCACGGCGTGCGGCGTCATGTGGTGCTACGCCGGAGGCGACGCCGACGCGGCGGCCCGCCTGATGGCGCCCCTGCTCTCCGCCCTCCCCGAGCCGCTGCTGCACGGGCCGGCGCCGATGCCGCACCCCGCGATCCAGTCGGCCTTCGACGGGCTCTATCCGCCCGGTGACCAGTGGTACTGGCGAGCCGACTTCGTGAACGAGATCCCCGCGGGCGCGATCGAGCAGCACGCCAGGTTCGGCGCCGCCCTGCCGAGCCTCAAGTCGACCATGCACCTGTACCCGATCGACGGCGCCGTCCACGACCACGCGCCCGCGGACACCGCCTGGAGCTACCGCGACGCGAACTGGGCCTGCGTGTACGCGGGCGTGGACCCCGACCCGGCGAACGCCGGCCGCGTCAGGCAGTGGACCGTCGACTACTTCGACGCCCTGCACCCGTACTCGGCGGGCGGCGCCTACGTGAACATGATGATGGACGAGGGGCAGGAGCGGGTCCGCGCCAGTTACCGCGACAACTACGCCCGCCTCGCCCGGATCAAGGCCGACCGCGACCCGGGCAACCTGTTCCGGCTGAACCAGAACATCCAGCCGGCCGCGCGCGCCTGACCGGCCCGCCCGCGACGCCCCGGTCGGCCCCGGCGCCCGCGAGGGGACCGACCCCCGTCAGGGCTTGCGGGCGACACCCCCGTACACGTCCGTCGGCTGCGGGTCGGTGCCCGGCTCGGGGCGCCACAGCGGACAGGAGACGATGCCCGGGTCCAGCAGCTCCAGGCCGTCGTAGTACGCGGCGACCTGCCGGGGGCTGCGCAGCACGTACGGGACGGCACCCGTGTCGTCGTAGCCCTCCTGGGCCCGCTTCAGTTCGGCGTCGGTGTCGGTGCTGTCGTAGTGCACGAAGTAACTGCCCGACGGCAGGGCGGCCTGGAGGCGGCGCACGATCGACTTGGCCTCCTCGTAGTCCTGGATGTGGCCCAGGATGCCCATCAGCATCAGCGCGACGGGCTTGCCGAAGTCCAGTATCCGGCTCGCCGCCTCGATGATCTTCTCGGGCTCGCGCAGGTCGGAGTCGATGTAGTCGGTGACTCCCTCGGGCGTGCTGGTGAGCAGGGCCTGGGCGTGCCGCAGCACCAGCGGGTCGTTGTCCACGTAGACGATCCGGGACTCCGGCGCCAGACGCTGGGCGACCTGATGGGTGTTGTCGTACGTGGGGAGGCCGGTACCGATGTCCAGGAACTGGCGGATGCCCAGCTCGCCGGCGACGAACGTCACGGTACGGATCAGGTATCCGCGGGAGGCGCGGGCCATCGTCTCGATGTTCGGCGCGATCCGCCGGTAGGCGTCACCCGCCTCCCGGTCGACCTCGTAGTTGTCCTTGCCGCCCATCCAGTAGTTCCAGATGCGGGCCGAGTGCGGCACCGTGGTGTCGATCTTGGACAGGGCGTCCTGGTCGGGAACGGGCCGGTCGTCTGCCATGGGGGATCTCCTGCCGTGCGTCTCGCGGTCCGTCACTAATTTACCGTCAACTTCCGTCTCCGCCGCGCCAGTTGCCAGGCGGCAGGGTCCGGTGCGCGGATCGGCGGGCCGGGGCCCTCGGCGTCGACCGTGACGACGGGGACGTGCTGGGCGAGGGTGCGGAACGCGCGGCCGTAGGCATCGGCCGCCTCGGCGCTCTCGGCGTCCGCGGCGCGTCCGCGGTGCCGCAGATGGACGAGGGCGCCGTCCCGTTCGGCCACGGCCTCGGCGAAGTCGAGCGCCTGGATCCAGGTCACCCGGGACCGCCCGCGGCGCAGTGGCCCGTAGACGAGTTCATGGATGAGGCCGCCGTCGACGGCCAGCCGGCCGGGAGCCGCGAGGAGTTCGCGGTAGGGACGGGTCGGATCCACGTGGTGCAGATGTCCCCGCGAGGGCCGGACCAGGAACCCGGCGCGGGCCAGGCCGGCGAGGAGCGCGTCCCTGCCGGTGCCCTCGGGGCCCTCGACGACCAGGGTCCGGCACCGGGCGACGGCTTCGTGGAGTGTGTGCACGGCACTCCCTCCAGGACGGCCGACCCTCTCAGTGTGACCGGACAACCCGCGCGGCGGGAGTGTGCGCGCGGGTTGTCCGGTTGTGCGTCCGTAGTGACGGACGTCTGTGCGGGGGCGGTACGCGGGCCGGGCGCGGTGCGGGGGTCAGGCGACGAGGAAGTCGGCCTGGCCGGACTTCGCGCCCCGCAGGAACGCGACCATCTCCTCCCGGGTGTACACCAGTGCCGGCCCGTCCGGATCCCTGGACTGGCGGAAGGCCACGCTGCCGTCGGGCAGCCGCTTGGCCTCGACGCAGCTGCCGCCGTTGGTGCCGCTCCAGGGCTTCTGCCAGCCCTCGGTGCCCAGATCGGTGGCGGACATGCCGCTGTGCACGGGGTCCATGGACGTCATGGCTCACAACTCCTTACGCAGTTCACCCAGGATGGCCCTGGTCCGAGCGACCGGTTCCGCCTGCACGGACATCCGGTCCAGTACTTCGAGGTACGTCACGACATCGGCGGGCTGGTCGACGTAGACCGAGCCGACGAGGCTCTCGGTGTAGACGACATCGGGAAGTTCGGAGAAGCCGAAGCGGAAGTAGTGGAACGGACCGAACGCGCCGGGGTGCGCGCCCACCGAGAAGCGCAGTATCTGGATCCGGACCTTCGGCATGTCCAGGACCTCGGCCAGGCGGTCGATCTGGGCCCGCATCACGTCGGCCCCGCCCACCGGGCGGCGCAGCACCGTCTCGTCCAGGATGGCCCAGACGGCCGGGGCGTCGGACTTGACGAGCAGCTCCTGGCGTTTGAGACGCAGGGCCACACGGCGGTCGACGTCCTCCTTGGTCTCGTTGGGGAAACCGGTGTGCATCAGCGCGGCGGCGTAGTCGTGCGTCTGCAACAGGCCCGGGACGTAGTGGGGTTCGTAGAGACGGATGACGCTGGCTTCGCTCTCCAGGCTCACGTACGCGCTGAACCACTCCGGCAGCACGTCGCGGTACGAGTACCACCAGCCGGGCTGGTTCGCCTCCCTGGCCATCGAGAGGAAGTCGTCCACCTCCGACGAGGGGACCCCGTAGGTGTGCAGCAGCTCCTTCACGTAGGGGATGCGGAGGCCGACCTCGGCCTTCTCCATCCGGCGGACCGTCAGGGACGTGACCTCGATGGCCCGCGCGGCGTCCTCGAACGAGATTCCGGCCTGTTCCCGCAGATGCCGGAGCCGCTTTCCGAGAACCATCCGCAGGACGGTCGGTGCGCTGCCGCCCGAGCGGTTGTCGCTCACGTGCTACCTCCCGGAACGGCCGTCACGACGAGCAGTGTGCCACGGCATCGCTGACACAGACAGAGCGGTGCGGTTCATTCTGAAATTATCAGAACGCTTGTTACGAGTTGAGTGTGTACGCAATCATAGGGAACGAGTGACCTGCCGCACAGTCCGGCGGCTACGGCGCGCAACAGCGCCCAGCCACGGCGCACTTGACGCCCCGGTGCCGAGCGCGCCCCCTGCACCACGATGCGAGACCTGGATGGCCACCGTGACCGACGGACGACCGAGGAACCCGGGGAAGGGTCCTGTCGGGGCCAACAAGGCGCTGGCGACAGCGCTCAGAGACGCCGGCTGCTCCTACGCCTCGCTCGCCCTGCGGGTCAACGAACTGGGCCGTCGGCAGGGCACGGAATCCAACTACGACAAGGCGTCGGTCACCCGCTGGCTGAACGGACAGCAACCGCGGGCGAACACACCGGAGTTGATCGCCGCCGTCCTGTCCGAGCGACTCGGCGTGCCCGTGTCGCCCACGGACCTCGGTTTCCTGCCCGAGCAGCAGCGTCCGGTCGTGGGCAGGGCACTCGTCTACCGCGAGGATGTGGCGGACACCTTGCACACGCTGGCCGAACTCGGATCCACCGACATCTCCCGCCGTACCCTCCTCGGTACGGTCCCCTTCGTCGCAGGCGCCCTGCTGAACCCGCAGCGCGAGTGGCTGCTCTGGCTGGCCGAGAGCCCGGAGGCCGTCCGTCTCGATCCGGTGACCGACGGCGGACCGGTCGAGCAGGTCCACGCCATGATCGGCATGTTCGACCAGATGGACAACCACTTCGGCGGCGGCGGAGTGCGCACCAGCATCGTGCACTACCTGTGCACCGAGGTCGTCCCCATGCTGCAGCGCCGTGGCACGCCCCCGCACGAGCAGCGTCTGCTGTACGCCGCCGCGGCCCGGCTCGCCGCGATGGCGGGCTGGAGTTCGTACGACGCGGGGGAGTACGGACTGGCGCAGCGCTACATGACGCAGGCGCTGCGCCTGTGCGCCGAGGGCCGGGACCGGGTGCTGGGCGGGCAGATCCTGGCCGGCCTCTCCCACCTGGCCACCGGCCTCGGCCGCCCGGACGAGGGAGTGGCGCTGGCCAGGGCGGGCATCGCCACCGCCAGGGACTCGGGCAGCCCGCTCGGCCTGATGCGCCTGTACGCGATGGCGGCGCGCGGGTACGCGGCACAGGACCGCGCCGAGGAGACGACCGAGGCCCTGCGCCAGGCCGAGCGGCAGTTGGACGCGAGCCGGGGAGCGGCGCAGGAGTCCGTCTGGGTCCGTTTCCTCGACCACCACTACCTGCAGGCCGAGTCGGCCCTCTGCTTCCGGGACCTCGGCCTGGCCGCGCAGGCGGAGCGCACGGCCGAGGAGTCCGTCGCCGCCAACGCGGACCGGCGCAGGCGGCAGGCCATCAGCCGTTCCGTGCTGGCGACCGCGCATCTGCAGCAGAACCGGCTCGACGAGGCCATCGGCACCGCGACCGAGGCACTGAGCGCCCTCGGCACGGTCCACAGCGAGCGCTCCCTCCAGGCACTGCGCGACTTCCGCACCAGGCTGGCGCCCAGCCGCCACGAGCCGCTGGTCCGGGAGTTCGAGCACAGGTCCCGCCAGGTACTGGGGACCGCGGCATGACGACCGGCCCGGGAGAGACCCGCCCGCGCGGCTCAGTAACCATCGGGGGAGGGCGCGTTCTGGGCACGGTCGACGGGCAGGTTGGCCCCGGAGATCCCGCTCGACCAGTCGGACAGCAGGAACGCCACCACGCGCGCCACCTCGTGCGGCGCGACCGGCTCTCCGCCCGGCAGCTCCGCCTGCGCGAAGGCGGCGAACGTCTCGGGATCCTCCGTGCGCATCCGGTCCCAGCGCCGGCCCGGGATGAGCATCGATCCCGGCGAGACGGCGTTCACCCGGATCCCGTCCGGACCGAGTTCGCGGGCCAGCGAGGCGGCCAGGTGGATCTGGGCGGACTTCGCGCTCCCGTACTGCGCGTTCGGACCCGGCTTCCAGCCGGAGATCGAGGAGATGACCACGACCGAGCCGCCGCCCGCCGTCCGCAGGTACGGGAGCGCGGCGCGCACCAGCCGCGCGGTGTGCCCGACGTTCACCTCCCAGGTCGCGAGCCAGTCGTCGGCGTCCGCCAGTTCGAGGCTCCGCCCGTGAGAACCACCGGCCGAGGCCACCACCCCGTCCAGGCCGCCGAAACGTTCCGCCGAGGCGGCGACGAACTCCTCGAGCCGCTCCGGCTCGGTCACGTCCAGGGCCCGGGTGAACAGGTGCTCGCCGGCCGGACCGGCCAGCGACCCCCGCAGCGCCTCCAGATCCCCGCCCGTCCGCGCGCACGTCGCCACCCGGGCGCCCTCGGCCGCCAGCAGCCGCACGATCTGCTCGCCGAGTCCGCGCGTACCACCGGTGACCAGCACACGCTTGCCACGCACACCGGGCCGGCCGCGGACGCCCTGCCCGCTGTCGACCGCCCCGCCGTCATCCAGGTCACTCACGCGATCGAACATACATGCCACACCACTACGCGGCTGCAACCGGACAACCCCCTCACCACCTGTCCGCCGCACCCGTCCGGACGGTTGGCTGCACGAGCAGCCGCCCAGACCTCCCCCACCCGTGCTGCACACGAAGGAGGCACGATGACGGCATCCCGTGCGCACCGCCGCCGGCCGTCACCCTCGCTGACCCGCGCCACGGAGCTCGACGCGCCCACCGCCCTGACACGGACCGCCGACAGTGCCCGGACCACGGCCGCCACACCCGCGGGCCCGGTCCTCCCCGCAGCCCCCGCCCCGGCCGCCCCGACCGGCGTCCTGCACACCGTGGTGGCGGCCCGGCCGTCACTCGCCGCCACCGTGCGCCGCGCGGTCGCCGAACGGGTGTCGCACTTCTCGCTGTCCGAGGAAATCGTGGACAACGCCGTCCTGGCCACCGACGAGCTGTTCGCCAACGCCGTCAGACACGGCAGCTCACATCCCGGCGACACCGTCACGGTGAGCGTCGAGTACACCGGCCACGAGGTACGCGTCATGGTCGCCGACCGCTCGACCGCCCTGCCACGCCTGCGCACGGCGGGCGAGGCGGAGGAGTCCGGACGCGGACTCGCCATAGTGGCCGCCCTGACCGACGACTGGGGCATCGCACCGCCCGAACCCGGTGAGAGGGGGAAGCGGGTGTGGTTCTCGCTGGACATACGGGACGTGCCGTGACCGGCCCCCGGGAGACGCACAGGGGCCGCGGGGCCGACGAGGACCGCGTGCGGCAGGACCGCGCGCGACCGTGGCCCGCTCGCGGGGGAGACCGTACGGGACCCGCGCGCGACGAGGAGTGGGCGGGGCGCCCGGCCGTGCTGCCGGAACTCGCCGCGGCGCTCGCCCGCGAACTGGTCCGCCGGGTTGAGGAAGAGCAGCGGGCGATGACGGCGGCGCACGGCAGCCCCGCGCCGGCCGCCCGGCACCGCCTCGCACAGTGCCGCAGGGCCAACGCCGACGCGCTCAGGACGATCGTCCGCCGCCACGGCTGGCCGACCGCCGACCTGGTCGGGGCGCCCGCCTCGACGGCGGCCCTGATGATCCTGCTGCACGCCCCCGACCTGGACTTCCAGCTCGCCTGCCGCGACCTGATCGCCCAGGCCACGGCGGACGGCCGCTGCCCGGCGCCGCACCACGCGTACATCGCCGACCACTGCGCGGTGGAGCTGGGCCAGCCGCAGTTCTACGGGACCCGGGTCGACCCCGCGACCTTCCACCCGTACCCGGTGCGCCGTCCCGACATGCTCGACGAGCGCCGCCGTGACGTCGGGCTGGCCCCGCTCGACGTACAGATGCGGACCCTGCGCCTCAGCGGGTGAGCCCGTTGGTCCCGACGGGTGAGCGCCGCCCCGGCCGGACGGCGGAGGCGGCCCCGGAGTGCCCGGTACGACGGCCGGGCTACGGCTCGAGACGCAGCTCCCGCTCCTGCTCCTGGTCGCCGGGGGCCGTGCCCTCCTCGCTGACGGTGAAGGCCGCGGAGAGCGTCTCGTCGGCCCGGCGCACCGCCTCCGGGCTGCCCTGCAGGGTGACGGTCACGGCCGAGGAGAGCTTGGCGTCGGCGGACGGTGTCCCGTCGTCGCCGGCCGGCGCGTCGGTGCCGAAGGACACCGTGTAGACCGTGGCGTCCTCGTCGCCGGGGACGGTGTCCGGCGATCCGAAGGCCGGTTGGAGCGCTTGGACGACAGCCCGCGCGTCGGCGGCCGAACCGCCGGTAACGGTGAGCGTCAGATCGAGTTGCGTGCCGGACGTCATGAACAGCCACCTTTGCTTGTACGAATGCGCGCCATCAGCTCGTGTAACCGGTTGCCCCTGCCACAAACGGAGGCTCGGCCCGGCATGAGTCTCCTCCCATGACAACGCCATCCACCGGACCCCGCAGCCGCGGCGGCACACCGGACGGGGCGACGGTCACCCGGAGGCGGACGGTTCCGCCGCGACCAGGCCCTCGCGGTAGGCGATCGCCACCGCCTCCGTACGGCTCGCGGCGCCCAGCTTCGCCAGGATGTTGGAGACGTGCACGCTCGCCGTCTTGCCGCTGATGAACAGCTCCTCGCCGATCTGCCGGTTGCTGCGCCCGCGCGCGAGCAGCAGCAGGACGTCGTTCTCCCGGGCGGTCAGCGCCACCGGACGGTCCGTGGAACGGCCGGCCTCCGCCAGCCGGGCCCGCCGGACCAACCGCTCCACGTCGTCGCGCAACGGCCCGGCGCCCAGCCGTACCGCCGTGTCGTGCGCCCTGCGTGCCTGGTCGGCGGCCTCCTCGCGGTCTCCCGCGCCCACCAGGCTCTCGGCGAGCCGCAGCCGGCAGCGGGCCTGCTCGTAGACGTCCCCGTAGCCGAACGCCGCGACCGCCTTCTCCCAGGCAGCGGTGTCGGGCCCGGCGCCGGTCCGCGCCCACTCGGCCTCGGCGCGCGCCAGCCACGCCCGCCCCTCGGGCCCCTGCGGCGAACCGTCCTCGCCCTCGGCCGCCGTGACCCTCGCCGTCTCCACCAGCTCCGACGCCGTTCCCGTCCAGCGCCGTACGCCCTCCTCGTCGCCGCTCGACCGGGCGGCCACGGCCGCGTCCGCCACCGCGGCGAGCGCGAGCGCCGCGAGCCGCACCGCCACGTCGGGCGTCGTACCGGAGTCGTCGACGAGCGCCGCCAGCGTCGTACGGACCTGCTCGACGGCCCCCTCGGGGTCGCGGCGCAGAACCGCCGCGTCGGTCAGGAGGACGCCCGCCACGAGGGTGGCCATCCAGTCGAACGGTCCGTCCAGAAGGGCCCGGGCCCGCTCGGCCGCACTCCGGTCCCCGCGTGCCAGAGCCACCGACAGCGCCGGGCCGATCGCGTAACCGCCCGCCAGCGGCAGCCGCTCGGCCTCGCTCCAAGCCGCGCGCACGCACTCGTCCCACTCGCCGAGGGAGTACAGCACCAGGAAACGCAGGTAGCGCATCTCCAGCGGATAGGGCGAGGAGAGGAGCCCGGCCCGGCCGGCCCGCTCCAGGCCGTCCGAGAGCCACCGGTGGCACTCGTCCAGGTCACCGGACTCGTACGAGCCGATGGCGAGGTTGAACAGCGCGCGCATCTCGACGGACGTGTTTCCCGCCCGCCGGGCCAGCTCCCGGGCCTCCCGCAGCCTGGCCCGCCCCTCCGGCACGGTCCGGCGCTCCCCTTCGAGACCGACGAGGGAGATCAGCAGGTCGGCCCGGGCGTCGGGCAGGTCCAGCTCCTCCGCGACGACCAGGGCCCGGCGGGCCACCCGGCGGGCGGTCTCGTCGTCGCCCACGTATCTCGCCGCCATGACGTGGGTGGAGGCGGCCCACACCCAGGTACGCGACGGAGGTTCGGCGGGGATCATCGCGAGGGCCTCGCTGCTGTACGCGAACGCGGCCGACAGGCTGTCGATCCGCATGAGGTCGCCCGCGAGTGTGTAGCGGACCCTGGCGGCCAGTTCCGAGTCCTCGTCCGAACCCACCCGCGCGAGCGCGGCCCGGGTGAGCGAGACCGCCCGGTGGGTCTCCCCCGCGTGTGCGGCGGCGGCCGAGGCGCGGAGCGTCAGCGTGACCGTGTCGTACCCCTCGGGGCGGGCGTCGGGCGGCACCGCCGACCACAGGTCCAGGGCGGATTCCAGATGGCGCAGCTCCTCGGCGGGCGCGCGGACCCGGCCGGCGTGATCGGCGGCCGCCAGGGAGGCGGTCAGCGCGTCGGGCAGGTCGTGGCTCTCGCGGGAGTGGTGGGCGCGCTCCGCGGCGCTCTCGGCGGGCCGGCCGGGCCCGGCCAGCACACGGGCGAACGCCCGGTGCAGCCGCACCCGTTCGCCGGGCAGCAGATCGGCGTAGACCGCCTCACGGATCAGGGCGTGCCGGAAGGAGTAGGTGTCGTCGTCGCCGGAGACGAGGAGCTGCCGCCCGACGGCCTCACGCAGCGCCGACTCCAGCTCGTCCTCGGGCAGTCCCACGGCGTCCCGCAGCAGGTCGTGCTCGACGCGGCGCCCGGCGACCGCGGCGGTGCGCAGCACCTGCTGTGCGGTCGCCGGCAGTTGCTCGAAACGGATGAGCAGCACGTCGGCGAGCCCGCTGGGCACGGCGGACGCCGCCCCGGGCCCGGTCTCCGCAGCGGCGGCGAGCAGCTCCTCCGCGTAGAACGCGTTGCCCTCGGCGCGCGAGACGATGCCACGGACCGTGGCCTCCGGCAGGGGGGCGGCCCGCCGGGAGCGGACGAGCCGGGCCACCTCCGCGTCGGCCATCGGCCGCAGCTCCAGCCGCTCGACGGCGGACAGTCGCACCAACTCGGCGAGCAGGGGCCGCAGCGGATGCCGGCGGTGCAGGTCGTCGGCGCGGTACGAGGCGAGGACGGCGAGGCGCCGGCCGAGCGCGCCGCCCCCGCCGAGGGCGCCCCCCGCCTCTCCCGGGCCGCCCGCGCCGGAGGGCGGGCCGCTCACCCCGGGCCGCGTCCGGGGATTCTGCAGGATCCCCCTGCTGAGCAGGAAGCGCAACAGGTCGCGGGAGGACTGGTCCGCCCAGTGCAGGTCCTCCAGGACCAGCAACAGCGGGGCGACACGGGTCAGTTCGGCCAGCAGCGCGGCCATGCCCTCGAACAGCTGCGGACGTCCGTCCGCGTCCCGCCCGCCGTGGCCGCCGTCACCGAGCAGACGATCCACCACGGGATGCGCGGCCATCGCCCCGGCGAACCGCTCGTCCCCGGCGAGCACGCCCAGGATCTCGGTGAACGGCAGATACGGCAGACCCACGTCACCGAGGTCGACGCAGTGCCCGGTCACCACGGTCGTGCCCGCCTCCGCCGCATGGGCGGCCGCCTCGGCCAGCACGCGGGTCTTGCCGACCCCCGCGTCCCCGGCGACCAGCACGGCCCGCGCCTCGCCGGCCCTGGCCCGGTCCAGGACCCGGGTGAGCCGGGCGAGTTCGTCCTCGCGCCCGATGAACGGCGTGGTGAATGCGGTGGTCGGCACGGCTCCATCCTGGCACGTGCCACCGACAGGCCCCGGGGCCGCGACCCCGGTCAGCGCAGCGTCTGCGCCCAGTTCGCCGGCACCCGTCCCGCCGGTCCTGGCGAGGGCTGGTCCGCGGGGCGGCTGAGCGGCGGGGCGAGGTCGGGGCCGGACTCGTACAGCTCGGACGTCTCGAAGTTCCAGAACCAGCCCTCGCCGGGCTCGAAGCTGCGGATGAGGGGATGGCCCGTCGCCCGGTGGTGGGCCGTGGCGTGCTTCGCGGGGGAGTCGTCGCAGCAGCCGACGTGCCCGCACCGGGCGCAGCGGCGCAGATGGAACCACCAGCCGCCCGAGGCGTCGCATTCCACGCATCCTGTGCCGCTCGGCGGCACACCCGGGTCGATCCCGTCCGGATCCAAAGTGGTCATGACGCCTCCTGAGGGGTGCCGGAGTCCGCGCCGGGCTCCGTGTCGGGCTCTGCCGTGGTGAGGGGGAGGAAGACCTGGAAGCGGGTGTCGCCGGGCACCGAGTGCACCTGCAGATGCCCGTGGTGCTTGTTCACCACGATGCGCCAGGAGATGTCGAGACCGAGCCCGGTGCCCTCGCCCACGGGTTTCGTGGTGAAGAACGGGTCGAAGATCCGGCCGCGGATCTCCTCCGGGACCCCGGGCCCGGTGTCGCGGAACTCGACGAGCAGCTGCTCCCGTTCGAGGGCGGTGCGCACCGTCAGCGTGCCCTCGCCGCCCATCGCCGAGGCGGCGTTGTCGATGAGGTTCGTCCACACCTGGTTCAGCTCGCCCGGGTAGGCGGGGATCCGGGGCAGCGAACGGTCGTAGTCCTTGACGACCCGGACGCCGGGGCCGGTCTTCCCGGCGAGCATCATGAGGGTGCTGTCCAGCAGTTCGTGCACGTCGGCGACCTGGTAGGGCGCCCGGTCGAGCTGCGAGTACTGCTTGGCCGCGTTCACGAGGTTCGAGACCCGGGTCGTGGAGTCCTCGATCTCGTTCATCAACAGCTCTGTCTCGACCGTGTAGTTGAGCCACCTGACCGCGCCTTCGAGTGTCCCGTCGTCCACGGTCGCCGCCACCTGGTCCAGCCAGTCGGTGTCGAGCCCCGCCTGCACGAACGTCGGCGCCAGCTCCCAGCCGCCCGCGATGCCGTGGTCGTCGAACCAGTCGCCCAGCGCGTCCTCCCGGTCGGACGCCTCCAGCGGGGACAGGGGCGTCGCCTTGGCGACCTGCTCCGCGGTGCGCTCCTGGATCCCGACGAGGGTCTCCAGGGCGTCGCGCGCGTACGGGCCGGCCGCGATCATGCCGAGTTTGTGCCGCATCCCGGCCACCCGGTCCCGCAGCGCGGAGGTGGCCCGGACCGCCGCCGCGGCCGGGTTGTTGAGTTCGTGCGTCAGCCCGGCGGACAGCGAGCCGAGCGCGAGGAGGCGCTCCCGCTGCCCGACGGTCCGCTGGGTGTTCTGACTGCCGAAGAACAGTCCCTCCAGCAGGTGCACGGCCATCGGGAACCACTCCCGCAGGATCGCCGAGAACGTCTCGGCGGGCAGGACGAAGAACCGCGAGGGCTCGGTGACCCGCATCGAGCCCTTGTAGCGGGCCTCGTCCGGGACGGCCAGGTACGCCTGCATGGCACCCGCGTACACCCCGCGCTGGGACGTACGGCTGATCTCCACGTCGTCGCCGCCGACCCGGCGCGACATCACGACCGTGCCCTCCAGGAGGACGAAGAAGCAGGTGGCCGGCTCGCCCTCCTCGTAGACGTAGCCGGGCTCGAACAGCTCGACCCGTCCCTCGGCGCACAACCGCCCGAGCTGTTCGGCGTCCAGCTCCTCGAACAGGAACAGCGAGCCGAGCTCCTCGACGTCGCACGGCATCGGCCGCCCGCTCACGACTGCTCCAGGTACCGGTGGACGAGCATCACGGCCATGGCTCCCTCTCCTACGGCGGAGGCGACCCGCTTCGCGGACTCGGCGCGCGCGTCACCCGCCACGAACACCCCGGGCACATTGGTCTCCAGGTGGTACGGCGGCCGGTCCAGCTCCCAGTCCGCCGGCGGCCGCCCGTCATCGCTCAGGTCGGGCCCGGCGACGATGAACCCGCGCTCGTCCCGCAGGACCGTGCCGTCCAGCCAGTCGGTCAGCGGGGCCGCGCCGATGAACACGAACATCCACTGCGCGTCGACGAGCTCGGTGCGGCCGCTCGCCAGGTCGCGCAGGGTGAGCTGCTCCAGGTGGTCCGAGCCGTGCACGGCGTCCACGACCGTCCCGGTGCGCACCGAGATGTTCGGCGCGGTCGAGATCTGCTCGATCAGGTAGTGGGACATCGACGCGGTCAGGGAGGAGCCGCGCACCAGCAGCGTGACCGACTTCGCGCCCCTGGCCAGGTACATGGCGGCCTGCCCCGCGGAGTTCGCCCCGCCGACGATGTAGACGTCCTGCCCCTGGCACGCGGGGGCCTCCGTCAGCGCCGACCCGTAGTAGACCCCGCACCCGGTCAGGTCCTGCGCGCCCGGCGCGTCGAGCTGCCGGTACGACACGCCCGTCGCCAGGATCACGCTGTGCGCGGCGATCGCCGAGCCGTCCGAGAAGTGCACGGTGCGCGAGGCCCCCGTGACCTCCAGACCGGTCACCTCCCGCGCCGTCAGGATCTCGGCACCGAACTTCGTCGCCTGCCGCCGTGCCCGCTCGGTGAGCTGCCCCCCGGACACCCCGTCCGGGAAGCCGAGGTAGTTCTCGATCCGTGAGCTCTGGCCCGCCTGACCGCCGGTCGCGGAGCGCTCCACCAGCACGGTCCGCAGGCCCTCCGAGGCGCCGTACACCGCCGCGCCCAGTCCGGCCGGGCCGCCGCCGATGACGACGAGGTCGTAGAACTCGGCGGCCGGCGTCGTGGCGAGACCGACCTGTGCGGCCAGTTCCGGATCGTCCGGTTCGACCAGCACCGCCCCGTCCGCGGTGACCACGAGCGGCAGCCGCTCGCCGTCCACTCCCGCGCAGGCCAGCAACCGCTTGCCCTCCGGCTCGTCCGAGGAGTACCAGCGGTAGGGCACCTGGTTGCGGGCCAGGAACTCCCGTACGTCCGAGGAGCGGGCCGACCAGCGGTGACCGACGACCTTCGTGATCGGCACGGCCCGGTGGTCGGACGTCCGCCAGGCGGCCAGCAGGTCGTCCAGGACGGGATAGAGCTTCTCCTCGGGCGGGTCCCAGGGCTTGAGGAGGTAGTGGTCCAGGTCGACCACGTTGATCGCGTCGATCGCCGCGTTCGTGTCGGCGTACGCGGTCAGCAGCACCCGCCGGGCCCCCGGGTACACGTCCAGGGCCTGCTCCAGGAACTCGATGCCGTTCATCCGCGGCATGCGGTAGTCCGCGAGGATCACCGCGACGAGGTCGCCGCGCAGCTTGAGCTCGCGCAGCGCGTCGAGGGCGCTCTCGCCGGACTCCGCGCGCACGATCCGGTACGTCTCGCCGTAGCGGCGGCGCAGGTCACGGGCCACGGCACGCGAGACTCCCGGGTCGTCGTCCACGGTCAGGATGACGGTCCGTGCCGCGTCGGTGCCCTGTGCCATGCGTCTCCCACCCCGAGAGGTCGGCGCCCGTGCGCGGTCTCGCGCGGGGCCCTTCCAGTTGTCCGCCCATCGTATGTTCGATCTCCCCGCTCCGCTCCGGGAAAGGGACGAACCCCCTGGTCAAAACCGCCGGGTGTCGTACGGGCGAGCCGGGGCATCCGCCAGAGGGGAGGCAAACGATGAACGCAAGGACGCTGGCACAAGGCAGCCGGGTGGGGAAACGGAAGGCGGCCCCGGCCATGGAGGGGGCGGCGCGGGCGGGTTTCACCGCGCGCGGTGTCATCTACGTGTTGGTGGGTCTGCTGGCGCTGCAGATCGCCTTCGGCGACAGCGGGAAGCAGGCCGACCAGGGGGGTGCCCTCCAGGAGGTCGCCGGAAAGCCCTTCGGGGCGGTCGTGCTCTGGGCCCTGGGGGTCGGTCTGGTCGGCATGGCGCTGTGGCGGCTGTCCGAAGCGGTCTTCGGCGCGGTGGGCCCCGACGGCGACAAGGCGACGAAACGGCTGGCTTCGGCGGGGCGCGCCGTCTTCTACGGTTTCATCGCCTACTCGGTGCTCTCCTTCGCCGCGGGGTCCGGCGGGAGCGGTTCGAGCGACGGCCAGTCCCGTGACGTGACGGCCAAGGTCATGGACCTGCCCGCCGGGCGGTGGCTCGTGGGCATCGCGGGAGTGGTGATCCTGTGCGCCGGCCTGTGGATGGCGGTGCAGGCGATCCGCCGCAAGTACCACAAGAGGATGCGGCTCGGTGAGATGTCCCGCCGGGTGCGCCAGACCGTCGACGTGACGGGTGTCGGCGGCGGCGTGGCCCGTGGTCTGGTGTTCGCCGTCGCCGGGGGCTTCGCGATCCGGGCCGCCATGGACTACGAACCGGACAAGGTCAAGGGTATGGACGACACCCTGCGCTCGTTCGCCGAGACCCCGATGGGACCGTGGCTGCTGGCGCTCATCGCCGTCGGCCTGATGCTGTTCGGCGTGTTCTCGTTCGCCATGGCCAGGTACCGCAAGGTCTGACCGGTCGTGGGGCAGGGGGGGGGGGGGCCCCCCCCGGGGTTTTTTGGGGCCCCCCCCCCCCGGGCCCGGGGGCGGGGGGGCGCAGCCCGGGGGGGGGGGGCCCCCCCGGGGCGGCGCCGGCCC
>NZ_JBIAQL010000040.1:0-35014 GCF_042889045.1 Streptomyces sp. NPDC002701
GCCGCAGGCGATGAGCCAGATCACCCATAGGGCGGGGTCGATCCAGGCGGCGCCGCGGGTGGCCCATCCCCAGTCGACCAGGCGGGCCCGGCCGTCGGTGATGAGGATGTTGTCGGGTTTCCAGTCGGTGTGGAGCAGGGTCGAGCCGCCGAACGTTTTCAGGACGTGGGGGTCATCGACGTAGGTGTTCATCCGCTGGGGCATCGTCCGCAGGGCGACTGACGAGGGGGCGGTGATGGAGGAGAGGCTCCACATGGCTTGGAGAACGAGTTGCAGGTGAGGGGAGCCGGGCGTGTAGTCGGCGTGTACTGCGTCGAGGTGTTCGAAGCCCAGCAGATCCCATCCGCGGTCTCGGGTGTGCCACAGCGTGCGGGGCGCCAGTCCTTTGGTGTGCCGGTTGATCTCCGATTCACGCTGCTGGGTCCACACCCACCGGTGATCGGTGGGCATCCCCTTGACGAACACGCTGGTGCCGTCTGCCAGTTGCAGGCGGGCTGCGATGGCGCTGTTCAGTCCGGCCGAAAGCATCTGGACGCTTGTCAGCGGACCCGTGCGTTCCTCGATGACGGTGCGTGCTTCGGCGGGCATGTCAGTCAGGCGGTTTGGGGGCTCACGTCGTTCTCCAAGCGGGTGCGGGTGGTGCTCAAGGCTCGCGCCAGGCGAACAATCTCTCCTGGGGCTGAGAGCGGCCTGTCTCGGGAGTGAGGGCGTTGTCGCAGTCGTCACCGTTCCTCCGGTTCACTGCGGGGTGGCGTATAGCGCAACCCCCTTCATGTGGAGAGCGTCACCCCCGTCATCTGTTGCCCCCTGGGCTCTACGGCGATGTCTTTCAGAATTCCTGGATGAGTGCGCCCCGAACGCATGATGCTCGGGGCACACGATCGGCGGTACGGATCAGGGCTGGGGTACGCCTGTCAGCTCAGGATTCCGGTGAGAGGCTGGCCGGTGAGTGCTTGGGCGATCTGCCAGCGCATGCCGCCCCGTGACCCCTTGATGACGACCACGTCGCCGGGTTTGAGGATCTTCTCCAGAAACGCTGTGGCGGTCGCGTTGTCGGCAACGATAGCGACATCCGCGCCAGCGTCGGCGGCTCCGAGAGCGAGCTGCTTGGCGTTCTCCTCGCCGACTGCGATCACGATGTCTACGCCGAGCTGCCCGGCTTCCTGGCCCGTGTCCCAGTGTGCCTGTGGCGCTCCGTCCCCCAGTTCCAGCATCTCGCCGAGTACCGCGATTCGGCGTGCGCCGGGCTCGGCCTCTGGCAGGTCCGTCTGCTCACTCACCGATGATCACACCCCGGCCTGCGTAGAAGCGGTGCAGCTGCCCCCAGGAGACAGGGGCGTATTCCTGCGATACGCCAGGCAGACCTGACGGGTTGTGCAGCATGACGTTCTCCTCACTGGCGCCGACAGCGAGCACCAGGTGCCCGCCCTTGCTCGGCGGATCGACTTCGGGGGTGCGGACCGTCTTGTGTACCGACAGCATGACCAGACAACCGTCGCCGATGGCCCCGCGGACACGGCGAACGGGCAGATCGGGAGCTGCCTGGGCCTTCAGGTCCCATCGGGCACCCACGTAATCGGCGAACGGCTGGTAGATCAGTCCTGTCACCGACTGTCCGGTACGGACGTAGGCGCCGGCCTCGCAGAGTTCCTGTACGAGCGGAACGGAGGGCGGCACCGGATGCTCCCAGAAGTCGAGCGCCATGCGCAGACACGCGACTCCGCACATCCGTGGGGCCCAGAACGCGTATTCACGTGGTGTGCCGGCGCCGGACTTCTGCCACAGCGGGTCATCGGCCGCATCAAGGCGGCCGGTGATGAATTCGGGAACCAGGGTCCGCGATTCCCACTGTGAGTAGTAGGGGACGCGGTGTTGAGTTGACGGGACGCTCATGCGCCACAGTCTTTCCTACGGCAGGTATCCGGGTTTGGTGAACGCGCTCCTGACGAGGTGCTGCATCAGAACCGGATAGGAGATTCCCGCCGCCTCCGCCATGGTGGCCAGGTTGCCGCCCCGCGACAGGCCCGGCAGTGTGTTGCACTCCAGGACGGTGGTCCGGCCGTTCGCCGCGGCGAGGAAGTCGACGCGGAGCACGCCGTGCGCGCCGACCATGCCGAAGATGCGGCGGGCCACGTACTGCATGTTCTCGGTGGTCGGCGCGGGAAGGATCGACGGGCAGTGCTCGGTGCGCAGGCTCGGGTCGTGCTTGGCCTCGTAGTCGTAGAACGGGCGGGCCGACTCCACGTCGTGCACGGGAAACGATCTCAGGCGTCCCTCGATCTCGACGAGGCCGACGGTGCAGGCAATGCCCTGCACGTACTCCTCGATCATGTACTCCGCGTACTCGCCGGCGCGGCCGTTCTCGATCAGAGTCCGAAGCTCGTGATCGTCGTGGGCGATGCCTGCCGCCAGGCTCCCGCCCCCCGATGACGGCTTGACGAAAACGGGATAGCCCAGGGAGTTGCGTGCGACTCCAACCGCGGCTTCGACGGTCATGTCCGGGTGGGGCATCACCCAGCGAGGGGTGTCCAGACGCTCATGCGTCAGCATCAGCTTGAAGGTCGGCTTGTGCATGCCGATCGCGGAAGCCAGAACGCCGGAGCCGGTATAGGGCAGACCGATGGTCTCCAGCGCCCCCTGGATCTTGCCGTCCTCCCCGCCCAGCCCGTGCAAGCCCAGCAGAGCTACGTCAATCCGCTGTTGGAGTTCCGCCAGCGGGGTGTCCGCCATGTCAATCAGCTCTATGGTGTGCCCTGCGTCGGCCAGGGCTTTCGCCGCGTGCTCGCCGGATGCGATTGAACCGGGCCGCTCGGGGGAGTTTCCTCCACACAGGACACCGATCCGTAAGGTCCGGATGTCCGGCGCCGTTGTAGCTGTCACGTGATTCTCCTTCATACAAGAAGTGACCTGCGGTGGTGCACTCGGCGCGGCGACTGCTAGGCACCGTGGCCTGTTGTCGGAAGCAACTGGCCATGACGCGGTCGCCGCGCCGAGGTCTCGTCTTTGCGGTCGCCCCTACGGGCGCACCGTGGTGCAGGGGCCGTTCAGGTTCTCTCGGCCTTCAGTGATCGTCATGGAGACTTCTCGGTCACGAGAGCGGAGCGGGCCGGTGTGTCCGGGGTGTATTCGAGCGCGGACTTCCTCAACCGGTTGCTGATGTACGCGTAGGACGCGGCGATGGCAACGCCCGCCATCAGTTGGTAGGGGAGGGGCAGCTGGCCGATCTCGGGGAAGATGTTCCACAGGGCGTGTGAGGCCATCAGGGGCAGGAGGCTGGGGCAGCGCAGGTACAGCCAGACGCGGCCTGCGGCCATGATGACGGCGGCGATGGCGCTGAGCCCGAAGTAGGCGTGCAGCCCTACCTCGATGAGACAGACCAGGGTGTAGATCTCCCACGTGGGTCGGCGCACAGCCGTCATCAGCGTGATCGTTGCCGCGACGACCACGACGTCCTCGATCGCCACGGTGCGCACGATGCCCAGGGCGAGGTTCACAGGGCCGTCGAGGCCGAGGGCGGCTGTCTGGCTTTCTTGCAGGATGGGCGCGGCGTCCGGCGCGATCTGGCTCAGCAGCGCCCCCAGCGGGCCAAAGAGGAGGCCGGTTGCGGCGCATGCGATGAGGTTTGCCTCTGCGACGTTCCATCGCTGGAACTGCTGGAGCGGCGTGTAGGGAGCCCGACTGCCCAGGTGCAGGCCGTGAGAGCGGCAGATTTCCACGGCCAGCCACGCCACCGCGCAGGCGAACAGCGCCGGCCCGACCTTCTGGTTCAGCGAGCCGGCCACGGGCATGGACAGGCAGGAGATCGCGACGGCGAGCACGCCCGCCGCAGGCCCTCGCAGCGGGCGCCACCATGGCCAAGCGCCGTGCGGGGCGGGCTGGCGCAGCACCAGCCACGTGAGCCAGGCGCCGACCATATAGCTGGCCAACACTTGGGCGACCTTGATCAGTTCGCTGATTTCCCACCGCGCGCCGTACAGGGACGCAGCCTTCACCGCCGCGCCGGCCAGGCTCACGACGGTGGCGAGAAAGAGCAGACCCGTCAGCTCGCCCAGCACACGGGGCGCCCGCGTATCGGTGGCAGGGAACGTCACCGGGGAGGGGCAGACCTTAAGCACGGTCGAACCCCCGGACGGGCTCTATGTTGGTGACGAGCCCTTTGCGTGCGGTGATCATTGTGCGCCTGTCGGCGGGTATCAGGAGCCCTTCGGCCTTGAGCGGCCTCAGCGCCGCGGACATCGTGGATTTCGCCACGGCAAACTCCTGGCTCAGGGATGTCAGGGTGGGCAGGAGTTCACCGGCCGGATAGGTGCCGGCGTTGATCCGCTCGCGGACGGTCCGCCGGATTGCTTTACTGCGTGTGGTACCGACCGGCCAGGCGCAGGGCATGGTGCCGCGTGGGGCGATCCCGCCTCCGCCGCCAGCGCGGGTCTCGACAACGCCCTCATCGCGGAGCAATGCCACGGCTTTGTGGATGACATACCGGGTGGTGCAAAAGCGCCGGGTCGGGTCACCGGATGCGCGGACCGTGCCCGCTTTCCAGGTGCCGTCGCTGATCTCCTTCCGCAGCACCTCGGCGACCTTACGAACTGCCTTGCGCACGTCGTCACGCACGGTCGGACCCCCGTACGCGCTCTGCGTCGGTGACCTGTCCTGCGAGCGCGTCGATCTGGCCGGTCAGGGCCGTGTGCTCATCCACCACGGGGGTGAGGACGGTGTTCATGTTGCTCTCTTTCGATTCGTTGCTGAGGGCCCCGCGTCGCTCGCCCGCCGACGAGCGACGCGGGGGGTCTGTGGAGTGCGGCGGCCCCGAGCTGCCGCACTGCTGTCCGCTCTCCTCTTCGCGGGGGCGTAGGAACGCCGGGTGGTCAGGCCGCACCGGACGTCCGCCGGCCTCCTCGTTGCAGCGCGGCGAGCGGACTCTGCTGCTCATTGAGGACGTCCGCGAGGTGGTCACCGCTGAGGGCGAGTCGAACGATGTGATGGTCGGAGATGTGCTCCGGCACTTCGATCACATCCATGTCGGTGACTGCTTCGAGCACACCGGCCGTGGCGTAGAAACGATCGACTCGGGCGTCGGGCCCGTGTGTTGCGCAGGCGTTGACCGTGCGGGCCACAGCCGTCTTGTCGCCGCGCTTGATGGCGCGGTGGCGAGCTACGTCCTCCAGGCCGGCAGTGCGCAGCGTCTCGTCGGGTCGGGTGTCCATGACCCGGCTGCCGTCAGGTCCCACGAGGGAACGGTGGAGGCGGTGGGGCCGGTCCCTGATCTCGTCTAGGACCGGCAGCGCGGGGTCGCCGTCGACGCCGGGTGCGGGATAGCTGTTGTTGTCTCCTGCGATGAGGCAGGGCATCCGCACAGTCCGGCCATCGGGGGTGGTCCATTTCTTGTCGGCCAGGGTGGACAGCCATTCCGTTTCCAGGTTGCGCTGCGTGGGGGAGGCGTAGTTGAGGTGGTAGGAGGCCACGGCGAGCGGCATCGCGTCGTGGCCGGCGGGGAGATAGCGCATGATCAGCGCGGTGGGTGGCAGCGTCCATAGAGCGGCTGCCGGAAGCTCGCGTACGGTCTGGAAGACGCGCGGATCGGCGAAGACCGCGGTGCATGAGCCGTGTCCGAGCCAGCCGCGCAGGCCGAGGATGGCTTCCAGTTCGTACATGATCGCGTTGCCGTCGGCGTTCGCGCCTGCCATCTCCTGGCGGAGGATGAGGTGCGGATTGTGGGACAGCAGTTTTTCGTGTGCCCGGCGGCGCTTGTCGGGGTTGTTCCTGCCGTTCTCCTCGAAGTTCCATAAGAGCACGGTCAGCTTCTTCATCCTGCTGCTCCTTTGCGCAGAGATTTCAGGCGTGGGTGCCGCCTCGTTCGCGTTCGACGCCGGTGACGCGCTCGTGGTGCACGTCGAACGTCGTGCTGGGCCCCGCGTCGCTCGCCCGCCGACGAGCGACGCGGGGGGTCTGTGGGGTGCGGTCGTCACGAGCTGCTGCACTGCTTTTCCGGCTTCTTCTTCGTGGGGGAGGAGGAACGCCGGATGGTCAGGCCGCACTGGACGTCCGCCGGCGGGGCATTGGGGGCGGGGCGAAGAGTCGGCTGCTGTCGGGTCCTGTGATCAGGTGGCCTCTGGTGTGCAGGTGGGTGAGCGCCGTCGTGACCGTGTGGGGGCCGGCGCTGAACTCGGTGCACAGGTCGTGGAGGCTGGGCAGTTGGGTGCCGGGCGGATAGGTGCCATTGCGCAGCCGCACCCGGAGCGTTCTCCTCAGATCCCTCGCGTTGACAGGCGGCGTGCTGGGGGGAGGCGCGTCGGGCTGGTTCGGATCGCCGACATACATGCCAAGGGGCTTGACGGGGATGACGAGCCCTTCGTCCCGCAGCGCCCCCACGGCCCGGTGGATGGTGGGCACCGTCACTGCGAACTCATGCATGAGTTCCCTGAGCGACGGCAGCCATGTGCCCACTGCGTACGTGCCGTCGCGCAGTCGCGCACGGAGGGTCTTCTCGATCTCGGCTGCGCCGGTGATGACCGGCGCAGAAGCCGTCGGGTCCACGACGACATGCCCACGGCCAGCTACCGCCTGGACAGCGCCGCTGTCCCTCAACGGTTGTAGAGCCAGCTGGACCAGCGTCTGAGACACTCCGAATTCCGCACCGAGCGTTCGCGTCGCAGGCAGCACCGTGCCGGGCTCGTACGTGCCGTCGGCCAGACGCTTTTCGACGTCCGCCGTGACGCGTTCTGTCCTAGACAGCTGGCGTACAGGACGCTTGGACGCGGTGGGGGTCGCAGCGGCGAGGAGGTCAGGCATGGGTGCCGCCTCGTTCGCGTTCGACGTCGGTGACGGGCTCGCGGTGCACGCCGGGTTCGTGGGGGCCGCGGCGGCGTGGTGGCGGACCGTGTCGCTCCCGGGCGCCTGCATGGGGAAGCTGCTGGTGGTGCGTGAGCGCTGGGCCAGGTCTCCGGATGCGCGGATCGTGCCCGCTGTCCAGGTGCTGTCGCTGGTCTCCTTGCGCAGCATCTTGGCGGCCTCGTGTACTGCGGTGGTCACGTCATCACGCACGGTCGAACCCCCGTACGCGCTCTGCGTCGGTGACGTGTCCGGCGAGTGCGTCGATCTCGATGGTGGCGGCGTGCATGTAGTGCTCGACGACCGGCAGGGGGAATGCGGAGTGCACGATGCTGCTGGATGTGAAGTCGTCCACGGCTTCTCGCAGGGTGCGGGGCACTCGGCGGGGTCCGTGCGTCTGGTAGGCGTTGCCGGTGCATGGTGCGGGCAGTTTCGGGCGTTCGTGCAGGCCGTGGGTGAGGGCTGCGAGGGCGGCTGCCAGGGCGAGGTAGGGGTTGGCGTCGGCGCCCGCCGTCCGTACTTCGAGGTGTGTGCCGCTGTGCCGGCCCACGACGCGGACGGCGCAGGTGCGGTTGTCCCAGCCCCAGGAGAAGTTCATGGGGGCGAACGAGTGCGGCTGGTAGCGCTTGTAGGAGTTGGGGGTGGGTGCGTACAGCGGTGCCATGTCCGGCAGGCCGGCGATGAGTCCGGCCAGCGAGTGCTCCAGAAGGTCGGGCAGTTCCTCGCGCGACCCGGTGGCGAAGACCGGTACCTCGTCGGCCCACAAGGACAGGTGCAGGTGCATCCCGCTGCCGACCCCGGTCTGCGGGGCTGCCATGAAGGTGGGGGCCATGCGGTGCTGGGGGGCCAGATGGCGCACGGCGTGCTGGTGGACCGTGTAGGTGTCGCACGCCGCCAGGGGGTCGCCGTGGGGCCACGTCACCTCGACCTGTCCGGGCGCGCCTTCCGTTTTGATCGCCGACGTGCGGCAGCCGGCGTACTTCAGGGCGGTGCGCAGGTCGTGGAAGAACGCGCTCAGGGCGGGCGGATGGTCCAGCGCGTAGTCGAGGTTGTGAGGAAAGGCCGGGGTCAGGTCCCGATATTCGCGCCGGTGGATGTGGGCCGGGGTTCCCTTGTAGAGGGCGAACTCGCTTTCGATACCCACCTTCGCCGTCAGCCCGAGCGAGGCGAGGGCGGCGAGCTGGTCGCGCAGCATCTGCCGCGGTGCGACCTCCACCGGTCTGCCGTCGGGATGGAAGGCGTCGCCGTGGACGAGGGCGGTGCCGGGCAGGTAGCTCAGATACCGGAGGGTGCTGGTGTCGGGGACGACGTGCAGATCCCCGTATCCGTTGTGCCAGCCGGTGAGGAGGTAGCCCGGTTGGGGTTTCATGTCCATGTCCGTGGCGAGCACGTAGGCGCACATGTCCGGCCCGGCGGGCAAGGTGTCCAGGAAGGTGCGGGCGTCGAGGAGTTTGCCCTTGAGACGGCCGGTCATGTCGGGGACACCGACCATCACGGTGTGCACTGCACCCTCCCGTACGAGGGCGTTGAGGTCCGGCACTTCCAGCAGGGAAGCCGTCAGGGCGGGGCCGCGGTGAAAGGTGTTCTCGGTGGTCATCGCATGTCTCCTGTCGTGGACTGGGGTAGGGCGGCGGCGTACGTTCCCGCCCCGCGCACCGAGTAGAGGAGCCCTTCCCTGCGCAACCTGGTCAGGGCCTTTGCAACGGTCCCGAGCGACACCTCGAACTCGGCTGCTATCCGCGGCTGCGCCGGCAGCCGCGTTCCGGCCGCATACGTGCCATCACTGAGGCGTTTGCGGATGACGCTCTCAACGTCCTTGGCCATGAAACGGCGTGCTGGTGTGGTCGTCGGCTCCGCGAGGGTCCCGCTGGGCTCGCATGCGCCCAGGACGCCGTCATCCTTGTGGGCGGGGAGGACGACGGCGCGCTTTCCTGCCTTTGCATGCGAGGCGAGGAGCCCTTCGCCTCGCAGTGTGTTCACGGCTATCTGTACGGGACAGCGCGACACTCCGAACTCGGCGGCCAACTGCGCCTGTGACGGCAGCGGTGTTCCGGCCGCGTACGTGCCATCACGCAGCCGCTTGCGGAGGGTCCTTGCGATGTTGTCCGTGGTGTAACGGATCGGCTCGGTACTTGTTGCGTCCGCAACGACATTTCCGACGCGCGGCATCGCAACGATCACGCCACTGGCTTTGAGCGGCTGGAGAGCCAGTTCGAGTGTCGCGCAGGACACGCCGAGTTCCGCGGCCAGGTTCCGCTGTGGAGGCAGCCATGTCCCGGGCTTGTATATGCCCTCGTCCAGTCGCTGCTGGATGACGGCTCCCGTCTTTTCCCACGTCCTGTGTCCAGAGGCTGGAGCGGTCTTGTTGCTCATCACACCAGGCCCCCTGAGATCGCGGCGTCTTCGGCGGTGCGGGTCTGCGTGGGCATGGCGTAGTTCTTGCGGCCCGTGGTAATCCACGAGATCCACGCGAACAGCAGCACGACGGCCAGGGTGACGGGCGCGTAGTTGAAGGACTGCGAGGTGATCGGGTATGCCTGCGGCAGGCAGAAGAAGACGGTGAGCACCGTCACGTAGGAGACCGCGAGCCAGCCCATCGGCTTGCTCAAGCGGCCCAGGTTCCATGGGCCCTGCTTGAACGTGTCGCCGGCTTTCAGCCGCAGGAAGACGGGGATCGCGTAGGCGGGGGTGATGCCCAGGACGTTGATCGCGGTGACCGCGGCGTACGCGGCAGGCGAGTACAGGCTCGGCAGGGCCAGGACGAGCGCGATGCCCACCGACAGCCACACCGCCGGCGTGGGGTTTTCCGTGCGGGCGTCGACCCTGGTCCAGGTCCTCCAGCCCGGCAGGGCCCGGTTGCGGGAGAAGGCGTACACCATCCGTGAGGCCGCGGCCGTTTCGGCGTTCCCGCAGAACAGCTGTGCGACGATGACCACCAGGAGCAGCGCCTTGGCGACGCCGGTGCCCAGTACGTCGATGAAGATCTGCGCGGGCGGGACGCCGGTGGCGGTGTCCAGTGTGTTGGCGTAGCTCTCCATCGCGAAGAGCATCCCGACGATCAGTACGAACCCGGCGATGCCCGACCAGAGGATGGCGTGGACCATGCCCCATGGGGCGGTCTTCTGTGCCTGCTTGGTCTCCTCCGCCAGGTGCGCGGAGGCGTCGTAGCCGCAGAAGGTGTAGGCGGCCATGAGGCAGCCGACTCCGGCCCCGTACAGCGGGTTGGTGATGCCGGAGTCGTTGTAGTACTCGGTGAACACGAAGCCGGGAGTCTGGCGCTGGCCGGGGGCGGTGAAGAGCAGGCCGACGATGAGCAGGACGCCGCCGGCCTGCCACCACACGGATATCTTGCTCAGCACGTCGACCAGGGTCACGCCGAAGCTGTTCAGCAGGCCGTGCAGGAGCAGCACGCACACGAAGATCGCCATGGTGTTCTCGGGTGTGGGCTCGAACCCCCACTGGAGGCTGGCGAAGGCGCCGATGAAGGTGGCCGCGCCGTAGTCGATGCCGGCGATGGCGCCGACCAGGCCGAGCAGGTTGAGCCAGCCCGTCAGCCACGCCCAGCCGCGTCCGCCGAGCCGGTCGGCCATGTGGTAGAGCGCGCCGGCCGTGGGGTAGACCGAGGTCACCTCGGCCAGGCAGGAGCCCAGGACCAGGGTCATGGCGAAGATGCCGGCCCAGCCCCACACCATGACGGCCGGGCCGCCGTTGTGCAGGCCGAACCCGAACAGCGTCATGCCGCCGGCCAGGATGCAGATGACGGAGAAGCTGACGGCGTAGTTCCCGAACCCGCCCATCTTGCGGGCCAGCGTGGGCGTGATGCCTTCCCGGCGCAGCGCGGCGTCGTCGTCGAGCAGCGCGGCTGTTGCACTTCGAGACAAGGGAGTGTGTCCTTGCGGTGTCGTAGGAGAGGAACAGGAAAAGGAAAAGGATCAGGTCAGTAGCTGACGGGCTGTTCTTTGAACGCGGAGCCACGGGCTGCGTAGAAGTCGTCGACCCAGTGCTCGGGGGAGCCGAGGGTCTGCCAGGGCAGCACGGTGACGTAGCGGCCGATGGCCTCGAAAACCGGCCTGGCGCCTCCCACCCCGCTCCTTTGGCAGGACCAGGCCAGCAGGTTGAGGTCGAGCGAGAGGATGGGTGAGGTGGACGTGTCGGCGTCGAGGTAGGCGAACCAGCCATCCCGCGCTCGCTGCACGAACCTCTGCACGCCCGGGTCGGTCCAGTACGTGAAGTCACTGACCTGTCGGCGGGCCCGTTGCACCCGGAAGTCCTCGATGTATGCGTACAGCGGGGCCATGTGCAGGATCGAGCACTCGGGTGCCCTCATCGCCACCCACTGCGCGACGCTGTGCGCTCCGGTCTTGCGGGCGTAGAAGTACTGCAAAAGGCGCTGGACGGCTTCGCGGTTCTCGGGGTCGCGCTGGCGGATTGCCCAGAACAGCGGCCACGGCCCCTCGGGCTGGTTGTCCGCGCCCGGCACCCAGTGCTCCTCGATCTGCTGATACCGCGGGTCGGCATCGAACTGCGCCAGGGCCAGCAGGCACACCCAGGCCACCGGACACCGCGGACGGGCCTTGATCGCGGCGCGGCAGACGCGGCGGGCCTGGTCGACGGCGCTGATGACCACGGGATCGTTCGCGGGACTGCGAAGAAGGAACGTGCGCTGCGTGAGCACCCGGGCCCACATCATCAGCGCGTCCGGATCATCGGGCTCGTCCGCGCACCAGTTGTCGATGGCCCGGGTGTACGCGGCGTACAGGGCGATGACCTGAGTGCGGAAGGTGCGCAGCGGCCAGTCGTAGCCGGTCTCGACGAGCAGTTCCTTCACACCCAGATAGCGGCCCATCTTGAGGTCTTCAAGGACGGCGTACAGGGCAAAGTCGCTCCCGGCGGCGTGATCGGTGAGGGGCATGTCACGGCCGCGCACGGTGGCACCTCCGTGGAAGCGGGTGCGTTCGGGATTTCTGTGGGCTGTGGGTCGGTAAGGACATGGGGTGTGGAGTCCTCAAAGGGGGGATGGGGAGGGGACCGTCGAGCGGCAGCCGGCGGGAACCCGCACGGGGAGACGGATGGTGCGACTGCGGCATGACGGTGTCTGGGGGCTAGCTGGGGGGTGAGGTGACGTCCGGCGACAGCACGTCCGCTCGGAGGCTGCGCGCGTACTCGGCGTGCGGTTCGAGGCCCAGCGCATGACACCTGTCGTCCAGCCGTTCGCGCTCCCCTACGCGGTAGAGCTCCAAGACGCCGCTGTGCGTCGGGATGTAGAGCGTTCCGAACCGTTGGGGTTCACCGCGGTTGAGGCACAGGCGGTCAGCCAGCAGGGCGTAGTGCACAGGGTCGGCGTCCTGCTGACGCACCGCCTTCTCCAGCAGGCCGCACGCACGGGCCTGCAACGCGTCGTCCCCGCAGTACGTGGCAATCTGCCAGGCGGCTCGCGAGCCACGCTCGCCCACGAGCCGGTAGCCCGGCCACCCGTGTTCGTCCAGCACCGTCCGCAGGAGGTCTACCTCCTGGGCGAATATGTCGGCGATCACGCGCGCCGCAGTGTCCGTTCTGGGCATGCTCGACTCGGCCTCCATCGCACGCCACATGCAGCGCACGAGGTCCGTACCGAGGTCCGGGCGGGAGGGCTGAGATGGGGTGATCATGGAGGGTCAAATCCTCAAGGGCCAGGTGATGAGGGCCGCCGGGCCGCAGCTGGTTCCCTTGCTGCTCGTGAAAGCAAGGGCAAAACTGCGACCCGACGGCGTTCTAGGGGGTAGGGCTGAGCGACGGCAGGGCGAGGGAGCACCAGATGGTCATGCCGTCTTCGCTGATGCCCCAGTCGTGGGCCTCAGCCCTGACGAGGGCCAAGCCACGGCCGGCCTCGTCCACGCCGGAGGCGTCGCGCAGGACAGGACTTTCAGGCGACTCGTCCCGCACTTCGAGCCGCATGCAGCCGTCTGCAAAGGTCAGGAGCACGCGGACGTCACCGCGGCCGTGCCGCAGTGCGTTGGTGACCAGCTCGGAGGCGAGCAGTTCGGCTGCGTTGATGAACTCTGCAGGTTCCCAGCAGCTCAGCGAACTCCTGATGACGCTCCGGATGCGTCTTGGCCAAAGCCGGTCCAGGGGGTCGACGTTGCCGTTTCCCGAGCCGGTGTGCCGCGCGAAGGCCACGTCAGCACCGCTGCGCGGGATGTACCGGAAGGAGGCGCTGGAGCCAGTCCGCGTGACGGTCGCAGTCTGTGTCATGCCGATCCCGTCTTCCGGCGTACTGGGCCAGGGCGAGGCGACGGGATATGCACACCGTTCTCACAGGCAGCGAATTCCGCGGCAGCGCGCGCCCTTCTGAAGATGCGCTGTTTGGCCATCGATTCCTCTTACGCAGATCGCTTGGTGGGTACGTAGAGCGAACCGCGGTTGACCCGTTGTCGATACCGCCCGACGGGCGCGCGACTGCCAAACGTGACACAAGATCGTTTTCACTTCTGAGGCACCGGGAATTCCTACGCAGGGGCACTTTCAGCCAGTAGCCCAAACTCATACCCTCGTTGCGTAATAGGTTGGTACAGCGCACTCGGCGTAGATGCGCGAGTGTAGGTTGACAAACGTGTCTCAAGATCATTAGCAGTGCGGGGGCGCACCATGGCGCGCAAGCGGAACGAGCGGTTCGAGGCTCTCCTTAAGGAGGCAGCCTGGTCACGAGCCCAAGCAGCGGGTGCCTTCGTCCGGGTCGCCAGCGAGAGCAACCTGACCGACTACACCCGCATCGCGCGGCAGCACGTGCAGCATTGGGTGGACGGGCACGAACCGTCTGGGCAGGCCCCCATAATCATGTGCGAGGCACTCTCCCGTCGTCTAAGGCGGGTCGTCACGGCAGGCGAAGCCGGGTTCACAGCGCCCAACTCGCCAGCGCAGGGAGCGCTGGACTGGCGCGTCGATCCGTTGATCGCGCTGAACGACTTGGGGAGCACCGACTTGGACCCGGACCGGCGGAGCCTGCTGCGGGGCGGCGTGTACTCAGCCGCTGCCCTCGCCCTCCCTGCGGAGTCGTGGTGGGTTGAGATGGCCAAGGAGCCGCCGAGCGCAGGGAAGAGCGCGCAGCGGGTTGGCCGCGGTGACGTGGAAAGCGTGCGCGAAATGACGCTGGCCTTCTCCCGAATGGACCAGCGGCGAGGAGGCGGTCATGGCCGTTCCGCTCTCGTTGAGTACCTACGATCCGACGTCGCCCGCTACTTAGTAGGGAAGTTCCCTGATGACCGGGTGCGCCGCGACATGCATTCCGCCGCCGCCGAGGGCGCCTATCTTTCTGGGTGGATGGCCTTCGACAATGGTGAACATGATGTCGCTGAGCCGTACTTCGCACTCGGGCTGAAGCTGGCCGCGCGCTCCGGCGACGCCCCGCTCTCGGGCCACATCCTCCGCGCTATGGCCCACCAAGCTCTCGATCTTGGGTTGTTCAACAAGGCACTGGAGTTGTCCGCGGCCTCAATCGACCGTCAGCGCTACGAGTCGGCGACCCCGCGAGAACGAGCGCTGCTCGGTGTCGTCCATGCCCGCTGTCTTGCCGCGAGCGGGCAAAAGAAGGCGGCAACCAAGACTTTGCTCCGCGCTGAGGACGACCTGCGAAGCGCGCATGACGGCATTGAAGAGCCTGCCCGCACCTTCTTTTTCGGCCAAGCGTCGCTGGCTCACGAAACGGCCTGCACGCTGCGCATCCTCAACGACCAGAAGGGCGCGATCGATCAGTTCGGGCGCAGCGTGCGGACACGCGGAGCCGCCTTCAAACGGACTCATGCGGTGACCCTCGGGTACTTGGGCGCCACACAGATGTCAGTTGGCCGGGTGGAAGAAGCGTGCGCAACCTGGTCCAGGGCCCTTGACGCTATGGAAGAGGGCGTCTACTCCGGGCGGGCTCGCCAACGGGTGTTGGAGATGCGTCAGCTTCTGTCACCGTACCGACGTCGTGGCATCTCGGCCGTCGTCGAAGTCGAAACCAGAACCGCAGACTACCTTCGCACCGTAGATTGATCACGCCAGGTTAAGGGATAGAGGGAACACCATGACGTTGGAGATCAAGCCCATCGGCACCGTGATCGGTGGCCGCAACGAGGTCGCAGACGACTACTGGGGTGGCATCGAGTCCATCATTCGCCTCGACTCAAGGTTCCCGACCGACACCGTGAGAGGGCTCGACGAGTTTTCCCATCTGGTGGTGACCTGGCACTTCAGCCAGGCATCGCCAGGAGACGTTGCCCTGCACGCACGTAGCCCGCGAGGTGACTCTCGTTGGGAGCCCTCGGGCACGTTCGCGCACAGGAATCACCGACGTCCGAACCAGCTTGCAACGAGTTTTCCCCGGCTGTTGAAGGTGCATGGCCTGGACCTGCACGTGGCCGACCTCGACGCGGTCGCCGGAACGCCAATCTACGACCTCGCGCCCTACTTCGAGGAGATGGGACCCCGCGGCGACATTCACGAGCCCGACTGGCCGGGGCAGATGCTCAGGGACTACTGGGCTGAAGCTGGTAATTAGCCTCGGGCTTTCGTGAGGTGATCTGTCCGAGACTTGATCACAAACGCGTGAAGTGCTCCTGACCTGGAGCGATAGGACTTGTCGAGGGTCCAGATCGTGCCGTGGAAAGAAGCACTTCTCAGGTGAAGAAGCGTTTCGGGCCGTACCTGCGTGTCCGCGTTGAGGGCAGCGGTCGTGGAGTGGTCTTGCTGCGGACGAGTTCGCCGCTCTGTTCCGCGATCACCGCGGACAGCCGCTCGAGCCGGGCAGTCTGCAGTGGCAGAAGGCCAAGGAGGAAGCCGACGCCACCCGCCGCAAGTACATGAAGGTCGGGCTGCTGCTGCAGGGCCTGGCCGACCGCACCACGATCATGCGCCCGCACCCCGTACGTACCTTGGCCGACACACTGAAGGAATGGACCGAGCGCAGCTGACCCGCACGCTGTCAGAGCCGCTGCGTGCGCTGGCCGGTCGGTCTGATTCCTGCAGGCGGAAGGCTCAGGCGGGTTGTCCGTTGATCTCTTCAAGCGGCGTGAGGAGACGCTGCTCGGATGCGGTGAGCGGCGGACCCGACAGGGGCTGCAGCTTCGGACCGGCCGCTGCCGCGCGGAGCACCGCCGGAGCCAGCAGACGAGTGGAGGCGGCGCGCATGCTCGTGACGTCGGTGACGGCATCGGCCATGAACTGAGAGCCGGTCGCGGTGTAGGACAGGCGGCTGGTGAAGCGGCCCAGAAGCCTTTCCGGCACGCTGGGCTTTTGGCCGTGGGCGGTGTTGTAGTGAATGTCCTGGGTGGTGGCCGGCGCCCAGGCCGCCTCGACCGATGTGGCCGCCGCGCGTTGCACGCGGCGTGCCAGCCCGGCCGTCAGGCTGCCGCTCTTGTGCAGTTCCTGGTGCAGTGCGCGGGCGCCGAGCGCGGCCACGCTCATGCCCTGTCCATAGACGGGGTTGAACGTGGCGATCGCGTCGCCCAAGACGATCAGCCCGTCCGGCCAGGTGCGGGCTTTTTCGTAGTAGTGGCGGCGGTTGCCGGTGCTGCGGGTGAGGGTGACGTCGGAGACTGGTTCCAGGCCGTACAGCAACTGGCCGATTAGCGGGTGGCGTAGGCCGAGCGCGAAGGGGATGAAGTCGGCGGCGTTACGTGTGGGTTCGGAGCCTTTGATGCCGCCGAGCGTGGCCATCCACAGCCCGTTTTCGATCGGGGCGATGACGGCGGACTGGCCGATGCTGGCCCGGGGCTGGGCCATGATGTTGAAGACCGGGATGTGTTCGGCACCGGCCGGGGCATGGAAGAGCCGGGTGGCGTAGGTCAAGCCGGTGTCCAGGGTCCGGTGGGGGATGGTGTCGATCCCCAGGTCGGCTAGCCACGCGGTGGCGCGGGACGCGCGTCCGGAAGTATCGATGACGAGGTCGGCGTCCAGGCGTTGAGGGTCGTCCGGTCCGTGCGCGGGGCGGTGGAGGACACCGGTGATCTGCCGGTCGCTGCCGTGCAGGGCGGTGACCTTGCGACCGCCGAACACACGGATGCGGTCATGCGCCAGGACGTGCTCCCGCACGACCCAGTCCAGCAGGTCACGGCTGGCGGTGATGATGAAGTGGCCGTCGGGCTGCCATCGCCGATACCAGCCCTCCGGGGACAGGGCGACGATGCCTGCGGTGAGCTCGTGCCGGTGAGCGCCGGCGTCGAGCCAGTGTTGGAGGATGCCGGGCAGCAGGCTCTGCATGGCGTCGGTGCCGCCGGCGACGAGGCTGTGAATGTGACGTGCCTGGGGCAGTCCCTTGCGTGGGCGGGGCGCGTCGGGGAGATCGTCGGGTTCGATGATGATGACCTCGTCGACGAAGTCGGCGCTCGCACGGGCGGACAGCATGCCCGCCATTCCCGCACCGATGATGACGGCACGACGCATGAAGTACGTCCTTTCATTGTTCGCTGGGTCCGGCGGACACGCCGACGGCAGCCCGTGTTCCAGGTCGGCGTCACAGGAACATGCCGGGCCGGGCATGGCCCGGTGCTGTGGCCGTACGTGCTGAAGCGGCTGGCATCGGCACGTGGGCGAAGGGCGGGTTGTGCTGGCCTCTTCTACGCCGGTTCGGACGCTGTCTGTCCCTCGCCGTTGTTGAGCGCCTGCAGCAGTTGCCGTTCGCGGGCGATCAGCGGGGGGCCCGAAAGCGGGGGCAGCGGGGATCCGTTCAAGGCGGCCAGCACGGTCGAAGGGCGCAACAGGCGGGCGGGTCCCGCCTTGAGGCCGGTGACGTCCCACAGCGCTGATGCGACCTGGTAGGAGCCGGTTGCGGTCTTCATGACGCGTCGTGTGTAGCGGGCCGCAAGGCGGTCCGCAGCAGTAGGTGCGCCGCCGCGGACTGCGGGGTACAGGACGTCCTGACTCACGGCCAGGTTCCAGGCTGCCTCCACGTGCGCGGCCGCGGCGCGCTGCACGGTACGGGCCAGTCCGGGGGCGAGAACATCGGCGCGCCGCAGGTGGTGGCTGAAGGCGCGGGCGCCGAGTGCTGCCACGCTCATGCCCTGCCCGTAGGCGGGGTTGAAGGTGGCCAACGCATCGCCGAGAACGATGAGTCCGTCGGGCCAGGCGTGGGCCTTTTCCAGATAGCGGCGGGCGTTGCTGGTGCTGCGGCTGATGGCCACGTCGGTAAGCGGTTCGGCGTGGGTGATGAGCTGTCCGACGATGGGATGGGGCAGGTCGAGGGTGTACTGCAGGAAGCCTTCGGGGTCGGAGGGGGGTTCGCCGCCGCGGGAGCCCGCGAGGCTGACCATCCAGCGATCACCCTCGATGGGGACGATCACGGCGCTGTGTGCCGGTTGCCCGGTGTAGGGGTTGGCCTGCACCATCGTCAGGGGAAAGCGTTCGGCGCCGGGCGGGACGCGGTAGATGCGGGTGGCGTTGACCAGGCCGGAGTCGACGGTCTTCTCCTCGATGCCGGTGATCGCGAGGCCGTCCAGCCACTGGACGATGCGTGAGCCACGGCCGCTGGTGTCGACGACGAGGTCAGCGGCGAGTTCTGCTGGGCCGGAAACGCCCTGCAGGCGCACTCCGTTCACTCGTCGGCTGCTGCCGATCAGGTCACGGACTTGGGCTTTTCGGATCTCGATGGTGCTGGTGTTGGTCGTGATCGCCGTGCGCACGACCCATTCCAGCAGCGCCCGGCTGCAGGTGATCATGTGGTGTTCGCTGTGCCGCCAGCGGCGGAACCATCCCTCTGGGGTCAGGACGACCATGCCGGAGCTGAGGGAGACAGCGTGGGCGCCGGCCGCCAGCAGGTGTTCGCGTACGTTCAAGCCCGGTACGAGGTCGTCGATCGCTTCCAGGCCACCGGGCATCAGCAGATGAGCGTGCCGTCCTTGCGGGACACCCTTGCGGTTCTCGGGGCCTTCGGGCAGGTCGTCGCGCTCCAGCACGATGACCTCGTCGACGTGTGGGGACAGGGCCGCCGCCGCGAGCAGTCCGCCCAGTCCGGCTCCGATGACGACAGCTCTGCGCATGGTGCTCCTCATATCCGGTTACGGGATGACGTCAGGGAGGCGTGCCGGGCCGCGCTGACGACGGGGGAGTGCTGCAAGGCTTCGGCCAGTTTCAGCAGTCCGCTGGTGCCAGGGGTCTGTGTGGCGTGCAGGTGGTAGTCGCTGCGTTCCTCGGGACTGCCCTGCCTTCCGCCGGCAGCATGCTGGGCGGCGTCGGCGACCATCGCCGCTTCGGCGATGACTCTGGCCTGCTTGACGTCGTGGCTGTTCGCGCGGGCCGTGTCGAATGCGGCACGACGTACCTGCTCGTCGAACAGGGGGGCAAGGGCAAGGAGCGCGTCGTGGATGGAGACCTCCAGCCAGTCCAGGCGAGCCTGCGGCAGGTGCCACCACGAGGGGGAGGGCTTCGGTGCGATGGCTGCCGACTGTACTTCGGCCCACAGAGGAGCCAGGCGGCGGGCATCTTTCAGACTGCGCCAGTGCGCGATGGCCGGCTGGTGCAGGCGCGGAAGGACGAACCCGGTGCAGCACACGAGGGCGCCCAACGACACCACGGGCGGGGCAACGGTGGTGGACAGGTAGTCCAGATCATTTCCCAGCCAGCGGGCAACGACGGCCGTGCCTTTGGCGATCTCGAAGCCGACGATGTCCAGCAGCAGGCCCCCGATGATCAGGTACAGGCCGATGCGCAGCGAGCCGGTCACCTGGCGCGCCCATCTCCAGCACACGGCCCCCATCACCAGCGTGCAGGCCCCGTGCCCGACCAGGTAGAGCACGATCATTTCGCGCATGTACGGGGTGGTGGCGTAGTAGGTGTCGAGGTCTCTGAGTCGCTCGACGGGAGCGTCGGCCAGCGCGAAGAGGATGATGATGCCGGCGATGACCGTGCCGTAGGCGGCGATGCTGCGCAGGGTCAGACGCCAGATGAGTTCGGGAGGGCCGCCACGCCAGTGGATCAGCAGGATGAGGAGGGAGCAGCTGTAGGCGGAGATCACGCTGTAGGTCAGCGGGGCGCCCACGTTCGTGATGCCGGTGTAGTCGTTGACCGCGGCCAACGTGGCTGGTGCGCTGCAGAAGAAGCAGCATGCGCCGAGTGCGACGGCAGCGAGAGTGGAGGCGGTCAGAGGTCTGCGCAACGCCGCGCGGGGGCGGCGGAACAGTAAGACGCCGGCTAACCCAAATAACGCTGCTGCCGTATACACGACAAGGCTCATGCCGGGCTGCTCCGTTCAGCTCCACGTGCGGCGGGTGTGGGTGGCGCGGTCCTGGCACAGCTCATGCGACGCCTTCGACTGCTCGGCTGGGACGCTCACGCATCACCAGGGACGAGGTGACGAGCGCCTCGGCGATGTCCTCGAGCACGTCGGGCTCGGGAACGCGGCCTGTCATGCGGCCGGTCTTGGACGGGATCTGCCCCGTGCGCTGGCTTTGCGCTGCGGCAGCGATGACGGCCGCCCACGCGGTGGCTTCCGCCTGCGTCGGATCGCCGGAGCCCTGCAGGGCAGTCGCGTGTGTCGTTTGGTACAGCTGGTGGTCGAGCAGGCCGTCGAGACGGTGCAGGCCGTTGTTGATACTGGTCTGGCGCCAGGTCAGGAGCACGGATGGAGAGGACCACAATGGGCGGCGCAGCCGCAGATTCTGCTGGGTGAGCAGATCGTCCAGCTCGCGCTCCAGCGGTTCCAGGCGTACGAAGGACCGCCAGTCGCGCCGCCACAACGTCAATGCTTGGCCGGCCAAGGGCACCAGAATTCCTATGACCGTCAGCACCGCACCCAGGCCGGCGAAAACGGGGCTGAGGCTGGTGCTGAGCGCCGACCAGTCCTGCCCACCCCAGCGGGCGATCACCGCCGTCAGCTTGGAAATGCTGTAGCCCGCGCTCACCACGGTGCCCACGCCGAGAATGACCAGGCCGCCCCGCAGCCAGCCCTCCACATCGCGAGCCCAGCTCAGCGACCGCACGGCAGTGACGGTGACGGCCGTCAGGTGGGCAACCAGGTAGAGCACGATCATCGCGGCGATGAACGGAGTCGTGGCGTAGTAGGTGTCGAAGTCGGTGCGGCGCTCCACGGACGCCTCTCCCATAGCGAACATCGCCGCGATCCCGGCCAGGACGAGGGCGTAGCTGAGCACCCAGCGCCGGGCGGTGCGCCGCACGTGGGGGCCGCCGCGCCAGTAGACGACCAGGACCAGGGACGAAGCGCTGTAGGCGGTGATCGTGGCGTACGTGAGCGGGGCCGCCAGGTTGGGCACGCCGCTGAGGTCGTTGATGGCTGTGACCGTAGGAGGGGCACCGAGGAGAAAGCACAGTCCGGCGAGGGCCATGACGGTACAGATGGTGCGCAGGAACGGATCACGCCAGTCGCGGACGAGGTCGGGCAGTTTCACCGCCAGACCGAGTAGCAGTACGGCGCAGCTCAAGTAGTTGATCATTGCCGTCCCCGGTAGTTGAGGGCAGCCCCGATACGCGCGGCGAGAACGTCGCCAGGGCCGCAGGTTGCGGTTGCGTAGACGGAGTGGACGGATGCGTCCAGCCACGTCTTGAGCCGAAGGCCGACGAGCATGCCGAAGGCGTCGGCCTCCTGCTCGGCTTCGAGGCTGAAGTCCGTACGGGCGGCGGTTGGTTGGCGCCCAGGGCCGGCGACCTGGTGCGGAGCCACCGCGTCGCCGCGGTACATGTGCCACACCTCGTGGGAGAGGATGACGAGCTGGTGCCATACAGCCGCGCGCTCTTCGACGATCACCACATCAGAGGCGCCGCCGTTCACCTCCAGCCACAGGCCGGTGGCGGTGTGCGGCGGGAACTTTTCTCTGAGAACCTTGACCTCATGTCCCCGCCACCGGCTGACGGACTCAACGAGTGCGTCGAACAGGATGTCCGGATCGGCGGGGATCTGCACTTGGATGGGATCGATCAGTGTGTCGGCCAGACGGCGCATTTCCTTGCGGGTACGACCCCTTTTCCCCGCGAGTAACGATCTACGGGGATTCCTCATGGTCACGGTAGGCACCCTGTCTGCGTGGGGGGTCGTCAGCTGCTGGTCTCGTTCTGAGCGATCATCACGGCCCACTGTTCGAGGGCTTTGAGCTTTTCAGGGTCCATATCCGGAGCTCGCCGGGCCAGACGGTAGAACGCGGGTGTACGCAGAGCAGCCAGGGGATCCGACGCAGCCTCAAGATCCCGCAGAACGTCCTGGAGCGCCTCATCGAGGGCCTCGGGCTCGGGCGCGGTCAGGAAGCCGGCGGTCAGGTCGAAGTGCTCACGCAGTAGGTCCATGCCCTCAAGGCTGATGACACCGGTCTTGAGCCACTCACTCATGGTTTGGCGGCTCACCCTCACGATGGCGCCCAAGTCCTGCTGTGAATACCGGTTGCCGTCCGCACGCCGCCGCGTCCTGCGCAGGAACTCGAGTCTCTGCCGCACGCGGACAGCGACCGTCGTCTCAACCCGGCCGCCCTCCAGCAGCGTGCGCACGATGTCCTCGGACTCTCCGGTGCGCCGCGAAAGGTCACCGAGGTCCAGGACATCAGCCAGACGGTCCGGGCGGCCCAGTGCATGCGCAAGGCGCTCGAGAGTTTCGGCGAGCCGGGTGTAAGCGTCTGCTGCTGTCACCGAAAATCTCCAAGGCGCGCGGTATGAACGGGACACAGGCGGGTGCGGAGGTACTGACGCTTCGCCAGACACTGATGTTAAGTATTCCTGCTTCCCGTGGCTAGCCCAATTGACATACTGGGTGCGGCAGTAGCAGGATCATGCCCCAGAGTACGAACATATGACCGCACGGCATGCCAGCGGCATACGTCTGCATGCTTTCGTCGACCACAGGTACAGCGCACCCGAACACGGCTCTTTAACTGCTCGGGCACTGACGGCCGTCAGCCGTGACCGTGTTCTCCCTGGTAAGACGCATTACGCACAAAGATGGCCGCCCCCGGCATAAAGGGACGGCCATCTGAGGACTCATCCGAGTCAAGCAAGCACCCAGGAACGGACCCATCCATCACTGGAGTGCTCCGACCGGCGTGTTCGCAGCACGCCGCCGCGCTCAGGATAGACCGGCCTGCGCAAGGGATCGAGAGGTCCTGCGCTCCGCGACCGAATCCTGTGGGACCGGAGCACCCGCCCACAGAGAGTTCTTTGCCATGCGCACTGCACTCGCACCCCCGGCAGGCAGCAGCCCCCCGCACCCCGGCCGCACCGGTTCGCGCATTGGACTGACCGGTCAACGGCCCACCGTGACCCGCGAGCAGATCCCGTTGAGGCCGACGGCCGACTCCAGCCGGTACGCCACCGCAGCCTGACGGCACGTCGACCTGCTTCCAGGCCCCCGGTCGGCCACCCCTGACGTGCCGACCGGGCAGGGACCGAAGCGCGCCGTGCGTCCTCTCGGCTCGTCGCCTGCTGCCGTTCTCACCCCTCTGCTGCAGGCATTCTTCGGTCACCGAGGGTGCCGTCGCCCCTCCCGCGGCGGCACCCTCCCCCTCTCTTGACCACGCGCCTCACCGGAGCCGTCGTGACGCCTTCCCCTGCCCACACCGCGCCCTCCGCACCATCACCCGAAGCGACGGTCGCCGCCCGTACTCCCTGGCCGCCCCTGATCTGGGTGCTGCTCGTCGGCACGTTTCTGATCCGCAGCGCCGGTTTCGCCTACCCCTTCCTCGCCTACCACCTCGCCGGCCGCGGCGTAGAAGGAACCTGGGCCAGCATCGTGCTTGCCCTCTTCGGTGTCGGCTGGCTGACCGGACAGATCGTGTGCGGGGCCGCAGCCGACCGCATCGGCCGCCGCACCACCCTCGTAGGCGCCATGACGGCCGCCACCCTCATCTTCTCCGTCCTTGCCCAAACCCGCGGACTGACAGGGCTTGCCGTGTGCGCGTTCCTCGGGGGCATCTGCTACGACGCGCCCCGCCCGATTGTGTCCGCACTGATCGCAGACAGCGTGCCGGACGAACCCACCCGCGCGAAAATCGCCGGATGGCGGCACTTCGCCGTGAATCTGGGCGCCGCCTGCACCGGTGCGGCCGGGGGTCTGCTGGCCGAGTCGGTGGGGACCGCCCCGCTGTTCTGGGCCAATGCCGTCGCCTGCGCCCTGTTCGCGGCCGCCGCGCTCCGGTTCCTGCCCGCCACCGCGAACACCTCGACACACGGCGGCGGGCACTACAGGGCCGCGTTCACCGACGTACGCCTGCTGTTGCTGTGGCTGGTCAGCGTGTGCGCGCTCATCCCGGTCGCTGCCCTGTACTCGGTGCTGCCAGTAATGATGGTCCAAGACCACCTGCCCGCCAGCGCCTACGGCATGTCCCAGGTCGCCGGCGCGATCGCTGTGCTGGTGCTCTCCCCGCTGCTGAACCCGTACCTGGCCCGCCGCGCCAGCGGTGACGTGCCGATGGTCGGGCTCCTGGCGCTCAGCGCCGTCATCCTCGGCGTCGGCATGGGCTCGGCAGGACTCACCTCGCACCCTGTCGGCTATGCCGCGGCCGTCGTCATCGCCGTACCCGGCGAGATCATCGCGTTCGTCGCGGCCGCCAACGTCGTCAACCTGATCGCGCCCGCCCACTCCCGCGGCCTGTACGCAGGCATCTGGGGCACGACGCTGGCCGTCGCCGTCATCGGCGCGCCTCTCCTGGCGGGCTGGGCCCTGCACACCACAGGCCACGGGGGCGTGACCCTGGCGCTGACGGCATGCGGTGTGACCGGTGCCGCCGCCTGCCTGCCGCTGGCCGCGCTCGTCCACCGCCGACCCGCCCCCACCGACGCGGTTTCGCTGCCGGCCCGCGTCGCCCTCGAGAGCAGCTGAGTTCCCCATGCCCCCTCTCACTAGGAGATGTGCCGTGCCTACGCACGCCCCGCTCGTCCTCATCGGCGTCGGTGACAGTGCCGCCTACCGCAAGGACGTCCTCGCCTCCATCGCCGCCAAGCACCCTATCGTCGGCGTCGACACCGCAGAACCCGCTTGGGCCCGCCCGTACCTGACCCGCATCATCACTGCCGACCTGAGCGACACCGCGGCCGTACTGGGCGCCGTCAGCACCTACTCCAACGACCATACGGTCGGCGGAGTGCTGGCCTACATGGAGCACCATGTGCAGACCGCGGCCCTTCTGGCGCAGCATCTGGGTCTGCCGGGCAGCAGCCCGCAGTCCATGGCCGCCTGCCGCGACAAGGCGCTCTCCCGCCGTCTGATGGCCGAGCAGCAGGTGCCCTCCGCCCGCTTCGTGCAGGCCAGCAGCCCGGAAGCGGCGGCTGCGTTCGCTGATCTGATGGGTTACCCCGTGATCGTCAAACCGCGCTCCCAGGCCGGCAGTGCCGGTGTGGTCCGCGCCGACACCGCAGCCGCAGTCCGCGCGGCATTCCACGAAGCCAGCCGCGCGTCTGTGATGGACCTGCACCGCTACGGGCCCGCCGGCGTCCTCGTCGAGGAGTACCTGGACGGCCCTGAGATCAGCGTGGAGACTGCCGTGCTGGGTGCCGGGCGGGTGCGGATCTTGGCTGTGACCCGCAAACTGCCCGCACCGGCGAACAGCACGCAGGAGTACGGGCATGTCGTCGACGCCCGCGATCCGCTGCTCCACGAACCCGCCCTGATCCAGCTCATCGAAAGCGCCGTCGCCGCGCACGACATCACGCTCGGCGTGCTGTGCATCGAGGTGAAACTCACCTCTGCCGGACCGCGCATCGTCGAGGTCAACGGCCGCCTGGGCGGAGATCTGCTGCCGGTGTTGGTGCGGAGGGCCATGGGGATCGAGCTCGCGCAGGTCGCCGCCGACCTGGCCGCCGGGATGCAGCCGCGGCTGCGGCCGGTCCTGCAGCGGGCGGCCGCCGTCGCGTTCGCCTACCCCTCCACCTCCGGCACCCTCCAGCAACTCGCCCTACGGACCGAACGCGCGCAGACGCCGGGGCTGGAACGGATGGTGCTCACCCACACACCCGGCGCGCTCGTATCCGCACCTCCCCAGGCCACCCTCGCCGACCGGCTCGCGCACTGGATCGTCCTGGGCGCCACAGCTGACGAATGCCGCACCCGCCTGACGCAGGCGGCTGGCCTGCTCGATGTGCAGATCGCCCGCCCGGCATACGCGCCTGCCTGCACCGCCTGACCTCCACCCGCCATCCGTACACCTCAATTCTGGGAGCTGGCCGTCATGTCTGTTTCCCCCGCGCCTCCCCGCCCGGGCCGCCGCCGCGGCCTGCCCGCGGCGGCCGCCATCGTCGATCCCTGCCCGCAGGCCGACTACGCCCGGGCCTTGGCCCGCCGCAACATCCTCGCCGTGGCCGTCACCACCCCCCGCCACCCCTCCGCGGCAGGTGGGACGACCGCCTACCGGCACACGGTCGTACACAGCGGAGGCTTGGGTCGCACCACCCGGCGGCTGCGCAGTCTCGGCGTACGCGCCGTGCTGCCCGGCAGCCCGCGTGGCATCCCCCTCACCGAACGTCTGGCCGCCGAACTCGGTCTGCCCGCGGACCCGACGACCGTGCTGCACCGCTGCGACCGCGGCGAGCAGGCCCGCCTCCTCGCCCGGCACCAGGTCGGCGTCCCGTGCACCTGGCGCACCGATGAGCTGACCAGTGCGCTGGCCTGGTGGCGGATCTGCGCCCGGCCGGCGGTCCTGCTCCTGCCGGCCGCTGTGGGCGTACCGGCCGCACCCGTGCTGTGCCGCAGCAGCAGCGAGATCAGCACCGCCTGGCGGCAGATGCGGCGCACCGCTCACCTCCACGGCGGCACCAGCCACCTCGTGCTGCGCGAACACCTGTCCGGCCGCCGCTACACCGTGCACAGCCTCACCCGCCGAGCTCCGGCCCCCGACGAGCAACCACTTCACACGGTCACCGACGTGTGGGCGCACACCCATACCGCCGACGGCGTCCTCGTCCGCGTCGATCTCCTCCCGCGCCACGGCATGCTGACCCGGGCCCTGGCCCTGCACACGCTGCGTGTCCTGGACCTGCTTGGAGTACGCGCCGGACCGGCCCGCTGCCACCTGATCTACGAACCCGGCCGGGGCCCGCTGCTGCTGTCCGCAGCCACAGCCGCCGACACCTCACCCGCCGACCAGGCACTGCAGGACGCCACCGGCATCGACCGGCTCGGCGGCGCCCTCGACACGGTCCTGCCGCCACCGTTGGCCCCACCCACCGGACAAGGGCCCGCCCGCCGGCACGTGGTGCGGGTGCGCCTGGCTGCGCACCGCGGCGCATGCCTTGCTCCGGAACAGCTCGCGACCGTGCGCGCGCTGCCCACCGTCGTGCATCTCACTGACGCGCCTCCCCCTGACATGCCGGTGCACCAGACCACCAGCGTCTGGTCCCCGGTGCGCGAGATCGTCCTGAGCCACGCGCACGCGCAGGCCATCGAGGCCGACTACCAGTACATCCGTCGCCTCGAAGCCTCAGGCATGTACACCCTGGACGGCACCCGATGACCCTGTCCGCCGTCCCCGCCCCCCGCGTGCGCCGTCCCGACCCGAGCGGCTCCTTGCGACTGCAGCTGACGTTCGCCGACACGCGACGCCAGGAGCGGTGCGCGCTGATCCTTTCCACGGTGGCCGGCTTCCCCGACCCTCTCACCGGCCGGGCGGTGCAGCATCTGCTCGCACAGAGCGCGGACATCGTCCAACTACGTGTCCCGCACGTGGACATGGTGCGCGACGGGCCAGCCGTGCGGCAGGCCGCGCGCACCGCACTGCAGGCGGGCTTCCGCATGCCGGAGACGTTCGCCGCCGCCCAGGAACTCACCGCCGGCACGCGCGTTCCCGTAGTGATCAGCACGCACTGGCAACCCGTCCACACCTACGGCGCCGCCCGCTTTGCCCACCATGCCGCAGCTGCCGGCGTCGGCGCCGTGCTCATCCGGGACCTGCCCCTAGATCAAGCTCGTCCGTGGCGGGCGATCGCCCGCACCGCGAGCCTGGGGACCATCCCGCTCCTGGCGCCGACCGTGAAACCAGACCGGCTGGAACGCATCGTCACCCACGCCACCGGCCTCATCTACGCCTCTGCCACGACCGGTCTGACCGGCAACACCGAGCCCGTCGGTTCCCACCTGCCCGCCCTCATCAGTCAGGTGCGCGACCTCACCACCTTGCCCGTGGCGGCCACCACCGGCCTGTCCACCCCCAATCAAGTGCGCACCGCAGCCGCCTGGGTGGACGCCGTCGTCGTCCACTCCGCGGTAATACGCCGCATCCAGGCCGAACCGCGCGCACCGATCGCCGCGGCAGCATCCATCGCCCGCACGCTCGCCGCCGCCCTGCGCCCCAAGGCGCTGTGACCATGGCCCACGACCTGCCGGACCCGGCCATCCCGTGCCGCATCCACTCCCGTCTCGGCGCCGACGCACTCGATGTCCTCACCCGCCACTGGCCCGCTCTGTACGCACAGGACCTTCAAGCGACGCCCTTCCAGTCGCCCAAGTGGCTCGCCAGCACGATCCGGCTGCTGCCTCCCACGGCCACGCCGCTCATTCTCGCGGCAACGACGGCCGGCGGCCGGATCGTCGCCGCGCTCGCCCTGGCGCGCCACCGCGACCGGTCCCGCATCCGGTTCCGGCCGCTGTCCGCGCCAGACACAGGACATCTGCACCTGGTGGGCCCGCACGCCGAAGACGAAGCGATCGCCCGTGCGCTCGCGCTGCACCTGCTGCTCTGGCAGGAAGCCGGCGCCGACGTCACCCTGCCCGGACTGCGCGCCGACACCGCACTCGGCAGCGCCGTACGGGCAATCTGTCACGACAGTCTCACCACCGACGGGCCCGCATCCTCTGTTGTCGCGCTGCCGTTCGACTTCGGTGCCCTCGCTCCCAGCCGGCAGCGTGAACACGCCCGCCGCTGCCGCCACTGGACCCACCTGGCCGCCGGCCACACCATCACCTACCGGCGCTCCCACCACCAGCAGGGTCTGCTCAGCGGACTCGACGTGCTGGCCTCACTGCATGCATCGGCACAGCATCACCACGCCGGACCGACCTGCGCCTCCGAGTGGCGTGACGCCGTGCCGGCCATCGGGGCAAAGGTCGCGTTCGTCGCCGACCTGCACGTCGACGACACTCCCGTGGCCGCGCAGCTGTGTCTGACCCGCGGCCGCCGCTGCTACAGCGTCCAGCAGGTCGCTCACCCCGCATACCGGCACCTCGCCCCCGCCCACGCCCTGCTGCGCCACCTGCTCGACGACCTTGCCCAGGAGGGCTTCCACACGCTGGATCCCGGCCACGGCACCAGCCCGGGGGCATCAGCCGCGCCCAAAGCGTCGATCCGCCTCGCTGCCTGACCCCGCCGTACCCCAACCCCCTTTCTCGGAGGAGCCCGATGAGCACCCCCTACCAGCGCCGCATCGCCTGCGCCCTGGCCACTGCCGTCACGCTCACCGTGACCGCAGGCTGCGGCGCCGGTGACGACCATGCAGATCGGCCGGCCGCCGCCCGCAGCACCCCGCAGGCGCCCGCCCCCGCCCCCGCGCCGAAGGGCGCCGTGACCCGCGACGAGGCCAAGGAGCTCCTGTCCAGGTACGTCGCGGTCAACAACCGGGCCAACGCCATGCAGGGCCGGAGCACCTCGCCGTCTGAGCAGGCCAGAAAGCTGCTGGCCACCGTTGAAGGCGGCCAGCTGCTGGAACAGTCGACGGCGGACTACAAGTTGTGGCGCACCAAGAGCGCCAAGGAGAAGGAGGAGTACGCCGACCCCTTCTACTACATCAAGCCCGTCGTCTACGCCCCGGCCGGCGAGCGGTGGTTCGCCATCGAGGTCACCGTCGACCGCACCGGCTGGAAGGGCCTGGTCGTCTTCGACCAGGTGCACGGCACGGGCTGGCGCAATGTCGCCACCGTCGCGCTCGGCGACAAGAAGAGCTCGCGGCTGCCCGCGCCCATCGCCACCGACCGCGCCGGATGGGCCACCCCCGTCAACGCCACCACCCGCACCGGACGCCTGGCACCCAACCAGGTCGCCGACGCCTTCGAGGACCTCTTCTCCTCCGGCGGGACCGGCGCCGGACAGGTCCTGGCCCGCACCCCCTCCACCGAGCACGCCCTGAAGGTCTACAAGGAACGCAACGAGAACAACGGCTCCCGGGCGGCGACGAAGTCGTTCAAGCAGACAGATGCACGCCACCAGAAGATCTACGCGCTGAAGCTGCGCGACGGCTCCACCTTGGCCGTGGTGCCCTCCGCGCACGACCAGTTCTACGAACTGAAGAAGGAATTCATCCTCCGCGCGAAGCTCATCCCGACCAAGGAGGAGGCCGTCTTCAACCCGGCCAAGCGCATCGCCGTGATCGACGAGTTCCAGGGCCTGCTCCTGGCCCACCTGCCCGTCAGCGGCAAACCGAGAGTCCTCTCGCACGAGTTCCGGATGGTGGACTCCCAGTGACCTCCACCCCGTTGGACACGCCGGACGACGACACCAGCTTCGAGCTGTCGTATCCCGCCCCCACCTGGCTACGCGGTCCCGTCCCGCTACCGCCCTGGCGAGATCGCCACCGCGCCAAGACGCAGCCACGTCCCCGCACACCACACGGTGCCGGGAAAGCTCCCACGGACACGCACGGCACCTAGACAACAGACGAGGGGCGAAAGCGACGGCGGGCCAGCCGTCTGCTTCGCCCCTCACGTCACACGCCCGGATACCCCGGGCTTGCGACCAGGACTTCATCTGCCAGACCGGGGCTGCAACCCCAGGCCCAACCACCTCAGGTTTCTCACAAACCAACCAGACCGGATTCCGGCCTCGTGCGTCACGACATACTCCCGCGACAGGAGCCATGATGCCCGGCCCCGTCCCCACCCGCCACACCGATCTGCGACCAACCTCCCGCACAGGCAACGCTGCCTCACAGCAGCCGACTTCAGCGGAACGCTTCACTTTGATCCTTCACCGCAGCGACCAGGAAGTACACGCCACCAACTCCCGGCGGCTGCGCCACGCCGACGACTTCCTCGCCGCCGCCCACCACATGATCCGCTTCCACCCCAAGGCCACAGCCACCACACTGCGCCTGGCAGCCGCGTTCGCCGCCCGCGCCCACCGCAACGGCGACGGTCACGTCGCCTTCAACATCACGGCCACCATGCGCGAACTCGCAGTGAGCCGCCGCACCGTCCTCAACCACGCCCGCTACCTGCGCGAACTCGGGCTGATCGCCTGGGTCGAGCACGGCTCGAAACGCAACGCCCTGCGCACCCGGCACGGCATGGCCTGGCAGCCCGGCCACGGCTACTGCGGCACCGCCACCCTCTACGCCCTCTTGGCCCCGCCCCTGTGGGACCGCGCGCACGGCCACCGCATCCACGGCCGCGGCTACCAGGCCCGCCTCATCGGCTACACCCCGGCCGGGTGCACCCGGGCGATCGCCGCCGCTCGCCGCGTCGCCCGCCCCTGTCACAGCCGGGGGCACTGCACCCCTTCTGTTTCACCCACCTCACGCTCCACTCGTCTGCAGCAAGGAATGAGAGAGCATAACTACACGCGCCCAGCGCGCACCGCGCAACCACCGGCCGTACGACGCCGCGAGACCTTCACGCCCCGCCAGTGCGCCGACGCCATCACCCTCACCGAACGCCTGCAGCGCGAGGTGTGGTGGCTGCGCGGAGCCTGCTCCCGGCGCACGGCCTACGCCCTGCGGCCCCTGATCCGCCTGGGCTGGAGCTGGCAGGACCTCGCCGAAGAACTCTCCTACTGGGGCGTTCCTGCGCGCTTGCGCGATCCGGCCGCCTACCTCCACCACGAGATCACCCGCCGGCGGCACCGGGCCGAACTCCCGCCCGCTGACCAGCCGTCCACCCACACTCCGCAGGCCGACGACGATGGTCTACGCCACCAGGCCATGCTCCGCAAGCGACACCTTTGCCACGACCCGTCCTGGCAGCGCTACGCCCACCAGCTACGCCCCACGCTGCGCACGCAGCTGGCCAAGGTACGCAAAGACCTCGGCCGCCAGGCCGCAACAGCCCCGGCCTACCGGCCGGTGCTGCGTGAGGCCGAGGAAGCCTTCCTCGCCACGCTGCCGGTGCAGACCTGGAGCGATGCACCCACTCCGCGACAGATCTACGCGGCCCGCGCCTACCGGCGGCTGCCCGCCCGCGGCCAGCGCCCGTGCGAGACGGAGCCGGACTGGCAACGGCGTCTGTACGACGAGGCTGAAGCAGTACGCGCCTGCGAGGCCCTGCGTATCTCGCTGGACAGCACACCCGCCGCCAGGGCGGACACATGGCCTTGATGGCCACGCTCAACGGGACGGTGCAAGCCATGGTGGTGATGCGGCAGCGAGCTGGAGAAGTTCGAGAACGCCGTGAACTCTCGTGTAGGGCTGGAAGCGGGGGAGCGAGTCGCTGACGAGGTGACGCAGCGGGGTACGCCCATGCGGCGGGCCAGCAGCAGGGACATGGTCTGCTGCGCAGACGGCTACCCATGACCAGCGTGATCACCTCGAGCTCGGGGTCACACCAGCCCTTTGGGCGTCTAGCGTCATGGCGAAGACAGCGCTGAGGGAAATCTGCGCCCTGTCACCGTTTCATCAGACCGGATTTCTCCGGACACGGCCCCAACAGGCTTGGGGAGCCAGCAACGGCAGACGAGTGTCAGCGGCCAGTTGAATTTCCCCACCCGCGGCCACTTCAATTCCCCACTGGCGACCACCTTATGTACGCAGCGTGAGGCTTACCCGTGGCGGTGTTCGCCCCACCACGGCAGGATCGGAGGCAGGCCGCTGAGGCCGCGGGCCGGCCGCTTCGGCTTCGGCGACTCCCCATCGTCCCCGTCCCAACGGCGCGCGTACTGGTCCGGGAGGTTGCCCCACCCCCAGTAGGGAACCGGGCGGTCGGGCACCTTGCCGAGTTCCTCGAGGGGATCAATACGCTTCTCAGCCACCGTGCACAGGTGCGCCCAGTTATCGCCCAAGTCGAAGACATAGGCGAACTGTTCGCCGGCCTGCAGCCTGCTCAGCTTGGTCACATGGCCGTCCACGGTGCCGTCCGGGGCCTCGCCGTCCCACCAGTCCAGCAGGCTGACGTGGGTGGCGTCGGACAACGTGAACAGGTGCAGATGAGCCAAGTCCCAGCGCGCGAACGCGAGATCGATGGCCGAGGCGAGCTGGGCGAAGGAGTGCGACCGAGCAGCGGCGAGCACCCGGCCGGGACGCGGCCACAGGTCCGCACCGTGACCGGAGACCAACTCCACCCGGATCGACAGCCAGGTACGAGCCACGTCAATAACCCCCTCATGCACCAGATCCACGAGCCAGCACCAAGGCTACTGAGTGTGACTGCTGACTGGGGAATCGAGCTGGCCGTACGTGGGGAATTTCTACTGGCCGCCGTCAGACGAGTTCGCCGATCATGCATCGACAGGCACACCGCGTCCAGACGCATCACGAGACGTCGAGATCTCCATGATCTGGGAACCGGTGCCTGCCGCATCCTCAGAACCCTGGCGCGCCAGCAGATCGTCATGAACCGGATGTAGGCGACTATGCCGCAGCACTGCCATAAGACCTCTTGCACTGGGACCTGAGGCCGATAGTCCGCGGTGAACGTCTATCAACTGCGACGCAGGCCGGCGTCCCGCTGGAGCGCGCGGTAACCGGAGCTGTCCGGGTTAGGGAAGCCGTAGTGCCCGCAGCCGCTCGGTGATGGCGTAGGAGTCCAGGCGCAAGGTGCGGATATCGTTGATGAGGTCGCGCCATGGGTCATATTTTGTCTCGACGTGCTCGCCGCAGGCTTCGAGGTAGGCGATGGCGACACCGTAGCCGTACGCCTCGTTGCGGGCGGGAAGCGGGCGCAGCAGTACGCATTCTTCGAGGAAGATGGCGGCGCGCCAAAAAGCGTCCGGGTCGGCCTGGTCGAGTCGTGGCGTATTCACCTTGTGTCGGGCTGCCATGCCGACGAGGACGGAGAGGTCGTTCACGGTGAGATCGGTGCGCAGGATGTCTTCCTGGCGGGCCAGGAGCCATCGGTAGTCGACGAACAGTTCCACAGGCTCTCAGGCCGCCTGCGAAATCTGGTGGTCGATCGAGGGGAGCCCCCCGAAGTCAGCGTCGAACTGGTCCAGGATGCCCGGCTCGATCACACGGCGGAACGCTGCGGTGGCTGTGTCGAGGAGCTTCTCGTGCTCTTTTTCCTCGGCGACCCGGGCGAGGTAGTCCTTCATGGACAGTCCTGCCTCGTCGGCGAGGGCCTTGAGACGGTCGCGTGTGGTGTCATCGATCTTGACACTGGTATCTGCCATGCATCGAGTATGCCAACAAGTATACCGTCTTCGCTACTCTTCTCGGAAATGCTCTGTGGGCTCGTGTGGCGGCTCCTTCGGCGGGTGTGCTGATCCAAAGCGGCGCGGGAACCGTACGGCGCCGATCGGCCCGCCGACTCCTGCTGATCTCGACCGTGTCGACAGGCCGGTTGGTTGCGTCATTGGCGCGAATGGGCCAGGGGCACAGCGGTCGCCGTGGTAGGTAGTCGGGTCCGCGTGTGCCTTGTTTGTCTCTTTGGCTCTTTGAGGGCCAGCTGGTGAGGAACGGATCGTGTACGGCGGCATTGACAGGGCGGCTCATTCGGTTTGGGTAAGCTCGCCACCGGTCGGGTCCCGGCTGTGCTCGGTGGCTCACACCGTTCGCCGGGAACGGCCCGCAGACCGGCGCGAACGACTGCGCATCGTCGCCCAACCTGCGTCCTTCCAATACGTCGTAAATCTTGCGGTCCACCCCTTTACGCCGTCGTGATCTATGCGGACGTGCTCGACGGATAGCTCGAGGGATGTGTGTGTTCCTGTTCGGTCAGTATGGGGTCAGGTGCCGTAGCCGGTTCCGTCGCCGTGTCGGTCGAGGCGGGAGACGCAGCCGCGTTCGCGCAGGCCCGAGTGCGGCGCCCGCGGCGCCCGCGGCGCGGGCTGCAGGTGAAGTACTCGAGCCACGGGGGCGGACATGCACGTTCGGCGAGCAGTCTCTTCCGACCGCACCGTGAAGTACTTGCCCGCCTCGCACATTTGAGAGTGATCGTCGGGATGACCGCTTGGCTAACGCGTGCGGAGGAGCAAGGCGGCCGGGTCAAGCACGTGCCCTCTGAACCGCGCCAACCCCCGGCGCGGCGTGGCAGTGTGAAACCTGTGCGGGAAGTTACCCGATCGGGGAATGGAGCCAGAGTGGCCGCGCCTATGCAGCTCACCAAGACGCACCGGATCCTCATCGGGGTGGTCGTCTTCGGAGCGGTCGTCATCGCAGCGATCGGCTTCGCCGG
>NZ_JBIAQL010000041.1:0-34847 GCF_042889045.1 Streptomyces sp. NPDC002701
CGACAGCGCACGAACCCCACCACGCTCCGGCACAAAACAACATGATCGACGTCACGGTTTACAGAGCGTCAACCTCTTCAGGCCAGAGCGTCACATCGGCGTCACGATGGGCATCGCGGCAAGGGGAGCAGCACGGCGTTCAGCGGGTATCACGGGTTGCATGCGGCTCATGTGCCGCAGTGCGCATGATGCCGCCGCGGAAGGCACCGCCGCCGACGTAGGCGCTGAACCCGGGGGAGGACCCTCCCGCCGACAGCAGAGGCGGCGGGGCCGCGCTCGGTCGTCATCGTGCCGATCAGGGTCTCCGAGCGGCTCGTGCCATCGCGCCGCACCATGGGCGGCTTTGCCGCTCGCCATCTGCGGGTCCCGACCGAGCTGGTTGTGGGAGACGGGGCCTGGCCGTGTGGGATCAGCGGATCCTGTCGGGCCTGACCGAGACTGATCTGCCCACCAACGTGGTGAGCGTCCACATCAGCTCGCACCTATTGGCGACTCGCAACCACATGCGAAGAGTCTTCTTCTCATGTGGTTGCGTCACACGCGGCGCCCGGCCGCGCCGGGTGCGAGAAGCCGTTACGGCGACGGCTCGTAGCTGACCGTCTCCTGCCCGCAGCCGGCGGCGAGTGCGGTGAGAGCGTCCCGTTCGCGGTCGTCGACGGTCAGCTGCCAGCGGAGTTTGGTGGTGACCCAGTCGGTGGCGTAGGTGCAGCGGGCATCTGCGAGGGGCGGGGTCCAGTCGGCGGGTCCTGGTCTGCCTTGCTGCGGTTGGTGCGGGCGGTGACGGCGACCAGGCTGCGGTCGGCGTCGAGGTCGTTGGCGTACGCCTCCCGCCGGGCCGCCGTCCAGGTGCGGGCGCCGGAGTCCCAGGCTTCGGCGAGGGGGACCATGTGGTCGATGTCCAGACCGCCCGGAGCGGTCAGGGTGACGCCGTCGTAATAGGAGAACCACTCACCCACCGTCACCTTGCAGCCCGCCTCGATGACCGGCTCCACCCGGGACTCGGCGATGAGCACCTCGGAGCGAGTGTGACACGCGTCCCGGTCGGCGTCGGACCAGTGCTTGAAGGAGCTGCGCTGGTAGCCGTCGCGGGACTCGGCGGCGGCCGGCAGGAGGTGCACGGCATCGGCCAGCGGCAGCTGCTCCGCGCGCGGCTGATGCGCGGCGGCGGGTGCGGCGGTGAGGGGGAAGGCCAGGAGGGCGGCAGCGGTGACCGCGATCTTCGAGAACATGACCTCTTGCTGTCGCCGGCCGGTAGCGACCCGCCCGGACTCGGGCTGTTTGTCATCCGGGCGAGGACAATGGTCGTACCGCAGCCGAGGCGCACGTCACCGCCGGCGGGCGCCTGGGATGCAGCGGGCCGTTGCGGTGTGGGGGAGAGCCCCGGCTGGGCGGGGGAGGCCAGCCGGGGCCGGGGTAGTGGTGTGCGGAGGGCGGTCGCCTTGCGGCAGAAGGCTCTGTGGGGCGTCGCCGGACGATCGTCCCCATGGGCTATGGGTGAGCCCAGTGGCACTGTCCCCTCCGCAGCCACCTACGGAACGTCTTGGCCGAAGCCCTGAACCAGTACATCCAGCGGGTGGACGAGGCCAAGATGGGCGATCTCGATCTGATCGACCTGGTTCTGGCAGAGGAACTCGCGGTCGGGGACGTGACGATCGCCGCTTCCGCAATGGGCTGCGGCGGTCGAAGCTGCCGCACCACAAGACGCTCGAGGACTACGACTTCTCCTTCCAACCGATCTCGACCCGCGCAAGGCCAAAGGTCTGGCCACCCTTTCCTTCGTCGGGGACAAGGCCAACGTCGCCCTGCTCGGGCCGCCCGGGGTCGGCAAGACACACATCGCTGTCGCGCTGGCCGTCGCCGCTTGCCGGGCGGGCTACTCGATCTACTTCACCAGTCTCGACGACATGGTCCGTCACCTCAAGGCCGCTGAGGATCAGGGGCGGTTGATAAGCAAGCTCATCAGCTACCTCCGCCCCGCCGTCCTAGTGGTCGACGAAGTGGGCTACCAACCCCTGGAACGGGCCGAGGCGAACCTGGTCTTCCAGGTCACCTCCAAGCGATACGAGAAGGGCTCGATCATCCTGACCTCGAACAAGACCTTCGACGAGTGGGGCCAGGTCTTCGGAGACGAGGTCCTGGCCACCGGGATCCCTGACCGCCTCCTGCACCACTGCGAGGTCGTCCCGATCATCGGCAACAGCTACCCGCTGAAGAACCGCCGCTACCTGCTGCCGCAGATTTTCGCTAGTCCAGCTAAAACGGTCAAACTCATACGCAACTGTCGCTTTTTCGTTGGCAGTGCGTCTCGCGGGCACGAGGCTCGGGCCGGCTCTTCCGGATCGGAGTACAAAACATGCTGCTATCTCATTCATGATTGCAACTTTCCCCGAACTTCTTCGGGTATGGAGCATGCAAGAGCAGTAACTCGACGTTGGTTTTCAGCCACAGGATTGAGGAGTCGTCAGGTGAGACTTCCTCGTGTCGTTGGTTGGCCCTCCCATCACAAACAGCCGTACGACCTGGCGGCGTGCAGGGCGGGTTTGGCCGCAACTTCAACTGGGCAGTAACGCAGCGCTCATAGGAGGGGTGCAGCTTTATCGCCCCTGTAGCTTCACCTTCTCAAGAGGTGAACCGTCCTCAGGCGGCAAGCCGTAGCGTGGTGTTCGTACAGCTCTCAACCTCACGCTTGACCGATGAACCGGAACTCTATGTACTGTACCGGCACATCTGAAGATCGCGTGAAGTTAGGGTGGGGGAAGTGCGAATACGCTGGTACGGTGGATCAGGTGCAACACCACGAAGACGGCCTCAGGGGTTCATCGGTTTCATAACCGGAATAACCTCTCTGGCTCTGGTCGCGTCGCTGCCGACGTTCACGGCCCCGGCTTCAGCGGCCCAAGCCGTTCCTCAGTCCATAGCAGGTGGTGAGACGACTCACCGCAGCGCGACAGCCCGCGCCCTGGCCACTGGCGAGCAGGTCGAGGGCACCGAGGAGCGCACCGAATACTCGACGACATTGGCCAATCCGGACGGGACGTTTAGCTTTACGCAGTCTGCAGTGCCACAGCGCGTCAAGCGGGAGGACGGAAGTTGGCAGGCGGTCGATCCGACCCTTGAGCGACGTCCGGACGGGACTGTGGGGCCCAAGTCCGCAGTCGTTGATGTCTCCTTCTCGGGTGGCGGCGACGGCAGCAAGATGATTCATCTGGGCAACGAGCGGGGTTCGTTGCGGCTCGGCTGGCCGGGGTCGTTGCCTGAGCCTCGTCTGGACGGCGCCAAGGCCGTGTACCCGGATGTCCTGGCAGGTGTCGACCTGGAGCTCACCGCTACGGCCGAGGGCTACCGCGAGGTGCTCGTCGTCAAGTCCGCCGAGGCGGCCGCGGATCCGGCGCTGGAGCAGGTCAAGCTCTCCATATCGGCAAAGGACCTGCAGGTGGTGCCGGGTGCGGGTGGTGGTCTGCGGGCCGTCGACAAGGACGGCAACACCGTTTTCAAGGGGCCCGCCGGGCAGATGTGGGACTCGGCGAGCCAGGTCGTTGAGTCGGCCGCCACAACCGGGACCGCCCGTACGGCCGCCTTCGCGCAAGCCGCTCCTGCCGAGCGGCCGGACCCAGTTGAGGAAGGAACCCAGCCCCGTGCCGGCGATGCCAGCGCGGTGATGCCGGTGCGCGTCGACGAGCAGACCATCTCCGTAGAACCCGACCTTGGGCTGCTGCGCGGTAAGGACACGGTCTATCCCGTACGGATCGATCCGTCCGTGGGTCTGGGGGTGTCGGAGCGGACGGTGCTGTCCTCGGATGGCGATAAGTTCTGGCAGTTCAACGGTGACTACGGGGTGGGCCGGTGCAGTGTCTCCGGTCCTTACTACTGCGGCAGCAACTACACCAACCGCATGTACTTCGAGTTCTCGCCGTCGAAGCTGTCCGGCAAGCACATTCTCGATGCGACGTTCCGTGCGTATGAGACGTGGTCGTTCTCCTGCAGTCCGCACTGGGTCGACCTGGAACGCACGAACAACATCTCCGAGGGCACCCGCTGGCCTGGCCCGGCCCAGCTGGATCAGATGGGCGACCGCTACGTGTCCGCCGGGCGCGGCGACAACTGCTCTCCCGACCAGCCCGACCAGTGGGTGGAGTTCAACGACAATCCGGAGGAGACCGACGAGAACCTGGCTTCCACAGTGCGGAAGTTCGCCGACGGAAAGATCTCCCGGCTCACCTTCATGCTGCGGGCGAAGGACGAGGGCGACCCCGAGGCATGGAAGCGGTTCGACGACAACGCCGAACTGAAGGTGAACTACGCCTACAAGCCGGGTGTGCCCACTGATGTGGGGATCATCCCCGGCGATGGCACGACCGCGTACTGCAAGACGTCTTCGTCGGACCCGCTCATTGTCACGCGGATCGACCCGATGGTGCAGGCGCGGGTGCAGACCAAGGTCGAGCACAACGCGGGCGAGGAGGAAGGGTCCCTGCAGGCGGAGTTCGTCGTCGAGCGCGGTGATGACGCCGCCTGGCACGAGGTGTGGTCAGGCTACCGCCCGGACTCGGGCTGGGATCCGGACGGCAGCCTGGAGAAGCTGCGTACCTCCAACCGGGCGGACGGCGGCCTGTACCGGCTCAAATCGCGTACGCAGTCCCACTGGACCTACGGGGGCAAGTCGGGGGATCTGTTCTCCTCGTACTCCTCCTGGTGCTACTTCAAGATCGACTCAACGGCGCCCAAGGCCCCGAGGATCACGCCGGGTTCCCCGTACACCGAGTGCGTTGCCGCGTTGTGCGAAGGAAAGGGCGGTCCGGGTGTCCCCGGCACGTTCACCTTCAACCCGAACGGGGCCGACACCGACATCACCGGCTACCGCTGGCGGCTGCTCACTTCCTCGGCGAAGGAGACCAGGACAGCCAGCGGGTCGACGGCCGCGGTGAGTGTGACACCTTCCCTGTCCGGCACACAGGTCCTGTCCGTGGAGGCCAAGGACGTGCGCAACCGGTGGGGCACGCCCGCCGAGTTCAGCTTCAAGGTCGCTCCCGCGGCTGGAGCTGTCGGTGCCTGGCGTTTCGATGACGGGGCGCCCGGTTCGGGTGTGACAGTGGCCAAGGACAGCGCGACGGAGGGCACCCGGCACGATGCCACGCTCTACGGCAGTGCGGGCTGGTCGTCGCTGGCTCGTCGTGGGGATGCGGACTCCTCGCTGTGGCTGGACAGCACCGACCCGGCCCAGCAGCAGTACGCGGCGACCGCATCGGCCGCGGTGAACACCAAGGACTCGTTCACTGTCTCAACCTGGGCGTATCTGACCGACGCGTCCGAGACACACGTGGCGATGGCGGCTCCGGGCACGAACGGTTCGGCGTTCACGCTGTATTACTCGGCGTCGTACAAGAAGTGGGTGTTCAACCGGACGGCTACCGATGTCAAGGACGGCGCGGTGTATCTGCGCTCGGTCTCCGACACGGCGGGTCCGCCGCTTAAGGTGTGGACGCATCTGGCTGGTGTGTTCGACACCAAGGGTGACGCCGACAAGACGAACGACACCATTCAACTGTTCGTCAACGGTCGGCCGCAGAGCAGCCCTGTGGTGCTCAGCTCACTGTCGAGTGCGTATACCCCATGGGTGTCCTCCGGCGGTCTGCAATTCGGCCGCTCGCTGGTCGGCGGCGTCTACGGTGAGTACTTCCGCGGCCGCCTGGACGAGAGCGCGGTGTGGCAGCGTGCGCTGACCGGCGACGAGATCGCCGAGCAGGCGCAGCTGGTGGAGGGCAGCGTCGCGGCCAATGAGCTGGTGGCGCACTGGGATGCCGCGGGCTCCACCGGTACCGAGGTCAAAGAACTTACGCCTTATCCGGCGCCGAATCTGAAGCTGTCGGCGACGGGGGCTGCCCTGGATGAGGAGAACAACGCGCTCGTCTTGGACGGTCAGGCCGGCTATGTCTCGGCGGCCGGTCCGGTTGTCGATGAGAGCGGTTCGTTCACCGTCTCCGCGCGGGTCCAGCTGGACTCCGTGAAGCTTGCAGCCAAGCCGGTGGGCTATCAGGGTCAGGTGGCAGGGCAGCAGGCGTCGGCCGGTGAGTCCTCGTGGGCGTTGTGGGTGGTCAAGGTGGCCGACGGCGTATACCAGTGGAAGTTCACCCGCAGCGCTGTCGGCGCTGACGGCAAGGTGACGCAGAGCGCCGAGGTCCCCGGCGGCGATGTTGCAGAGACCGACACCTGGGTGCAGGTCACCGGGGTGTTCGACGCCCAGCAGGCGTGGCAGTGGACCGATTCGGCGAACTCCTCGAAGACCGAGACCCGCTACGGGCAGCTTCACCTGTTTGTCAGCGAGTTCGGCCAGCCCTCCGAGGGTGCGTCCGGCTTCTCCACGGCCCAGCAGGGCATCGGCACCGTCACCGCGGGCCATGGCAGCAAGGGCGGTACCACCGGGCACCATTTGCCCGGCGCTCTGGAGGACCTGCGCGTGTGGACCGGTGCCATGAGCGCAGACCAGATCTCCTCACAGGTTCTGGGCGGCGGCATGCTCTGACGTCTCTGTATTGACCGCTGGTTCACGGCTGATGTGGTGTCTGGTCCAGACTTCCTCGCCCGGACCAGACACCGCTCCACCGAAGGCCCGCTACGCACCCGCGCCGTATTGAGGCTTGTCATTCCCTTTTCTGCCCCACGTGTCTTCTCTCTCGACCTTCCCCGTCCCGTCCCCCGTCAGCGGGGCACCGTGCGAGCGGCCCTCCTTCGGCCGAGCGCAGAAAGAACAGGTTCATGAACCCCTTTGGGAAGTACCGGCTGCCAAGAAGCAGACCGGAAACCGGCCATGGCCGCTGGATACGGCATGTCGCCCTCGGCGTGGGCATAGCCATGCTGCCGGGCCTGCTGACACCTGTCGCATTCGCTGCGGACACCGACCCGCTGGGCAGACCGGACCTCAAGACGCCGAAAGCCACCGAGGTCACACCGTTCACGGCGAAAACAAACAAGAAGACCACTGCCGTGATGGCACGTGCGGCGGAGGCCGACCGCGCCGCGGCCGCACGCGCACGTAAAGATCAACAGCAGAAGGTCAACTGGCCAAAATCAGGGAAGGCTTCGCTGACCGTCCCGGGCAAGGGTGCCGCCAAGGCCGCTCCCGGCTCGCTGCCGCTCACGGTCGCCGCGCCGCTCAGCGGCAAAGCCGCCGAGACCGTCACCGTCCAAGTAATGGACCAGAAGACGGCGACGAAGCTCGGTGTGAAGGGCGTGCTCCTCAAGGTCACCGGCGCGAAGGGCGGTGGCAGGACTCAGCTAGGCATCGACTATTCGGCCTTCGCTTCTGCGTACGGTGGTGACTGGGCGGGACGGCTCGCACTGAGCAGGCTGCCCGACTGCGCCCCGGCCGAGCCGGCCGCAGCGAAGTGCCGTGCGGCCGACAGCCTCGACTCCACCAACGACCGGCAGAAGAACCAGCTATCGGTAGCGCTGAATCTGTCATCCAGCGGTGCGCCGATGACGCTGGCGCTGGCTGCAGCCGCGAAGTCAGGTTCTGGTGACTACAAGGCCACGTCGCTGTCCGCCTCCTCGACCTGGGAAGCGGGCGGCTCGTCCGGCTCGTTCACCTGGTCGTACCCTCTGCGGGTGCCACCCGCAGCAGCCGGGACAAAGCCGTCCCTGGAACTTTCCTACGACTCGGGTACCGTGGATGGACGTACGGCGAACTCGAACAACCAGGGCAGCCAGGTCGGCGAGGGCTTCGACCTGACCTCGTCGTTCATCGAGCGCAAGTACGGTTCCTGCGACGACGACGGCCAGGACGAAAAGTACGACCTGTGCTGGAAGTACGACAACGCCTCCCTCGTACTCAACGGCAAGGCAAGCGAACTGGTCAAGGACGACATCAGCGGCAAATGGCGACTGAAGAACGACGACGCCTCCACCGTCACCCACTCAACGGGCGCGGAGAACGGCGACGACGACGGAGAGCACTGGACCGTCGTCACCGGTGACGGCACCAAGTACGTCTTTGGCCTGAACAAGCTCGACGGCGCCGGTACGGACGATCGTACCCAGTCGGTGTGGACCGTGCCCGTCTTCAGCGACGACGAGGACGAGCCCGGCTACTCCGACGGAACCTCCTTCTCCGGCCGCGCCAAGACCCAGGCGTGGCGCTGGAACCTCGATTACGTCGAGGACACACACGGCAATGCCACGTCGTACTGGTACACCGCAGAGCACAACAACTACGACAAGCTCGGCGACGACAACACAGGCACCGATTACGTGCGCGGCGGCTACCTGAGAGAGATCCGCTACGGGCAGCGTGCCCGTGAACTGTTCTCCGGCACGCCGGTGGCCTCCGACAAGGTGGTCTTCAGCTATTCCGAGCGCTGCCTGGCTTCCGGCACCGGTTGTGACTCACTGACTGAGGACACCCGGGACAACTGGCCGGACGTACCGTTCGACGCGCTCTGCAAAGACGGCGACAAGTGCACCGGTAACGTCGGGCCGACATTCTTCACACGCAAGCGGCTGACCACCATCACCACGTACGCGTGGAACGCGAAGACCACGACGCCCGCCTACGAAAGCGTGGACGCCTGGGCGCTCAAGCACCTCTATCTGGATCCGGGCGACACGGGTGATTCGACCGACCAGTCGCTGTGGCTGGACGAGATCAAGCACACCGGTAAGCGCGGCACCGATCTGGCACTGGACCCGGTCAAGTTCGACCATGTAATGATGTCCAACCGGGTGGACGGCACGACCGACGACATCCTGTCCCTCGACAAACCCCGCATCAAGACGGTCGTCTCCGAGACGGGCGCGCAGACGATCGTCAATTACGCTCCCTCCGAGTGCTCGGCCGGCGGCACGAAGCCGAAGCTCGACCAGAACACCAAGCGCTGCTACCCCGTGTACTGGTCACCCAACGGCGGGAAGATCCCGATCCTCGACTGGTTCCAGAAGTACCCGGTCACGTCGGTGTCGACGACGGACCCTTTCGGCGGCTCGGAGGCGGTGCAGCACACCTACCAGTACTCCTCGGACGGTGGTGCCTGGCGCTACAACGAGGACCCAATGACACCCGCCAAGGAGCGCACCTGGTCCATCTGGCGCGGCTACGGCAAGGTCACCCACCTCACGGGTGTTTCCGGCCGCACCCAGAGCAAGACCGTCACCGTCTATCTGCGGGGTATGAACGGTGACCGTGTCCTCGGTTCCGACGGCAAGACCCTGGACCCGGACACGCGCAAGACCGTGAAAGTCTCCGGGATCAAGGCCAATGAGGTCACCGACTCCGACCAGTACGCGGGCTTCACTCGCGAGACGGCCACCTACAACGGGGACACCGAGGTCACCGGCACCGTAAACGACCCCTGGTCGAAGCGGACGGCGACCCAGCACAAGTCGTACGCGGACACCGAGGCGTACTTCGTGCGCACCGATGCCACGCACACCCGTACCAACATCACCAGCAAGGCAACACCATACGACCGGGTGCGCACGGTGAAGACCACCTACGACGACTACGGTATGGCCGAAAGGGTCGAGGACCAGGGCGACAACGCCGTCTCAGGCGATGAGAAGTGCACCCGCACCTGGTACGCCCGCAACGACGACGGCATCAACTCCCTGGTCTCCCGGACACGCACAGTGGCCAAGACCTGCGCGACGGCGGACTCCGCGCTGGACCTCCCCTCGGACTCCAAGCGGTCCGGTGACGTCGTCTCCGACACCGCCACCGTCTACGACAACACCACGGCCACCACGTGGTCGGCCTCGCAGCAGCCAACCAAGGGTGACGTGACGTGGACCGGTCGGGCCAGGTCCTATGGCGGTGATGACGCCGCGGTCTGGCAAAAGACCGCCACGACAACCTACGACACGCTCGGACGCCCGCTCGTCGTCAAGGACGCCAACGGCGCGGTGGTGGCCAGCACCGTCTACGATCCGGTGGCAACCGGTCCGCTGACCTCGACGACGATCACCAACATTAAGACGCACAAGACGGTTACGGCATCGGACTTTGCCACCGGCGCGGTCCTGAAGACCACCGACGCCAACAACAACATCACCGAGTCCGAGTACGACAGCCTCGGCAGGGTCGTCAAGGTCTGGCTGCCCAACCGATCCAGGGCCCTGAGCAAGACGCCAAATTACGTCTACGACTACAAGGTCACGAACGCGGACATGTCCTGGGCTTCCACCGGGACGCTCAAGGGAGATGGCTCCGGCTACAACACCGGCTACGAGTTCTACGACTCTTTGCTTCGCTCACGCCAGACGCAGACGCCCAGTCCGGCCGGTGGCCGGCTCGTATCGCTGACGCTGTACGACGAGCGAGGCATGGCGGTAAGCCAGCAGTCGGACATCTGGGACAACATGTCGGCTCCCTCCGGCACCCCGGTGCAGACGGACGGCGGTCAGGCCCCGATACAGACGGACACGACGTACGACGGTGTCGGCCGCCCGTCCAAGACAGTGACGAAGGCTCACGGAGATACCCGCTGGACGATCAGTACCGCCTACACGGGCGACTCGGTCTCTATGACTGCCCCGGCCGGCGGTCAGGCCGCCACCGTGGTCACCAACGCTCTGGGACAGACAACAGAGCGCCGCGAGTATGCCAGCCCTACGCCGACCGGCACCGACTACACGACAACTGGCTACACCTACACCCCTGCCGGACAGCAGGAGACGATCACCGGTCCTGACAAGACCAAGTGGTCCTACACCTACGACTTGTTCGGCCGCCAGGTCGCAGCGACGGACCCGGACAAGGGCAGGAGCATCACGGAGTACAACGACCTGGACCAGGTCGTCAGCACCACTCCTAATGACGACGCGGCCAAGAAGCTGCTCTACGAGTACGACGACCTGGGCCGCAAGACCGGCATGTGGCACGCGTCGAAGACGGACGCCAACAAGCTCGCGGCCTGGACTTTCGACACCCTCAGGAAGGGACAGCAGGACACCGCGGTCCGTTACGACGGCGGTACGGCCGGAAAAGCGTACACCCAGAAGGTCACGGCCTACGACCCGCTGTACCGGGTGAACGCCAGCCAGCTGCTCCTGCCCGAAACCGAACCACTGGTGGCCGACGGCTCCGTGCCGAAGACCCTGTCCTTCACCACCGGGTACAACCTGGACGGCACGGTCAGCCAGTCCGGTGCACCTGCGGTGGGCGGCCTCGCGGCCGAAACCGTCTCCTACACCTACAACACGAGGGGCGGCCAGCTCACCTCCAAGGGCACGACCGGCTACCTTCAGGGCGCGGCGTTCTCCCCGCAGGGCGACTTGCGCCAGCTCACCCTCGCAACGGACGGCACCAGCTCAGCCAAGAAGGCATACCTCAACTGGGACTACGAAACCGGTACGCGCCGCCTGACCCGCTCCTACGTCACTGACGACGTGCACGGCTACATGCCGCAGGAACTGAAGTTCACCCAGGACGACGCGGGCAACGTCACGTCGATTTTCGACGCCACCACGCAGGGCGGCACCTCAAAGACAGACAACCAGTGCTTTGCCTACGACGGCTACCGCCGCATGACGGAAGCCTGGACCCCAAAGGCGGCGGACTGCGCGACGTCAGGCCGTACCACGTCCAACGTCGACGGAGCGGCCCCGTACTGGACGTCGTACACGTACACCGACGGCGGTCAGCGCAAGACGGAGACGCAGCACGCCTCCTCGGGCGACAAGACTACTACGTACACCTACGACGGCACCGCCGACACCAAGCCGCACACGCTGGACAAGACGACGGGCGCACAGGCCGCCACATACGCCTACGACAGCGTCGGCAACACCACCTCCCGCCCCGGTGCGACAGCCCAGCAGACACTGGCCTGGAACCCTGAGGGAGACCTGAGCAAGCTCACCGAGAGCGCGAAGGAAACGAACTACCTCTACGACGCGAGCGGCGAACTCCTGATCCGCAGGGCCAAGGGGGACGGCGACACTGTCCTCTACCTGGGTGGCACAGAGGTCCGGCTCACGACCAAGGGGACCACGAAGACCCTGTCGGGCACGAGGTACTACAGCGCCAACGGCCAGACCATCGCGGTCCGAACAGCGTCCTCCGGAGTCTCGGGCACGAAGCTCAGCTTCCTGGCCGCCGACCACCACGGCACATCGAGCATCGCCCTGGACGCGGCTACGTACGCGGTCACCAAGCGCTACAGCACACCGTTCGGCGGCACGCGCGGCACGAAGGCGACCACCTGGCCGGACGACAAAGCGTTCCTGGGCAAGCCGGCGGACGAGTCGACAGGACTGACCCATATCGGGGCCCGTGAATACGACCCCTCCGTCGGACAGTTCATCAGCGTCGATCCGCTCCTGGAACTCGACAGGCACCAAACCCTGAACGGCTACAGTTACGGCGCCCAAAGCCCCGTGACCGAGTCCGACCCAAGCGGCATGGGTCTCGCGTGCGGCGGAGCGGGCGGATCAGGGGAAGCCTGCCCGGGCCGGCCTGACGGGACAGCTGGAAACGGCCGCCCCAACGAGGCCGTCGACCTTTCCAAGCCCTTCCCACCGCATCCGTGCAACAGCAACTGTGGCACGTCCCATACAGACAGCTCTGGACACACGGGTTCGGGGGGTGGAAGCGGCAAGGCCATCATGGGGCCAAGCGACAAGGACGGCGGCTGCGGCTCCTGGGGATTCCTGAAAGGGTTGTGCTCCAGTGTCGGAGAAACTTTCTACGGGGTCGTTAGCAACGTTCCGCACATGGCTGAGTATGGCGGCTGGCTCGTTGACAGCGACTGCTGGGGGAATGGCGGACCTGGAGGGCCTGGCTGTGACTACGGAACCCAGTTTGACAACTGGGTGGCTAGTCAGGGCTACGACGTCACAGGTGACGAGTACCAAGTGCCCAGCGCACTTGCAGCCATCTTCGGCCACAGACCTAATTACGGCAGAGGAAATAAGCCGTTCGCTGGAAGCGTCGTCGGCCCTACTGCGAAGTCAACCCATTGGGCCCTCATAGAGGTCAGAAATTCAAGGGGAGCGATGGTCAATTCGTACACGCTCCGAAGCGGGACTCAGACCCCCGAAGAAAAGGGCCTCAATTTCCCGAACAATTCACAAGCCAGCCATACTGAAAGCCGAGCCGCACGTATGTCTGGCGGCTCCCCCACGGTTCGCATCACAGGTGACCGCTACGCTAACCTGGCACCGGTGAACTCTGGCGACACGGTTACAATAACGGGAATCAAACCGCCATGCACTCAGTGTCAGGGCTCCATGAGGCGCGCAGCCTCTGAGACTGGGGCCACATTCATGTACATTTGGGGTAATAAGTCATGGAGCAGCGAGGAGTGAGTGCCGCATGAGTCGTCTCGACTGGCCCATTAGGGTGGTCACTGCTGATGAGAACTTGTCCGACTCATGCTTCGTTCTTGGAGTTGCGTCTGACGAGTACGGAGAAGGGGGAAACTTTATCTTTCAGTGTGGATTGAGTGCTCCCGATGAGCAAGCCCGCAGGTTGGAACTGGACAGCTACTGTGTCCTGAGCCAGGAAGGTGGTGTTCAGTACGGGGGGGTAGAAAGCATTTCCCTGTCCGCAGGCGTCCTCTCCTTCCGATTTAGCGTCGAGGCAGTTGCGGAACTCGATATTCCAACACAGAACATCGAAATCGAGATCGCCCAGGGAGTAGATATTGAAGTACTCCGTAACGGGCTGCGACGAGTTTTCACCTACGGAAATCCCGAAAAGATTCCACAGATGACGAACATCTGACTCTTGTAGGGTGCCGCGTCGGCCTGCCAATTGCAAAAAAACCGGGTCGACGCGGTTATTACTTCAAGTGGAGGATTATTCCGCTTGATTGCCCATGCTTTATAAAGCGTCGGCCAATGAAGCACATGCAGGAACGGGTCGTTATCATGCGGATGCTCCGATTCCTGCGTGGCGCCACTGACCTGTTCAGGCATGATTGTGCCGAATGGCACATCGCGCTTGTATTGCAAACCCTTGCAGCCGGACCAGGACCGGCCACTGCTCATCCAGCGCCACCTCGGCGCCCACATGCCTCCTCAGCTCATGGGATCGCTGCAGGATACGAGACGCATCCTGCAGCGCGTGATTCCACGACGACCGGGGAGGCGACAGCTGTTCCCCGCGCCCGTGGGGATGGTCCCCGCTCACCGTCCTTCAGGACCCCGGGGGCGATCTGCTCCCTGCGCCTGCGGGGATGGTCCCAGCCCGTGCGCTGGCGGGAGCGCCTCGGTCGGTTGCTGCGCTGTCCCGGCCGTGCGATGGGTTCGACCGCTTCAGAAGTCGATCAGCCGGGGGTCGCGAGTGTCCTCGTACGCCCTCCGAGTGGCGGTCGTCGGCGCTGCACCTTCGGTGCTGTCGGATTTTTTGGGCGGTCCCGGCGGCCGGTTGTCGGCCGGGGATCCCGCGTCGCCCGGTGGCGTTGCTGATGAGCTGCTTCCTGTCGGCGGTGGACATGTCGCCGTGCCCCGGGTAGGGCCCGGTGTGGCGTTGCAGGGGTGGGGCAGGCGAGCTGCCACTGTCCGGTGATCTCGAGTTTTCCGACCGCCTCTTGCCAGAAGCTGTCCTGGTCAGGCGCCTTGCGTGCCGGCCATGTTCGCCGCGTGTCCGGTCGGTGTTGCGGGGGCTGGTGTCTTGTAGGTCACCGCACAGGCCGCGGACTGCGTTGTCTTTCGCGGCGGGTCATCGCGCTGCGGGGGGTTCGCCGACCTGAAGTTCGTTCGCCCATTTTTGGGCGGCGGCGAGGCTGGGAGCGGTGCCGGCCGGCTGGTACGTGAACCCGTTCCATTCTTCCAGGACGCGTGGCTCGTCGGGTTGGAGGTGACTGGCGCCGCCGTGCGTCGGCCGGTGGCGCCGGTAGATGTCCATCGGCGGCCGGCGTCGCTTGTCGTACGCGGCGAGCGGGTTGTCGGCGTCCGCGCGTGGGACGGCGCGCGACGGCTGGTTGGACGGTCCGGGTCGGGAGTGCTTGCCCATGTCTCAATGCTCTCAGGCGGCGATCGTGGTCGGCGGGGCGGCGGCGAGGTCGCGGGCTCGGGTGCGTACGTCGGCGTCGCCGGCGGTGCGATACGGCCGGGTGGTGTCCAGCAGGGTGTTGATGCGGGAGGCGACGAGGGTGGAGTTGATGCGGGCCGCTTCGTCGAGCGCCTGGTGGGCCGCGTCGGTGGCCTGCTCGATGTCGCCCTCGTCGTACAGGGCGGCCGCCAGGCTGACACGGTCCATGACTTTCACCCGGTCGAAGTCCGGCTTGCGGAAGGCGATCGCTTTCTCGACGTGCGTGCTTGCGGCCTGGGGGCGACCTGGCTGGGTGAGGTCGCGGGCAGAGACCGTGCGGGCGCCGGCGTGCTCGGCGGCGTCGAAGTAGTCCACCCACGGCGGTACGTCGCCGAGGTCGTCGGCCAGGAGCTCGTCGGCGATGCCGTGGTGCCTGTGGGCCGCACGCTCGTCGCCGAGAGCCGCGTGCACCCGGCCGGTCTGCGAGGAGACCAGCGTCCTTGTCACGGGCAGTGTGGCCTTTTTGGCGGCGACGTCAAGGAGAGCGAGGGCGTCATGTGGGTGCCTGAGGTGGATCATCTGGTGGGACATGCGGGTGACGAGCTCCACTCCGCGGTCGCGTTGTCCGGCCTCGCCAGCGGCGTACGTGCCGTAGCTCCACAGGCGTTGGGCGATGCCGTAGCGCCCGGCGTCATGGCTGACCCAGCCCGCGAGCGCCGCGAGGTCGGCGGTTGCCGCGAACACCCGGGTCCTTGAGCTTCGGTGGGACGCCGTCCTGGATACGGCGGGCGACCTCGTCGAGCTGGGCGACGATTGCCGAGCGGTACAGGCCGCCTCCCTTGGAGGCGTCGGCCTGGGTGAAGAAGGAGGTCACCTCTTCGAGGGCGGTGACGGCGCCGATGTCGAAGCCCTTGTGTTCATGGTTCAGTGCTCGGGCGGTGCCGCCGAGCATCCGTTCGGCGGCGAGGATCAGCGGGGCGCTGACGGTGAGCTTGAGGGTGAGCGGCTGGCCGACCGCTTGTGAGAGGACGTCTGCGAGCAGGGCGGGGACCGGCGGGCAGGCTTGTCGTCGTCGATCCAGCGGCGGATACGGGTCGCGTCCGGCGCGATCTGCCGGTGACCTCGGGCTGTGCCCGCCACGGCGATCCCGCGGGCGATCTCTGCGTGGGGCAGGCCGCTTGCCGCGGTCCACAGCGCCAGATGCGGGTTGCCGGATCTGCTGGCCATCGCTCCCTCGCCCTACCGCCTGCGTATACGGAGCGTGGTAATTTCGCCACGGTTCGCGACTCTTACGGTACTGGTCAGGACCATGGGAGGTCATCGATTGGTTCAAGCGGGGGCTGATCGGCTTCCGCTTCATCCCGTGGGGAAGGGTGAGCACATGGCTACACCGACCGCTCAGGCACCGTGGGCCATGGGGCTGGTCACCGACCGGCTGCCCGTCGGCCCGCCGTCGTACGCCACGGTGGTGCTGGACGCAGCCACGCAGATCGCCCGCTACACCGATGCCGCCGGCCAGGTGGTGGAGATGGGCAAGCACGGCACGTCGAAGACGACCGGCACGGCGTCGATGTCCGGGGGCGGGGACGGGCAGAACCCGCAGCCGCAGACCCAGGACGACAACACCACCGACTACGAGTCGGACTGACCGATGGCCTCCACCGTCCTGGTCGTTACCGCGCTGGAGGACGTCACTGCGGACTGGGTCATCGCTGCGCTGAACGAGCGTGAGGTGCCCGTCGTCCGCGTCGACCCCGCCGACATCGGCACCGGGCTGACCTTCGGGGCCCGCATCAGGGCGGGGACGGCTTCGTGGGGCGGGCTGCTGCGTACGGCGAGCCGGGAGGTGGAGCTGGGGGAGGTGACGGCGGTCTACTACCGCCGTCCCACCCCCTACGCCGCCCGGTATCAGCATCTGTCCCCTCAGCAGCGGAAGTTCGCCGCCGCTGAGGCCAGGCACGGGCTCGGCGGCATCCTGAACACTCTGCGCGGCGCCGTCTATGTCAACCACCCGGCAGCAGTGACCCGCGCAGATTTCAAGCCCGCCCAGTTGCAGAGGTTCACCGAGCTCGGGCTGTCGATCCCGCCGACCCTGGTCACCAACGACGTCGAGGCGGCCCGCACGTTCGCCGCCGAACACGGCCCCGTCATCTACAAGACGTTCCGTGGCCTGCCCCCAGACGAGGCCGGGCGCACTGGCGCGATCTGGGCCCAGCGTATAGATCCGGAGACCTTCGACGACTCTCTCGCGGTGACCGCCCACCTGTTCCAGGCCGAGATCCCCAAGACCGCAGACGTCCGGGTCACTATGGTGGGCCGCCGTGTGTTCGCCCAGCAGATCGCCGCCCCGGACGGGGCCCTGGACTGGCGCCGCGGCGACTGGGACGACCTGATCCACGCCCCCATCACCGTGCCGGCCTGCATCGAGGCCGCCCTGCACAGCTACCTGGCCTCGTTCGGCCTGGTCTTTGGATGCTTCGACTTCGCCCTGACCGGCGACGCCGATGCCCCGGAGCACTGGACGGCGATCGAGTGCAACAGCAACGGGCAGTGGGGCTGGCTGCCCGACTCGCCGGCCATCACCGAGGCTTTCGCCGACATCTTGAGCAGGAAGGAGGCGGGGCCGAGATGAGCATGCCCGCCGACCTTGAGACCGACTCCGTCCGCCTGCGCGAGGCGATGGCCAAGCAACTCGCCGCCGACGGTGTCCTCGTCGATCCGGCCTGGCGCCAAGCCGTTGAGGCGGTGCCGCGCCACCGGTTCGTGCCCAGATTCTACCTGCCCGCCGACGAGCGTGACGGACAGGGCCTGACGGTGTGGGAGCCGGTCACCGCCGAACTCGACTACGGCCGCTGGCTGGCCGCCGCGTACGGCGACTCCACACTGATCACACAGTTCGACGGCGCCGAACCCGACTGGAAGGCCCCCGTCGTACGCCACGGAGGGGCCCCCACCTCCTCCTCCACGCTGCCCTCGCTCGTCGTGCGCATGTGGGCGGACGCCGAGGTCACCGAGGGCCACACGGTGCTGGAGATCGGCACCGGGACCGGCTACTCGACCGCGCTCGCGTGTGAACGTCTCGGCTCCGCCGACGTCACGTCGATCGAGGTCGACCCCCGCCGGCTGGAGCAGGCGGCGAGTGCGCTGTACGGATGCGGCTACACCCCGACCCTGGCGGTGGCGGACGGCCTGTACGGGTACTGGCCCGAGGCGAAGTTCGACCGGATCGTGGCCGCCTGCTCGTTCCGCGCGGTCCCGCCCGCTTTGCTCGTGCAGGCCCGGCCGGGCGGGAAGATCCTGCTCACCCTGTCGGGCTGGCTCTACGGATACGCCCGCGTCCTGCTGACGGTGGCCCAGGACGGCACCGCCGAGGGCCGACTGCTCGGCGGCACCGTGTCGTTCATGTCAGCGCGTACGCACGCGGCGCCGGCGTTCGGTAACCCCGCCCACTGGGCCGCGGGCCTGCCCGGCAAACCCCGGGCCGCCTTGCACAGCCCGCAGCGGATCACGGCCGCCACCGAGGAAGCGTTCCACCTGCGCTTCCTCGCCCAAGCCGCGGTGCCCGACGCGCAGATGACGACCGTGGGGGAGGTCGTGCACCTGGTCGACGTCGTCACCGGCTCCGCCGCCACCCTCACGCCCGAAGGCGGCGGATGGGCCGTGCGCGAGGGCGGCCCGGTGAAGCTGTGGGAACGCATCGAGCGCGTCCTGGACGCCTACGACACGGCTGGCCGGCCGGGACCGGAGACGTTCACGCTGCACGTCTACGGCGGCGGGCAGCACCTGCGGCACCCGCAGATGCCCGGCCTGCCGCTGCCCAGGCCCTGACGCGGGCCGTACGCTCCAGACGCCCGGACATGGGGAGTGACGGCCCCCGTCCGGGCGCCGGAAGCGGGTGCCGAGTCACAAGGCACGGCGGGCACGACGCTCAACTGCCGCCGGTGCGTTCCCGCAGGCGTGCTTCCCTCTTGGGCGATGCGGTGGTCCTGGAACCTGTTGTTCGTCCGGGGCCGGGCCGTCTGCGGTTTCTTCTTCGTCTGCTGCTGCTTCTGGTGAGGACAAGCACGAGACCCCGGGCATCTGGGGCCCCGGTCTCTCTGTGCTCTGGGGTGTCCGACTGGTTCAACGACCAGCCGGCGGAAGCATCACGCCCGCTCCACGTACAGCTCCCGCAGCACGTTCTCCTGGCCGTGGGCAAGCCCGACGACGGGCGGCGGGCTCAGTTCCGGAAATGCGTGGTGACGGTCCGGTGATCCCGTTTAGCGTGATCTGGCTGGCGATCGCCAGCAGCATGTGGTGAACACACTGGAGTTCCGATGGCCCTGCCCGCTGGGCTCACTGCCGCCCTGGGACGACACCCGACGATCTCACTGAAGACGATCTGCAGCGTGCGGTCGACAGCCAGATTCCCGAGAGCGTCGACCTGGACTGGAAGAAGGACTTCTACCAGGGCACCGACGCGGGCAAGAAGGAGCTTGCCAAGGACGTGTCCGCCATGGCTAACACCGTCGGCGGCATGGTGGTGATCGGCGTCCACGACGGCAATCAGGACCACGCCCACCACCTGGACCCCGTTGATCCGGTGCCCGGCCGAGGAGTGGATTCGCTCCGTACTCGCGAACTGGATCCAGCCCGTCGTCTCCAACCTGGGCGTCCGGGGCGTGAAGTCTGCGACCAAGGAGGACAAGATCTACTGGGTGCTCACCGTGCCCCCGAGCCCTCAGGCCCCGCACGCGGTCGCGGCACCGGGCAACGACTACAACTTCCGCGTCCACGTCCGGCACGGCACCACGACCCGCACGCTCGCCGAATCCGAGATCGCCCAGCGCTACCGTGACCGCTTCCAGGCCGCCTCCGACGACATCGATCGCTTGCACCAGATATCCGATGCGGGCTTCGGCTACCTGTCGGGCTACCTGAACAGCACGGCGCATGGCGGTAGTCCTCCCGCGACGTACTACCCGGGGTGGGTCAGCCTGACTGCGGTTCCATCTGTCCGCGGCACCTATCCACTGACCAGCCAGACGGATCGCAACGCGGCGTTCGACCGCTTCGCCAAGCTCGCCAGCGAAGGAGTGACCACCAACGCGCAGCCGGAACGCCCCGTGCTGGTCGGCCGCCGCCAAGTTCGCTTCGAGGGCATCCCCTCTCGGTCACCTGGGCCTTGGGCCGACGGCGGGCAACCTCGGAATATTACCCGCTGTGCCTGTTCGGATGCCTTAAGATGATCCGTCACACCTTGGGGATGGGGGCTGATATCACGATGGCGAATCCTGGACACCAGAGCCCAGATGCGTGTCAGCGACGGCTGGGCCGCGCGGTTCTTTTCCTCCAGCAACAGGCGCCGTTGATCACGGACAACGTAGTCAGGGCCGACATTGAGACCTTGCTTCTCGCTGGCCAGGCGATGGAACTGGCGTCTCGACTCAAAGGATATCGGCGGATCGATAACGCTGAACTAGTGCGGCAGTTCGCGCGTCAGTCCGGCGTCCCTGAGCGTCAGCTCATCAGCCAGGTTCTGCCCGTGCTCAAGCAAGCCGATGTGATCGAATACATGCTTGACACTGACGGAAACCTGGCCCACCTAGAGGAAGTCGTCGGGGTAACCGGAAATGTCATCGCGCAGACTTTCCGCGTTCTCGACATCCTTGGCCCCAGAAATGAGGAGTTGGCCCTCCTTCACAGTATTGAGATCGCCTCATGGGCCCCATTGACGAAGACGCAGCACCTGGATCAGATCGTGAGACGTGGACTCACGGATGCAGAGGCGGAGAGAGGGCTTAGCTATTCGCTGGCAGTCGCCATCAATCGCCGCATCAACTCCACCGAGCTCAACGAGGAAGTGATCTTTAACCCGCATGTCTGGGGAACCGGACAGGTCCAGATCGCATCCTTCCTGCGCGACCTCCCGCCGAACGAGCGCGATGCTCTGCTCGGGATCTGCGAAATTGCCACCAAGAGCCCAGGGGCCACCCTGGAACGAGTTGGCGGGAACTCGGCGGTCGTGGCAAGCGCCCGGAAGGTCGGCCTGATCCAGGCAGCCACTGTCAAGTCCAGCGCTCTAGGACAAAACCTGAGCCAGACATATGTCTTCTCCCCTTTGATTCAAACCGAAGACGACCAGGCCACCACGACCGAAGCGCTCCATTTGAGGAAGCTCTTTTTGGCTCACATTCTTTTCGGCCAGGAGAAAGCGCAACTCGGTCTGGGGCGGATCATGAATCCCGTAGCCATTGTGCGCAAGCTGCTCAATACGGGTGAGGTCGGGCCAGCAACGAACATCGGGACCGATTACCACATGCTGGAAGCTCATGACGTCGTCCGAGTCGAAGAGACAGGAGGGGCAGGGCTTTCTTGAAGCTGATCAAGGAAGACATCGTGCGTGATGGCCTGGATTGGCTCAACGCCAGCCTTGGGAATGTTCCGGATGGAAGTGCGGACGTCCCCAAGCTTGAACATGTTCCGGGAACCTTCATCCATCCCGAGCGGGATCGCTCCCTGCTTCCCGACGATGCTGCAAGTCATGAGATCGCGAATTCTGCGGTCCTGGAGCTCAGGAAGGAGGCTCAGCGTGCAGTCCGGCATCAGAGCCCGTTCGGCAGGTAGTGCGGTCGGCGCCGCCAAGGCGCCCACGGTCGGAGAACAACTGGAGGCACGGGTTTCCCAGCTGTGGTTTTGGGAGGGTTTCTATTCTCGACATGGAGTGAACCTGCAGCGCCATTATCAGGAACCGCTCACGATCACCGACGTCGATCTGTTCGCCTTCGATTTCAGTCCGCAACTCAGTATGTCGAAATACATCGGTGAGGTGAAGTCGGGGACTGGGAAGAATGCGGCAAAACCTCTGGATCGTATCGTCTGGCTTCGCGGCATTCGAGAGCTTGTCGGAGCAGATTCAGCTGAGCTCACCATCGCCACTGGAGTGACGGACCGGATTCGAGCATTGGGCGAAGTCTCGGCATTTCCGCCCAGAACATCGCGGACTTCGAACGCCGCGAGACAGACGCAGTGGGGCCGCTCGTCGACCTTGGCCCTCATGGCGTGCAATCGATCCTGTTGGAGCGACGGGTCAAATCCGCCTGCCGACAGCAGCCCGACTTGGAGCGCGCGTTCTGGTTCCTGCGCGGAGAAGTTTTCTTCCTCGAACCTTTTCTGGCAATCAAGCAGCTGATCGAGCTACTTCGCAGAATTACCCAACTGTGGACGCCACGCCTCCAGGATGAGGAAGCGATCGCCGTCCGGTGGCTGGCAGCAGAAGCGGTTAGCCTGCTGACGCTCAATCTTGTCGCTGCGACCGGAACAGCTCTCACTCTCAGCCGCTCGGATTGGGATTCCCTGGTCTCCGAGCGCTCGGCAGAGGGCTCAGTGCCTATGCATCAGATGCGAAAGCTCTCTGATTCCATCGATAAGTTCGTCGGCGGAATCCTGGCTGCCGCCAAAGTGGCGCCAGAAATCCGGACCGAGACGATCGGAGCATTCCTCCCGGAGCCACCGGACTATGCTGATTCGCTTTCCGAGCTCTGCTGGCGTTTCAAGAGCGATGCCCCAGTAGCGCGCGCTCTGCCCCGCCAGATGGATCTTCTGATCTTCGAGCGGTTGGTGCATCAACGGGAACTCAGCGGATCGGCCGTAACCCGCACGGGGCTGGACCGGGAGAGCTCAGCGCGGATGCGGCGCTTGGTCGCGGCGTTTCTGCGGGGCTGCGACGCGAGCTTCGATGCGCTGGAGAAGGCCCTCACCGGAAAAGTCGAAAGCGGTGGATCTCAGAGTCAGTCAGACGTCTGCGTGAGCCCCCCCCGGCGCTTCCGGGCAATGTCACCAGTCCGCGGCGATGCCCGTTCTTTCGTCGCAGTTGCTGATTCTCCTGGTAAAGGTTCGCGGTAACGGTGGCGAGGGCGTCGAGCTTGCCGTTCAACTCTGTGATCTGGTGTTTAGCCTCGCGGAGTTGTCGGCGGAGGGTGTCGATGTCCTCGTCCCGGCGGACTTCGCCCGGTGTCCGCAGGACCTGGCGGGGAACCTTGGCATCCCATTCGCCCAGGATGTTCTCGGCCCGGTGGACAGTTGCGTGGCTGACCTGAGCCTCGCGGGCGAGGTTCTCCTTGGTGAGGGCTCCGTCGGTGTGGAGAGGTTCGCCGGCCAGCAGTCGGGCCATGGCTTCGCGGAGTTTGGTGGCGGTCTTGGCGGACACCGGCATCAGGGGGTGAGCGTTTTCAGCGTGGCCACTGATCGGGTGACGGGGCAGTGTGAGGGCGGGGTGCGCAACGGACAGGGCCCCCGTGCCGTTGAGGGAGGTGTTCGACGTCTCAACTCAGCAGCACAGGAGCCCTGTTGGTTCCGTATCCTGCCTGTGAGGATTGGGGGTGCTGTCCCAGAGTGCGGCCTGGCCCATATCCTGCCTGGCTCGCTGTGCCGATGCTCTGAGTGCGATCTGCCGACTGCACTCCGGGGCGGTGTTGTCTGGCTGCCGCCGGACAGGAGACCGTGTCCGCATAGGGGCTTTGCTTCGGCATCGTCACAGGTCTGACCGCTCTTCCCGCCCGGTTGCGCCGTTGTCCGGAACCAGGGATGGGAAAAACACGGCCATGATCGCCCTCTCGGAGACAGCCGATCGGAACGAGATCGTCATCGGTGTCGACACGCACAAGGACTGCCACGTGGCGGTCGTCCTCAGCGCGCATGGAGCGGTGCTGGACAGTCGATCGTTCCCGGTGACAGCCGCTGGTTATCAGGACTTACTGGACTGGTCCCGCAACATGGGTCGAGTGACGCGTGCGGGAGTGGAGGGCACCGGCTCCTACGGTGTGGGTCTGACCCGCGCTCTGCGAGCGGCCGGTGTGCATGTCATCGAGGTCAACCGGCCGAACCGAGCCATGCGGCGCAGGAGGGGCAAGAGCGACGTCGTCGATGCGGAGGCCGCTGCTCGTGCGGTCTTCAGCGGTGAGGCGACGGCAATGCCCAAGAGCGGCGATGGACCTTTCGAGGCGGTCCGAGTTCTGAAGATCGGCAAGGACTCTGCCGTCAAGGCGCGCATCCAGGCCGTGAACCAGCTCAAGGCCGTCCTCGTCAACGCCCCTGCGGGGGTGCGTGAACCGTTGGATGGCCTGGCCGTGCACGCGGCTCCTCGCCTGGTGCACCACGCTCGCACAGGACGGACTCGGGGCTGCCGAGTCCGCCGTCGTCCACACCCTGAGCCGACTGGCACGGCGCATCCAGTACCTCGACGCGGAGATCAAGGACGCCCTGGATCAGATGACCGTCCTGATCGCGCAGGCGGTGCCGGCTTTGCTGCAGCTTCAGGGTATCGGGCCGGACTCGGCGGCCGCCTTGCTCATCGCGGCGGGGGACAACCCCGACCGGCTAAGGGGCGAGGCGTCCTTCGCTGCCTTGTGCGGGGTCAGCCCTGTCGAGGCGTCTTCCGGAAAGACCAGCCGCCGCCGGCTCAACCGTGGCGGCAACCGGCAGGCCAACGCAGCCCTGTTCCGGGCGGTGCTATCTCGTCTGCGCTGGGACTCTGCCACCCAGGAGTACCTCAAGCGCCGGACCGCCGAAGGCTTGTCCAAACGGGAGATCATCCGCTGCCTGAAGCGCTACCTCGCCCGAACCGTCTACAAAATCCTCCGCGTCAGCCTTCCCCCGCCGGCGACCACTTGCCATCCATAGGGGCATCGCACTCGACCTGCCCCACGCCCTGGTCGAGTGAGTCTCAATGATGGTGTCAAGTCGATTGGGTGGCTGGTGGGGTGAGCGTGAAGTGCCTCTTGTCACGGAGCATGGCCCAGAGGACGTCGACTCGGCGGCGTGCCAGAGCGAGCAGTGCCTGGGTATGGATCAGTCCTTCGGCTCGTTTCTTGAGGTAGTAGTCCCGGGATGGGCCGGGGCGCATCATGGCGGTTTGGGCGGCCATGTAGAAGACGTGTCGCAGGCGGCGGTGGTAGCGCTTGGGTCGGTGGTGGTTGCCAGTTCGGCGGCCTGAGTCGCGTGGCACCGGGGCCAGTCCCGCGTGAGCGTCCCGGAGGACCGGGCAGCCACTCACTCGAAGCCACCAACGGCAGGTCACCATCAGCTACACCCAGTCCTCCCGGACCACCACCATTCTTAAGGGGTCACCATGCTCATCGTCACCCGAGAGGGTGACCGGCGGTGCAAACTCCCGCCGCACCGCCGTGCGCTGGTCGCACTGGTGTATCTGCGCCGCCACGACACCCTCGCCCGTATCGCCGCGGCTTTCGGGATATCCGTCGGCACCGCTCACGCCTACGTCACTGCGGTCACCGCTCTGCTCGCCGAGCAGGCGCCGGGCCTGCTGAAGACGCTGCGCGCACACGACCCGGACTTCGTCCTCCTGGACGGCACGCTCGCAGAGTGCGACCGCATCGGCGACGGCCGGGGCGACTACTCCCCGAAACACAAACGGCACGGGGTGAATGTGCAGGTCGTCACGGACCCGGCCGGGGTGATTCCGTGGCTGTCGCCGGCACTGCCGGGCCGGACCCACGATCTGACTGCCGCCCGCACCCACAAGATCCTCCGGATCTGCGCGCGCCAGGGCGTCCCCATCCTCGCCGACATGGCCTACATCGGCGCAGGCGACTGGGTCACCACCGCCAGGCGCCGCCCGCCCCACGGCGTAAGCCTCGTCCCGTAATACCGCGGCACTGCCGCCGGCCGTCGATAGCGTGAGCGCCATGATGCTGGGCACTGAAGAAACTCGGCCGGTCGTGGTCCGCGGCAACAGCGCTTCAGGGAAGTCGTCCGTTGCGGCCGGCTTGCGCGAGCGGTTCCTTAGATTCAACCGGTCAAGGCAACACACTCGGCTGGAGTGCGAAATCCCAGGCACTTGCGGGGACGGTGGTTGAGTTTCGCGGCGATGACATCGAGGTCGTCCTGACTGAACGCCGAGAGGTTCGTCCCTTTGGGCAGGTACTGCCGGAGCAGTTTGTTGGTGTTCTCGTTGGTGCCGCGCTGCCAGGGGCTGCGCGGGGCTGCGAAGAACACTTCGATGCCAGTGTCAACGCTGAGTCGCTTGTGGGCCGCCAGTTCCATGCCGCGATCCCAGGTCAGCGTGCCGTGTAGTCGAGGGTCCATGCGCGCGTAGCTCTCGGCCAGAGCTGGAATGACTACGTTGGTGTGGCGGCTGGTGAGTTTCACGACGGTGAGGAATCGTGTCTTTCGGTCGACCAGTGTGGCGACCTGGCTGTTGTTCGAGCCGATCACCAGATCGCCTTCCAGGTGTCCGGGCTCGCTGCGGTCCTCCGCGGCCTGGGGGCGCTCCTCGATCGGCCGGGCGCCGGTGATCTGCGAGCGCCATTGTCCCTTCACCGTGTGTCGCTTGTTCTTCCGGATCGGGCGACCGGTGCGAAGGCGTTTGCAGACCTCGCGGGGGATCACCTTCCAGCGGGCGGTGTAGACCGACCGGTAGATCGTCTCGTGGCTGATCTTCATGGCCGGGTCATTGCCGTGGTGACGACGAAGGTAGCCGACTATCTGCTCGGGTGACCACTCCTGGCAGAGCAGTGTCAGTACCGCCTGCCGCAGCGCCGGTCTGGCGGCGAGCAGGCACGGTTTCGGGCGCCGGCCCCGGTCAAGTGCCCGTTCCTGCGCAGCGATTGCCCGGTAGACGTCGCGTCCGCCGTTGTTGCCGACCTCACGGCTGATCGTCGACACCGCTCGCCCCAGCAGGCTGGCGATCGCCCGGTAGGAACGGCCGGCACAAAGCCCGCGTGAGATCTCTTCCCGCTCACCCAGGGTGAGGCTTCCGGCGCGTGCCTTGCGGGGCGCGGGGGCAATTCCTCCATGGTGCTTGAGGACGGTGAAAACCGAGCCGGGTGGCTTGCCGATCTGTCTTGAGATGACACTGATCGACTCCCCGGACCTCCACCGCCGCCACAGGTTGGCCTTCATCTCGTCCGACATCCCCGGCCGACCCATCCTCGCCACGTATACCGCCCTCAACCAGCACTGTTGCTCTGACCGGTTGAATCTAAGGTCGTACGCGCTGCTGCAAACAGCTCTACCGGACCTCGGAGACGGCCTGGCCCAGCAGGACCGGGCATACAGCCAGCTCGTCGAGTCCCTGTCCGCCTACCGCCGGCTTCTTTCCTCGCCGGAGCCTGCTCAACACGCGAGCAACAAGAGCCATGGGCCGGGCCAGGAGACGAGGCCCCACCGGGACGACGACTGGGCCGTTGCCGGGGAGCGCGGGCTGGTAGCCCTCGGAGTGGTTGCGGCCGGAGGTGTTCGCTTTCGCCGCAACGCGATCGGCGAGGACCCATACATCTCGCGGGAGAGGGCCCAGTGGCAGGACCCGGCGGTCTTCCCGCAGACCGTGCAGCGGCTGGTCGCCGACGGGCTACTGCATCAGGACATCACCGAGAACGTGTACCGGCCCGGCCAGCTCCTCTCGCTCACTGCGCAGGGGGAAGCCGACCTGCGTCACCGCGCATCCAACCGCCACGACCGCCAACCCGGCGAACCCATGCGGTCAGAGCACTAGTGTGATGCGCCAGAAATCCTGAGGGTTAGTAAGTACCCTGTTGGCATGTCGCATTCGGGGCCTTCTGCTGTAGCGATTACGTTGTCCGAGGCGGAGCGTGCCGAGTTGGTGCGCCGGACGGAAGTACCGCACCGGCGTTCGGCTGAGAAGGCCCGCATCATCCTGGCGTGTGCTGAGGGCATGTCGAATGCGGGTGTCGCACGGCTCGTCGGTGTCCAGGCCAGGACGGTGGGCAAGTGGCGTCGGGCTTTCGCCGCGGAGCGGTTGGCTGGGCTTGAGGACGCCGGCTGGATCGGCCGGCCGAAGGCCGACCTGGTCCTCGACGATGCTGAGCGCAGGCAGCTGCAGCAGTGGGCGCGGCAGGCCAAAACCGCCCAGTTCCTCGCGTTGCGGGCCAAGATCGTGCTGCGCTGCGCCCAGGGCGGGACGAATGAGCAGGCCGCGGCCGACCTCGGCATCGACAGGTCGACCGTGGACCGCTGGCGGGCCCGATTCATTGCGAAACGCCTCGATGGTCTGCAGGACGAGCCGCGCTCGGGCCGGCCGCCCTCGATCCTCCTCGACCAGGTCGAGGAGGTCGTCGTGGCAACCCTGGAGTCGGTCCCGGGCCAGGACACGCACTGGTCGCGGGCCTCGATGGCCCAGCGCACCGGCCTGTCGAAGTCGACCATCGGGCGGATCTGGAAACGGTTCGACCTCAAGCCCCACCTGCAGGACTCGTTCAAGCTGTCCACTGATCCGCAGTTCGTCGCCAAGGTCGTCGACGTTGTCGGCCTGTACCACCACCCGCCCGAGAAAGCGGTCGTGCTCTGCGTGGACGAGAAGTCCCAGATCCAGGCGCTGGACCGGTCCCAGCCGGTGCTGCCGATGATGCCGGGCATGCCCGAACGCCGCACCCACGACTATCTGCGGCACGGCATTACCAGTCTGTTCGCCGCCTTCAACATCGCCGACGGCACCGTCATATCGGCACTGCACCGCCGCCACCGGGCGATTGAGTTCAAGAAGTTCCTGATCCGGATCGACAAAGCGGTGCCCGCCGGGCTCGATGTGCACCTCGTCTGCGACAACTACGCCACCCACAACACCGCCGAGATCAGGGCGTGGCTCGGCAGACACCCCCGCTTCCGCATCCATTTCACTCCCACCGGCTCCTCCTGGATGAACCAGGTGGAGCGGTGGTTCGGCCTGCTCACCGACAAACTCATCCGCCGCGGCGTCCACTCCTCCGTGAAAGCACTGGAGGACGACATCACTGCGTGGATCAACACCTGGAACGAGAACCCGCGGCCCTTCACCTGGACCAAGACAGCCGACGAGATCCTCAACTCCCTCGCCGACTACCTCACCAAAGTGGGAACCACCGGCCGAAAAACAGAGCAGAACTAACCCTCAGGATTTCTGGCGCATCACACTAGGGACCGCCACCAGCGCCCCTTGGCCCCGCTGCCACTGTCCGCAGACGGCGTCCGCCCGCCGAGGAAGGGGCGAAACAGGAGCACTTTCCAGTACTCCTGTTCAACCCCGGACCGAAGCCCCCATCTAACTACTGATCGTTGCCGCTCCCGTTGGCGAAGGCGACGTGAATGGAACCCCGGGGGTCGGCGTCACCCGACGAAGCCCAGCTCCCTGGCGATCAGCATGCGCTGCACCTCGCTGGTGCCCTCGCCGATCTCCAGGATCTTGGAGTCCCGCCACATCCGGGCCACCGGATACTCGTTCATGAAGCCGTAGCCGCCGTGGATCTGAGTGGCCTCGCGGGCGTTGTCGACGGCGACCGTGGAGGAGTAGAGCTTCGCGATCGCCGCCTCCTTCTTGAAGGGCTCCCCGCCGATGAGGCGCGACGCCGCGTCCCGCCAGCCGACCCGCGCCATGTGCGCCCGCATCTCCATGTCGGCGATCTTGAACTGAATCGCTTGGTTCGCCCCGATCGGCTTCCCGAAGGCGTGCCGCTCCTTGGCGTACTTCACGGACTCGTCCACGCAACCCTGCGCGAGGCCCGTCGCTAGCGCGGAGATGGCGACCCGGCCCTCGTCGAGAATCCGGAGGAACTGGGCATATCCTCGACCCTCTTCACCGAGGAGGTTCGCCGCCGGGACCCGCACGTCCGAGAAGGAGAGCTCGCGCGTGTCCGAGGCGTTCCAGCCGACCTTCGAGTACGGCGCCGCGACCGTGAACCCGGGCGTCCCCGACGGCACGATGATCGAGGAGATCAGCGGACGGCCGTCCGGCTTGCGGCCGGTGACGGCGGTGACCGTGACCAGGCCCGTGATGTCCGTACCGGAGTTGGTGATGAAGCACTTGGAGCCGTTGATCACCCACTCATCGCCGTCCCGCACCGCGGTCGTGCGGGTGCCGCCCGCGTCCGAGCCGCCGTCCGGCTCGGTCAGACCGAAGGCACCGAGCAGTTCACCGGAACAGAGCCGGGGCAGCCACTCCTGCTTCTGCTCGTCCGTGCCGAAGAGGTGTATCGGCATGGCGCCCAGCGAGACACCCGCTTCCAGTGTGATCGCCACGGAGGAGTCGACCCGCGCCAGCTCTTCGAGCGCGATGCCGAGCGCGAGATAGTCACCGCCCATGCCGCCGTACTCCTCGGGGAAGGGCAGGCCGAACAGGCCCATGCGGCCCATCTCGCGGACGATCTCGTACGGGAACTCGTGGCGCTCGTAGTAGTCGCCGATCTTGGGGGCAACGACGTCGTGCGCGAACGCCTCGATCGTGCTGCGGAGTTCCTCGTGCTCGGGGGACAGATGGTGGTCCATTCTTCTCCTCATTTGCGACTTGCAAGGTTTGGTCACTACATAAGTGCTGCATGTGAGGGAGTCGGCCGGCCCGCTGCAGCAGCTCGACATCACACGCAGAGAACCGCGACCGTCGCCCAGGCTCTTTTGCTGGTGGTCTGCGCGGTCACGTCTGTCTCGCTAGCCCTGTCTTCGCTGATTGTTCTATCCCTTCGTTCTCCAGGCATGGCCAGGTTCCGTGTGGCGCTCGGAGCGCGGCTGCGGGGCCCCCGACAGCCGATCCGGGCGGCCGCCGCCGCGCGAATACGCTCTTCGCCGGCCTGTAGCGGGATGCCCAGCGGTCTCTTGACCCGCCCCCGTCACGAGCGCCCGGCTGCGTCCTCGCCGGGCCCGCGGCGCGGCAGGCGTGGACGCGGGAGAGGGGCGGTCGTTCCCTGTGCGTAGCGGGGGTGCCGCTGCGCCCGAAGCTCGCGGCGTCGGGTTACTTCACCGGGCCTCCCTTTATCGCGTCGGTTATCCGGTCGAGCGCCTGGAGGAGAACGGGCCATGAAGTTGCGAAGCCCAGCCGGACGAAGTCCTTGCTGACCGGCCCGAAGTCGGCACCCTCCATGGCCGACACTCTGGCTGCCCGCGAGATGAACTCCGCAGCGCCTGCGTTGCCCTGGCCGAGCCACTCAGGCAGTTCCAGCCACGACAGGTACGAAGCCTCTGGCTCGACGTAGCCGATGACGGGCAGCTCGGTGCGGGCGAAGAGGCTGACGACGTCGCGGTTTCCGGCTAGATAGTCGATCACCGAATCCAGCCACTCTGCGCCGTCGAGATACGCGGCCATCGCCGCGACAGCCCCCAGGGTGGAGGTTGAGTTCGACGTCGAGCGCAGCATCTCGGAGCCATCCCATGCTGCCACGGCGTTCCGGTGCGGCAGGATCACTTCTGCACACTTGATGCCGGAGATGTTCCATGCCTTGGACGCCGAGGTGATCGTGAAAGTGATGCTCGACGCTGATTCACCAGGCAGCGAGGCGAAGGGGAGGTGCGTGGCGGAGGGGTAGGCCAACGGGGCATGGACCTCGTCACTGATCACCATGCCGCCGTGCCTGCGCACCAGCTCCGCCAGCTGTACTAGCTCACCCTCCTTCAGAACGGACCCTGTCGGATTGTGCGGGTTGCACAGGACGACGAGACACGGGCCCTCGGTCTTCAGATGGCCCTCTACACGCTCCAGGTCGAGTGTGAAGGCGGAGGGTTCCCGGAGCAGCTCCACGCCAATGCTCCGGCGGCCCAGGGCATCGGCGATTTTGAAGAACTTCGGATACGCCGGCGTCATGACCATTACCGGCCACTCGGGGTTGATGTACTCCGTCATGATCCGGAACAACGCGGTGACGACGTCTGGCACCAGCCGGACCATTTCGGGGTCCACCGACCACCCGTAGCGGGACTTCTGCCACTGGGCGCTCGCGACACGTGTAGCCAGTGACCGGGCCGGCGACAGATGACCGTGCACACCGGACCGCAGCGCGTCGTGGACAGCGTCGACGACGACAGGCGCGGTGCCGAAGTCCATCTCGGCGACCTCGAGGCCAATGTTCGCGGGGCCCTGTTCAGTCCACTTGAGTTCCGCAGGCTTGAACGAATCCGCGTCGAACTCGACCGGCATGAGCTCAGGCTCCCTCGGTCCGGGCACGGCCAGCGATACATGCGCTCAGCCGGCCCTTGAGGTCACGGACCTCAGCGGCGTCGCGCCCGAGGACCACGGACTCAGTGCCGCCTCCCAGGTCGGAATTGCCCGCCATCGGCACGACGCCCGTCCGGGTGTCCGGGTCGAACGCCAGGCGCGACTCGTCGATCAGCGAAACCAGCTGTTCGAAGGGGACAGGATCCGTGCCGAGGGCCGAGGGCCGAGGAGACCAGGCCGTGGTCGGCGTAGCCGTGGCCGAGCAGTCTGTCTCCAACCTCGTGGTAGACGAGGCTTCCGCCCCAGCGGGCGTTGATCTCGTGGAAGTAGATGTGACCGGCCACGGTGACCAGGCCGTCAATGTTGACGTGTCCCCGATAGCCGATTTGCCGGACCAGGTCGGGGAAGGTCCGGGCGTGGCCCACCACTTCGGTGTGGGCGCCCGGTTGCCGAGGTGCAGCTGCAGGTCGAGGCCGACCCACCGCGGGCTCTCGGACGCGGATTCATTCGCCTCCGTGCCACTACTCTCGGGCGAGTAGCGGATCATCCCGCCGTTGAGGAACGTGACGTCCTCGTCGGATATGAAGAACTCCAGGTAGAAGCGCTTACGTGCTTCCTGGTAGCTCTCGACCACAAGCAGGGAGTTGGATTCGTCGGAGAGTTCGTCCCACAGCTCGAGGGCGAGGGCTGCGACGTCTACGGAGCCGATGAACCGGGAGTACCGGGTTCCCGGCAGCGAGGCGCCCTGGAGGGTGGTAAGACCGACGTTGCCGTGGCCACCGCCACTGCGGTCCTGCAACGGCCTCATGCTCGCGGCATATCCGCCGAGGGCTTCCATGTCGTTGTGCAACACGGTCATAACCTGCGTCTCGTCAGCACAGGCCGCCTTCAGCGCCAGCATGCAGAAGTGCGCCCTCTCGTCGAAGACGACAACGGGAGGATTCTCCCCTGTCAGCAGACCCGAAGCCAGAACGGGCAAGGTCGCCCAGGCCGCCGCCGCACACGAGTTGATGGTCCCGGTATCCGCATCCAACAGGTCGCTCAGCTCGGCTTCGGCCTCCTCAAGGAGCGGCATGGTCATCCTCACGCGCGACAGCGAGATGTTGAGGACCCCGGTGCGCTGAACGGCAGCAGCGGCCGCCGCAATGATTTTGGGGTGTTCGTCAAGTCCCAGATATGAGTAGGACGACATGTTGACGATGCTTCTGTCGTCGGGCGTGCGCAGCAGCCCTCCGCTGCTCGGCTCCAGCACGCATCCGTGGACGCCTTCCTCCAGGGCGTAGTCCCAGGTGTGATTGCTGAGCGCCTGCATCTTCTTCGCATTTCCGTACTGGTGAAACGTCTACATCCTGCCCCCGCGCCTTTCGTTGGTAGCTGCATCGATCGTAGTAGCGACCGCATGGTGCACCGCGCCGAAGCCTGCGGCAATGACGCCTTCAGGTCGGCCTTCCAGGACCAAGGGCGACAAAAGCCTCAAACGCCGTGCTCATGCGTGGCGTTTGACGCAAAATCGACCAAGAGCCCGACGTGTTGGCCCCCCTGTTGCACCGCCAGCACCAGCACCTGGCCCCGGACGTGACCCGGACGCCACCTCCAACAGCAATGCGCCCGCCCACCGGTTGCAGCTAGCCTATCGGGACTCCCCTCAACAGTCCCCCTCGCACCTGGAGGCAAAGCCGTGACAAAGCCGCCATTCACACATCTGCACGTCCACACCCAGTACTCGATGCTGGACGGCGCCGCGCGGCTGAACGACATGTTCAAGGTCAGCAACGAGATGGGCATGACGCACATCGCGATGACCGACCACGGCAACCTCCACGGGGCGTACGACTTCTTCCACTCGGCCAAGAAGGCGGGCGTCACGCCGATCATCGGGATGGAGGCGTATGTGGCGCCGGAGTCCCGCCGCAACAAGCGGAAGATCAAGTGGGGCCAGCCGCACCAGAAGCGGGACGACGTGTCCGGTGGTGGCTCCTACACCCACCTGACCATGTGGGCGACGAACAAGACCGGCCTGCACAACCTGTTCAAGCTCTCCTCGGACGCGTACGCGGAGGGCTGGCTGCAGAAATGGCCGCGGATGGACAAGGAGGTCCTCGCCCAGTGGTCGGAGGGCATCGTGGCCTCCACCGGGTGCCCCTCCGGAGAGGTCCAGACCCGGCTGCGCCTGGGGCAGTTCGACGAGGCGCTCCAGGCAGCCGCTGACTACCAGGACATCTTCGGCAAGGACCGCTTCTTTCTGGAGCTGATGGAGCACGACCTCGACCTCGAACACCGAGTCCGCGACGACCTGCTCCGGGTCGGCAAGAAACTCGGCCTCCCGCCGCTGGTGACGAACGACTCGCACTACACCTACGCGCACGAGGCGACCGCGCACGACGCGCTGCTGTGCATCCAGACCGGCAAGAACCTCTCGGACCCCGACCGCTTCAGACTGGCGGGAGGGGGCTATTATCTGAAGTCGACCGACGAGATGTACGCCCTGGTCAACTCAGACGTCTGGCGTGAAGGCTGCGACAACACCCGGCTGGTGGCCGAGATGGTCGACACCACCGGCATGTTCGAGAAGCGCGACCTCATGCCGAAGTTCGACATCCCTGAGGGCCACACCGAGGTCAGCTGGTTCCGCGAGGAGACCATGCGCGGCATGCACCGCCGCTACCCGGACGGCATCCCGGAGGACCGCCTCAAGCAGGCCGAGTACGAGATGGACACCATCATCTCGATGGGCTTCCCCGGGTACTTCCTCGTGGTCGCCGACTTCATCATGTGGGCGAAGAAGCAGGGCATCGCGGTCGGCCCCGGCCGTGGCTCCGCGGCCGGCTCGATCGTCGCGTACGCCATGGGCATCACCGACCTCGACCCCCTCACCCACGGCCTGATCTTCGAGCGGTTCCTCAACCCCGAGCGCGTCTCCATGCCCGACGTCGACATCGACTTCGACGAGCGCAGGCGCGTCGAGGTGAT
>NZ_JBIAQL010000042.1:0-30256 GCF_042889045.1 Streptomyces sp. NPDC002701
CGGTTGGTGGCGTCCATGGAGGACGGCTCGCCCGTGTTCGGCCCGGTCGCCTACAAGCTGACGCTGTCCGAGGCGATCGGCCGGGGCATCGTCGCCCCCTACCAGGTCCTGTGCCTCGACATCCGCGACCCCGACCTCTACGCAGCCCTCGCCACAGAAGCGACCGGCTCGGATGCCGTGCGCGGGGCCCGGCTCGCGGCCATCCAGACCGGGCTCATGCGCGCGGCCGTGGAGGAGCGGTTCCGTCGGGTGCTGTCATTCCACAGCCGAGTCGGTGAAGCCGAAGCCATGGCGGTGTCGGTGCCGGCGGTCGCAGCCCGGCTCGCCACCGACGACCCCGACACCTACCCGCCCGCGGACCAGGTGTGGGCGGACTGGCTGTACGGCGAACACGCCCCCGGGCACCGCCGCACCGTGCTGGATGAATTCGCTTCCGATTTCCTGGGCGGGCCCGAGTTTCAGGGCCGGGATGTGCGTGCAGAATTGCGGGTTCTTTCTTCGGTTCGGGTTCTCGGTGAGGGTGTCGATACCGCCGAGTGTGACGCGGTGCTTTTCTCGGATGCACGCGGTTCGATGGTCGACATCGTGCAGATGGTCGGGCGCGCCCTGCGGTTGAATCCGGACCATGGGAAGCTCGCCACACTGATTGTTCCGGTATTCCTCGGACCGGGCGAGGATCCGAATGAATTGCTCACCTCGGAGGCATATACAACCCTCAGCAAGATCCTCGCAGCCCTGCGGGCGCACGACGCGGAGACGATCGAAGCACTCGCGGACCCTCGTCTGCGCAACAGCCGGTCGGCTGTCGACGGCGACCGCGAGGATGGTCTGCTTGACGAGGACGAGCACGACCAGGACGACCAGGAGGACGTCGACCGCGAGACGGCGCGAGTCTCCGAGCGGGCTGCCGGGGTGTTGCGGTTCAGCGAGGAACGCGACCCGGCCGCACTGACGCGGTTCGTGCAGCTGCGCGTCACCGACCCCGAAGGCGCCTACTGGCGCCGCGGCATCGAGGCCGCCACCCGATGGCTGCGCGAGACCGGCAGCAGCGAGCTGCGGGTGCCGTTCACCTACGTCACCCCGGACGACTGGGGATCCGCCGGCTCGCACCCGTTGGGAGTGTGGGTCGCAGATCAACGCCGGTACTACACCGCCGGAACCCTGGAAGCCTCGCGCGTTGCGGAGCTGGAGAAGCTGGGCATGGTGTGGTCGGTGCACGCGTCCGCGTGGGACGCCGGCCTCGACGTCGCCCGCTCCTACGCCGCCGTACACGGGCGCTTCCTCCCGCCCACCGGCGCGGTATGGGGCAGCGGCGGGGCCGACGGTGTCGGCGGCGGGGCCGGGGCAATGGCCATCGGTGTGTGGGCCAAAAATCAGCGTGCTGCGGCTAGGAAGGCCGCGGAGAACGCCGCACGGCGCGCGGCCGGGGAAACGGGCATCTCGTATGCCGGAGAGCTGTCAGAAGCCCGCCAGGAGGCGCTGGCGGAGGTGGATCCCGGGTGGTGCCCGATGGCCTGGGAAGTCGGCTGGCAGCGCTGCTACCGACTAACCCTCGCCCACATGAAGGCCGGCGGCGCCCTCCCGGGCGGGGCGGGCGAGCTGGTCGTCCAAGGTGAGGACCTCGGAGCCTGGATCACCGCGCAACGGGTGGGCTGGGACAAGCTGATGCCCGCACAGCAGTACCTGCTGGAGACCCTCAGCATCGAGGCGCCCACGGAGGGCGAGGCGCTCGCACCGGTACGGCGATCGCAGGATCAACGATGGAACACCAACCTCGCCGCCGCCCGCCAGTTCCACGCACGCGAAGGACACCTCCGCCCCGCACGCAAACACATCGAGGTGATCGACGTGGACAGCGGTAGCGAGCAGGAGGCCGTGAAGTTGGGGGCGTTCTTGGACAACAGCCGGCGCCGGGCCGCCAAGCTCAGCCCTGATCGGCGAGCGGCGCTCGATGAGCTCGGCATGTGCTGGTAGACACTGTCCGTAGTCGGCGCTGGTTCAGGTGCGAGACTCGCCGCTACTGCGTCGCCTCTGGTGAACCGGGGGGACAGTAGGACGCATAGGACGCAGGCGAACTAGCCGTACAGAGCGAGGGCTTCTCGGGTATGGGCCGACTTCCCACCGGTCGAAGCCCGGTGTGGCGAGGGACGATGCCACCCTCTATGTTCGACGCTGCCCAGGCTCAGCCACTGATACCGAACATGTGAAGCCACTGTAGACCCCGTTCGGTGACATTTCCATCAACCAGAAGCTTGATTCCGGATATCAGACTCACTACTGATGCTAATCCGCCAAAAAATAAGGCGACCCCTGGGTATCCCCATGACCATTCTTTACCCTTAGGAGCGGCTATACCGGCAGTAACATAACTGAGCACTATCAGAAGCAAAAGCCCTGCGACAGTAAAAAAGAAAGCAGCGGCGGCCATCACGACAAGGCCCCACCACGGCGGTCCATCTTCAGAGAAACAGGCGGCAGCAAATGCTGCGAAATTCAAATAGAGAAAGACCGGAACGAAGAGAGCGGAAAGTACGCTGACGGCGGCAAATAGCGACCCCATGAAAGAGCGTTGGGGCGCAGCGGTGCTCGTCGGGTCGGGAGAGGCTGGATCCGACTGAGCAGAGGGTTTTTGAGCTGGAAGCGAGTCTCCTCCCGACTTGCTGTCTTGCGTAGAGCGAGACCCGTCTCGCTGTGCGGACTTCCCCTTGGCTTTGGAGTCCCGAGCAGCGCCCTGTGAGGGCTCGTCCACGTCCTTGGCCTGCGTTGCCACCTCGGAAACGCGCTTCCTGTCGCTGAGGTCTTCGACTTTCCTTCGCAGGACTTTGATCTCTTCCCTCGACTGTCGAAGCTCCTCCGCTTGACGGTCCAAATCCTCCTTCAGCTCGCCTAGTTCATTCTCAGCTTGCAGCTCGCGTACCAGTTCATTGGCTTCACCCAGGAGTTTCTCCTGATCACGAACTTTTGCTTCAAGCTCCGACACGCGTTGCCGTTCCTGCGCAAGCTCTTTGGATGCTTCCAGTAGCTGCTTATCTAGGTCCTTAACTTGCTTATCTGCATATTCTTTCCACTCTTCGAATATTTTCATCATGGAGGCATTGCCGCTGCGCCACGCTATTTTCTCCTTTTCTGCAGTATCGGCTTTCACACGGGCGATCTCGTCGTGGAGGTGGTTGATTTCATCCTTGAGGTGGTGATTCTCCTCGCGGAGATGACGCATTTCCTCATTGAGATAGTTATTCTGCTCCCTGAGGGAGCGATTCTGCACTTTGGGAGATCCTTCTTCCTCTGCCTCTTTGCGCAAGGTATGCAGATTTTCCAGAGACTCATGCGACAGCGAGTGTCCATAAGCAGCCATAAAGGCCGCCACCTGCTCAACGAACTTTTTGGGAGCGACCTTCTCTCCCTTGAGATAGCGGGTCACCATGGATGGGGAAAGGTTTATCCTCTCGGCAAGACGCCGGTACGGGATCCCACAACCCTTGTGAACAGGATCCAGAGCTTCCCTGAGAGCTGCGCCATAGCGGACCGCCTTGCTGTCAGGATCTTCACTCATGCGTGCTCCCCTCACCTGGGTTGCATGATGCCCTCACCTCACGTCCCTACGCCCGCACTTGGGATAAGTGCATGGAGCAGCGATCTCACCATCCATCCGGTGGACCACGTGTTGCCGATCGCACGGCAACGAGGTGTTTCCGCTTCCGCAACGTCGTCATCTGCGGAGACTCGAAGTCATGCTCCGAACGGCTCGGGGCATGACGAACGGAGAACTTCCATGGCACCGACGCAGCCTCCGACCGGACAGCAGCCCTCTCTCGATCTACGGATCGGGGGAATCCGTCTCACGGTCCAGCACATCCCGTACCCGGTGCTCGCCCTGGCGACCGGCATAGCCGGCTCCATCGGCAGCGCGCTCTGGCTGGGCCGCTGACCTACTCACAGCGGCGCCCCGCACTGCTGACCAATGGCAGGGCCGGGGCCTCCTGGTCAAGAGGTGCCGGAAGCGGCTTCGCGAGCGCCCGTTTCTTGTTCTATGGGGCTGAGTTCACCTGGTGCCCGCGCGGTATGAGACGCGCGGGCAGCAGCGGGGTCAGACACCTTCCTCCCCCGCGCTGCCCACTGCAGACCGAGGCCGGCCAACTGCACGAGGTAAACGCCTCAGGGCAGGTTGTCACGTCGTGTGTTCTGAACGGGGACGAGTCTGCAGATACTCGTCAGGGTTCTCCTCCAGGTAGTGGAGCCATGCGACATCCATGCGGAGCTCTTCTCCGGCTTCTTCGAGCTCGGAGAGGATGTCTCGCCCGTCCTCGCCAACGGCTTCGACGCCTTGGTCTTGGCGTCGCTGTAGAGGGATCTCGATGTCTCGTGTTCGTACGAAGTAGCGGTACCCACGGTTGATGTCGTTGACCACTTGCCGAGTGCGCTCGGTCCAGGACTCGACCAGGCCGTGGGCACCCAATCCCATGCCGCTGTATCCGATGACCTTGCCTTCATCGATCAGTCGGTAGCGGACTTCCCGTGCGGGCCCAGGCGGGTTGCGGTTCTTGGCCTGCGCCAGGAGGCCCGTCTTACGCGTCTTGGCCGTCTTGTCCCAGGCTGGCCATCGGGCTGAGCGCCGCTCCCAGTGTCGGCACGCGATGTCCGGCAGGAAGACCTCGTACTGGTCCAGGCCCAGGGGACGGTAGAGCAGGTGTGTGCGGGGCGGGTTCGTCCGCGGGTCTGTATCGGGAATCTCTACCAGGGAGTCCGTTGAATCAGACTCCGCGAAGGCCCATCGTATGACCGGGAGATCGTCTGCGGTGAGGCGCGGATCGAGGGCCTGGAAGAAGCGGACTGCGTCAAACAGTGTGTCGATGACCGGCCGCCCTCCGACCTCTTTGCGGTAGGCGTCCTGGGCTTCGGCGCGGGCGCGTTTCTGGTTCGTCGTAGCGCCCGGATCGAGCTGCACGTAGCGAGCGGGCATGTCCGCGTAGAGGGCCCAGCTGTACGGGACGCGCATGGGCGTAGGGCCCAGGGACACTGGCACGCTGAAGTGCGCCATCGGCTCTAGCAGTTGCTCGAAGAGCACAGGTGAGTGTTCTTCGCAGTTGCGGATCAACTCAAGCCCCATGACCACCTTCCCCAAGGGGTCATGGGCACGGTGCTGACAGTAGGAGTCTCCGTGGGCGGGGACAAACACCGCCTCGTCCAGGATGTTGACAGCCGAGGCCACCCGGCGGACCTCCAGCGCGGCAGCCTCAGGGTCCTCCATGGTGGCGTACCAGTACGCCAGAATCGCCCGCCGGATTTCCCTCATGTACCGCAGCCCTTTGGCCGCATAACTACCCTCAAGAGTGAACTGCGCTTTCGTCACAGCAGGAGCATCTCAGCGGTCTCCCGGCAGAGCCACCGATTTCACTGCCTTCGCCCGTATCGTCTACGGCGTCGAGCAGCCGATCGACGCCCAGCGCGCTGCCGTACGACGAGCGGTACGCCGCCTCGAGGCCGGCGGCCGCACCGAGGTCCACCGCCTGCCGTCGGCCGCGTCTACATCCAGCAGCGCGCCCACCCCGCTCTGGCATCGCGCCATGGCCGGCAGAGATAGCCGACGACGGCCCAGGCACGTTCGGTGTATGCGCCCGGCTCAACGCCTGGATCGCCGACGTGGCCGCACCAGAGCACCGCACTCCGGGTCTCGCGCCGCGCAATGATCCCTCCAGCAGTTCCTGGCGGTCCTGACGCAGTGAGTGGAGCGAGAAGGACGGGCTGGTCGGTGCCGCGCGGACACGGTGAGCCGATCGCGATCGGTGGAGAGACGGAGCCGGTGATCGTGAAGCTGGACGTATGGATCTCCAACACCCGCGCCAGACGACGCAAACTCACCCAGGAACAACTGGGTGCCCTGCGGGAACTAGCAGTGGGTGGGCGTGACACCGCAACCGTTGAGGTAAACCGTGCGCGAGGCTTCCAGAAGATGGTCTTGGAAGCCTCGCGTCCCTCATCGGGTCTGCGCCGGCGCGTCTACTGGGCCAGTCTCTTCTGCCGAAACGGCGACCGGGCTTTTGAGAGGTTGAGGTTCTACCTTCTCTGCTCCCGCCCACAGCTTCTCGGAGCTGTCGCGGTACGCCTTTGCGATGGCTATCTCCGGAGTCACCATTGAGGTCTCGTGACGTCCAACACCGTTGATGGAGGTACCGATGAGCTGCACTGTCCCATCAGCAGCGATGACGCGGCGGTCATGGAGCTCCTTATCTGCCGTTGCCCGGACCTCAAGGTCTCGGCCGTTGGGCAGGGTGGCCAAGGCGACAGCGATGATGGGTCGCTCTTTGGTACTCGCCTTCTTGGAGATCAGGATTCGCCGGATGGTCGTGGCTTCCAGGACCCAGGCTATGCTCTCGGCCTTGAAGTACGGGTCGACAAGCAGACCCGCGCCGGCCGCTGCCAAACGACGGGTGAGCACGGTGTAGACGAGCGGGTCATCAGGGCTGAGGGTCATGTCCTTCACCAGTGGTTGCCTGACCTGCTCCATCTGCTCCTGCGCTCCGCTCGCTTGCAGTATCGCGCGGCCAAGGTTGGTCAGCTGTATACCGTCGTCCGACCTCACAATCCATCGCACGTTGAGCAAGTACCTGGCCACCGGCTCGGGGGAGGTGACCACGTGTCTGGGGAACATACCTGCGAGAGGGGCCAACAGCGATCCGTACTCAGCGTCCTTCGGAGGCAGCTCGGTCGCGACCTGATCGACATTTGCGGTGGTGATGGAGACACCCTGGGACGACATCACGTTGATGTACCAGAGGGCTCGCAGAACATGATCCGAAACATGATTCACGTCTCAAATGATGGCATCCGACCTCATCGACGGTCATCCGAGATTACCGGTTTCACGCCTCACCACAGGCCGTAGCAGGTCCCGTGCCCGAACCCACTACCCCCTCCCACCAGCACAAACAGCCCTGATTAGCCACAACGCCCTAGGCCAGCAAACTCGCAATACACCAGCAAGCCTCCTCAGAGCGTTAGCAAACGGTCGTTTTCGCCCCCGTCTTCATGGATCAACGGAAAGCCAGTGAGCGGGTAGGTAAACCACGCGTGGTACTCGAGTACTGACGGATGCGAGGAGCCCCTCAGGAGCGGGACCACTTGCCGGAGCGAAAGACACAGTGCCGCCGGAAAAAGCCGAATCGCGGAAGGACACAGTGTCGGGGGAGAACGTTGCGCCGCTGAAGGACACTTTGCCGCCGGAAAACGCCGCACGACTGAAGTCCACGGTACTGCCGGAAAACGTCGCACGGACGAAGTCCACGATGCCGCCGGAAAACGTCGTGCTGCGGAAGGACATGGTGCCGTGGGAGAACGTCGCACGGCTGAAGTTCACGGTGCCGCCGGAGAACGTCGCGCCACGGAAGGACATCTCATCGTCGGAGAACGTTGCGTCGATGAAGGACACCGTGCCGCCGGAAAACGCCGCGCCGGCGAAGGACACCGTGCCGCCGGAAAACGCCGCGCCGCTGAAGGACACCCTGCCGCCGGAAAACGCCGCGCCAGCGAAGTCCATGTCACCGTCGATCGTGACTCCGGTGAGATCAAGGTTGCAGCCCTGCCACGAGCGGTGAGTGCCTTGTGGGATGCGGTAGTGATCTCCGATAAGGCGCAGGATGGTGTGCCGGACCTCGCGTAGTGCGCGGTACCGGTCCTTCTTGTCCTGGTGGGCTTCGCGCTGTTCTTCGGAGGAGGTGGCGTCGGGAGGGTCACCGGGGTCGGAGGGGAAGGGGAGGCGGAGGTAGGCGCACAGGACGTCGATGCAGGTCTGGCGCAGGTTGTGGTCGGGGGCGTCGTCGGCGAGGCCGGCGAGGGCGTGGACGCCGCCGAGGCGGACGGCTGGGGAGTCGGAGCCGAGTTGTTCGACGGCCTGGGTGAAGCGTTCGGTGTGGAGGCGGGTGGCTTCGCGGTGGGCGCCGGCTTCGTCGACGCGTTGGCGGCGGTAGGCGACGACGAGGGCGACGAGGGCTCCGGCTCCGGCGACCACGCCGAAGGAGAGTTTCACCAGGTCGAAGAGGGTCTTGGCGTCGAGCTTCGCGGTGGTGTCGATCGTTTGGAAGTCGAGCAGTACGACCAGGCCGTAGAAGACGCCGCCCGCGGCCAGGATCGCGGCGGCGAAGGTGAGGGCCAGCGCCCGGCGGACTCCCCACAAGCGCAGCTCCCGCTCGTTCACAGGTCGTGGCTTTCGACGGATCGTCATGAGGACCAAGACAAGGTGCGGCAGGCGACGGTTGCAGCGAGCGGGTGGAACACAGGATCCGGCTCGTACGCCGCCAAGGGGCTGCCCCGTGCTCGCGGGCGGGGGCGAGTGCAGGGCGCGGGCGGCGCTGGCTCTTTCCCGCACGGGTATCCGCTCCCGTTCCCTGCGGGCTGTTCTCACCCGTCGTCGGCCGACTGCCCAGCAACGGGTATCTCGTACGCCGGGGAGCTGTCTGAAGCCCGGCAGGAGGCGCTGGCGGAGGCCGATCCCGGGTGGTGCCCAATGCGTGGGAGGTCTCGTGGCAGCGCAACTACCGGCTCACCCTCGCCCACATGAAGGCCAGCGGCGCCTTCCCGGCCGCGGCGGGCGAGCTGGTCGTCCAAGGCGAGGACCTCGGAGCCTGGATCACCGCGCAGCGGGCGGGATGGGGGAAGCTGCTGCCTGCGCAGCAGTACCTGCTGGAGGCGCTCTGCATCGAGCCGCCCGCGGAGGGCGAGGCGCTCGCGCCGGTACGGCGCTCCCAGGATGAGCGGTGGAACACCAACCTCACCGCCGCCCGCCAGTTCCACGCCCGCGAAGGCCACCTGCGCCCGTCCCACAAGCACATCAAAATGATCGACGTGGACGGTGACGGGAGGGTGAGCGGGAGACGGTGAAGCTTGGGGAATGGCTCGACAACACCCTTAAACGGGTCGGGAAGCTGAGTGCGCAGCGGCGTGCGCAGTTGGCCAGCCTCGGTCTGCAGTGCAGTTGGTCAGTTGACCACGTTATTGCCGACGCCCCTGAACAGGTACCAAACGGCACACTCCACGCGCTGGAGGCAGCCCGTTGCCCGGAGCCAGTCCTCGACAAGATGTGGTGGTAGCTGAGTACGCCGTTCCAGCATCGATGTGCCGATGCATGCGGTCTGCTCTCGTAGTTCCCGGAATAGTGCGCGAACCTGCTCGCGGGTCAGGTTTCGCGCTTGCAATCCGGTGTGCAGGCGTTGCAGCGCAGTGAGCGCATTCTTCGCCCCGGCATGGACGTCAGCGGACGGATCAGCACCGGACTGGACCCTTTCCACGATCAGTCTGATGTCGCGGAGCTGGGCGAGCGCCCGTTCAAGCCGAGTCTCCGGAGGTGTGGAACCAGGCGTGTCAGCGCTTGTCGTGCAGCCAGTAGATGCGGTCAGTTTGAGGGGTTGCAGGCCGTGGAAAAGCTCGCGGCGCAGAGGAGCCAGGGCCGCACTTCCGGCGCTGGTGTCGAGAGCGCCGACGACAGCACTCGTCAACCCGGCGCGGTGACGGGCCAGCAGCTGGTCCAGACGCTGTTCGGGATCGTCGCGGCCGCCCTCGCGGAAAGCGCGGTCGCCGTGGCTGTTCATGTGCATCCCCCTTTGTGGAGGGTCGAGGACGACGGTCAGAGGCCGAGGAGGGCAATCAGCCGCTTGCGGGCGCGGCAAATGTTCTGGCGTACAGCGGCGGGACTCATGTCCAAGTGTGTGGCGATTTCCGCGTAGGTGAATCCGTCGATGTCCCAGGCCATGACGGTGCGCATCGCGGGCGGCAGCTGTCGCAGGGCATCAAGAACACTCTGCTGGAACTCGGACACGGTCACAGTGGCCAGAGGGCACGTGCCGCCGGGGCGCTCAGGTACCGCGTCCGTGGGCGTGGTACGTGTGTTGCTCTGGCGCCAGTAGCAGCGTTGGGCAGTCACGCGTAACCAGGCTCGCGGGTGATCCAGCGTCCGCCACAGATCCGGCAGGAGTTTGGCGATGGCCTCGTGCGCGGCATCGGCCGCCTCATAGGCGGTGGCGCCCTGGTGCATGAGGAACACCGTGACCGTGTGCATCTCCTGCGTGTAGAAGGCACCGAAGTCATCACGCCGGAAAGGGACAGGAGCGGTGCGGGTTTCCTCGGCCGCGGTGCCGACGGGTGAAGGCGGTTGCTCGACGGCCATGTCGCATTTCACCTCCCGAAACGGCCAGCAGCTGCGCCGCCGATCGCAATGTCGATGTCGTGTTGCGCGGTCTTCTCGATGAGCCGGCTGCCCGGTGGCAGCGACCGGGCCCGCTCTGACAATCCCTGCTGGTCGAGTTCCGCACGCCGGACCTGCGCGCGCAAAGTGATCCAGCGATGGCCAAGACTGAGGATGTACCCGCCCGCGGCAAGTCCCGCCGTGGCCACTGTCGTCAAGAGATCCATACCCCCACCTGCGCTCGATGAGACGGCGTCTGTCGCGCCGCGTTCCCTCTATAAGCGGCCGGAGCGCCTTGTTGTGACACGGAAGCCCAGAGTCGGCGCACTGCCCCCATCGCGCGGAACAGACGTCACATTCCGGGCCGTGCAGAGTCCGCCCAGCGCAGTGAAAAATGTCGTGTCGCGGAACATGCGGAACGGGTAGCGGCTGGACAGCCCCGTCGTGGCCGTCCAGGCCGGGACGGTGAAGAAGAAACTGCCCCTTCGCTTCCCGGGGATAGGTCGCGCTCCTGGTCACGTCTCTGGTCGTGACGACGGCACCCTGACGGTCGACGCCTTCACCCCGCGCTGACCGGTAAGGGCGATGTCCCGCACCTGCCGCGCGGGTGCGGGACATCGCCGCTATGGGTCGCTGTGACGGCGCGGCCCGGCCGCACTCGATACGACAGGGCCCCTACTGGGCTGTGCCGAGCGTCCCGCCGAACCGGCCGGCTGTCATCGCCCGCTCGCGTGAACACACAGTCTCGGATTCAGGGTGGGCCAGCCCCGGCGGCGGGTAGGTTCGGGGGGGCCGTGCCGGACGAAGCCGGCACGGCCCGACCTCGCAGCCCCCGCGCGGCCAGAGGCGAGGTCGCACCTCTGGCCGCGGTCCTGGTCGCACCTCTGGTCACGCTTCTGATCGCGTCTCTGGTCACACTTCCGGTCGCGTCGGCGTCCCGGTTCGGCTGACCGCCGACAGGGCTCTGACCTGCTGGACAAGGGGTCCCGGGCGCGGCTCCGCGGATGCCGACTTCTTTCCTGTGGCGCCCCCTTGCCGGCCCGTGCAGCGCAGAACCCCCATCTCCCGGCCCGGCCCTACGGGCTGCGCCGGTGCTTGCCGAAGATCGCCTGGCGCAGCGTGGTGGGGATCAGCTGGAGGTTGATGCGGCACTGGGGGCAGTGGCGGCCGTCCTCGTCCGGAGCGAACTCGTAGCCCACGCCCCACTCGCCGGCGATCGGCCCACCGCACCGCTCACAGCGCGGACCTGGCAGTGCGGGCACAGGCGCGCCTTCATCGTGATCGTCGTCGTGCGCCTGCCAGGCTTCGCGCTTCTGCCCCCAGGCGGGCTCTGGTGGCTGTTGCCGGGCGCGTTCCCGCTCCTGCTCCTGCTGTTCCTGGCGTTGGCGTTGGCGTTCGTCGTCGCGGTGAGCCCAGGCTTCCTGATCGTCGGGGTTGGTGAGGGCGTCGGTGAGGGTCTGCCACCGGCGGTGTCCGCACCGCCACCACACCGGTGCGAGCGGCCCGTGCTCCTTGAGGCGGGGCAGCGTGGTCATCAGCAGCGGGATCGCGTCGCTGTAGTCGCGGTATCCGTCGGCCGGCTCACTACCGTAGCTGCCCATGCTTTCCCAGGTGCCGGACCAGGTCTCGCGGGTGAGGTCCAGGACGCGGTTCATGCGGTTCTTCAACGCCTGCTCCCCGGTACGGATACCGGGGTTGAAGACGACGGCGACCGGCGGGTAGCCCTCCCGTGAAGTGGGCGGGTACAGGGTGCGCCACACCGGCAGCTCCCGCCCCCGGTGGTCCTTCGTCTTCTGGCGGAAGAAACGGCGGTAGCGGTCGAACTTCGCCGCGAGAACGTCGGCGGACTCGGTGCAGTTGTCCACCTCGAACAGCAGCACCGGCACCCCCGCCTCCGGCGCATGCAGCACGGCGTCGGTCTGCACGCTGGCCCGGTTACGGCCCGCGCTGGGCAGCGCCATCGCCACCTCCGTCGACCAGGAACTGACCGCGCCCACCCCGGCCGGCGCGGCGGGCGCGGACGCACGCACGGCCCGGGCGGCAGGGATGGAAGCCGTCTCCGCGGCCGACCGGGCGGTAGCGGTGGTGGTGCGGCGTACCGGGCGGGTGGGTTCCGGGGCGGTGCGGGTGATCGCGATGACCGTCTCGTTCACGGCCATCGCGTGCGGGGCACCCGAGCGGGCCGCGCCCCGGGCGGTGGAGCCCATCTCGCTGGCGGGCCGGCCGAGGACTTCGGCGGCCGCGTCCAACCCGAGCGGGGTCAGCCCCCACAGCTTGTTCCCGTCCCGCGCGCTGCCCTCCGACACCGTCAGACCGTGCCGGGCCAAGTCGAGCAGGGCGTTACGGAACGCCTTGTTGTCCTTGTGTCCGGGCGCGGTGAGCCGGTGGATCTGATCGGCCGTCGCGACCTTCAGGACGCCGAGCGCGGCCAGGACGTGCCCGCGCACCGCAGCCGTGGACCCGTACGGATACGCCTTCGAACCACCCACCGGCTCCCCGCCCCCTTCCCTGTCCGCGTCCCCTGACCCGGCGGCGGTGCCCCTCGCCACCGCACCGCGGGCGGACCGGTCGCGCCGGGCCGCAACCGACCAGCCGCGCCGCCCGGACCCTCGACTCACGACGCCAGCCTGCCACCTGCCACAGACACCACACCCCCACCAACCATCAGGAGTAGCAGGTAAGGAGAGAGAAGAGGGTTGTCGTCAGTCGTGGTCGGGGCTCGGCAAGGGGTCTGAGCTGCGTGAACCGTGCGCAGTCTACTGATGGTGCCGGTAGGGGAGTTGGTAGGGGGAACGGTAGGAAACCCGGTAGGGGAATCGGACGCCTACCGATGCACGTTACGGCCGACTGCGCACCCATCACTCGATGCTCGGAAGCGCACCGGCCAACGCCGGACCGCCCGCCCTCTATCTCCAGGGGAGTGAGTTGACCTCCGAGGAGGAGGAACGGCCCGCAACAGCTCCCACAAAGGACGGGAGCCGGACGCCCACACACCAAGCATCTGCCGGTCGACCAGGTACAGCCGTTGCTGCTTGGCGAAGTCCCGGCCAGGGTGCGAGATGCGGCCGTTGGTCACCATCACCACGACGTCCGCCCTGTGCACCGGTCTGGCCGTGCCGTTGAGCACCTGCAGATCCGGCGTGCCCACCACCGAACCGGCCAGCCCCGCCCGGCGGTGCTTGCACTGGATCACCCAGCGCCGCCCGAACGGATCCGTGGCTTTCACGTCCGCTCCGAGGTCACCACGGCCTCCGACCCGTACCGCGTCCGTGCAGCCGTCACGGTGCATCAGGTCCCGCACCGCCTGCTCGAACTGCTGGTGGTGCAACGCGTCCAGCTGTCCCAGCGCATACCGCAACCCCTGCGCCCGTACCTGCTCCCACTTCGCACGCTGTGCCCGCTGATACAGCCAGCCGCCGGCCGCAGCAGCCGCCACGACTGCGAGCAAAAACAGCACCCACCAGTGCTGCACCAGCCAGTTCACCAGCGACACGAACAGCGACACACCCGCGGCCCCTGCCAGCACAACGGCAGCTGCTCCCGGACCGCCCTGGGACTTCCTCGTCCGGCGCCTGCCGCTCCTACGCCGCGTCGGCCGCCTGCTCATCGCGCACCCGCCCACGGGATCGGATACGACACCGTGGCGCGCGGCAGCGCTTTGGCCTTCTGCTCCGCCCTCGGTAACCGGACGGGATACGAGACCGTGGGGCGCGGCCCGGGACGGGCCGCCTGCTTGTCCATCCCCGGTAACTTGACCGGATACGAGACCGTGGGCCGGGGTAATGGACCGCTGTCATCACCGGCATCATCCTGCGCCCCGTTGTTGCTCATACCGATGACCGCGACCGTGATCACAGCCAGTATCGCCATCTGATCGCGCGCACCCGCGGCCCACCGGTGATGCGCCCGCACCCGCGTCCCGTCAGCCTTCACGTACTCCCTGACCCAAGGCACAGCTGCCCGCCCCTCTCAGTCATCGCTTCCTGCCAACGAACATGCTTGCACCCGCCACTGACAACGTGTCATCAAAAGATCACGTCAAGTGACCTGTGGGGCCGAGCAGCATCACCGAGAGACGGTCCGCGCACCGGGCGATCGACCGGCGGATGCAGGCCAGGATCTGCTCCTCCCGCTCGGTCAGGTGCGCAGGACGCCGGTTCACCACACATCCTCGTGCAGTGCGCGGGCGTGGCTGCGCAGCTGCGCACGCGCGGCCGGCGCCCGGCCCGTGCCCGACCAGAACGGATGCCACCACAACCGGGCCGACAAGCTGCCGGAGCTCCGCGGTACCCGTCGCGGGGCGGAGTGCGGCGAGAGCGGCGTAGGTGCGGTTCCAGGCCGCCAGCAACTGGATGAGGTCGCGAGGGAAGAATGCGGAGTCCATCCCCCGCATTAGCTCACGTGTTTGATTTTTTGTTCAAGCCGACACACACCGCACCATGCTCCACCGGTGGGGGCCCATCGTGTGGACCGGTCGGCCTCCACCAGCCGTGGTCACCCCGACCACAACCCCGACCATGACCATGACCACGGCAGGTCACGCCCATGGTCGGGGTCAGCGAACGAAGGGCGCGCGGTCTCTACGAGCAAGCCGTGACCGGGGCGCACGCGATGTCGTTGACGTCGACGAAGCGTGTTTCCCGTCCCCCGCGTGGAATGCGTAAGCGAACCCCCGGTGATGACGCCCCCGGGGGTTCGCTGCTTCCACCCAGGCCGCGTGCGAGCACCGCCGGCCAGAGCGGGCACCACCCCGACCACGGCCCTCGAGGCCGTACCGCCAGGGCGACCATGGATGGCCACACGGTTGCGCAGCCGAATGTGCAGCCCCCTGCGCACTGCGCACTCGCCCTGCACACTCCCGGCCGCGCTGCACAGTCACCGCCGCGGTGAACCCTTACCACCGGCCTTACCGGTTCCCCGCCGGCCCTTACCGCTACTCTCCCCATCGCAGGTCACAGCCCTGCCTGTTCGGGCGGGGAAAATCCGGCCTGGGCCCCTGCAGGACAGAGCCTGCACGCGCCCACCACAGGCGCGCACCGACTGCGCAGCCGGTGCGCACAGGGCGAGGGGCGACTGCGCAATCCCGTGCACGGTGCGCAGGCTGCACAGTCCGTGCGCACAGGACGAGAGCCGACTGCACAGAGCAGACCGGGCGCTGCGCAGGCGGCCGGCTGCACGCTCGGCAAACCGTTCCAGCGCACCGTGCCCGCAGCTTGCCCTACAACTTGCCTTACAACGTGCCCTACAACTTGCTCTACAACTTGCCCTTCAACTTGCCTCAGCCACTGACCCGGAGCCGGAAAATCCCACGTCACACGCCTGGTCAAGGGGGGTCAGGAACGGCGACTACTTCTATGAGAGACCCTCCGAAGAAGTACCAGCCCAAGACCAACAGGGTCCCCATAACCGTTTCTGACCATGAAGCGGAGACCGCGGCGACCGTGCGGAGAGGGGGAGGCCCTCCTGCAGCTGGAGACGTTCACCCGGCGGAAGGGCACGGATTTCACCACCCGCCCACTGTCGAACGTGCTCGGCATTGGACAGCTCTGTCGGGCGCCGGACCCGGCACCGGTCGGCGCCCCGATTTGCCGCCGCGCACCCCGTCTGCCGCCCGCTTCTCCTCCTTCGTTGCCATACCGCAGCCGGAGGGCGGTCAGGCGGTCCGATCGACAGAGACGACGGAGACGACCCATGCACGGTCCTGCGCAGGAATCTTGGTCCACCCGTTCATCGTCTCGTTGCTCAGCGCCGCGGGATGGATCATGTATCCGTTCTCGACCAACCGGTCCCCCGCGGACTGGGGACTGAACTCGTCCCAGTCCAGATCAAGCCGCACCAGGTCACGGCTGTCGTCCTCACCCAGGACGCGCAGCCGGTAGCCGCCACCCGTCGCAGCGCACAGGGCCGTGAAGTAGTGAGGCGTCATACCTTCCATGCTTTCGCACTTCGCCCCGACGTACTGCGGGAGAGAAAAAAGGGTAAAGGTGAACGAGCCGACCGGGCAGTGGCACTTCCCGGCCCGCCATGCCCGCGGGGTGTTCGCCGTCGCACGCAATTCCGCCACCCGGCTCCGCGGCATCGCCGAGGTCTGCCACATCACCGAACGCACCGCCCGGGGGATACGGGCGGGGCCGCACCCCTGCGAAATGCGCCATCGCGCCCCCGGTCGGGCACTACAGCAAGCGCGGGCCATCTGGCACGCTGCAGATACGCGCCATGCGCGTCAGCCCCTTGGCCGTCCCGTATCCCCGCGACGGTCAGGGGTTGTTCCCCTCGCTCTGCGACCGCTTCCCGCCGACTGCGGACGCGACGCCCCCCGGCCGACCGCCCGGCACCACACAGTCCGTGACCATGCAGGCCGCGACTGGAACCGTCGTTGCATCAGACGCGCCGTGTTTTGCCCCCACCCCCCGGGACATGCGCGAGTGAGCCCTGCGGGTCCGTACAGGATCCGCAGGGCTCACTGCTGTCACAGCCGCACACGGCCCTGATCACCGCAGGCCCGATCACGGCAAGTCATCACGGTGCCCAGGGCGGGGTACATTCAGCGCAGGTCCGTGCCTGACGGAGCCGGCACGGACCGCCCACCGCCGTGTGCGCAGACCGCAGGGGCCTCGTACCCGATCGGTGACAGGCACGAGACCCCTGCACCCTCCCCTGGCGGTCCCACGCCGGGGAGGCAGGCCGGACGCGCTTTCGGGAGTCGCCGCCGGCCCGGTCACCAGACTGCCCCCGGCCACCGGACCTCACACCGGCACCCCGGACCGGTCACCCCTTCGTGTCTTCCTCACGGGCCCGACCAGAACGGATGCCACCAAAGGCGGGCCGACAGTGTGAGCAGGCGGTGCCGGAGCTCCGCGGTCCCCGCCGGGTGGGGTGCGGCGAGGGCGGCGTAGGTGCGGTTGAAGGCCGCTTGCAGCTGGACGAGGTCGTGGGGGAAGGGTACGGATTTCACCCCCTCACGTTATCGAACTAGTATTCGAACACGTGAGAAGCGGGCCGTGTTGGGCACCAGACGGGGAGCGAGAGTATGTTCGAGGACCTACCTCCCGATCTGACGCGATTGATCACGTTGAGGACCTGGCACGCCATGTGGTTGGAGCGCATCGACGCCCAGATCGCCGCCGTGCAGCAGCGAGAAGCCGAACAGGCGCGCGCCCGCCGGTCCCGGTCGGCTCAGCCGGAGTGGGTCGTGGAACTCGGCATCGGCGCCGGGCGCCCGCCCCTTGAGGTCCACGCCGGGGACTGCTACTCCATCGGCAAACGCCGCCAGGCCGTCAGCCGCACCGAAGCCCGCCGGCTTCTCGACGACGGCGTACGCGCATGCACCCACTGCACCCCCGACACCACACTCGAGATCCCGTTACCGAGCCGCCCGGCCCCCACGGCCGCGGCGCGCTGACGGACCTCTCTGCTCCTGGACGGCCTCGCGCACCGCGGTGACCCACCCCGACCCAGCGCCCCGGACAGGACCCCCAGCGATGACCAGTACTCCCCCGCCCCCGATCAGCGAGCCGGACCCGTCGACCTTCACCACCTCCAGCAGCTACACCGGACCCTGCTCCGGCTGCCAGAGATCCACGCTGAAATACGGACCCGGCGGACTGCCGCTGTGCCAGTGGTGCCTTGAGGCCGCCCGCGAGAACTGGGGGACGGGCGTGCGCTTCACCAACACCCGCCCGCAGTCCGGCTGACCGCCACCCGCAGACCCCCGTCAGCCGGTCGGGTCCGCGTGGTGGACAGGCGCCACATGGTGACGCGTGGTGCAAGGATCGCGCGCACAGCTGTGGCGCGCCGACTGGAGAATGTGGCTCGGCGGAGGCGACTCAGGTGTCCGAGGCGTCCTGGGGACGGGCGGAGGGGAGGGCTGGGCTGAAGCCGTCGCCGATGACGGAGATGGCGACCTTGCTGAGCAGGGTGCGGTGGCGTCGCGCGTGGGCGCGCAGGGCGGCGAAGGCGTCGTTGAGGGAGATGTCGTGGCGGGCGGCGAGGATGCCTTTGGCCTGCTCGATGACGATGCGGCTGTGCAGGGCATGGCGCAGCTGCCCGATGACGGTCTCTTTCTCCTGCAGGCAGCGGGCGTGCAGCAGGCCGATGGTGGCCGCGTCCGCGAGCGCCTGAGCCAGTATCAGGTCGTCGGTGGCCAGCGCTCGACCATCGGAGGGCAGCAGGAGCAGGGCGCCGATGCCTTCCTCGCGTAGGCGCATCGGTACGGCGCTGGGCAGCGCGTACCCGCTCTGGCATGTCTGTTGGGCCAGGTGTGGCCAGCGCGGCGTCGCCTTGTCGTCCGCGGCGTGGGCCTGGCCGGGGACGGCTGGCTGGGCGGTGCGGTGGGCCTCCACCGCCGGCCCCTCTGTCAGGGCTGCGTCCAGGACGCGCTGCAGAGGGGGGTTGGGATCGCAGGGGGCGGCGCAGTGCAGGCGGGGACCGGGGTGGGCCAGCAGGACCGCGGCGTCGGTGATCTGCAGCAGCTGACGGCAGCGCGCTGTCATCTGCTGCAGGAAGTCGATGACGTCGAAGGCGTCCACCAGCGTGTCGGCCAGTTCCACGAACGTGCGAGCGATCTGCTCTTCCCTGCCCATACTCCCTCATTCCCCCTTACCTGTAGGCCATGGTAGGGCGGGCTTCCGTGTTTTTTCCGGGTCATGACGGGAGTTCTCCGGCCAGAACCGCCTGGGCCACCTCGGCTACGGACCGGCCGGAGGAGTAGGTCTGCGCGCGCAGCCACGACAGCGCCTCAGGCAGCGGAACACCCAGCCGTACGCTCAGCACCCCGGTCGCCTGGTGGACCTCGGCGCGGTGCAGATCCACCGTTCCTGCGTGCCCGGCTCTGTCCTGCCGGCCAGCCTCGTCAGTAGAGCCGGGCCAGCGTTCCAGCAGATGCGCGGCCAGTGCGTCGGCGACCAGCCAGCCCTCCGAGCGCTGCCGGCCGCTCAGCGCGCCTGCCGTGCGCCGGTAGCCGGTCAACGTGCCGATCAGGACCGCCCCTACATGCACCGGCCACACGAACACCGCCGCCACCCCCAGCGCCTGCGCTTCGGGCACGAACTGCGGCCAGTGCCGCATCAGCAACCGGTCCAGATCAGGAACCTCCCGCACGCTCTCTCCCTCCGGAAACAGCAGGCCGGGGCCCTGACCGAGAACGAACTGCACATCCTCCAGCCGCGCGCTGGTGTCATCGCTGAACCAGATCAGCTCCTCGTCCACCGAGACCGCGATCCCGTCCAGGCCCAGCGCGAGCGCACAGTCCACCGCCCACACCCGACGCTGTTCCTCACCGACCGCCAGGTGCAGTCTCTCCAGCAACTGCGCGATGCTCACTTGGCCGTTCATACCCGCCAACCCCCTCGGCTCGCCCCGAGCGGGTCCGCGACACACCCCCAAGCGAGGCGCCGCCCGCCCTGCTCCACCGTAGCGACCTACGAGAACACCCAACAACCATCAGGAAACCGCCACCGGCACATGCCAAACCCACCACACGACAGCACCCGGCAGACCTGTTCGTGGCGGCCGCCGCCGCTGCGTCCGGCACGCGGTTGCACCTGCCGGATGCGGGACAGACGCTCATCAGATGAGGAGGCCAGAAGGAGGGGATCCGACGGTGACAGCCGACGCCATGTCCGCTGCCGGTCTTCCGGCGGAACCACCCGCCGAGGGGCAGCTGGATGCACTGATCGAGGAGAACGAGCAGCTTCAGCAAGCGGTGCACTCACACGCGGTGGTGGACCAGGCCATCGGTGTCCTCATCGCCGTGGGACGACTGACACCCGAACAGGGCTGGCACGTCCTGCGGACGGTCTCCCAGCACACGAACGTCAAACTGCGGACCGTTGCCGAACACATCGTCACCTGGGCGCGCACCCAGAAACTGCCCGACACCATCAGCACCCAACTACAGCAGCAGCTGGAGAGCGCCCACCTCCTGCACATCAAAGAATGAGCAGAACGACATCAGAACTGGTGACGGAAGAAATGGTGACCCAATCGGTCACGGCGGGGTTTGGACAAAAGCCCCGGCAGAGTCCTCCGGGGCCTCCCCGGGGGGTTGTGTGCCGCACCAGCAAGGAACTGACGCTCCCGCACGGAGGGCGGATGCAGCGCGTGCCCCCTGTACGGAACCGTCGTTGACACGGCAGCGCGTTTCGGTTCCCATCTGACCGGATGCGTTGGTGCCGAGGGCCCGGCGTTCTGCAGTCGCTGCCGGGTCCTCGCCCATGTCCGGTGCAGGCAACGCGCCGTCGACGAAGACGTCAGCCATATCCGTCCCTGGGGACAAGGGGACCAGCAGCTGAATGTGGTGGGCTTCCGGGCCGGCTCGCTTCTCGCTTGCAGCAGCGGCTGTGCCTGACGGTGCTCAGGTCGCAGTGGGTGCCAGGGCCTCGCTGCGCGGATCGGGCAGGGCAATGTGGGCGGTGACGCGTTTGCCCACCGTCTCTTGCCGGATCGTGAGGGACTGGCTGACCGCTTTGACGATCTCCAGACCGTGCTGCCCGATCCGGCCCGGATCAGCAGTGCGTGCCACCGGCAGAGCGGGCGCGCTGTCCCACACGATGACCTCCACCAGCGCCGCGCTGATGGACAGCTCCATCAGCACCGGGCCCGGAGCGTATTTGAGCGCGTTGGTCACCAGCTCGCTCACCACCAGCTGGGTGAGATCCCGCGCCCGCGCCGGCACCACCAGCAGATGCTCGATGGCGGCGCGCTCCAGGAAGGCCAGCGCGTGATGGCGGGCCTCGGCGATGCAGCCGTCCTTCCCGTCCAGGGCGCAGCCCGCCTGCATCAAGGCGCCCTCCAGCCCTGCACGGCCGGCGCGGTCCCCGTCCAACTCCACCTGCTCTCGCCCTTCATCCACACCACCGGCAACCGCGTGTACCCGCCATCGGGCCACCCACGCCACCAGGAACGACCATCAAAAACCACCGACGCGTGCTGATCTTGCAGTGGGGCAGAATCGTCCTGCACCCCTCGCATCCCAAGGCAGTGCAACAGTCAAAAGGTCGATGAAGCCGAAGAGACGGGGACCGCCATCCACGAGACCAGCCCGGGCGACCGGCTCTGCATCGAACACCGCATCCACCAGGGCATCCACGTCGTCACCGCGAAAGGCGAGATCGACGCCGATGTCTGTCCCCAGCTCGCCGCTGCCCTGCACATCGACGATGACACTCAGGCACCACGCATCGTTGCCGATCTCAGCGACGTCACCTTCATGGACTCCAGCGGCATCACCGTCTTCGCCACCGCCTACCACCAGGTGAACACCGCCGGCGGATGGCTGCGCATCGCCGCCCCCACACCCCCGGTCGCCTACGTCCTGAACCTGGTCGGCCTCGACACCCTCATCGACTGCCACCCCACCCTCGAAGACGCCCTCACCAGCTGACAGCGCTCTGCACGGCTGCGAGGTGCTCACGAGAACGGGAGGCAGTCACTAGTTGTGCTGTCTCAGGAGATTGGTGCCGCATCAGGCAACGTTCGCCTCGGAGAGCTGGCGCGGGCAGGTCTCGGTGAGCTGAGGCGGCCGCGGCCGATCATGTCGGTGGCGGAGCGTATTGTCCGCGCCATGAACACTCTTCGCCTCGAATCATGGTCTGAAGCGGGTCTGGAGATCCTGCACCGCCAGAACACCCCCCAGATGACCGAACATCTCGGCGGGCCCGAGACCGAGCAGGCGATCGTCGATCGTCATCAGCGCTACCTGCGTCCTGACGGCGGCGAGATGCTGATCGTCCGCCTCGGTGACGAGGCGATCGGTTCGGTCGGGTACTGGGAGCGGGAGTGGGACGGTGAGGACGTGTACGAGACCGGATACGGGATCTTCCCGGAGTTCGGCGGTCACGGATATGCCGCTGCCGCCCTGCGGCTGGCAGCGGACCGGGCGGCGGCGCGTGGCGCACGGCGCTACCTGCATGCGTTCCCCCACGTGGACCACGCGGCGTCGAACGCAGTGTGCCGCAAGGCCGGGTTTGAGCTCGTCGGCAAGGTCCCCTTCGAATACCCCCAGGGCACCTGGCTGCAGTCCAACAACTGGCGGCTCGACTTGAGCGCCCTGGACATCTGACCGCCCTGATCGAACAGACGTACGAAAACGTCTTGGCGACCGAGCGTCAGACCGGCTATCAGCCCCGCCTCAGGCAACGTTCGTCCTGGCTCTGCACGCCCGCGCCCACAGCGGGATCGCCACCTTCCAGGCCGCCCTCCAGTACATGTTTCCCACCGTGCTGGTCGACTCCAAAGCCCACCACGTCATGGAACGGCTGCTAGCCACCGTGGAAATGCTGCTGCTCCTGAGCTGAAACAAAGACAGCATGGTGCGCCTCTTCGACGAAAGGGGCCTTCCTTCCCAGATCCCTTCAACCAACCGCCGGCGGATGGCTGCGCATCGCCGCCCCCACACCCCCGGTCGCCCACGTCCTGAACCTGGTCGGCCTCGTCACCCTCATCGACTGCCACCCCACCCTCGAAGACGCCCTCACCAGCTAACCCGCACCCCGGTCCCCGCGCCGTGCGGGCCGCACGGCGCTTCACAGCCGGAAGCCCTGGCCTTGGCCGGGGTCGGGCTGCTGGCGCTGCTGCTCGTGCTCTTGACGGTGCTGGTCGACCGCACTGGCCGGATCGGCAGCCGGGGCCTTTCGGTCCTCCATGGTGCGGCGGCGAATGTCGGCGGCGCGGGTGACGGCGGCGAGCCGGTCCAGGTTCTTGAGCGTGTGCAGCCATGTCGCCGGGTCGGTCGTGCGGCCCTCCAGGTACTCCGCGGGCATCGCGGCCTGCTGGTGGGCCTGGACTGCGGCGGCCCGCTGCGCCGGGGTCAGGGCGGCGTCCCGGCCCGGGTGGTCGACGGCGTGGGGAGCGGACGCCATCTCGCCCTCGAGGTCGCGGTGATCGGCGGGTGCGGAGACGGCCGAGGTCGACGCCTCGGTGGCGGCGTCGGATCGGATGCGGGCGTCGCGGATCGCGTTCTGCACGGCGAGGCTGGCGACCCGGGCCCGCTCGTAGCGGCTGGACTCCCGTGGCGGCGTGCCTTGGGCGGGGGCGATCCACCACCGGTGCGGCACCGGGAAGTCGGCGGTGTAGCTGATCCGGTCCGGCGTCGGAGCCTTCCGGCCGGGCTTCACGGCGGTGTGGCGGCGGGAGTACCGGTGCAGGGCCCGGTGGGTGATGTAGTCGTCCAGGCCGCGGGTGAACTCGCGGCCGCGCAGCGTCTCCAGCAGGTGCCGGCGCGCTTCGGCCAGGATGTGGCGCCGGGAGAACTTTTCGCGCACGGTGAAGACGACCGCGGCGACGTCGACGGCGGCGAGCGCCACGTCCACGGTGGGATCCACTCGCGCCCGGATCGCCGCTCCGGCGGCCCGGCACCTGTCCAGGAGGCCGTCGATGAGCTGCTGGCCGAAGCGCAGGATCGCGGAGGCGCGCCACCACGCGAGCAGCTGCGCGAGTGGCTTCGGCTTCTTCTTCGCGGGCCGGGTCTCCTGCGCCGCCTGCCAGCCCAGTTGGTGACGGCCGCGCTCTGAGGGCAGGTGCCCGTGGTCATTCACGTACTGGTCGGTGAGCACCTCCAGGGCGTCCTCGATGCGCTGGCGGCGGGACGCCGACCAGTTGATGAGGTCCTCGGGCACTGCGGCGATCTCCATGACCGGACGCAGGCCCGGTGTGACCTCGCGCGGCACGGTCGCCAGCCCCAGGGTCTCGCATACCTCGGTCGTCATCGCCAGGGTGTAGAGCGTCCCGGCGGCCACCACGTACTGGTAGAGGCGGTAGGTATCCACAGCGCCCCAGACTGGATGTAGGTTCTCATTCGGAACATCTCATTCCGGCGCATGGAGTGGGGCTTCGTCTCCACGTCTCATTCATGGGCCACAGCATTCTGTCTCGCGATCTTGACCTTTGAGTCCTCTCTGTGAACTTCCGACAGCCGAGCGCCGTCGCTCGCCTCCAGCACTGTAGGGGTCTCTGGACGGGTCCAGCTTGGGATCTCAGGCATGACCGGGGAAACTGATCCCGTGACGTCCGGTGACCCGCGCGACTCCAGGGTTCGACTTGTCCGCCCGCGACCCCTGACCGCTGCCCCACGAGCGATGAATCAGCGGCGCTGGCGCCGCCCCGCCCCGCGTCCGCCCGAGGGCACACCCGCCCCGGCGGAACTGGCCAGAATGGCTCGTTCCGGTCTGGCCGACGCGGCGCGCGTCGCCCGCTGGGCCGACGCCGCACTCCGGCCCGACCGTGACAGTGGGCCCTCCGACGGCAGGGGCACCCTGTCCGACGCCACCGCCGAACGGGCCGCCGCCGAACTGGGGCTGACCCCGGATCAAGTCCGCCACGACTGGGACACCGCCCGGCTCGCCGGCCTGGTCGAGGTGCACGGCGACACCGCACGCCCCGGCTGGCGCCTGCGCGCCTGGAACCGCGACGACAGCGCTGTACTGCGCGGCTGGATCGCCCTCTTCGACGCCTGGTCCCTTGTGTATCCGGAACTCGCAGACCACAAGCCCGCCACCGTTGACGCGGTCGTCGCGGCTATGCCCCAGGTGCTCTCCTTCCTGGAGCTGTCCGCGGGGCCCGTCCTCATGGAGCAGCTCCTGGACCTTCTCGAGCAGCGGGTCACGGAACTGCGCACCGAGCGCTGCGAGATCCCCTACGGGCCTCAGCCCGAACCCCCCGCCCAGGAGCAGGTCGGCGACACCCCCCTCGCCCCCCTTCTCGACTGAGCCCTGCACGCCCTGGCCTCCGTCGGCGCCCTCACTTACGGCGACGGCCATGCCACGCTCACGCCGCTCGGCAGCTGGGCGGTGTGGGTCAAGCTGGAGCAGATCTGCGTCGCCGCGCAGAGCCCGGCCGGGAACATCAAGCAGAAAGCCGAGGACATGCTGCGCGGCTGCTCCCAGCTGCGGCCCAACGCGGCCCGCGCCGAATACCGCACCTGGCTCGCCGCCCGCCCCATCGGCAGTGCCGTCACCGAACTCCTCAACGCCGCCCGCGGCGAGGACGCCCTACTGCGCGGCCTCGCCTTCGAGGCACTGCGCGTGGTCGGCGGCCCCGCCGAGCCCGATGTGCGCGCCGTGGCGGAGAAGACCCCGCTGCGGCCGTACGCCCTGCTGTGGCTGGCCGAGCACGACGGAATCGACCCCGAGGACGCCCACGAGGTGCTCACTCGCGAGGAGGCCACCTGGCTGTGGGTCGACACCGCCGCCGCGGTCGCCGACCACGGTGAGGCACCGTGGCTCGTGAGGCATCTGGAGTCCGCGGTGCAGCCGACCGTCCCCCAGCTCCTCGACGAGGTCCGAGCCGTCGGCCACCCCCGCACCGTGCAGGTCCTGGTCGCCCTCGCCGCCGCACACCCGGACGCGGCCCTCGCCCAGGCCGTACGCCGGGCTGCCTTACAGATGCACAAAGGGGCACCGTCACGCTGCCGGGCTTACCTGACGCTCCTGGACGACGATCCCCGCGCGGGAAGCCCCGCACGTCTGAGTGTGCAGCTGGTGGCCGACCCCGCGCACCCCTGGGCTCGCTCAGGTGCCCGGCCTCAGCTGGACATCGTGGCCGTGCCGCTGAGCAACGCGGAGGTCGTGCCAGCCACGGTTCTCTACGGCCCTGGAAACGCCGAATCCGCTCAGTTCCGCGTCACGGCGGCGGAGTCCGGCACACACCGGATCCGGTTCACGTTTCTGCACCACGACACTGGCGTCGCCCTGCAACAGGTGGATACGGACTTGGACATTGCCGCTGCCGAACCCTCCAGGGCGGGGACGAAACCGCTGGGTCCTGGCAAGGGGAGGTCCTGACCCGGTGCCGCGCCCATTGATCACCCGTGTCGTCCAGGATCCCAGCGACGGCTTCCGTTTCCTGCCGCACCTGGAGACCGAACCGCCCGACCTTCGCGTCAGTTTCGACGTCCTCGGAGGCAACCGGATCCGAGCCCGAATGACGGGCACGTCCATTCCCGCGCTCAAGGGTACCGAGCACAAGGCCGACCTGAGTGTCCGGCCCGACGAGGTCCACAGCGCGGCGGCTCGGCTGTGCGCCCGGTGGAAGGAGCAATTCGTCGACTTCCAGCCGGTCGACGATCGAGGCAGGGCCCTGCCGGACCGGCAGCGCCCGTACGCTGTGGCCGCAGATCTCAGCGCCGAACCAGAGGACGAACTGCGCGCGGCAATGGCCGATCTGGCTCGCGGCGGCGAGTTCCTGCTGTTCGACACCCTGCTGCGCGGAGACGATGTACGAACCGAGACGTTCCGCACCTTTCTCCGATCGGCCCTGTCAAAGGAGGGGCTACGGGTACGGTTCGACTCCGATCTGCATCTGCCCTGGCCGATGCTCTGCACGGCCGGAGACTCCACCGCGTCCGCAACACCCCTTGACGCGCTCTTCGCCCGCTTCCTCGGCCACCGCCACCAGATCGAGCACACAGGCGACGCCTACGCATGGATCGGACCACCCAGCACAGTGCCGCAACGTCCTGCCGTCAGCCTCAACCACGACGTACGTGTGGGGCGCGCAACCCGCGCGGACGAGGTCGCGAAAATACTGGCGGAAGGCACGACGTGCACCATACGCACAACCTACGACGAACTGGTCCGCGACTTTGAAAGGCCGGATCTGGACGAGCAGTTGATGTACTTCTGGTGCCACGGCGAATTCATAGGCAACGAGCCCGAACCCCACGCCCTGGTCATCAGGCTCACGGATGGCAAAGCCTTCGAGGGCCTCAACGTACGCGAACTGCGAGCACGCCACCGGCACAGCCCTTTCCGACCGCTCGTCCTGCTCAACGCATGTCATGCCGGAGTCTCCGGGGCGAGCGCGGACCGTGCCTTCCTCGGGCGCATGCTCATCGAGCACGGCGCGCAGGGAGTGCTGGGGCCGCAGATCGCAATGCCGCAGGCATTTGCCGCCGAGTACGCGCTCGAGTTCGTCAGCCGATACCTGCGCGGCGAGACGACCGCCGGCAGGATCGCGCACGAACTGGCCCGGCACTTCGCGACCCGATACCGCAACCCCCTGGGTTTCGCCTATGGGTTGCACGGCGGTATGGACGCCCGCCTGGAACGGACAAGAGGAGTTGAGACGTGAGCCGTGTCACCGCGGTCGAGGCCGTTGACCTGGACGAGAGCGGCTGGCTGCTCGATGTCGGCAGTGGTGAGCCGGTACCCGACCATCGGCTGCACGACTACTTCACCGAGCGCCTCACCCCACCCGCCTGGGCAACGGACATCTTCATCTATGTGCACGGTTGGCAGACGTCCCCCAAGGCCGCCCACCGCACTGCTGAACGGCTGCTGACCCTCGTGCACGGCAACCTGGCAGCAGCCCCGGATACGTACCCTTCCCTCACGGCCGAGGGCTTCAACCCGTGGGCTGTCGTGGTGCGCTGGCCGTCGTCAAGTCCGCTCACCCCTGCCGGCTACCGCAGGATCCGGGACCGGGCACACGCAATGGGCGCACGCGATGGCGACGGACATGCCGCACACATCCTGGGTCTACTGCTCGGCTATCTGGACGCGAAGCGCACTGACCCCAGGGCGGCACCGGTACTGGCCAACCGCGACGGCCAGTACCTCCACCTCGTCGGACACTCCTTCGGCTGCCGATTCCTGTGCGAGGCGGTGCAGTGGGCGGCGGACGCCCGGCTCGTGGACACACTGGGATGGAATGCGGCGGGCTGTTCGCCAAACCGTCCGTTCACTGCGGACAGCATGCTGCTGTTCCAGATGGCCGCACGGCGCGATGCCTTCCTCTCGCTCTTCCCTTACATCCTGCCGAGTGACCGGCACGACGGCGCCCCGCTAAGGGGCCCTATCGTCGCAACGTACTCCCGCCACGACCGAGCGACCGGTTTCTGGCATCTGCGGGCAGAACAGCAGCCTGGCATCGGGCACTCTGGGATCGGCCCAGCCCCCGCCCCCATGTTCACCACCCGTCTGCTGACGCCCGACGAGCAGTATCCGCTCGCAGCGCTCGACCACCACTTCGTGAACATCGACGCCTCCGACGTGTACGTCCGCGGTCGCCGCCTCAACCCGGCGGGTGCCCACTCCGACCATGTGCGTCCGGAGTCGGCCCATCTGCTGCTGACCCTCGCGGACCACTCGCGCTGAACGACCTGCACAGGACATCCGGCGAAGGTTCACCGAACGTTGCCAACCACATCGGGCATGGTCCACCTCGATCACCAAACGCGTGGAAGCGGAGCCCCCTCATCGCATAGATCAAGGGCGGGCCTGCGCCACTACAGGTGTGCACGGATCAGGTGCAGGTTCGTCTCACCCGGCTGTCCTTTGGGCCGAACAGAGGCCACCATCAACGAGAAAGGGCCATCCAAATGCGAACTTACACCGGATCGCCGTCGGCGCCCAGGCGCTGGACGAGGTTGAGGATCAGGCAGTGCTCGTGCAGAAGCGGCAGTCCGTCGCGGTTGTCGATGTGCCGGAAGGCGGCGACCAACGAGCGCGGGCGTCTTCGCACGGCCGCGGCCTGACGCCCACCGGGTCTCGGCAACCTCATCCTCCAGCCAGCGCAGCGCCGCGGCGAGAGCCCGCTCATGGGCCCGCTCGATGACCCGGCGCACGGTGGCGTCACCCAGCGCCCACAGCACGACCAGTGACGCCTGCGGCCGGAAGGTGAAATCCATCCCGAGCAGCGGGGTCTGCTTGCGCGCCTCGATCTCCTCGATCGGCTGCCCCAACACGGTGAGCCGGCGAGCCGTGGCCGCATCGATGCCGTCGTCCAGGAGGCCGCGCTCGATGCGGTCGGCGTCCGGGTGCCGGCCCTCGCCGAACAACAGCTCCAGCTGACGCTCGGACACCTGAGCGCCCTCGGTGAGCCCCAGCGCACGCAGACCACGCCCCAGCCACCGTCCCGGTAGGAGCCCGGCCAGCTCCTGGGCACCCTTCAACGACTGGCCGACCGGACGGCGCCCGTCACCGAACGCGACTCCGCGTATGTAGTACCGCCACGCGTTACGCCTCTGGATCTTCGCGACACTCAGCATCACCACAGCACACACCGGCTCTGACCTGCGAAGAAGCTTGATCCCGTGAGGCGGGAGGACTCACCGGAACTTCACGGCTGATCCCGCCCGGCGGGCGTTCGCGGCGCCGCCGTGCTCGCCCGGCGGACACCACCAGGGCCACGTAAATGCTGCGCGGCAGCCAATCACACCCGCCTCACCAACACCGAAACCCACCAGTAAACGGCTTCACCGTCAACCAGCGCACATCTGCGTACCGCTCCCCTACCCGGCGACCAAAGACGCCGCGCCCTGCACCACGTCACCCACCCTCCGCCCCGGCAACGCCGGGGGCTTCTTGCTGCCTGGAGGACCGACGTGTCGACCTACGAGGCCCTGCCTCGCTTCACCACCGACCTGGACCACCTCACCCCGCAACAACGCCGCCGCTTCCGCCAGACCGTGGCAGCCTTCGTCGAGGACCTACGCACCGGCTCCTTCCGCGCCGGCCTACGCGTCAGCGTGTTCAGCGAGCACCGGGCACGATGCCGGCGCCTTGATCGTCGACACCTTCACCCCGAACTGACTCAGCGTGGACATCAAGACGGTGTCCCGCACCCGCGTCTCGTGCGGGTGCGGGACCTCACCGCCGTAGGACGTCTGCCGGGGGCGCGGGCTGTTACGGCCAGCCGGGCGGCTGCGGCCCGCAGCAGGCCACGGTCTGGGTCTGACCAGCGTCAGCGAGCGGCGCCACGGCCAGCACCGTCGCCAACGCCACCAACAAGCCGAGCACGGCTTTCCTCATGGCATCTCCTCGGTAGAGCAGATATCGGGTCCAGCAGATGCGCTGCCGGCAGAGGCTTACGGCCAGCCGGGCGGATTCGGCCCGCAGCAGGCCACGGTCTGCGTCTGGTCGGCGCCGGCCAGCGGCGCCACGGCGAGCACCGCCATCAACGCCATGAACAGTCCAAGTGCGGCTTTGCGCACGGTCTCCTCCTGAATCCGGGTCGGAAGGTCGAACCGCTCGAAGCGGCTCTCTCCTGTTACTGATCTATTCGGGGTGTTGTCGGAGGGGCTGACGGGTGGTGATCCCTGCGGTAGGCCGGTGGTATGAGGTATGCGCAGGGCGGTGGACTGAC
>NZ_JBIAQL010000043.1:0-29747 GCF_042889045.1 Streptomyces sp. NPDC002701
GGTACTGCAGGGGGGACCCTGTGGGAGAGTAGGACGCCGCCGAACAAATTGTATGAGAAAGCCCCCGCACTTCGGTGCGGGGGCTTTTTTGTGTTTCCCGGGGGGTGCCTGCGGGTCGTCTAGGGTTTTCGTCATGCGCTATGACCTGGTCATCTTCGACAACGACGGCGTCCTCGTGGACAGCGAGCCGATCTCCAACACCCTCCTCGCCGCGTATCTCACCGAGCTCGGGCACCCCACCTCGTACGAGGACTCCCTGCGCGACTACATGGGGGCCGCCCTGCATCGCGTACACGATGTCGTCGAGGAGCGGACCGGGGAGCGGTTGCCGGCCGACTTCGACGATGTCTTTCACGCGCGGGTGTTCGCCGCCTTCGAGAGGGAGCTGGAGCCGGTGCCGGGTGCCGTGGAGGTCCTGGAGAAGCTGGCCGCGGACGGAGTTCCGTACTGTGTGGCCTCGTCCGGGAGCCATGAGCGGATCCGGGTCGGGCACCGGAAGACCGGCCTCGACCGTTGGTTCGACGACGGACGCATCTTCAGTTCGCAGGACGTGGGCCGCGGGAAGCCGGCGCCGGACCTGTTCCTGCACGCGGCCGATCGGATGGGAGTGCCTCCGCAGAGGTGTCTGGTCGTCGAGGACAGTCCGCTCGGAGTGCGGGCGGCCGTCGCGGCGGGGATGGACGTGTACGGGTTCACGGCGATGACACCGGCGGACCGGCTGGCGGAGGCCGACCGGCTGTTCAGCGGGATGAGCGAGTTGATCGGGCTGCTCCAGGCATGACATCGCGTTGCTCCAGGACTTGAGCAGGTTGCTCCAGCACTGGAACTGAGCGGAATTCATGTTCTGCACCGTCTACCCACGAGTAGGCCGGAGCCCTACGCTGAGCCGCCATGACAGAGGTGCTGCGGCGTGGCCGGGCTTCGTTGGCGTTCAGCTTCTTCGCCCAGGGCGCCGCCTTTGCGCTGCTCGTGACCCGTATCCCCGCGATCCAGGACCGGTACGGGGTGTCCGACGGGCTGCTGCCCGCCTTCCTCGCCGCCGTGCCGGTCCTTGCCGGGGCCGGCAGTGTCTGCACCGAGCAGCTGGTGAAGCGGGTGCCGCCGAGCCACGTACTGCGGTGGTCGCAACCGGTCGTGCTGCTCGCGCTGCTGGGGATCGGGGCCGGCGACGGGCTGTGGGCGCTCGGGCTCGCGCTCGCCGCTTTCGGACTGGGCGTGGGAGCCCTCGACGCCTCCATGAACATGCTCGGGGTGAGCCTTCAGCACACGTACGGGCGCAGCATCATGCTGGGGTTCCACGCCGCGTTCAGCCTGGGTGGGATCGTCGGGGCCTCGCTGGCCTGGGTGGGGGCGCACTGGGATCTGGCGTTGTTCGTGTCGTACCTGCCCGCCGTCGTGGTGCTGCTGCCCGCCGCGTTCGTGGGGAGCCGGTGGTACGTCGACGGGGGCGGGCGCGGGAGTGCTGTGGAAGCTTCGGCACAGGATGTGGAGGCGGGTCCGGGCGGTGGCGCCGGGGTGGGGTTCAAGCTGCTGCTGCCGCTCTGTCTGGTGATGACCTTCGCCTACATCGGGGACTCGACCGTCTCCAACTGGAGTGCGAAGTACTTGCAGGACGTGCTGGGCAGTTCGGAGCAGCTCGCGACCGTTCCGTACAACGTCTACATGGTCACCACGCTGCTCGGGCGGGCCGTGGGGGACCTTGGGGTACGGCGGTTCGGGGCCGTGGCGGTCGTGCGGGTGGGGGCGCTGGTCGCGGCCGTGGGGTTCGCGGTCGTGGCGGGGGCGCCGGGAGCCTGGGTCGGGATGCTCGGCTTCACCCTCGTGGGGTTCGGGCTGTGTGTGATCGTGCCGCAGACCTTCGCGGCGGCGGGGAGACTGTTCCCCGGGGCGGCGGACGCGGCCGTCGCCCGGCTGAACATCTTCAACTATGTGGGGTTCCTCGTCGGTTCGCCCCTGGTGGGGGCTCTGGGTGACGCCTGGAGCTATCGGGCGGCGATGCTCGTGCCGATGGCGTTGGTATTGGTGACCCTGTTCCACGCCCGCTCGTTCGCATCCGGACCTTCCCGATACGGTGACGGGCATGAGCGGCCGCGCACAGCTGATGTGGGACGAGGCAGTAACGGGCTATGACTTCGGTCCGGACCATCCGATGGATCCGGTCCGGCTGGCGCTGACCCGGCGCCTGGTCGACGCCTTCGGGCTCGACCGGGAGGTGGATGTCGTCGCGGCCAAGCCCGCCGGGGACTCCACCCTGCGGCTGGTGCACCGGGAGGACTACATCGAGGCGGTCAGGGCCGCCTCCGTGGATCCCCGGGCGGCCGACTCCGCGTACGGGCTGGGGACCGTGGACGATCCCGCCTTCGCCGGGATGCACGAGGTGTCCGCACTGATCGCCGGCCAGTCGGTGGGCGCCGCCGAGGCCGTGTGGCGGGGTGAGGCGCTGCACGCGGTGAACTTCGCGGGCGGGCTGCATCACGCGATGCCCGGGGGCGCGTCCGGGTTCTGCATCTACAACGACGCCTCGCTGGCCATCGCCCGGCTGTTGGAGCTGGGGGCCGAGCGGGTCGCGTACGTGGATGTGGACGTGCATCACGGGGACGGGGTGCAGGCGGCCTTCTGGGAGGACCCGCGGGTCCTGACGGTGTCCCTGCACGAGCACCCGCGGACCCTGTTCCCGCAGACCGGGTGGCCCGAGGAGACCGGGGCCGCGGGGGCGGAGGGGTCCGCCGTGAACGTGGCGTTGCCGGCCGGGACCGGGGACGCGGGGTGGCTGCGGGCCTTTCACTCCGTGGTGCCCGAACTGATCGCCGATTTCCGGCCGCAGGTACTGGTCACGCAGCACGGGGCCGATACGCACTTCGAGGATCCGCTCGCTCATCTCGCCGTGTCGCTGGACGCGCAGCGGGCGGTGCAGGTCGCCTGTCACGAGCTGGCGCACGAGTACGCCGAGGGGCGATGGGTCGCTCTCGGCGGGGGCGGGTACGCGGTGGTGGACGTCGTGCCGCGGTCCTGGACGCATCTGGTGGCGATCGCCGCCGGGCGGGAGGTGGCGCCCTCTTCCGTCATTCCTGAGAGCTGGCGGCAGGAAGTGTTCGCCCGTACGCGGCAGTTGGGTCCCGCGCGGATGACCGACGGGCGGTGGCCCGTGTCGTTCGTGGGGTGGGAGGCGGGGTACGACCCGGCGGACCGACTCGATCAGGCCGTGCTGGCCACTCGGCGGGCCGCGTATCCCCTCCGGGGTCTGCTGGCATAGCCCCGCCGACCTGGTTCCGCCCCCGCCGCCCCTTCCCTTTCCGTCCCTGGGGCTGCGCCCCTCCGGACCCCCGTTGCGCAGTTCCCCGCGCCCCTTGGTACCCGCGGGCGCGGGAGGACCCGGTTAGGCCAACTGTGGGGCTGTCAGCCCGTTGTCGGCGCGGGTACGCGGGAGGTGCGGCAGCATCGACTCGTGTCGAGTACCGAAGCGTTGCGGGCGCATCTGCTGGCGGCGAGGCTGGCCGGGACCGTGGCCACCTCGCGTGAGGTGAGTCTGAGGAGTTACCGGCTGTTCGCGGCTCGGGATCCGCGGGTGACGATCGGGATCGATCCAGAACAGGACTGGAAGCAGTCCGATCTGATCGCTTTGATGGCGGACAAATGTGGGGTATCCGGCGATCCCCGGCACACGTCCGGGCACGATGTGATCGATCCTGAGCGGACGCTGGCGGCGCTCGACGCCTTCGCGGAGCGGCTTGCGGAAGCCGCGCGGAGGCGTTCCCCGGTGCTGTTCGGCACCGGGCATCCGCATCGGCTGATCGGTTTCTACGCCGCTCTCGCGGACGCTCTGTCGGCGGCGGGATGTGCCGTCCTCACCTCGGCGTATGGTCACCGTGTCGACATAACGACCCGGTTCGGCCTACGCACGTACAACCTTGACTACGTACGACGAGTCGCGCTGGTACGCGAACCCGGGGCGCGGGGCGCCGGTCGCGCGACCGGCGCGCACACACACTCACCCCTCCCGGTTCGTACCGTTCTGGCTGCCGCGGCGGAGGCCGGCGGACCGCTTCCGGAGCTCGTGGTGGGGGACCACGGCTGGGTCTGCGGGGCAGGTCAGCTGGGGTTCGAGGCCATCGGCCTGGGTGACACCGATGATCCCGCGCTGTTCGTCGGAGAGGCAGAGGGGCGGGTGTCCGTCGTCGTTCCACTTGATGACGCTGTGCGGTCTGATTACTACCGACCGCTTACTCGCTATGTACTCAATCGAGCGTGTCTGTCACAGTAGGCCGCCGATGGGGGCTCCTCTTCCCCACTCGCATCACCCGCCCCTACTCTGGGGAGTGAGCACGCAACGACGAAGTGTCACCGGAAGGGGAAGCCGGTGACCGTCGAGTGCGGAAGGTTCAGGTGTGTCATGGCTGCTGGCGAGAGGCCTCTGAACGAGGTTCAGTTCCTTACCGTGGCGGAAGTCGCCTCGGTGATGCGAGTGTCGAAGATGACCGTGTACCGCTTGGTGCACAGCGGTCATCTGCCCGCGATCCGGGTGGGGAGGTCGTTCCGCGTCCCGGAGCAAGCGGTTCACGAGTACCTTCGCGAGTCCTACGTGGGGGTGGAGACAGCCTGACGGCGGTCCGGGGGGTGCCGGGGAGGCTCGATCGCGTCCCCGGGATTCCCGCGGAACCCCTCGATTACAACCTCGGCGCTCAGGACGGGTAGGCTGGCCCCTCATAAGTCGTGTGGGCCCATGCAGCCCAGCAACGAGTAAAGAGAAGTGAGCGAGGGTAGTCGTGGGCTCTGTTATCAAGAAGCGGCGTAAGCGGATGGCCAAGAAGAAGCACCGCAAGCTGCTCAAGCGCACTCGCGTTCAGCGTCGCAACAAGAAGTAGTCGCGGCAGCGGCGGTCGCCCACCACGCGCGAGCGGGGAGTCGGCGACGCCGCGACAGTGCGCTCTGTGGCCCCCCACCGGTTCGGTGGGGGGCCACAGTCGTGTCCGCCCACGCCCTCCGCCGTCCGGTGCCGCGAACGCCGTGCGTACGCCCGGGCGTACGTCCCGTGCGGCGAATGGCCGGGTCTGATCGTATGTCCGGGGACGCCGTCACTTGATGCTTCGGGCGGTCATCACAGCGCAACGCCGACCCGCTAACGTGACCGACACGGGGAACACGGCAGAGTACGAGCAGCATGTCGTCGACGGCTGGAAGGAAGGCGCTGATCTTGGGGAAGGTCGTGCTCGTGACCGGAGTGGCCCGTCATCTGGGGGGCCGGTTCGTACGACGGATCCAGCGTGACCCCGAGGTGGACCGGGTGGTCGCCGTGGACGCGGTCACCCCCGAGCACCACCTGGGCGGAGCGGATTTCGTACGCGCCGACATAAGGCAGCCCACCATCGCCAGGCTGCTGGCCGAGCACTCCGTCGACACGGTGGTGCACATGGACGTGACGGGCACCCCCCTGGGCAGCGGAAGCCGGGCCACGGTCAAGGAGACCAACGTCATCGGCACCATGCAGCTGCTCGGCGCCTGCCAGAAGTCGCCGACGGTCGAGCGGCTGGTCGTGAAGTCCAGCACGAACGTCTACGGGTCCGCGCCTCGGGACCCGGCCGTCTTCACCGAGACAACCCCGCCCAAGTCACTGCCCAGCGGCGGCTTCGCGAAGGACACGGTCGAGGTCGAGGGGTACGTGCGGGGGTTCGCGCGGCGGCGGCCCGACGTCGCCGTGTGCGTGCTGCGGTTCGCGAACATCCTGGGGCCGAGCGCGGACACCCCGCTCGCCGCGTACTTCTCGCTGCCCGTGCTGCCGACCGTCCTCGGCTACGACCCGAGGCTGCAGTTCGTGCACGAGGACGACGTGATCGACGTCCTGCGGATCGCCTCGCACGAGCCGGAGCGGGGCACGCTCAACAGCGGCACGTTCAACATCACCGGCGACGGGGTCCTGCTGCTCTCGCAGTGCGCGCGCAGGCTGGGCCGGCCCACGGTCCCGGTGCTGATGCCCGCGATCAGCTGGGTGGGCTCGGCCCTGCGTACGGTGGGCATGACGGACTTCTCGCCCGAGCAGCTGCGGCTGCTCACCCACGGCCGGGTCGTGGCGACGAACCAGATGCGCGAGACGCTCGGTTACCGGCCGAGATTCTCGACGGCGGAGGCGTTCGCGGACTTCGCGCGCAGCCGGGGCCCGGGACTGCTGCCCCCCGAGGCCCTCGCGGGGGCCGTCGACCGGATCGCCGCACTGCCCGCACTGGGCGGTGGCCACCCCCCGACGCAGAGCGCCAACTGAGCGCCAACCGAGGAGCGCATCAACGATGGCGGACGCCAAGGTCATTCCGTTCGACGACGACCGGTCCCGCGGGAGTGCCGTACAGCGGCCGACGCGGCGCCGGAATGTGGGGAGCAGGCGAAAGAGCGAGCCCGCGGCGGTTCACGAGGTCCAGCCACTGCCCGCACGAACGATTCCGCAGGATGATGTTCCTGTGACGCGTGAGGAACCGGCTGCTGATCCGGCCGCTGTGGAGAAGCCGCAGGGCGATGGCTGGGAGCGGCGGATCGCCGGCGGACTGTCGTTCCTGCGACGGCGCCTGACGGGTGAGTACGAGGTCGACGACTTCGGTTACGACCAGGAGCTCACCGAGCAGGTCCTGATGTCCCTGGTGCGGCCCCTCTACGAGAAGTACTTCCGCGTGGAGGTGAAGGGCGTCGAGAACATCCCGTCGGAGGGCGGGGCGCTGATCGTCGCCAACCACTCGGGGACGCTGCCGCTGGACGGGCTGATGATGCAGGTCGCGGTCCATGACAACCACCCCGAGAACCGGCATCTGCGGCTGCTCGCGGCCGATCTGGTCTTCATGCTGCCCGTGATCAACGAACTGGCCCGCAAGGCCGGTCACACGCTCGCGTGCGCGGAGGACGCCGAACGCCTCCTGCAGCGCGGCGAACTGGTCGGGGTGATGCCGGAGGGCTTCAAGGGCATCGGCAAGCCGTTCAGCGAGCGATACAAGCTCCAGCGCTTCGGCCGCGGCGGGTTCGTGTCGACCGCGCTGCGGCAGGGCACCCCGATCATTCCGTGCTCGATCGTGGGCGCGGAGGAGATCTACCCGATGATCGGCAACGCGAAGACCCTCGCGCGGCTGCTCGGGTTCCCGTACTTCCCGCTCACGCCGACCTTCCCGTGGCTCGGCCCGCTGGGCGCGGTTCCGCTGCCGACCAAGTGGACGATCCAGTTCGGCGAGCCGATTCCCACGGACGGCTATCCGCCGGAGGCGGCCGAGGACCCGATGCTGATGTTCAACCTGACGGACCAGGTCAGGGAGCAGATCCAGCACACGCTCTACAAGCTGCTGGTGCAGCGCCGGTCGGTGTTCTTCTGACCCGGCCGTTCGTTCCCACGGCACTGTGACGAGGACGGGGCGCCCCTTTTCCACCAGGGGCGCCCCGTCCTCGTACCGGCAGGACCTAGTCCGTGTCCTCGCTGTCGATGCCCAGGCCCGGCGGCAGCAGGCCGGGGAGCAGGGGCGGCAGGGTCACGTCCGGCTCGGGGGCCGGGGTGTCCTTGCCCTTGCCGGTCGGGGCGGCGCTGGTGTCGTCCTCGGGCGGGTCGAGGAGGCCGCCCGTGTCGCCGCCGAGCAGGCCGTCGTCCTCCGTGTCGGACGTGGACGGCTTGGGTTTGCCGCTGCCGGCGCCGGTGCCGTCGGACGCGTCGCTCCGGGTGGCGCTGGGCGGGACGGAGTGGTCCGAGCCGGACGCGCCCGGGGCGTCCGCACTCGGGCCGCGGTGCCGGCCGGTGCCCTGCGGGGCGGGCGGCTGCGGGAGCAGCGCGCGCAGCGGGTCGACCTCTTCGTCTATGGCGTCGAAGACCGAGCTGACCTGCTGGCTGACGTCGCCGAGCTGGACGGGCAGCCGTTCGCGCAGGGCGCCCCAGGCTTCGCGGTGCGACCGGGAGAAGGCGGAGAGCGCCTGGATGGGGCCGAGGGAGTCCGGGTCCCGCTCGTACGCCTCGTGCAGGAGGCGGTGGCCCTCGGAGGCGTCGTGCTGCATGCCGGACAGGGCGCGCCGGATCTCGCCCAGGGACTCGTGGTCCAGGGGGCCCGAGCGGCCGCGCTCCATCAGGCGGCGCGCCTCGCTCAGCCGGGTGGAAGCCTGGTCGAGGTAGAGCTCGCCGCGGTCGCTGTTGCCGTCGGCCATGCCCAGCCTGAGATCCTCCATGCCCCGCTTGAGCCCGTAGAGCGAGTCACCGGGCAGCGCGTCGGAACTGGCGGCGGCGACGCCGCTGAAGGCTCCGGCGGCCACTCCCACGGTGAGCCCGCCCGCGGCGAGCCCCTTCGACAGCCTGGAACGGGGCCGCAGCTTCCCCAGCCCGGTCGCCCTGTGTGCGCCCCTGCCCCGGTGCGACCGTTGCTCGGGGACCGGTGGGCCCGCCGCCTCGCCTCCCGCGGCCGTGCCCTCCATCAGCATGGCCTCCATCGCGGCCACCAGCTGTGCCCGCTGGACGACCTTGACCTCGGGGTCCATCGTCGGTTTGGGCAGCTCGCCGAGGCCGGTCGCCAGGGACAGCATCCGGCTCTGCTCGGACCGGTCCGCGACGGCCGGAGCAGGTCCTTCGGACTGCTCCGCCGCCGTGCCCCTGTCGGACTGCTCCTCCAGGGCCTGGGCGAAGGCGTTCGTCCGCCGGTGCGCCGATACGTTCGCGATCACTGGCGGCACCTCCTCTCGTCATGACGGTCGGCTCCCCAGGGGGTCCTGGGGTCGCACCCCCTGACCGGAATTACTCGATCGAGTGATCGAAGAAGGTCAGGGTGTGACCACAGGGAGCCTGTATCCCGCACAACGAGCGGCTCGGCACTTGGGTTACGGACGGAGGATGATCGGACCGTGAAGTCAACGGACTTTCACGGAAGGTGAGTTGGCCGTCGCTGAGCGTACGGGTCCATACGGGACCGTACCGGGACCGGTCGCGGGCCGGTCCGGCGGACCGGCCGTGCGCGGGCCTGCGGGGGTACGGGGTCTCAGCGGACGTCTTCCGGGAGGAGCCGGGCCAGGGTGCGCACCGCCCGGTACTGGAGGGTCTTGATCGCGCCCTCGTTCTTGCCCATGACGCGGGCGGTCTCGGCGACCGAGAGGCCCTGGAGGAACCGAAGGGTCACGCACTCCTGCTGCTGGGGGTTGAGGCGGCGTACGGCGTCCAGCAGCGCCGCGTTCGAGAGGGACTCCAGGACGGAGTCCTCGGGGGAGCGCTCGACCTCGTTGGCGTCGAGCATCTCGCCGGTGGTCACTTCGAGCCGGAAGCGGCTCGACTTGAAGTGGTCCGCGACGAGGTTGCGGGCGATGGTCACCAGCCAGGCGCCGAAGTCACGGCCCTGCCAGGTGAACGTCCCGATGCGGCGCAGTGCGCGCAGGAACGTCTCGCTCGTCAGGTCTTCCGCGGTCGCCTTCCCGCCGACGCGGTAGTAGATGTAGCGGTACACGGTGTCGCTGTACTGGTCGTAGAGCCGGCCGAAGGCTTCGGCCTCACCGGCCTGTGCGCGCTCCACGAGATCCATCATCCGGGCGCTGTCACTGTCTGCGGCCGGGCGGCGTGCGGGGGTGGCTGGCGCGCTCGAACGTCCTCGTCTGCCGACCGCCGCGCTGTTCTCGGCCAGTGCGTAGCACGGGCCGACGGGCGCGACGGAGACAGCGAGGGCGGGGACGGCGTACGCGGTGGGGACGAAGCCGCGCAAACGGTCGAGGACCGTCGCGCGCAGCGTAGCCAGGCCCGAGGCGTCAACCCCGACGTGTGGGTACACGGGACTCCCAGAGGCAGAGCTTCCATCACGTGCAGTACCGGACCGTTCACCCGTCGTAGCGAAAGGTGGGGTCCGTTATGCGTCTGAGGAGAATAACGCTTCGTACAGGCAGTGCTACACCCAGTTGCTCAAATCATCGATTACGTCGCTTCTGTAACCGAATGGCACCCGATCAAGTGGCGGATAGTGACCGCTTGTTGATCGAAACGGTCCGCGTTCCGTCGAAGTCCGGGGCGTGTTGTGGCCGGGTCCCGTCAACGTGACGGGCGGGACCCGAAGGGGCGCGGGGTGTCAGCGACGGCGGCGGTGCAGGGCGATGGCGGCGGCGGTGCCGCCGGCGACCGCGCCGACCCCGGCCGCCGCGGGAATGCCGACCTTCGCGGCCTTGCGGCCCGTGCGGTAGTCGCGCAGCCGCCAGTCGAGGGTGCGGGCGTGCTTGCGGAGCTTGGCGTCCGGATTGATCGCGTACGGATGCCCGACCAGCGACAGCATCGGGATGTCGTTGTGCGAGTCGCTGTACGCGGCGCAGCGGTCGAGGTCCAGGCCCTCCGCCGCGGCCAGGGCGCGTACCGCCTCCGCCTTGGCGGGGCCGTGCAGGGGCTCCCCGACGAGCTTGCCGGTGTAGACGCCGTCCATCGACTCCGCGACGGTGCCGAGGGCGCCGGTCAGGCCGAGGCGGCCGGCGATCACCGTGGCGATCTCGACCGGGGCGGCGGTGACGAGCCACACCTTCTGGCCCGCGTCCAGGTGGGCCTGGGCCAGGGCGCGGGTGCCGGGCCAGATGCGCTCGGCCATGTACTCGTCGTAGATCTCCTCGCCGATCGACATCAGCTCCACCACGCGGTGGCCCTTGACGATGGACAGCGCGGAGTCGCGGGCGTCCTGCATGTGCTCGGGGTCCTCGATCCCGGCCAGCCGGAACCATGCCTGCTGCCAGGCGAAGCGTGCGAGGTCGCGGGACTCGAAGAACTTGCGCTTGTAGAGGCCACGGCCGAAGTGGAAGATCGCGGCGCCCTGCATCACCGTGTTGTCCAGGTCGAAGAACGCGGCGGCCTGGTCGTCGCCGTACACCGGGAACTCCGGTTCGGCGGCTCCGGGCGCGGCTTCGTGTGCGAGCTCTTCCAGCACCTGGGAGGTCTTGCGCGCTGCCTCAGCCGAGGCTTCGCCTGCCAGCACGCTGCGCGCGGTCGCGGAGCGCCTACGGGGGGTGAGCCATCCGAGAGCGGCCATGGCGTGAGCATAGCCAGTTTGTTCGGAGCGTCTGGAGTCGAGAGGTTTGGATGCTGTGAACTCTCCGCGACCGTGTAGTTAAAGAGCTCATCCCCCTGGGATCGCTCTTCGGGTGGGGATGCGTTGCCGCGTCGTGTGTCCGGTGCGGGTGGGTGGGGGCCGGGCGCGCAGTTCCCCGCGCCCCTGCCGGGCGCGGGAGAATGGGTGTATGAGTTCTCTGTTTCAGCGTGGGGGGAAGAAAGTGCCTCGGGAGCGGTTGGTCACACTCATCGGGAAACCCGACTGTCATCTGTGTGAAGACGCACAGGCGGTCGTCGAGAAGGTCTGCGGTGAGCTGGGCGTCCCCCTGGAGAAGAAGGACATCACCCAGGACGCGGAACTGCACCGGGAGTACTGGGAGCAGATCCCGGTGGTGCTGGTGGACGGGGCCCAGCACACGTTCTGGCGGGTGGACGAGGCGCGGCTCCGGCGGGCCCTCACGGCGTAGGCACGGTGCGGACGCGGCTGCAGGGCGGCTGGAGCGGCGCAGGAGTAATCGGACCGTGGCCTGACCGAGCAGTCCAAAGGGGCCGGAAAGTCACTTAGGATCGAGGGCGGTTCGGACTCGGGGGCGGGGATCGTAGAGGAGAGTGTGCGGTTTTGCCCCCAACAAGTGAGGAACGACGGTGCGTGAGCGCCGGTTCCGTACGGGTGCGCCGGGGGCGCGTGACCCCGGTCACGTTGCCCGGGCAAATCGGACACCATCTTTGTGCACGCGTTCACAAAGACATAGCCTGCATTCGACGGGGCGGTCCAGGAACGTGTGACCGCCTGCAGCCCCGCGCTACCCGCAGGAGCACCGTGGCAACTGGCCGAACTCACCGAACGGCGACCCGCAGCCGAGGGATTCCCGAGGCCACCGTCGCCAGGCTTCCGCTGTACCTCCGAGCCCTCACCGCACTGTCGGAGCGCTCGGTACCCACGGTCTCCTCCGAGGAGCTCGCGGCCGCGGCGGGGGTCAACTCCGCCAAGCTGCGCAAGGACTTCTCCTACCTCGGTTCGTACGGGACACGCGGTGTGGGCTACGACGTCGAATACCTCGTCTACCAGATCTCCCGCGAGCTGGGCCTGACCCAGGACTGGCCGGTAGTGATCGTCGGTATAGGCAACCTCGGCGCGGCGCTGGCCAACTACGGCGGGTTCGCCTCGCGCGGGTTCCGGGTCGCGGCCCTGATCGACGCCGATCCCGCGATGGCCGGCAAGCCCGTCGCCGGGATCCCCGTGCAGCACACCGACGAGCTGGAAAAGATCATCGACGACAACGGCGTGTCGATCGGTGTCATCGCGACGCCCGCCGGGGCCGCCCAGCAGGTCTGCGAACGGCTCGTCGCCGCCGGTGTGACCTCCATCCTGAACTTCGCGCCGACCGTGCTGTCCGTGCCGGACGGCGTCGACGTACGCAAGGTCGACCTCTCCATCGAGCTGCAGATCCTCGCCTTCCACGAGCAGCGCAAGGCCGGCGAGGAGGCCGAGGCGCAGGCCGACGCCGCACTCGAGGCAGAGGCGGAGGCCGCCGTCGCGGCGGCCAAGAAGGCCGGGAAAGGGCCCGACGGGGACGTCCCCGCCGTGATGCCGGCATGAGCCTCCTCGTCGTCGGGCTGAGCCACCGCAGTGCTCCCGTCAGCGTCCTGGAACGGGCCGCGCTGTCCGCGGACGCCCAGATCAAGCTGCTCCAGGACACGGTCGCCGCCGAGCCGGCCACCGAGGCCGCGGTGCTCGCCACCTGCAACCGGATCGAGCTGTACGCCGACGTGGACAAGTTCCACGCCGGTGTCGCCGAGCTCTCCACGCTGCTCGCGCAGCACAGCGGGGTCGGGCTGGACGAGCTCACCCCCTATCTGTACGTGCACTACGAGGACCGGGCCGTCCACCACCTCTTCTCGGTGGCCTGCGGTCTTGACTCGATGGTGATCGGCGAGGGCCAGATCCTCGGCCAGATCAAGGACGCCCTCGCCGGCGCGCAGGAGCTGCACACGGCCGGGCGACTGCTCAACGACCTGTTCCAGCAGGCGCTGCGGGTCGGCAAGCGCGCCCACTCCGAGACCGGTATCGACCGGGCCGGGCAGTCCCTGGTGACCTTCGGCCTGGAGCAGTTCGCCGGCGCCACGACGGTCGACGCCTGGGCCCGGGACAAGCGGGTCCTGGTGATCGGCGCGGGCTCGATGTCCTCGCTCGCCGCGGCCACGCTCGCGCGCGCCGGAGTGACCGAGGTGGTCGTCGCCAACCGCACCTTCGACCGGGCCGAGCGGCTCGCCGCGCTGCTCACCGAGCAGTACGGACGGCGTTCGGACGCGGCGGGCGGCGAGAGCGGCCAGGCCGCCGGGCGGGGTGGCCAGGACGGGCAGGGCGGCACGAGCGTGTCGGCCCGTGCCGTACCGATCGACGCGGTCGCCGGTGAGCTGACACGTGCCGATGTCGTCGTCTCGTGCACCGGCGCGACGGGGCTCGTCCTGACGGCCGAGGTCGTCGCCATGGCGATGGAGGGGCGTACGTCCCCGTCGCCGGCCGGCGACGGGGACGCGCAGCCGGTGACGGCCGGCGGCCCCGCGACCGCTTCCGGTGAGCGGGACGGACTGGCGCCCACCAGCGTCGGCGCCGAGGACAACTGCCCCCTCGACCTCTCCGCCGTGCAGGGCACGGCCGGGTTCTCCGTGCTGGGCGAGGCCGCCGTGGCCGGCCTGGCCGCCGCCGAGCTGGAGCAGCACGCCGCCTGGGTGGACAAGGGTGTGGCGGGGACGGCCTCCGAAGGGGTGGCCGGCTCCGTCGCCGTGGTCGACCCCGCCGCCGAGACCGAGGCCATCGCCGCCCTCGCCGCCGCCGCGACCGCCCTCGGACGCGTGCCCGAGCGGCGCCGGCCCGAGCCCGTCGCCGAGGTGCCCCGGCCCGCGCCCGTGCTCTCCCTGCTCGACCTCGCCATGCCCCGGGACATCGACGCCGCCGCGCACCGGCTGCCCGGGGTGCGGCTCGTGGACATCGAGTCGCTCGCCGAGGCGTCCGCCGACGCGCCCATGGCCGCCGACGTGGACCAGGTGCGGCGGATCGTCTCCGACGAGGTCGCCGCCTTCGGCGCCGCCCAGCGGGCCGCTCACATCACTCCGACCGTCGTGGCGCTGCGCACGATGGCCGCCGACGTCGTCGCGGGCGAGATCGCCCGGCTCGAGGGACGGCTGCCGGGCCTCGACGAGAAGCAGCGCGGCGAGATCACCCAGACCGTGCGACGCGTCGTGGACAAACTGCTCCACGCGCCGACCGTACGGGTCAAGCAACTGGCCGCCGAGCCCGGCGGTGCCGGGTACGCGGACGCGCTGCGGACCCTGTTCGACCTGGACCAGGAGACGGTCGCCGCCGTCTCCCGGGCCGCGGAGGGCGACACCGGCAGCGGTGGCGTCGGCACCGGCAACGGTGGTGTCGGCAGCAGTGATGCCGGCGAACGCAGTACCCAGAACCGCACCACCGGCGGCAGCGCGTCCTTCGACGCGGCCTTCGGAGAACACACCTTCACCCGCAACAACTTCGAGAGCGCCGAGAACCGAGGGCGAGCATGACTGAGCAGGCACTGAGGCTCGGGACCAGGCGGAGCAAACTCGCCATGGCCCAGTCCAGGCAGGTGGCGGACGCCGTGAGCCAGGTGACCGGACGGCCCGTCGAGCTCGTGGAGATCACGACCTACGGGGACACGTCCCGCGAACACCTCGCCCAGATCGGCGGCACGGGCGTCTTCGTGACCGCCCTGCGGGACGCGCTGCTGCGCGGCGAGGTCGACTTCGCCGTGCACTCGCTCAAGGACCTGCCGACCGGGCAGCCCGGCGACCTGGCACTGGCCGCCGTACCCGTCCGCGCGGACGCCCGTGACGTGCTGATCGCACGGGACGGCCTGACGTTCGCCGAGCTGCCGGACGGGGCGAGGATCGGCACCGGCTCGCCGCGCCGCATGGCGCAGCTGAACGCGCACGCGCGTGATCACGGGCTGACGATCGAGACCGTTCCGATCCGCGGGAACATCGACACGCGGATCGGGTTCGTACGGCAGGGAGAGCTGGACGGTGTCGTCCTCGCCGCCGCCGGTCTTCAGCGCGTCGGACGGACCCGTGAAGTGACCGACTTCCTGCCGGTCGACACGATTTTGCCCGCCCCCGGCCAGGGGGCCCTCGCGATCGAGTGTGCCGCGCACGACGCGGACCTCGTCGCCGCGCTCGCCGAGCTCGACGACCCGTACACCCGGGCCGCCGTGACCGCCGAGCGGTCCCTGCTCGCCGCCCTGGAGGCCGGCTGCAGCGCCCCCGTGGGTGCCTTCGCCGACTTCCTGGCCGACGGGCAGATTGTCAAGGAAATGCGCCTGCGCGGCGTCGTCGGCACGACCGACGGCTCGACGCTGGTGCAGTTGTCCACCACCGGTCCCGTGCCCGAGACACATGACCAAGCAATGGCGCTCGGCCGTGAACTCGCCGCCGAGATGCTTGCCAAGGGCGCGGCCGGTCTGATGGGGGAGCGAGTACATTGAGCCCCACCACCCTTCCCGTCGGCCTCGAACACGGGCACGTCACCTTCCTCGGTGCCGGACCCGGTGATCCCGGACTGCTGACTCTGCGCGCCGTGGAGGCGCTGGGGAACGCGGATGTCCTGGTCGCCGAACCCGAAGTGCTCGACGTCGTCCGCACGCACGCCAGACGAAACGTCACCGTGCTCGACACCTGTACGGAGCCGAGCCCGGACACGCCTCAGCTGAAGGTAGTTGACGGAGTGTCAAGGACCTCTGGCGTCCCCGCGTCGAAGGACGCGGCCAATATTGTCATGGAGGCCGCGCGGGGCGGCAGGCGGGTCGTCCGTGCGGTCTCGGGTGACCCCGGGCTCGACGCGTACGCCGCCGGCGAGATGCTCGCCTGCGTCGCCGCGGGTGTGCCCTTCGAGGTCGTGCCCGGTGTCGCCGCCGCGGTGGGTGTGCCCGCGTACGCGGGTGTGCCGCTGCGGGACGCCGAGGGCGCGGACGTGCGGTTCGTCGACGCCCGTACGGCGTCGGCGCGCTGCTGGGCCGAGGTCGGCGCGTCCGACGGGACCGTCGTCGTCTCGGCGGCCCTGGATTCCGTGGGTGCGGCGGCGGGTGAGCTCGTCGCCGCCGGACGTAAGCCCGACACCCCGATGACGGTCACGGTTGCCGGTACGACCACGCGGCAGCGGACCTGGTCGGCGACGCTCGGCACCATCGCGCAGACGCTGAAGCAGGCCAAGGTGCTGCCCTCGCCCGAGGGCGGCAGGCCGGTGATAGCCGTGGTCGGCGAGCGTTCCTCCGCCGCGCAGCGTGAGCAGCTCTCGTGGTTCGAGTCCAAGCCGCTGTTCGGCTGGAAGGTGCTCGTGCCGCGGACGAAGGAGCAGGCGGCGTCGCTCTCCGACCAGCTGCGGTCGTACGGGGCCGTGCCGCACGAGGTGCCGACGATCGCCGTCGAGCCGCCGCGGACGCCTCAGCAGATGGAGCGGGCCGTCAAGGGGCTCGTCACCGGGCGGTACGAGTGGATCGCCTTCACGTCGGTGAACGCGGTCAAGGCCGTCCGGGAGAAGTTCGAGGAGTACGGGCTCGACGCCCGTGCTTTCGCCGGGATCAAGGTCGCCGCTGTGGGTGAGCAGACCGCGAAGGCGTTGATCGCTTTCGGGGTCAAGCCTGATCTGGTGCCCAGTGGTGAGCAGTCGGCTGCGGGGTTGTTGGAGGACTGGCCTCCGTATGACCCTGTTTTTGATCCGATCGACCGGGTGTTCCTGCCGCGTGCCGACATCGCCACGGAGACGCTGGTCGCCGGGCTGATCGAGCTGGGCTGGGAGGTCGACGACGTCACGGCCTATCGGACCGTCAGGGCTTCGCCGCCGCCGGCTGACACGCGTGAGGCGATCAAGGGCGGGGGGTTCGACGCGGTTCTGTTCACCTCGTCGAGCACCGTGCGGAACCTGGTGGGTATCGCCGGGAAGCCGCACAACGTGACCGTGATCGCCTGTATCGGTCCGGCCACCGCCAAGACCGCCGAGGAGCATGGGCTGCGGGTCGATGTCATGTCGCCGGAGCCGTCCGTCCATCGGCTGGCCGAGGCGCTGGCGGAGTTCGGGCTGCGGCGGCGGGCTTCCGCCGTCGAGGCGGGGGATCCCGTCACTCGGCCCAGTGAGCGGCGGCCGGGGTCTCGGCGGAGGCGTACCACCACGTAGGTGTGACGTGGCTCGGTGGTGCCGCCATGTGGTGGTGCCGCTGCTTGGTGGTGCCGCCGGGCGTGGGGTGTCGGGTCGGGGCCGTGCCGGTACGTCGATCCCGTCGCCTTCCGGGTGTACTGCTGTACGTCTGGACGGTGGGGCTTTCTTGCAGGAGCCCTACGCGACGGGATGCGACGTACCGGCACGGCCCGCTCCCGTCGTGGGGCGGCCTGCGGCGGGGCGGGGGCCGCGGCTCCCTCCGACTCTGCGTCGGTAAAGGTGGTTCCGGGGCGGGCGTAGCGTGGTCGTATGACTTCGTACGGATCCTTTCCCGGTACGCGGCCGCGGCGGTTGCGGACCGGTCCTGTGATGCGGCGCATGGTCGCCGAGACCCGGTTGCATCCCGCCGACTTCATCCTTCCGGCCTTCGTGCGGGAGGGCGTGGCCGAGCCCGTGCCCATCGCCGCCATGCCGGGCGTCGTGCAGCACACCCGGGACAGCCTCAAGAAGGCCGCGCTGGGTGCGGTGGAGGCCGGCATCTCCGGGATCATGCTCTTCGGCGTGCCGGAGGAGTCGAAGAAGGATGCCGTGGGGACGCCCGGGACGGATCCCGAGGGAATCCTGCAGGTCGCCCTCCGGGACGTGCGGGCCGAGGTCGGCGACGAGCTGCTGGTGATGTCCGACCTGTGTCTCGACGAGACCGTCGATCACGGGCACTGCGGTGTGCTGGACGCGGAAGGGCGCGTCGACAACGACGCCACCCTGGAGCGGTACGCCGAGATGGCGCAGGTGCAGGCCGACGCGGGGGCCCATGTGGTGGGGCCCAGCGGGATGATGGACGGCCAGATCGGTGTCATTCGCGACGCCCTGGACCAGATCGGGCGGGAGGACGTGGCGGTGCTCGCCTACACCGCCAAGTACTCGTCCGCCTTCTACGGACCCTTCCGGGAAGCCGTCGGCTCGTCGCTGAAGGGTGACCGGAAGACGTACCAGCAGGATCCCGCGAATGTGCGGGAGTCCCTGCGGGAGCTGGCGCTCGACCTGGAGGAGGGCGCCGACATGGTCATGGTGAAGCCTGCCGGGCCCTACCTCGACGTCCTGGCGCGTGTCGCGGACGCGGTGGACGTGCCCGTGGCCGCGTACCAGATCTCCGGGGAGTACTCGATGATCGAGGCCGCCGCGGAGAAGGGGTGGATCGACCGTGACAAGGCGATCCTGGAGACGCTGACCGGTATCAAGCGGGCCGGGGCGCGGAACATCCTCACGTACTGGGCCGTCGAGGTCGCGCAGAAGCTGCACTGAGCGGGCAGGGGCGCGCGTCAGGCTTTGAGGAGGTCCACCAGGCGGGAGAGGCCGTCGGTTGCGTGGCCCTCGGCGATCGCCCGGTCCAGGAGGTCGCGCATCGGGGTGAAGAGTCCTGTGCGTACACCCTGGTCCGTGAAGGTGGTCAGCAGGTTCGGGAACGCCGCCTGGTTGACGGCCAGACTGGAGACGTCGGTCAGGTGGCGGCCGGTGTCGACCGCCTCGGCCGTGCCCGGCACCAGGCTCGCCGTCATGGCGTCCAGCCAGTCCGAGAGCAGCGGGGCGAACTCCCGGGCCTCGATGCCCTGCGAGCGGATCAGGGCGAAGGACTGCACCACGCCCGCCACCATGCCGTACATGCCCGTCAGCAGGGACAGGTCGTAGAGCGCCGCCAGACCCGGGTCCTCGCCCGTCCAGCGGGTGCCGCCCAGGGACGCGAGGGCCGGACGGTGGGTCTCGTACGCCTCCCGGTCGCCGCTGTAGAGGGTGTACGCGGCCGGAGTGCCGATCATCTGGGGTACGGCCATGATGCCGCCGTCGACGTAGCGGATGCCGTGCTCCTGTGCCCAGGCCGCGAACGTCCTCGCCTGGGCCGGTGTTCCGTTGGTGACGTTCACCAGGGTGCGGTCCGCCAGCTCGGTGGCGTGCGGCTGGAGGAGTGCGATGACGTCGTCGTACGTCGTCAGGCAGACGACGACGAGCGGGCTCGCTGTCACCGCCCGGGCGGGGGTGTCGGCCGGAGTCGCGCCCTGCGCGGTGAGGGGGCCCGTCTTCGAACGGGTGCGGTTCCAGACCGTGGTGGGGTGGCCGGCCTTCAGGAAGGCGCTCGCGAGCGCCGTGCCCATGAGGCCCAGGCCGAGGACGGTGACAGGGGTGTCTGACGAGTTGTGGGGTGCCATGACGACCATGCTGGCCGGGGGCTCAACTCGTCACAAGTACCCACTTTCCGCTCAGGTGCTTACCTCGTGGTGGGTGTGGCGGCCTGCCGGCGTCACCAGGTGAGGGCGTCGGCCCTCGTCGCCTGCCAGTACGAGACGCCGATCGTGTCGTCCACGTACACGCCCTTCTTGGGGAGGGACGGGGTGGCCGACGTCTCCGAGTCGGTGTTCAGGTAGATCGTCAGCGACTTGGCCGTGTAGCCGTTGGAGCCGCTGCCGTCCGCCGACGAGAGGCGTACGCCCGCGTAGCCGGACTCGCCCGGGGCCAGCGTGACCACCGCCTGCGGCTTGGACTCCTCGAACACCGGCGGCACCGACTGGGCCTCGCCGAAGCGGACGGCCGGGTAGTCGGGCAGGTGGCAGACCTTCGAGCCCGTGTTGGTGACGGCGAGGAGGAGGTGGTTGAGGGGGCGCGGAACCACGGTGGCCGTCGCACGGATGCTCGTGCAGGGCGTCAGCGCGGACGACGAGGACGAGGACGAAGAAGAGGAAGAGGAAGAGGATGAGGGTGCGGAGGAAGCGGGGAGGGAGGAGGAGTTCGAGTCCTTGGCGGCTGCCGTGTCCGCCTTTGCCTTGGGCGCCGGGGCCACGGACGAGGTGCCTGCGGACGAGCCCTCGTCGCGGACGCCCTCCGCGCTGTTGCACGCCGTCAGGGACAGCGCGGCGACCGTGAGTGCGGCGGCGGCGAGCAGACGAGGACGGGTGGTGCGTGCGGACATGTGAGTTCCCCCTGATGCGGTACGGGTGGTGGCACGGACCGCTCGACCGGGTGCCGGGAGCGGCGTGCTTGGATGGCCCAAGCTTGTGCGGCGGTCCGTCCCGGCCGCCACATCTGTCGCCGTTTCCGGGACGCTGGAATGACAAAAACGGCTCTGACCTGGGGGAATGACCTACCCCTGGAATGCGGATCCGGGACGTGGAGAGAGGGAGAACGGTGGCGGGGGACGAGTTCACGGAGCTGTTGGGGCAGCTGAAGGAGCGGTCCGGGCTCAGCTACGGAGTGCTCGCGAAGCGGCTCCACACGAGTGCGTCCACGCTTCACCGGTACGTCAACGGGGATGCCGTGCCGACGGACTACGCGCCCGTCGAGCGGTTCGCCCGGGTGTGCCGGGCGACGCCCGAGGAGCTGGTGGAGCTGCATCGGCGGTGGGTGCTCGCGGACGCGCGGCGCAAGCAGCGGCCGGTGGGGGGAGAGGCCGAGGTCGGGGTCGGGGGTGCGGTCGGTGGTGGGGCCGGTGCTTCCGTGCCGGGGGGCAGGTCGGGTGTGCGGCGGCGTACCGTCGTTCTCGCCGGTGCCGCCGTGGCTGCCGCCGTCGTGTCCGCCGCGCTCCTGGTGAATCTTGTGCCCGGGGGCGGTGACGGCGAGGGCCGCGAGCAGTCCGTGGAGTCCGCCGGGTCCGCCGGCGGCGGTCCGGGGCCCAGCAGGTCCGCCGACGGCAAGGGGCGGTCGGCCGCGCCGTCCGCCTCGCGGTCCGCGAGTCCCCCGGTGTCCGTCTCCCCGTCCGCGGCCAAAGGCGGCGGAGCCGGGGCGGGGCGGGACGCCGGGGTCGCGGACGGCGCCACCCCGCCCACGGTCGCCGTCAACCCGTACAAGTGGGAGGGCCCGTGCAGCCAGCACTATCTCGTCGACCGCGAGCCCGAGCGGGTGCCCCCGCCGCCCAGTGAGCCCGACGCGCGCGGGTGGGTCAACGCGCTCGGCGGGGTCGCCGCCGGGCAGCAGATGCTCGGGCTGACCGTGCAGGGGGCCGGGAAGGCCACGGTCGTCCTGGAGGAGCTGCACGTGCGGGTGGTGGACAAGAGCGCGCCGCTCGCCTGGAACGACTTCGTGATGGGCGTCGGCTGCGGCGGCCAGGTGGACACCACGTCGTTCGGGGTCGATCTGGACGAGGGGCGGCCCGCGGTCGCGCCCAGGGCCGGCCAGCGCGACTTTCCGTACAAGGTGAGTGAGACCGACCCCGAGGTCTTCTACGTCTTCGCGGACGCCCGGACGCACCACGTCAGTTGGTACCTGGAGCTGGAGTGGTCGAGCGGGAACAAGAAGGGCACCGTACGCGTCGACGACAACGGGAAGCCCTTCCGGACGAGCGGGAACGTGGGGCGGCCCGCCTACACCCAGCCGCTCGGTGACTCCGCCTGGGGGCGCGACGCGTATGAGCCGGATGTGCCCGGCTGAGCGTTCATCCCTTCCCGGGTGGGGGAGCGGTGAAACGTCGGTCGGAGAATTCGCTGTCCCCGGATGCCGGGGCGGGGCACCATCAAGTCGTCCCGGGAGTTAGGTTGTTGCCCATCGACGACGCGACTCTCCAGGGGGAGACCCAATGCCCGGTGACGCTCTCAGCCAGGACCCCGCCGAGCTGAGAAGGAGGATCGACACCACCAGGGCGCACCCGGCCCGTGTCTACGACGTCTTCCTCGGGGGCAAGGACAACTACCCGGTGGACCGGGCCGCGGCGGCCGCCGCGCTCGCCGCCAACCCGCGTGGTTACCTCGACGTCCGGCACAACCGCGACTTCCTGCGCCGCGCCGTGAACACGCTGACCGGCGAAGAGGGCATCCACCAGTACCTGGACATCGGCACCGGGCTGCCGACCCAGGAGAACGTGCACCAGATCGCCCAGCGCATCGCCCCCGACTCCCGTGTCGTGTACGTCGACAACGACCCGGTCGTCCTCGCCCATGCGCGCGCCCTGCTCACCAGCGGGCCCCAGGGCCGTACCGACTACATCGACGCCGACCTGGAGAACCCGGGGCAGATCCTCGAAGGGGCCGCCAAGACCCTGGACTTCGAGCAGCCGATCGCCCTCGCGCTGGTGGCGATCCTGCACTTCGTCGAGGACGAGCGGGCGTACCCGATCGTCCGCGAGCTGATCGAGGCACTGCCCTCGGGCAGCCGGCTCGTGCTCAGCCATCTCACCGAGGACCTCAACCCCGAGAACGTCCGCGCGGTCCAGCGGACGTACACCGAGCGCGGTTTCACCTTCGTGCTGCGTACGAAGGCGGAGGTCGAGCGGTTCCTCACCGAGAACGGGCTGGAGATCGACGAGCCCGGTGTGGTCCCCGCCCACCACTGGCGGCCCGACCACGCGGCGCCCGTGCCCGAGCTGCCCGAGGCGGGCTACCTCGACACCCTGGACGACATCGAGAAGGTCCGCTACCACGACATCAACGACGTGACGGACGCGGACATCAACGTGTACGCGGTCACCGGCCGCAAGCCCTGAGGCCCGCGCACCGGTCCGCCGTCGTGCGGGTCGGTCCCCTCCGATCAGTCCCACCAGAAGGTCCAGGAGCGGGCGCCGAGCACCTCGTGCTCGGCGTACGCCCGCAGGGAGGCGTGGCCGCTCTGGGTGACGGTGTCCGGGGAGAACGCGTAGTGCTCGGCGGCCGTCGCCGCCGCCTCGGCCGGCGTCCGGGGCGGTGCGGCGACGGAGACGGTCAGCTGGTCGAAGGTGAGCGCCACGACCCGGGCGCCGAAGCGGTCCTCCCAGGAGCGCAGGACCGCGCACAGCTCCGCCACGTCGTCCGTGAGGCCGGCCGGACCGCACCAGCCCACGGCGGCCGGTATGTCGGCGCTGCGGCGGGCCGGGACGAGCGCGAGGCGCGGGTCCTTGAGCGGACTCGCGTCGCCGACGAGGGTGTCCGTCACCTCGGCGGCCCGCGCGTCCGGGTCGGCCTCCGGCTCGCCCGTCGCGGCGGGGCCGGGCCAGTCGGCGTCCTCCGCCTCGGCCGCGTAGTCCTCCCAGAGCTCCGCGAGCACCTCCTCGGCGTCGTGGTCGCCCGGGTAGGACGCGCGGCCCGGGTCCAGCTCCCAGGTGTCCGGGTGGGAGTCGCCGGTGCCGCTGCCGCCGACCAGGACCGGGTGCAGACCGGCCGTGCGGCGCGCGGACGCCAGCCGCAGCCAGTCGCCCGGCGCGGCCGGAGCGTCGGCGCGCCACATCAGCGGCTCGTCCCAGGGGCCCTCGACCGTCGTGTCGAGCAGGGCGCCGGGCGGGAGGTCGAGACCGAGCGAGTGGCCGGCCGGGTCGGCCGCGAGCGTCGGCAGCTGGTTCGGAAGAGTCGCCATGCCGGTGACTCTAGGGGCCGCCACTGACAACGGCTCCGGGAGCCGGCGCCCGTACCGGGTGACGCACCGTCCGCCCGGGCGCCGGCCCCCCGTGGCGGTCCGTCAGTCGGTGCCGAACCAGGTCTGCGCGAGCGAGTCCAGCGTCGGCTGGGGCGGTCGGGGCAGCACGCGCAGATACGAGGGCAGGTTGCTGTAGACGTGCAGCAGTGTGTACGCCATGAGCGTGTGCGGGTCGAACGGAGGGCGGCCGTACGCCTCGTAGAACCGCTTCAGCAGCCGGGGCTGTCCGCACGAGAGGAACAGGCCGACGCTCACGAAGTCGTAGGCGGGGTCGCCGACCATCGCGGGCTCGAAGTCGAACAGGCCCGTCAGGCGCCAGCCGTCGGGGTCCACGGTCAGGTGCTGGCGCATGAACTCGGTGTGCAGCAGCACACGTCGCGCCGGGGCGGCCAGCGGCACCGAGCTCAGGAACCACGGGATCTGGTCGAGCCACTCCTTCGGCAGCCCGCACTCGCGCTGCTGCTCCACGGCGTTCGCGCGCTGCGAGTCGACGAACAGGCCCCAGTCCGACGGACCCATGACGCCCGCGAGCGGGGCGGTACCCAGCGCGTGCATCGCCGCGAGCGTCTCACCGGCCTCCGTGACGATACGGTCCTGCTCCGGCGCCGGGATGCGCGGCCAGGCGTCCGCGAGGCCCTCGCCGGGCAGCCGGGACATCAGGACGAACGACCAGCCGTTCTTGTACGCGCCGGCCGAGTACAACTGCGGTGTCGGCACCGGCAGTTTGCCGTACACATGGGTGAGCATCCGCTCCTCGCGCCTGGCGTCGAGCTTCTCGAAGGCGGGAAACAGCTTCAGTACGTGCGCGGCGCCGATGGCGTACACCGGCAGCGAGCCCTCGATGTAGCGGACCATCGGCTTCGGGACCAGACCGAGGCGTTCGCACAGGTCCGCGACGGCCGGCCGCAGCAGGGCCTCGTCCCGGACGACCTGGTCCAGCTCCTCGCCGGTCTCAACGAGTGGCAGCATGACTGGCGAACACCCTCCGGGCGGCCGGAAGGGCGGAGAGGGGCGGTGCGGTGTTCATTGCGCTCCCAGCGTGCGGTTCAACGAGGCTCGGGGATCCCGGTGTTGGGCGTTGGCGGCCCCGCAGCATCGCATACTGGGGGGTGCCTCCCGAGACCTCAACCTTTGGCCAGCGCCTGACGTGCGCACATGCGACAGCCCTTCACCCGAACGGGTGAAGGGCTGTCGCGCGGGTCAAGGGCCCCGGCCGGTGTGCTCAGAGGCGGTCGGGCGTCCTGATGCCGAGCAGGGCCATGCCCTGGTGGAGCGTGCGGGCCGTCAGGTCGACGAGGAACAGCCTGTTCTCGACGACCTCCTTCGGGTTCGCGTCGCTCAGCACCTGGCACTGGTCGTAGAACGTGGTCAGGTGCGACGCCAGCTGGTACAGGTACGAGGCCAGCTTGTGCGGCTCGTACCCCGCGGCCACGTCCAGGAGCAGCTCGCCGAACTGGTCCAGGTGCAGCCCCAGTGCCCGCTCCGCCGGGGCCAGCGCGAGCTCCGGGTGGGCCAGCGGACGCGCCTCCCCGGCCTTGCGGAGGATCGACTGGATACGGGCGTACGCGTACTGGAGGTACACGCTCGTGTCGCCGTTCAGCGACACCATCTGGTCCAGGTCGAACTTGTAGTCCCGGACGGCGGACGTGGACAGGTCCGCGTACTTCACGGCGCCCACCCCGACGAACCGGCCGTTCCCGACGATCTCCTCCTCGGTCAGGCCCACCTTCCCGGCCTTCTCGCGGACCACCGTCGTGGCACGGTCGATCGCCTCGTCCAGGAGGTCCACCAGCCGGACCGTCTCGCCCTCACGCGTCTTGAAGGGCTTGCCGTCCTTGCCGAGGACCGTACCGAAGGCCAGTTGCTGCGCCTTCGTCTCCTCGTTCAGCCAGCCCGCCCTGCGGGCCGTCTCGAAGACCATCTTGAAGTGCAGGGACTGGCGGGCGTCCACCACGTACAGGAGCGTGTCCGCCTTGAGGTCGAAGACGCGGTTCCTGATCGCGGACAGGTCGGTCGCCGCGTAGCCGTAGCCGCCGTCCGACTTCTTCACGATCAGCGGGACCGGGTTGCCGTCCGGCCCCTTGACGTCGTCGAAGAACACGCACAGCGCGCCCTCGGACCACTGCGCCACCCCGGCTTCTTCGAGCAGGCGGCACGTCTCGTCCAGCATGTCGTTGTAGCCCGACTCGCCGACGATGTCCGCGTCCCGGATCTCCATGTCCAGCTTCTCGAAGACCGAGAAGAAGTAGACCTTCGACTCGTCCACGAACCGCTGCCAGGTGGCGAGGGTGGCCGGGTCGCCGGCCTGCAGGTCGACCACCCTGCGGCGGGCCCGCGTCTTGAACTCCTCGTCGGAGTCGAAGTGCGTGCGGGCTGCCTTGTAGAGGCGGTTGAGGTTCGACATCGCCTCCTCGCCCGTCTCCGTGGTGCCGCCCTCGGTGTCCTCCGCGGCGCTCCTGCGGTCCAGTTCGTGCGGGTGCTCGTCCAGGTACTGGATGAGCATGCCGAACTGGGTGCCCCAGTCGCCGATGTGGTGCCGCCTGACGACGCTCTCGCCGACGAACTCCAGGATCTGCGTGACCGCGTCGCCGATCACCGCAGAGCGGAGGTGGCCGACGTGCATCTCCTTCGCCACGTTCGGCTGGGCGTAGTCGATGACCGTCGTGCCGGGGTGGTCGAGCAGCGGCACGCCGAGGCGCTCCGCCGGGTCAGTGGCGCGGGCCGCGAGGGTCTCGGTGATCGCCCGGTCCGTGACCGTGATGTTCAGGAAGCCGGGGCCGGAGACCTCGATGTCTTCGATCAGGTCGCCCTTGACGACCTGGTCCACGACCCGGGTCGCGAGGTCCCTGGGGTTGGCCTTCGCCTTCTTCGCCAGGGCGAGGATCCCGTTGGCCTGGAAGTCGGCCCGGTCGCTGCGTCGCAGCAGCGGGTCCGCGGCCGTGGGCTCCGGCAGGGCTGCCGTGAGCGCGGCCGTCAGGCGCTGGTGGACGTGGGCGGTGAGGGACGTGACCGAGGCCATTTCAGTGGGTGCCGTTCTCCTCGTGGATATGGGTTCGCCCAGTATCCCACGGGGGGTAAAGGGGTTTTCGCCCCCGCCGCCCCTACCCATTCCCGTCACTACTCGGGGGCCAGCCCCCGAACCCCCGGTCCTCAAACGCCGGACGGGCTGGAAGATCCAGCCCGTCCGGCGTTTGAGGAAGAGCGCGCACGCGACAGCGGGGGTCTGGGGGCGCAGCCCCCAGGGTCGGGACGGGAAGGGGCGGCGGGGGCGGGGAAAGGCGTTTTCGTGGATGAGGGCGTAGCTGGGAGAATGACGTGTCAGCCGTGCGAACCGTACCGCCGGCTCATGACACCTCCTGAGGAAAGAAGGACGTGCCGATCGTGGCTCAGAGCACCGAGACCACCGACTGGGTCTCCCGTTTCGCGGATGAGGTCATCGAGGAGTCGGAGCGCCGAGCCCCGGGCAAACCCGTTGTCGTCGCGTCCGGACTGTCCCCCTCCGGCCCCATCCACCTCGGCAACCTGCGCGAGGTCATGACCCCGCACCTGGTCGCCGACGAGATCAGGCGCCGCGGACACGAGGTCAGGCACCTGATCTCGTGGGACGACTACGACCGGTACCGGAAGGTGCCGAACGGCGTCCCGGGGACCGACGCGTCGTGGGGCGAGCACATCGGCAGGCCCCTGACCTCCGTACCCGCCCCGAACGGCTCCCCGTACCCGAACTGGGCCGAGCACTTCAAGGCCGCCATGGTCGGGGCGCTCGCGGAGATGGGCGTCGAGTTCGACGGGATCAGCCAGACCGAGCAGTACACCTCGGGCACCTATCGCGAGCAGATCCTGCACGCGATGCGGCACCGCGGTGACATCGACGCGATCCTCGACCAGTACCGGACCAGGAAGGTCCCCGCGAAGAACGCGAAGCAGCAGGGGCAGAAGCCCGTCGACGAGGCCGAGCTGGAGGCCGCCGAGGGGTCCGGCGCGGCCGCCGAGGACGACGGCACCGGTTCCGCCGGGTACTTCCCGTACAAGCCCTACTGCGGGGGCTGCGGCAAGGACTTCACCACCGTCACGGCCTACGACGACGACAGCACCGAGCTGACGTACACCTGCGGCGAGTGCGGCTTCTCGGAGACCGTCCGGCTCAGCGAGTTCAACCGCGGCAAGCTGGTCTGGAAGGTCGACTGGCCGATGCGCTGGGCGTACGAGGGCGTCGTCTTCGAGCCCAGTGGTGTCGACCACTCCTCGCCCGGGTCGAGTTTCCAGGTCGGCGGGCAGATCGTCGGGAGCATCTTCGGCGGCAGGCAGCCCATCGGGCCCATGTACGCCTTCGTGGGGATCTCCGGGATGGCGAAGATGTCGTCCTCCAGGGGCGGGGTCCCGACCCCGGGTGACGCTCTCAAGATCATGGAGCCGCAGCTGCTGCGCTGGCTCTACGCCCGCCGCCGGCCCAACCAGTCGTTCAAGATCGCCTTCGACCAGGAGATCCAGCGGCTCTACGACGAGTGGGACAAGCTGGCCGGCAAGGTGGCCGACGGCTCCGCCCTGCCCGCGGACGTCGCCGCCCACGCGCGCGCCGTAGGCACCGCCGCGGGTGAGCTCCCGAGGACGCCCCGCGTCATGGCCTACCGCACGCTCGCCTCCGTCGCCGACATCACCGCCGGCGCCGAGGACCAGACCCTGCGCATCCTCAGCGAGCTCGACCCCGCCGACCCGCTCACGTCGCTCGACGACGTCCGGCCGAGGCTCGACAAGGCGGAGGCGTGGATCAACACCCAGGTCCCCGCCGACCAGCGGACCGTCGTCCGGGAGGAGGCGGACACGAAGCTCATCGAGTCCCTCGACGACCAGGGCCGCGCCTCCCTGCGGCTGCTGCTCGACGGGCTCGACACGCACTGGTCGCTGGACGGGCTCACCCACCTCGTCTACGGGGTCCCGAAGGTCCAGGCCGGCTTCTCCGCCGACGCCGGCCCCAAGGAGCTCCCGGCCGAGATCAAGGTCGCCCAGCGCACGTTCTTCGCGCTGCTCTACCACCTGCTGGTGGGCCGTGACACCGGCCCGCGCCTGCCCACCCTGCTCCTCGCGGTGGGCCAGGAGCGGGTGCGGAAGCTGCTCGGCGAGTAGGAGCGGACGCGGCGGTTCCACGTAGCGGCGGTTCCACGTGAAGGGGGCGCCCGGAGGTTTCCGGGCGCCCCCTTCACGTGCGCGCGTGCACGTGACCGTTTCGCGGGCCGGCCTACGCGATGTGGTCCTCTTCCAGTTCCACGGTGTGCCGGTTGGTGAAGCGCGTGACCAGGCGCTTGGCCTCCGGCTCCGGCAGGGTCACCCGGAACTCCGCCTCGACGTTGTCACCGAACTCGCGCGGAGTCGGGTAACTGCCGTTTATGGACTGCTTGAAGACCTGGTAGAACGACTCCTCGTCCGGCTCCTGGACCGGCGTGCCACCGCCCTCGCCCAGCTGGCGGGTGCGGTTCGGGCCCGACGGGATCGGGAAGGTCCCGGTGTCCTCCGGGGACGGCTCCCGCTCCTCGTACTCCCGCAAGCCCTGCTCCTGGACGTTCTGCTCCTGCGGCGCCTGCTGCTCCTGGAGCACCCGCTGCCCGCGTCCCTGGTACGCCTGACGCTGCTCGGCCTCGTACTGGGCCTGCTGCGCCTCGTACTGCGCCCACATCTGGTCGTCGGGCACGTACGACGGGTCGTAGCCGCCCTCGTAGACGACCTCCTGGTGCGGGGGAGCGAACCAGGGGCTCGACTCCGGCTCCTCCTCCACGTACTCCGGCTGCTCCTGCCACTGCTGCTCCTGCGGCTCCTGCCGCTCGGCGGGGTGGCGGGCGTCGTCCTGCTCCTGCCGGTGCCGGTCGTCGCGCGGTGACCCGGGGCCCACCTGGGGCGGGACGGCGGCCGCGGGGGTCTCGACGCGCTCCAGCTCCGTCTGCGGCCGCGGCGCCGGGGGCAGCAGCGCGGGCTCGATGCCCGCCGCCGCCAGGCCGGACGGGGCCGTCTCCGCCAGCGGCACGCCGTAACGGGCCAGCCGCAGCGGCATCAGGGACTCCACCGGGGCCTTGCGGCGCCACGACCGGCCGAAGCGGGAGCGCAGCCGGGCCTGGTAGACGAGTCGTTCCTGCTCCAGCTTGATGACCTGCTCGTAGGAACGCAGCTCCCACAGCTTCATCCGGCGCCACAGCAGGAACGTGG
>NZ_JBIAQL010000044.1:0-29406 GCF_042889045.1 Streptomyces sp. NPDC002701
GGCGCGCGAATCGCTCATTCCGGTGGCCGTGACCGTGAAAGTGAGGTCGATCCGCCCGTCCGGCGCTGCCAGTCCACTGCCCAGCAACTGCCGGTCACGCGGCTTGACAGACCGCATTAGGAGTCATGCCCGCCCCGAAGCCGAAATCGCCGCCTATCCCGCCTAGGAGCAGTGAAAGCGACGTGGCGGCGGAGCCCAGATTCAGCGCGGAGACGGCGATTGCGAAAAGCGCTGTCGTGCGTCTGGCCCGGAGCGGATACCGCACGGGGCGGGCCCTGCTGGTCGTGGCGGTCACCGGAGCAGCCCCAGCCTGCCGGTGAGGCGGTCGACTTGACGCCTGGGGCCAGTGAGAGCAAGGCCCAGCGGACGCCACTTTCGCTCCGGGTCTTGCAGTCGCTGGGTGTACGCGTCGTAGTCGCGCGAGGAAACGGCCACGTCGGTGACGTCAAGCACCGTGATGCCGGGATGATCCGAGGCATCTTGGTACAGCCGGTTGAGAGCTTCGTCGTCCGCGGCAAGCACGGGGAGCCCGATGGTGCTCATGCCTTGATGAGAGATGCCCGAGGCGTCCACGACGTCGGGTCCGACAATCCCCTCGACATGACGACCGACGCTGATACCGAGCAGCCCGATGACGTTGGCGGCCACTCCGCGCTCCAGCCCTTCGTCGACGACGATCACTAGTTTGTCTGCCATGGAACCTCACTCATTGTCGCTTCCTCAACGGAAAGGCTACACATGTTTCGGATATGCTGGCTCGAAACCGAAACTAGTTCGGTTGCAGGGTCTTGGGGGGTGTTGTGGACGAAACAGATCGCGTGATCGTGCGCCGGTTGCAGCAAGATGCTCGGCTCAGCAACCGGCAACTCGCCCGCGAACTCGGCGTTGCCGACTCCACCTGCCTGGCCCGGGTGGCGGCACTTCAGGACCGGGGCGTCATCACCGGTTTCCACGCCGCGGTCGATCTCGGTGGGATTGGGAGAAGTGTGCAGGCGCATGTGTCGATCAAGATCCGGCCTCAAGCGCTTCCGACTGCGTCCGCCTTCTGCGACGCGGTCGCGGATCTCCCCGATGTGATCGCCGTGTACATGGTCACCGGTGAGGCCGACCTCCTCGCGCACGTCGCCGTTCCCACGACCGACGAACTGCGCGAGTTCGTTCTTCGACTCGCCCGGCGGCCCGAGATCGCCGACATCCGGTCCTCGATCATCTATCTCAGCCGACGCGCCAAGGTCATCGAGCCCGTCGATGGTCCATGAGAACGCGACGCTGCCACCCGACCGTGAACAGGAACTCGCATGACCACGCCGACCTTCACGTCCTCGTTGAGGCTAGAGCCGTTGTTCCCCCGGCATCGGGGGCTCCTGCTCACCATGTTCGAAGATTCACGCGTGTGGACCTACCTCGACGGCTCCCCCGCCGACGCGGAAAAGACCACCACTCGATTCATAGACGCCGCAGAGCTGAGCCGAAGCGCGACCGGGCTGGGGATCTGGACCGCGTTCCTCCGAGCCGACAGTGCGGATGGGCGTCTCCCCTCGGGCACCTTCGTCGGTATCGGCGGCGTCCGTACCCTCTGCGCTGACCTGTGGAATCTAGGGCTGAGCATCGCACCGGCCGCCTGGGGCCGCGGCTACGCGACCGAGTTGGCGACCGCGGCCGTCAGTGCCGCCCAGGTCTCGTTCCCGAACCGAACCGTCACCGCTCGAACCTTGACCAAGAATGCCGGATCGGAGCGAGCGTTGATCAACGCGGGGCTTCAGGTTGTCTGGAAAGGCCCGAGCGCCGCACACCCGGGCGAAGAAGCACGGATACTCACGGACAGGCAACCGCGCGGGTCCGAACTCGAGTGGCTCATCCACGCTTCGTGAGAACAGCCGGGGCGAAGAGGGTGTGACAGCGTCCGCCCAGGCGGATCCGGATACGGCCCGACCACATCGTGATCCTTGTCGACGACCCTGGGTCTGGGTGCCGGTGGCCCCGGTGACAGTAGCCCCAGTCCCGGTGGCCCCGGCGGCACTGGCCCCGGTGGGGGCAGCTCCGCTCGCAATGGCGGTCCTGCTGGTGCTCTGAGCGTGTCTGGCCAAGGCGACGGTCCCGGCGACAACGGCGGTCCACGACAACGGACCAGTGGCGGAGCGGGCAACTCGCACTCGGACCAGCAGACGGCACAGACACTGAACAACCAGAGCGGCCTGTCGAATCTCGGGTACACCTCGGACGGCAACAAGGTCATCCCCGGCGAGGTTCTGGCTTCGTCTACGGAGCCGCCGAGCTCTCGCGGTGGCACTCAGGGCCAGAGCAGCGCCGGCGCGCCGGTACTGTGCCGGCCAGCGGAGAGGCTGCCGCCGCTCAGATGGGCCCGACGCAGTTCGGCACGGGTGCCCAGGGTGCGCAAAGTCGGCAGGGCAGCGACCAGCAGGCTGCACCACAGCACTTCAGCGACGGAGCTGCTCCTAGTCTCGTTCCCGTTCCGGCTTCTGGGCAGCCGACCGCGCCGAGCACACCTCCGACGCGATCCGCTCGGGGCACCTCTGCTCCAAGGCAGTTGGAAGCCGGAACCTCGGCTCCCTCTCCGCGACAGGCTCCAGCGCCGCGCCCTCGTCCCCGTCCGCGCCGGGTAGCCAATCCGGCTCCTCAGAGGACGTTTGATCTAGGTGGATTGCCCTTTGTAGACTAGTAAGTTCCTCGCCAGATGGGTGCCGTCTCGTCCGTTATGCGCTTGGTGCAGTTGCCGATCGAGACTCCGTGGATCATGGCTACGGAGCTGGCAGGCAGGGTCTCGTAGTCTCGGGCGAGGCGCGAAGCAGTCCGTGTGCGTGCCGCCGTGTATGCCATTGCTCTACATGATCAATCTCAGGGCCAATGGCTTACCAAGTTCCCCAAGGCCGACCTGATTATCGAACCGTCAGCCATGCGTACGTATGGTGCCTCAACGGCGCACACCCATATCTGAACAGAGAGACTTGACAGGGAAGACGACGGATACATGCGGCCGGCCGCCGCTCTCTGTCGACAGAACCTTGTCGTTCTTCATGCCTGCATGATCGCCATTGACACTGACATCGACCGGATCAACTCTTTTCAGCCGAGATCTATCCCCCTGGCTCATTTATGGTGCACTCTGTTCGTCCGGGCCCCGCCAATCCCCCAGGTGAACGCCTTGGTGCAGGGTCCTGCCGCCGTTTCGGCGGCAGGACCCGCCGCCTCCCGGCTCCCCACGGAAGGCACTGCGGCTACCAGGGCACCCGTATGACTGTTGCGCTGCCCGGGTGACGCCCGTCCTGCTCTCCGGCGCCGCCCGCCGTGCCGCGGGTACCAACGCAGCATGCTCTCCACCGTGTTGCGCACCCTGACGGCCGCTGCTCCCCGCGCCCTGCCGCTCACGGCCCCGGCAACCGCCGACTCCACCTGGCAGACCTGACACACCACAAGGTATACCCAAGCGTGATCATGATGTTCGACGTCGAGATCGAGCCGGATCCCGGACCGGTGCCCGTCTGGTCGGAGCCGTTGACGTCGTCCCAGAGCACGCTGGTCCGGCTGTCGTTGATCGTGCCGGTCGAGAGGACTTGGTACTGACCCTCGTCGGTCTTGCCGTCCTTCACCGACGGGGCGCGCGGCGGCATCGCAGCCGTCGAAGGTCATAAAATCACGTACATCAACGTCACCGCTGGCGACCAGCAGTGCCAGCTGACCACGAAGTCCTCGACGACAGAAAGCACGGCTCGATCGTCGATCGTTGCTCCTGCCGCAGGCAGTGAGCACGGGCGCGCCCCCGGCCAGGGCCATGGCGAACACGGCGATCCTGGTCCGCGTCGCATGCGCGGCCCTGGTGGTCTTCACGGCGTTCTTCCTTCGTTTGTTCCGGACGGTCGGTCGGGGTGACCTCTGCGGAGGCTGGGTTCACAACTGACAGCAGCGCCAGCAGCACGCCTGCTCCGACGGAGGCGTAACGGCTGCCGCTGACGGATCCGCAGGAGAAACAGTTCACCGTGTCGTAGCCGTCGCGGCGGCTCCCCGGCCGGCGTACCCCCTGAGCAAGGCGCCGAGCGGGTCCGTCCGCAGGTGAGCGGACGGACCCGGGCGTATCCCCCTGATGTCTGTACGGGCCGCGCGGAAATCCTTCAGCGGGCGTACAGGAGAGTCCCGAACCCCAGTTGGTCGTAGCCGCCGCTGTTCGGGCCGTAGTCCCCGCCGCCGCCCTCGGGGCGCACTTTCTCGGCCATGGCGGTGATGTACGGGACGGAAAGGCCACGTCGGCGGGCGTAGTGGTAATGGAGAATGTCCCACACCGGCCGTAGTTGCCCCCGCCCGCTGGCGCTGATCACCGTCTGCTCGTTGTACGCGCAGGTGGTGCCGCTGCCCCAGGAGTACGTGGTGAAGGGGACGGACTGGCCCAAGTTGTACTTCGCCACGTACTGGGCGCACTTCATGACGCGGTTGTCGTCGTAGCCGTACAGATCCTCGCCCTGGTTCCATGCCGTCTCGCAGAACGCGCCGAGCATCCCGACGCCCAGGAGGCTATGCCCTTGGTCGCGCCCCGACTCCTGGTACTGGGCGAGGCCCTCGCCGCCGTGGACGAAGGGTATGGCCTTGCGGACGGCGCCGTTGCCCGCGCCGTTCTTGAAGTAGGTGATCGCCTGGTCGTACTTGGCGTCGTCCTCGCACAGGATCGCGATGGCGAGGACGGAGTTCATGGTGCACAGGTCCCAGTTCGCCCAGTAGTTGGTGATACAGGCTCCGTTGTGGCTGCGCAGGAAGTCGTTGTTGAGCGGATAGAAGACGTTGAGCATCATCCGCTGGAACCGGGCGAGGTCGAAGCCGCTGTATCCGCGCATCAGCTCGGCGACGTTGGCGAACTGGTAGCCGTAGATGCCAGCGGCCAGGAACCGGTCGGCGTTGCCGGTGATCGTGGTGAGCCTGGCCGACCAGGCGTTGAGGATGTCGCGTGCCTTGTCGCCGTGGGCGGTGGTTCCCGCGATCTTCCAGCGCAGGGCGTTCTGGTAGGCGGCGTGGATGTCGTTGTAGAGGGTGCCGTAGTTCTCACCGGTGCCGCCACGGACGACGGTGGTCTGCGCGTTGGGGGTCCAGGTGGACTGAGCGTGGGAGTTGGAGGTCAGCCGGTTCCAGCCCGCCAGCCAGGGATCGTCGCCCGCGACGACCCGTACCTTCGCCCGGTTGAGTTCGCCGTAGGCGTGGAGCATGCCGGGGTGGATGTATGCGGCAGGGGCGGCAGCGGCGTTCCTGGCGCCGAGCACACCGGCTCCGGCGCCCACCGCGCCGGCCGCGGCCACCGCGCCGGCGCTCCTCAGCAGGCTGCGGCGACTCAGCGGTCGCAAGTCGTCGTATGCGGTGTCGTGGTGCGTTTCGCGGCTCATGGACGTGGTCGCCTTTCGTGGAAGAGTGCATCGACTGAGCGTCCGATGCGGAATCCGAGGTGTCACGGGGGGCCCGCCCCTCGCCGCCCCCGGGGCGCGCTTCTTCGCGGTTGCACGGAAACTAGACGTGTTTCGCGGCCCGGCCAAGCGTGGGGCCAGATGTGAAACTTTCGGTCCTCGGGTTACCAGGGCGTGTGCCGGAACCGGCCGGTTCGTGTGCGGTGCGCATGCAGCGGCCCGCGAGGGACGTACGCCCGTTCCTGCCCGTTCTCCCGCCACAGGCTTTCGTCCGAGCTGGCCGGTCCGGCGACCGAGGACCGGAGCAACGGACAGTGGTCAGCGCCGGCGTCAGGTCGCCGGCGAAGGGGACGTCGTCGAACCCTACGATCGAAACGTCGTCAGGCACATGCAGACCCGCGTCGAGCAACGCCGCGATCGCACCGATCGCCACCATGTCAGTTCCCACGAACACGGCGGTGAAGTCGAGACCGTCACGCAACGCATCGCGCGTCCGCAGGAAGCCCGACGTGCGGGTGTAGGGACCCGGGACCTCCATTTCTTCCTCGAACGGCATGCCATGGGCGCAGGGCGTCCAGAAAACCTTCCCGGCGCTGCACCGCGGCGTTGATCAGATGGTCGCCAAGGAGCAGGATGCGCCGATGACCGGCGGCAAGCAGATGCGTGGTCGCCTGGAAAGCCCCGCCGCGGTTGTCGTACTCGACCACGGTGGCGGGGACACCGGATGGCAGGGGAGGAGGGCCGACCAGGACGAGACGCGAGCCTGCGGCGTCGAGGGCCCGGGTGTACTCCGTCATTCGGCGCGTGTACGACCTCGTCAGCTGCGCCCCTCCTACAAGCACGACAGCCGCCGCGTGCTTCTGACGCATCATCTGCACCAGATTGTCCTTGCGTTCCACGTCGTCGTGTGTGGCGCAGACGAGACTCAGCCTGCCGTTGGCGGCGGCCTCCTGCTCGACGCCGACCGCGATTTGGGTGAGCGAAGGTCCCGTGATGTCGTTCATGCCCAGGGCGACCGGACCGGCAAGCTGTCCGGGCAGGGCTCTGGCGTGGACGTTCATCACATAGTGCAGCGCTCTGACCGCTTCCATCACCCGGATTCAGGTATCGGCCGACACGGGATAGTTGCCCGCACGTGTGCGGGAAGCGGTTGCTACGGAGATTCCGGCCCGCTCGGCGACGTCGCGGATCGTGCTGCGGCGATCCGGCTGCGCCGCTTTGCGCTTCCGCTGGAAGGGCTTCATCCGCACGGGTGGTCTGCTCCCCACTTCGTCCTCGCTCACGCCTCACGACGTTGCTGTATGGCTGCTGGCCTGCACTTCGCTCTGACATGGTCTGTCACCGTGGAGAGTAAACGTTTCCTGTCCGGGGTGGGGTACTGCTGGCTGCCACGCACTGTCGGTGAAGCGGTGAGGCGTGTGCACGTGCTGTCGAACGGGACTTGGTCGACCGGCGGTCGGTTGTGCGGACGCTTTCGGTGCTGGTGCGGCGCCTGACGCGCGATGACTTCGACGGCGCGGCAGGTGCTGCGCGAGGATGCACTTTGTGGTCAAGGATCCTGTTTTCTCCGAGAAGCCAGGGAAGGAGGCGGGCTGAGTCGTGGCCGTGTTAGGAAACGCTATCTGTCTGCCTGGGACCTCTCCTGCTCCGCCTCTGTTCGGCGCTCCGCGCATCTGGCCTGCGAACAATCGTCGAAACGCAGAATTTTCACCGCCGACATCTTGTCTCCTCGGGCGTATCTCTCTAGCTTGCCATAGAGAACGATTTCTAGAGAGCGGTTACTGCTGTTCTCTCTTCGGTGTCTTCTCGATCCAGGAGCAGTCATCATGAAGTTCACCTACGGCAGAGTGGCCGTCGCGGCGGCCGTGTCACTGTCGGTTGTCCTGACCGGATGTGGCGGTGACGGCGGGACGGACGACTCCGAGAACAGGGAGGACGGGTCCGTCACACTGACGTGGTGGTCGTGGGACGAGACCGAATGGACTCAACCGATCACAAGTTCAACGCGACCCATGACGACATCAAGATCAAGGTGGTCAAGCAGGCCGACACCCAGGGCACGGCGCAAAACCTGCGCAACATGGTGGCCGCGGGCAAGGACGTCCTTTGTCTCGTCGAGAACTTCGGCGAGGTCCCCGGCCTCGTGGGCGAGGGCCTGCTCACCGATATCGATGAGCCGTTGCAGCCGTACCTCATGATGTCCACGGGCGCAGCGACGATCTTCCTGCTCGGCTTCGTCGGCTCCTGGAACTCCTTCTTCGGGCCCCTGGTCTTCATGCGGACACCGGAGAAGTGAACCGTCGTGTTCGGCCTGTACTCCTGGCTGAAGGTCAAGGTGGACACCTCCGCCGACCTGACCGGCATGGTCGTTGTCGGCTCCCTCATCTCCCTGATCCCCATGGTGATTCTGATGATCTCCATGCAGCGCTTCTGGCGCTCCGGCGTCACCTTCGGCTCCCTGCAGTAGCAGTCGGCGCAACAGAGCCGACCAGCCAGCTTCCCGCCCCGCGTCCCCTCACTCTCCTGTGCCGCCCTCCCGAAGGAGAAACATCCGCATGACCGTCAGCAGAAGAACCGTGCTGCGCACCGCCGCGGCGGGAACCGGCGCCGTCGCCGCGAGCGGCGGGCTGTGGACCGCGCCCGCCGGAGCCGCCGTGCCCGCAGCGGCCCTGGAACAGGCCGGCACCCGGCGACTGGACATGATCGACTTCGGTGACCCGCAGTCCGAGGCGGCCCACCATTACACGTCACCCGCCTCCGAGGCCACCGACGGCAACGCGGGCGACCGGGCGAGGGTGGCGATGCCCCTGGATCCGCCGACGGTCAGGGGCGGCGACCTGGCCTTCACCATGCGGACCGATCCGAGCGCGCAGAACTACCTGACCGTGAAATTCTGGGGCAGCGACACCTCCACCTACAAGACCATCGCCTACATCAACGGCGAACAGATCGGCTACCGCCGCTCCGGTGACTACGAGGCGCTCAACATCGGTTCCAACCGGCCTCTGCCCGGCCGCTTCTACTACGCCACGCAGATGCTGCCGCTGGAGCACACCCAAGGCCGACAGCAGGTCGAGATCACCCTGCGGACCTACCACCTCAGCTTCAGCGGCAACGTCACCGAGCCGTCCCGCGGCTATTACCGCGCCTACACCCACACCGGCGCCCATCTCGACGTAGGAGACGAACCACAGGGTGACTTCACCCCGCCGACCGCACCGGCCGCCGACCTGAGCGACGCCGAGAAGCAGCAGCTGATCGACGACTACACCGCCGCCCAGGTCAAGCTGTTCAACGACTTCTCGGCGAAGGTCGACGCCGCAGCCGACGGCCGGCTGTCGATTGTCCGCTACCAGGACGAGCTGCGCTTCTACGCCATCGCGCTCCAGCAGGCATCCTGGTGCCCCGCGCAGACGCCCGCGGAGCGGAGAACAGCCCTGCTGCGGATCCTCAAGTGCGTCGACAACCACACCAAGGACTACTACGGCGACACCAGGCTGCTGGCCCGGGGCGGCCATCAGGGCGACTGGGGCGGCTACTACGGCGCTCTCGGTGAGGCGCTCTACATCGTCGAGGACATCATCGCCGACGACGACGTCTACGGCCGCGAGGCGTTCGAGGCGTTCCTCGACGAAGAGTTCACCGCCGGCACCTCCGACGGAGAGACTTCACTGAAGGACGTCGGCTGGGACGGTGGGACCCTGACCCGGCGCGGTGCCTGGGAACGGATACTGAAGGCCAACTTCGACTATGCGCGCTCCCGCCTCTCGTACATCTTCAACCAGATCATGTATACCTACGAGGGCGCGTGGGAGGCCCACGAAGGGTTGCGGGTCATCGGGTCGGCGTTCTACGAGGGCAAGGCACGCAGCCACCGGATCGCCGGCGAGGCGCTGGGCTGGCTGCCGTTCCTCGGCGAGGAGGTCCTCGTCGGCCCCGACGGGCAGGATCTGGACCTGTTCCACTCGCTCTTCCAGCACGACACCACCGCCCGCTGGACCGAGGACTACATTCGGTACGTCATCAAGGGCCTGGCCCGATCCAAGCTGGACCAAAAGGGCGACGTCGTACGCCGGCTGCCGTTCGGCAGGCACCACACCGGCATCACCGAGGCCGGCCACACCCGCGAGAACGGTTACGTGGCCAATTACGGCGAGGCGACCAACTACCTCCCCGAATGGTTCTATCGCACCTGGGGCCACCAGGGCGACGAGGAGCTCAACGACGAGATCCTCAGGACCGCGCTGCGCAACCTGCACGCCCGGGGCCAGGCCCGCTACACCGACGTCGACGACAGTGGCAAGCGCATCATGCGGCTGGAGATGGTCATCGACGAACGCAACGCCAACTACCCAGGGTTCCCCGGCTACGTCCTGCGTATCTCCGAGGGCCGCATTCTGCACTACGTCTCCCTCGAGAAGCACATGCGGGACCACGCGGACCGCTACCGGGGCAGGTCGTGGAAGGACACCTGGCGGTACGCGACGGAAGCGGTCGGCTTCGCGCAGCAGCAGCTCGCCGACCACCAGTACTTCAACGCCTTCTCCGCAGTCACCGGCAAGATGAAGTACGACCTGCGGCTCGCCGAGACCTGGTCCTACCTGAAGGACCGCGAGCCCGCCGCAGTCGTGCATCCCCAGACCGACTTCCGCTACTACACGGGCGCACAGATCACGGCTCTGGGTGTCGACCCCGCCGACTACGAGCAGCACGCCTGGGTCGACGTGGACTGCATGTTCGTCTCGATGCGCGACGGAGATCTCCGCCTGTTCGGACAGCTCAACGAGCGGCAGCGCGGCTTCGCCCGCAACGGCCGGCTGCACGTCCAGCACGGCGCGTACGACCACTTGGTGCAGATCAACACCAACGGGCTCTTCCAGTACGAGGACTACTGGGCCCGCATGGACAACATCGACGTCGACTTCATGGAGGACCAGCAGACCGCCGACTCCGCCGCACCCCAGGCACTCGCGGGTGAGATCGCCCCCATCACCTTCCAGCCCGGCATCGGCACCGTCCGCCGCGAGAACTTCGAGGCCGATCACGCCTACTCCGGCTACCCGGACCTGCTCACCGCCCGCTACGGACGCTATTTCTTCGTCTTCAACACCACGCGCGAAACGTATGGCAACGAGCAGACGTTCGATGTCGACCTGCCCGCCGATCATCGCGGCAGCGCCGTCCTCGACCTCGTCACCGGCGAGCGGCTCCCGGTGCGTGACGGCGCCGTACAGGTCAGGCCCCGGACCGGCCTCGTGCTGCGGCTGCCGGCCACCGAGGAGACGGCCCCCCTGCCCGCCCACGTCGACTTCGTGCACACGCTGCCGGGCGACGGCGCCGTGACGGTCACCTGGCAGACCACCGCGGGCGCCGACCACTACCGGGTACGCCGGGCAACGCGCAAGAACGGCCCCTACCACCTGATCGCCGACAAAGTCACTGGGCGCCATCACCACGACACGTCCGCACGCCGGGGCGAGACGTACCACTACACGGTCACCGCGGTGAACAGCGCGGGAGCCGGGTGGACGTCCCACCAGATCCGCACCGCGCTCGATGTCGCGACGACCCGCGGACTCGACGGCACCGGCTGGCGCGACGACGCCCTCGGCCGCAAGCACACCGGGAGCGCCGAGGTACGGGCCGGCAGGATACGGGTGCTCGGCGCACGAGGCGACGGCCTCGGCGACGGCGACGACTACAAGGTGCTGGAACGCGACATCGAGGACGAGCTGCACTACGTCAGCCGCCCGGCCACCGGCACCTTCGTGCTCACCACGCGGATCGACACCCGGCGCGGACCGCTTACCGGCCTGATGCTGCGCGACCGCCTCGCCGCCGACACCCGCTACGTTTACTTCGGCGCGGACACCGACGGCAACCTGGTCCTGCGCAACCGCACCCGGGACAGCCGGCATGACTGGCAGGACGACAGGCGCAGCCCCCTGGACGCCGGGCTCGGTGGCCTCAGCCTCGCCGCCACGCCCCACCTTCGGCTGGCACGGGACTTCGCCACCCACCGCGTCCACGCGCTGGTCTCGGCCGACGGCTCGGTCTGGAGGGCCGTCGGCTCCCTGTTCACCCCGTTCCCGTTCGGCGTGCACGCGGGGCTCGCCGCCACCGGCGACGCCGCCTTCAGCGCCACAGCGCTGTCCGCCCTGGCACCGGACTCCCTGCTCGTGCTCGCGGAGCGGGACGCCGACACCGTCACGGTCCGCTGGAACAAGCCGGAGGATGCGGTCTCGTTCACCGTCCTGCGCTCCACGGACGAGAAGAAATGGGAACTACTGGCGGAGGGCACCCGGGCCCTGGCCCACACGGACACGGAACTGCGGCGCGGCAAGCGGTGGTACAAGGTCACCGCTACCCTGGCCGACGGCGGCACCCGGACCACCGACGTACCAGTCCTGGCTGTGGCCGAAACCCTGGACCAGGTCATCGCACGGGCGAGGAAGACGTCCGCAGCTGGCTGGACCAAGAAGAGCCACGCCGCCTTCCTCGCGCGGATCGACAGCCTCGAGGCGGCCGCGGCCGTGCCGGGTGCCGATCGGGACGCGCTGATCGACGAGGTGTACACGGCCCACGAACTGCTGGTCTCCGTGGACACCCTGCTGCGGAAGTTCGAAGTCACCCCGGCCATGGTGGCCGCGTCGACCGTCCAGTGGCCCGGCACCGGCACCAAGCAGTCCAACGCCTGGCGGGCCTTCGACGGCGATCCCGCCACCTACACCGACACCCTAGCGTCCGAGAGCTGGCTCGACATCGACGCGGGCACCGCCGGTCCCGTCACCATCGACCGCATCCGCTTCCACCCGCGGTCCGACCAGTTGGTCCGGGCCAACGGCACGGTCTTCCGCGGGTCACGCGACGGCGGCGCCACCTGGCACGACATCCACACCATCAGCGGTGTGAGTGCCGCCCAGTGGTACGAGGCCGAACTTCCCGAACGGGCCTCGTATCCGCTGATCCGCGTCCACGACAACCACAACGGCCGGGTCAATCTCGCCGAAATCGAGTTCTGGTACACGCTCCCCGACGAGGCGTAGTCACCCGCCGACACCTCACCGCCCGGACGAAAGGCCCCAGTACGTGACCGCGCACCGCGCCGAACACACCTACGTCGAGAATCACTCACCCGGGACCGGGCGTCTCGCGCCACGAGCGGCCTTCGGGTCCGACGCCGCGCGCCTGTGTCTCGACGGTGACTGGCGTTTCCAACTGGTCCCCGGCACACACGCCGTCACGGACGGCTTCGAACACCCCGGCCACGACGACAGCGCCTGGCACCTCCTGCCCGTCCCGTCCTGCTGGCAGATGACCGGCGTCCCGGGCCCACCGGTCCACGGCGCCCCCGCCTACACCAACCAGATCTTCCCCTTCCCCGTGGACCCGCCCCGGGTGCCCGACACCAACCCAACCGGCGAGTACCGCAGGGAGTTCACCCTCCCCGAGGACTGGCCCGCCGACGGCCGCGCCACCCTCCGCTTCGAGGGCGTCGACTCCTGCTTCGCCGTATGGCTGAACGGCGTACGCCTCGGCGACGGCAAGGGGAGCCGACTGCCGACCGAGTTCGACGCCACCGTAGCCCTGCGTCCCTGCCGCAATGTCCTGGCCGTCCGGGTCCACCAGTGGTCGGCGGGCAGCTATCTGGAAGACCAGGACATGTGGTGGCTGTCCGGCATCTTCCGCTCCGTCACCCTCCTGCACCGCCCGCCGACCGGCGTACGCGACTACTTCGTACACGCCGACTACGACCATCGCACCGGGCTCGGCACCCTGCGCGTCGACTGTGACAACCCCGGTACCCGGATCACCGTCCCCGCTCTCGAACTCGACCTCGCCGCCGGAGAGCACGCGACCGTGCCCGTCGAGCCCTGGACCGCCGAGACACCATGGCTGTACGACGGCGTCCTGTCTACCGGCACCGAACGGGTCCCGCTGCGGATCGGCTTCCGCACAGTCAGCGTCGAGAACGGTCTGCTCCTGGTGAACGGCAGACGCATCCTGCTGCGCGGCGTCAACCGTCACGAATGGGACCCCGACACCGGGCGTACCCTGAGCCGCACCACCATGCTGCACGACATCCGGCTGATGAAGCAGCACAACATCAACGCCGTGCGCACCAGTCACTACCCACCCGACAGCGTCTTCCTCGATCTCTGCGACGAGTACGGTCTCTGGGTGGTCGACGAGTGCGACCTGGAGACCCACGGCTTCTTCCTCACCGGCTGGCGCGGCAACCCCAGCGACGACCCGCACTGGCAGGAGGCGTACCTCGACCGGATGAGCCGCATGGTCGAGCGCGACAAGAACCATCCCAGCGTCATCATGTGGTCCCTCGGCAACGAGTCCGGCACCGGACAGAACCTGCGCGCCATGGCCGACTGGACACACACCCGTGACCCCGGTCGGCCCGTCCATTACGAAGGCGACTGGGACAGCGGGTACGTGGACGTCTACAGCCGCATGTACGCCGACCACGCGGAGACCGACCGCATCGGCCGCCGCGCCGAGGACCCGACCACCGACCCGGCCCTCAACGAGCACCGCCGATCCCTGCCGTTCATCCTGTGCGAGTACGCCCACGCGATGGGCAACGGTCCCGGCGGACTCAGTGAGTACCAGCGCCTGTTCGAGCAGCATCCGCGCTGTCAGGGCGGCTTCGTCTGGGAGTGGATCGACCACGGCATCCGGCAGCGCACCGACGCCGGGGAGGAGTTCTTCGCGTACGGCGGCGACTTCGGCGAACCGGTGCACGACGGGAACTTCGTCGCCGACGGACTCGTCTTCCCGGACCGCGTTCCCTCCCCCGGCCTCATCGAGTACAAGAAGGTCGTCGAACCGGTCCGTATCACCGTCGACACCGCGGCCCGCAGCATCGTCGTGTACAACGGGCATGACTTCCTGGGAATAGATCACCTGCGCTTTCGCTGGCGGGTCGAGGACGAGGGCGTGTCGGCAGGGTGGGGGGAACTGCCCGTACCGCAGGTGGTCAGCGGCGAAACCGTCTTCGTGCCGTGGCCGGAGGATCTCCTGAGGGCGCCGGATACGACGGTCGAGCGATGGCTCACCGTGTCCGCCGTGCTGAGCGAGGACACTTCCTGGGCGAACGCCGGTCACGAGGTCGCCTGGGGACAGGCGATGCTCAGCGGCACACCGGCCGTTCAGGTGCCGATCTCGGGCATCGCACCGGCCACGACGGGCCGGTACGTGGAACTGGGAGAGGGCGTCTTCGACGCGCACTCCGGCACCCTCCGCACTCTCGGAGGGCTGGCCCTCGACGGTCCTCTTCTCGACCTGTGGCGTGCACCTACCGACAACGATCTGCGCGGCTGGCGGGGATCCGTCGCCGCGCAGTGGCGCGCGGCCGGTCTGCACCGGCTGGAGCACAAGGTGCGGGCCGTGGAGCGGGACGGCGGCGCGCTCACCGTACGGACCAGGGTCGCGGCAGCCGGGACTGACACGGCGATGATGACGACGTACCGCTGGACGGCCGATCCGTCCCACCACGGACGGCTCTGGCTGACCGTCCAGGCCGAGCCGGTCGGCGAGTGGCCTTTCCCGCTTCCGAGGCTGGGCGTACGCGCGGCGGTTCCGGCGGCGCTCGACGCGGTCACCTGGTTCGGCGCCGGGCCGGGCGAGGCGTATCCCGACACGCGTGCTGCGGCACGTGTCGCACGGCATTCCTCGGACGTTACCGGGTTGCAGACCCCTTACCTCTATCCGCAGGAGAACGGCAGCCGCGCCGAGGTCCGCTGGCTCCGGCTCGGCGGTACGGCCCCCGAGTCGGCCGGCGGACTCCTGGTGCTGGGCGCACCGCACTTCGCGTTCAGTGTCCGGCCCTGGACCAGCGAGGATCTCGACGACGCGCGCCATCCCACCGACCTGGTGCCCGGTGACCGCCTGTACCTCACGGTCGACACCGGTCTGCAGGGCATCGGAAGCGCTTCGTGCGGGCCGGGAGTCCTCCCGCACTTCCGGCTGCCGGCCCGGCCCACCACGTTCACCATCGGCTGGCAGACGACGATGCCCGCCTCATGACTCGCCCGTCCGTGAGCACATACCGCGCAGGTGACTGCCGCGTCGACCGTCGCGTCCCGTGGACACCGGCCTCGCACTGCCCTGCCACGACGGCCGCACCGAAGGCGTCGACGCCGGTCAGGCGGCCGATGCGGGGGGCAGGGCGTCACGGGTACTGCTCAGGGCGCGCATCAGGGCGATCTGGGCCCGGTCGCGTCCGGCGCCGGGGTGGGCGATGTCAGGGCCCCTGAATGCTTCGCGGACCTGCGCGGTGAGGCGGGAGACCGGTGGGATCGTCGAAGGAGGGGTCCATGGTCCTGCCGAGGTGTTCCAGGAAGATCGGTAGGCCGCTGGGACCGCCGCCCGGGTGGAAGATGCGGAACGGTCCTGCGGCCGCCCAGCGCAGTCCGATGGAGGAGGTGACGATGTCGTCCAGCCAGGCATCGGTGACCACGCCTTCGGCAACCGGGTGCACGCATTCGAGGAACTGGGCCGACTGGCGGCAGTTGGCCACGAACCCAGGGGCCTCCTTGTGAAGCACCTGGGGCTTCTTGCCGGGCCAGGCATGAAGACGCGAGCATTACCACCGTTTTGAACGGGTGCCCGACGACCGGCCGTGCGGGACGGGCCAAGGACCGGGCGCTGTCGGTGGCGGGAGTGCCGGAGGTGGAGGTGGCGAAGAGGGCGCGGGCGGGCGCGGCCCGCTCGATCGCGACCCAAAGGTCGCGCTTTACCTCCAGCCGTTTCGGGCCGTTCTGAACGATGTCCGCCTCGGCGACGGCTCTGGCGAGGTCTCGATCGCCAAGCGCCAACTCGAACGACTCAATGTACAGATGGTGCGTTTCCCGTTCCGCCTCGCACTGCGGTCGGGACGCCCACAGGAGTCACTGCCACAGCTGCTGTCCATCATCGACGCCGTCACCGCCGGTGATCCCGACGCCACTGACGCTCAACTGGCCGGCGTGATCGACCAACTGCGTTTGGCAGAAAGGGTGCTGTTGCCCTGAAGTCTCAATGGCAGGCCGGTCCCGGACCGCCCCCTCACGAGCCGGCAGGTCACCATCCCCGAGGTCGTATGGATGGCGCGGATCTCTGGGGTGTCGGAGGCGATCCGGTCGATGGGCAGGAGGGTGCCACCCAGGATTACGTACGCCTTCGTCCTGGCGGTCGTCATTGCGTCGGCCAGGGTCTGCACCCGGGCGGACAGCGCTTCGACGGCCTCGCATATGTAGCGGTAGACAGTCGCGATGCCGATCTCAAACCCTGCGGCGAGTTGGGCGTACGTGCCGCCGCATCACAGGTAGGCCAGGGCGAGCATGGCCTGACGGCCGGCGGGCCGACGCCGCCATCGCGTACCTATCTCCCCGGTGAGCGGCCGGTTGCCTCAACCGTGGCCGTCAGCGCTGACGACTCCGCCCGTGAGTGGGCTGGGGCGCTGATCGACGGCGAGAACGCCAAGTTCGCTGCCTTACAGGGGAAGCTGCGATCGGGTGACGACCCGTCAACCTCGGCAGGGCGGGCGGCGGGGGCAGTGGGCACCCTCGGGCTCTCGGTTGTGCACTCATTTGCTGGAGTCACCTGAAGTCATTGCGATCAGGGGTCCTGGGCCCGACTTCGCGAGCAGAGGCAGCCATGGGCAGCGGGCTGCCCTGCGTATTGGGGCTCGGTGCTTTAGGGCGGTCCGGGCTGTGAGCACTGTGGCACGGTCTCCGGGTCGCCCGGGTCTGCCCGTGTGAGGTACCGCGGCACCGGCGCCTGGTCGGTGCCCGTGTCCTGGACAAGGCCGTACCGAATGGATCCGTCGTGCGGGCCAGTGGATAGGTCCTCGGTCACTACCTTCCAGCTCGATGTCTCGATGTAGAGGTTGTAGTCGGCGCCGCGTTCGTTCTGATGCAAGGTGACGGCGCCGTCAATCGGTAGTACTCGTTCTGCCACATCTGCTGAGCCCGGGCGGGGAGCAATGCGGCCCCGTAGACCGGACCGTTCATCCAGGTGATGTCCTCGGCGGCCTCGGGCCGTCCGTCGTCCATACGATGGCCGCCGCCCGAGGCCACATGGAACAGGCGCCCCTTCAGCCCCGTCCACGTGGGCATCACCAGGGCACCGGCTCGCTGTGCCGGGACCACCTGCCACCGGACACGGACGTAGCCCGTCCAGGTGAGCGTCACGGCCTCGCCGCGGTGCGTCAGGCCCGCCTCGGGGGCGCCGGCCGCGGCCACTCCGGTCTCGGCGCGGCGCGGCAGGGCCCGGACGGGTGTCCGCCGCTGGCGCGGTGTCTGCGGTGTCGACGACCGTGCCCTATCCCGAGTGCGGCACCTCCGCGCTCGGCAACGGGGAGGGCGTGCGGGGCGGCGCTGGGACGGCGACGCAGTCCCTTCGACTATTGGCTGGGGCGTCGGGGCGGAAAGTGTGCGGGTTGAGGGCGCTATCAAGACTGGTTTCGGCTTCTCCGGGTGATGGGTTGAGACGTATACGCCGCCTGCCACGACGGTCGCACTCGCGGTGATCACGACTGCGGGCTTGGCCAGCGCGGTCGTCCTGCAGAGTCTGCATGGTTTGTCGGACTTCGAGACTGTTCAGGAACTGCGGTGACCTACGGTGGAAAGCCGCATGCGGGCGGCGGGCATCGCGGCGAAGTCGCTACCCCTTGTGCGGGAGCGACGCCCTCCCGTCCCCTCGGCAACGGAGCGACGCAGGGGGAGATCAAGTCCTTCTGCCCTCGTGCTGGAAACGATTACCGGTCGCGCCCCCGGTCTCTGCCCTGCTCACGGGTCGGCAGCGCATGCAAGATGCAGTAACGTCGAGCCGTGACTGACAGCGTGAACCACCAGCCGGTCGACAGTGCGGCTAAGGCCCCGAGGGGTAAGTCCCGGCGCAGGGCCGAGGACAGGCCCAGCACGATCACCGACGTGGCCCGAAAGGCCGGAGTCTCCGTAGCAACCGTTTCCCGCACTCTGGCCGGCAACTATCCGGTTTCGGAGGAAACCCGGGCGCGCGTCATGGCCGCTGTCAAGTCACTGCACTACGTGGTCAACGTCCACGCCAAGGCCCTGTCCGGGCGCGTCGCCGGCCCCGTCGCCCTGGTGATCAAAGACATCACCGGCCCCTCGCTCGCCCACGTCGCCGCCGGCGTGGAGCAGGAGGCTGCCTCCCTGGGCAGGCTGAGCCTGGTGTGCGCCACACACGACGACCCGGCACGCGAGGACGACCTGGTCCAGCTCATGCGAGAGCAGCATGCGGCAGCCGTCGTCCTCGTGGGCAGTGCCATACCCGACGAGAGCTATCAGCGCCGCATGACCGAATACGCACGGGCACTCGACGCGGCCGGTTCCCGGCTGGTACTGGTCGGCCGCCCGGCGCCGGCTCCGGGCCTGCCGGTCACCGTGGTCGACTACGACAACCGCGGCGGTGCCTTCCAGGCCACGTCACACCTGCTCGCATCCGGCCATCGCAGCGTGCTGTTCCTGGGCGGTGAGGCCGGGCTGAACAGTCCGGACGAGCGCCGAGCCGGCTACCTGGACGCACTGCGCGCCCACGGGGTCGCCCCCCGCTCCGAGGCTCTCGACACGCAGGGCACGTACACGCGCGCCTCCGGCTATGCCCGCACCCGCGACGCCCTGCGCAACGGCGTGGATTTCACCGCCGTGTTCGCGGCCTCGGACATGGTCGCCCTCGGCGCCGTCGCAGCGCTGCGGGAAGCCGGACGGAGCGTCCCGGACGACATCTCGGTCGTGGGGTTCGACGATGTCCCATTCGCCACCGACCTGACCCCCGCGCTCACCACGATCCGCGTGCCCTACGAGGAACTCGGCCGCACTGCTGTCCGTCTGGCCCTCGCCCGCAGGGACGCCGTATCCGACGACGACCGGGTCGTGCTCGGCACGCAACTGATCATCCGGAAGTCAGTGCGCCAACTCGCCTGGCAGTAGACGTCCGGCAGCCTCCATAAGGCGTCTGTGCCTTACCCGACAGTGACCCGCTGAAACACCCGCCGCATCCGCCGACGTCTCCGGCGCCCCTTCGGGAATGCTGCGGAGTCCTCCCTCACACAGGCGGCAGCATCGGGGCAAAGCATCACAGCCTCTGCCCGGCTCATTGACCAGCGTTCCGGGCGAGTTTACCGTGGCGTTCTAGCAAACGTTTTCTGTCATGCAGTCCGTGATTGCTCGCTCCTCAGGAGAGTCATGCCCAGCGCTCCGCTTCCCCGAGCCGTCTTCGCCCTGGATCCGATTCACCTTCCGATGCTGTTCCCGCCGGCGCTCATGGCCAGGCTCCAGACATCGGCCCGGATAGACCCCGATGTCGTTGTGCGGGACTTCGCCGACCCCAGGTCGGCTGCGGCTCTCGCCGAGGCCGACACACTGATCACCGGATGGGGGTGTCCCCCGCTCGGGCCGGAGGTCCTCGAAGCCGCACCGCGGCTGCGGGCTGTGCTGCACGCGGCAGGCTCCGTCCGCGCACTCATCAGCGACGCGCTGTGGTCCCACGGGGTCGCCGTGTCCAGCGCGGTTGCCGCCAACGCGGTCCCCGTGGCCGAGTACACCCTGGCGATGATCCTGCTCGCCGGCAAGGACGCTTTCGCACAGCGGGAACGCTACCGCGACATGCACACCTACCCCACCGCGGTCAGGACTGCCGGTATCGGCAACGTCGGCCGCCGCGTGGGGGTCATCGGTGCTTCCCGCGTGGGTCGCCATCTGCTGAAGCTCCTGCGCTCCCACGACCTGGAGGTTCTGCTGTACGACCCCTACGTGGGCGCCGCCGAGGCCGCCAGCATGGGTGCGGCGCTCATGCCGCTGGAGGAGTTGCTGCGGCGCAGCGACATCGTCAGCCTGCATGCGCCCGACACGTCCGAGACCCGTCACATGCTCGACGGCGCCCGGCTCGCCCTCATCCGTGACGGCGGGGTGCTTATTAATACCTCCCGAGGGGCGCTCGTGGACCATGAAGCACTTATCGCCGAACTGGTGGCGGGTCGACTGCAGGCCATTCTCGACGTCACCGACCCGGAGCCGCTTCCCGCCAGCTCGCCGCTCTACCGGCTGCCCAACGTCTTCCTCACACCGCACATCGCCGGCTCTCTCGGCAACGAACTCGAGCGGCTCGGTGCCGTCGTGGTGGACGAGGTCGCCCGCCTGGCCTCCGGGCAGCCGCTGGTCCATCCGGTCCGCCGGGCCGATCTGACGCGCGTGGCCTGACCCGCATTGATGTTCAGCTCGACAGTGTAAGTAATCGTTTACGGTCCACTTCGCCGTCAGATGCGGTCAGCTGAGGTGTGTTCCGCTCTCTTGCCCGGCACCGGACACCAGGACCCTCCCGAGGGCGCAACTGGGCTATGAGCAGCCAATATGAAGCTATCCGAGCAGTTTCATGGAACGCCGAGTGAACCCAACGGACAAGCAGTCGAAACATTTTGGGCCGCAGCTCTTGCTCTGATGCGCAGGCTGAACGTAGCTTCCATAGGAAGCGATTACTGCAAGTTCCCGCTGGGGTGAGTCGTCGCCGTACCCAGCCGGCTTCCCTAGCAGTTCACTGCGTTCCGCGCAGTCTTCTTCCTCCCTCCTGGCGAGGGTGTCCCTCAGTCGAAGGATCTGGGTCAATGAAGTCCATCAGTCCGTGTCGAAGCGTTCGCCGAGCCGCCACCGCGACGTTTGCGCTGTCCATCCTGCTCACCGCGTGCGGCGGGTCGGGCGGCGACGACGCCTCGAGCCAGGGCCCCGTCACGCTGGAGTTCTGGGGGTGGGCCAACGGCCAGGAGGCCGTGGTGAAGGCGTTCAACGCCGCGCACAAGGATGTCCAGCTCAAGTACACGAAGGTCACCGATCAGCTCGGTACGCAGAAGCAGCTCAGCAATGCCGTCAAGGCCAACAACGCCCCGTGCCTGGTGCAGAACACCGCCGAGTACGTGACGAGCTGGGTCTCGCAAGGGGCTCTCGCCGACATCACCCAGTACGTGAAGTCAAAGGAGTCTGCCTTCAATGAGGGAGCCTGGTCCGGGGCCCAGGTCCAGGGCAAGGTCTACGGGGTCCCCACCAGCTCGGCGCCCTCCTTCACGGTCTACCGCACCGACGTGTTCGAGAAGTACGGGCTGGAGGCGCCTGCCACCTGGGACGACTTCATCGCCTCAGGCGAGGTGCTGAAGAAGCACGGCATCAAGGTCACCAACTACGCCGGGGAAGACCCCAGCACCCTGGAGGTCCTCGCCATGCAGGCCGGGGCCCGCTGGTACACCATCGACGGCAACGCATGGCAAGTGAACTTCCAGGACAAGGGCAGCCTCCAGGCCGCGGAAGTCATCCAAGAGATCATCGACAAGGACCTCAACTCCAAGCTGTCCTTCTCCGACTACGCCGCATTGCAGCGCAACTTCGACAGCGGCGGTACGGTCACACGCCAGATCTCCACCTGGCAGATGTCCGGCATGGTCCAGAACTTCACCAAGTCTCTCGGCGAGTGGGCCCTCAGCCCTTGGCCGGCTTTCGCCGGATCCGCCGTCCGAACCCCGGCCGGCACCAATCAGAGCGCCGGACTGAACCTGGTCACGGAGCAGTGCAAGCACCCCGAACAGGCTGCCGAGGCAGCACTGTGGCTGTCCACCGATCCGGGGGCCGTCAAAACCATGGCCACTCCGGGCACCGGCAGCGGGGTGCTGCCAGCCCTCAAGGACAGCAGCCCGTACACCGATATGACCATCTCCAAGGAGCTGCTGGGCAAGAACTACGAGCCGGCGAAGAAGATCGTCAATGACAGCCTGGGCACCGTCAACACGGACTGGACCTTCGGCCCGAACTGGACCGCCATGTTCACTGAGCTGCAGAGCCAGTGGGGCAAGGTCGTCAGCAAGGAACTGAAGGTCACCGAGCTGCTGGCCCACATGCAGAAGTGGACCGTCGATGACCTGAAGTCCCGCGGCATCAACGTCAAGGGCTGACGAAGGCAAAGGCAGAACGCTCATGATCTCCTCCCTGCGATGGAAGGGTGCCTCCTTCACGGCGCCGTTCCTCCTCGGCTTCGTCTTCCTCTACCTGCTGCCGATGGGCTACGCCGCGTACCAGTCCCTGTTCCGCGAGGAACAGTCCGGACTCGGCCTGGGCGGCTCCAGCCAGAGTTTCGTCGGCCTGGACAACTACCTCGAAGGACTCACCGACAGCGCCTTCATGGGCTCGGTCCTCAGGGTGGCGCTCTTCGCCTGCGTGCAGATCCCGCTGATGCTGCTCATCAGCCTGGTGCTGGCCCTGCTGCTGGACTCACTCACCTCACGCTCGGCCAGCAGGTTCCGCATCCTGCTGCTGGTCCCGTACATGATCCCCGGTGTCGTGGCCGCCATCGTCTGGATCAACCTCTACAGCCCGAACGTGGGCCCGCTCACCCCGCTGGGCCACGCACTGGGCTTCGACTGGGACTTTTTCGCCCCCTCGATGGTGTGGCCCTCCATCGGAAACCTCCTGACCTGGCACGGCATCGGCTACAACATGGTGATCATCTATTCCGCGCTGCAGGCGGTTCCGCGTGAACTGTTCGAGGCGGCCCGGCTCGACGGGGCATCGGAGTGGCGCATCGCCCGGAGCATCAAGATCCCTTACGTACGCAGCGCACTGGTCCTGACCGGTCTGCTGTCCATCATCCAGATGCTGCAGATCTTCAACGAGCCCGCGCTGTTCCGCAACGTCACACCGCAGACCGTGGACGACAAGTTCACCCCCATCATGATCATCTACAACGCTGCGTTCAACGCCGGCAACTACCACTACGCGGCGACGCTGTCGGTCCTGCTCGCCCTGATCCTCGGTATCGCTTCCTTCATGTTCTACCGGCTCACTTCGAAGGAGGCCGACTGATGACGCTCACCGAGCACACCACTGACAAACCCCGCGTCCGCAGCGTCCAGCGCATGACACGGCCCGACCCGGCCTCCCGCTCACGCGGTGGCCAGCGCTTCGTCCTCATCGGCCTCATCCTCGCCTGCGCCTACAGCCTCTTCCCCCTGTGGTGGCTGATCATCGCCGCCACCAAGGACCGTGTGGGCCTCTACCAGAGCAACGGCCTCTGGTTCTCGGGCTGGCACCTCACGGACAACCTCCACCAGCTGTTCACCTACGACGACGGCATCTTCCTGCGCTGGACAGCCAACTCACTTCTGTACGCCGGCGTGGGAAGCCTGGGCGGCACGCTGATCGCCCTCGCCGCCGGTTACGGCCTCGCCCGTTTCAACTTCCCCGGCCGCGGTCTCGTCTTCGCCTGCGTCGTGGGATCGTTCCTGATCCCGATCGCACTGCTCGCCCTGCCGCTGTACCTGGTCTTCTCCGACATCGGGCTGGTCGACACGCCGTGGGCGATGCTCATTCCGTGCCTGATCAATCCCTTCAGCGTCTACCTCGCCAAGGTGTACACGGAGGCCACCATCCCCTTCGAGCTGCTGGAGGCCGCGCGCATCGACGGAGCGGGCGAGCTGCGCATCTTCTTCAGCATCGTGGTCCGCATGATGACCACAGGCGCTGCGACCATCTTCCTCCTCGCCTTCGTGAACACCTGGAACGCCTTCTTTCTGCCCCTGACCGTCCTGCGCGGCGAGGAGAACTGGACGCTCAACCTGGGCCTGTACAACTGGTCGGGCAAGCGCCTGGAAGCCGGAGTGGACCTGACCAGCCTCGTGCTGACCGGGGCTCTGCTGTCGATCGTGCCCATGGCCATCCTGATGATCGCCATGCGTCGCTACTGGCGTTCCGGCGTCACCCTGGGAGCGCTGAAGTGACCAGCCCTGCACCCACCAGCACGGTTGTGCGCAACCCCGTCATCCGCGGTTTCATGCCCGACCCGTCGATGATCCGCGTCGGCGACTGGTACTACGCGGCCAACAGCTCCTTCGAGTGGTTCCCGACCATCCCCATCCACCGCTCGCGGGATCTGGCCCACTGGGAGTACGCCGGCCACGTACAGGGAGCCGCTCCCGGCGGATCCCTCGCCGGCGTCCCCGACTCGGGCGGCATCTGGGCCCCGTCCATGAGCTGGGACGGCGAGCGGTTCTGGATGGTGTACGCGGTAGTGCGCTCGGTGGGCACCCCGTACTTCGACCTGGACACCTACATCACCACGGCCACCGACACCCGCGGCCCGTGGACACCGCCGCGCCGGGTGCCCGGCCACGGCTTCGACCCAGCGCTCTTCCACGAGGACGGCCGCCTGTGGCTGCTCAACCTGCAGAACGACCACCGGCCGGGCGGTCAGCGCTTCAGCGGGATCGTCCTCACTGAACTCGACCCTGCCAGCCTCGCCGCCGTCGGCGAGACACGACTGCTCCTGCAGCACGACCGCCTCATCGAAGGACCCAAGGTCTGCACCCGCGACGGCTGGTACTACCTCACCCTCGCCGAGGGCGGCACCGGCTTCGAGCACGGTGTCCGGATGGCGCGGAGCCGCAGCCTCGGCGGGCCCTACGAACTGGACGCCCTGCCCCTGCTGACCACGCGGGACGACGCCACGCTCCCGCTGCAGAAGGCCGGGCACGGCGAACTCGTCCAGACACCGCACGGACAATGGGTGCTGTGCCATCTGGCAGCCCGCCCCCTGTGGACAGCGGCCGGTCCGCGCTGCACCCTGGGCCGGGAGACCGCGATCCAAGCAATCACCTGGGACGAAGGGCAATGGCCCCGCCTGCAACAAGGGGGATGGCATCCGGCAACCGAGGTCAGCGTGGCAACCATGCCCTGCGCACCGCCCTCCCCGCGCCGAGCAGAGCCGACATCTCTGGACTGGCCGTGGAGCACACTGCGTGAACCGCCCACTTCCGCCTGGGCCGACACCACCAGCCGCCCGGGGTGGATCCGGTTGCGAGGCCGGCACGGCCCCGAGTCACGGTGGGAGCAGAGCCTGCTCGCCCAGCGCCTCACCGAACACCACGCCACTGCCCAGGTCACCGTCGACGCCCGGCCGCGAACCTTCACCCAGGCCGCCGGCCTGATTCTGCGCTACGACGCCGCGGCCTACCTCTCACTGGACCTCACCTGGACCGAACCGGACGGTGAGGCCCAGCGCGGCCAGCAATGGCAGTCGGCGGGCCGGGTCGTCCTGAGCCTCGTCGAGCGCGACGAACACGGCGCCCGGCAGGCAGCGCTGCAGGAGATCGAGCCGAACACCCCCGTCACACTCGGCGTCACCGTCACCGGTACGACCGCCCGCTTCTGGTACGCCACCGACGGGCAGCGCACCCAGCTCGGACTCCCGCTCGACTGCACCCGCCTCTCCGACGACCACGGTGGAACCCTCCGCTTCACCGGAACGCTGGTCGGCATCCACGCCCGCGACCTCGTCGACGCGGCCTTCACAGCCGACTTCCGCGACTTCCTCCTAGCCTGTCGGCCCGCGCCGAGAGCATCGGCCTCCTGACCCCGGCACCATCCGCGCGAGCCATCGCACTCCCGTCGCCGTATCCGTAACCCCACAACGGCGCCTCCACCTTCGAGAAGGACATGGACAGCACCGATCGCCCCTTCCTCAGCATGTGGTTTGGCAACTTCTTCGAGCCCTTCTACAGCGACTACGACGCCACCCGGCGTGGCATGGCAGAGATCGCCGACCTCGGCTTCAACGCCATCAACCTGGACTCGAAACCCTGGGAGGACTTCTTCGTCCGCTACGCGGGCGGCGAAGCCAGCCAGTACGTGGCGATGCAGGAATTCATGATGGCCGAAGCCGCAGCCCGCGGCATGGACTACACATCCCTGGCCCTGTACCTGTGCGGCGACAACCTGTACCCGACCATCCGCGACGTGCCGCCCGTGCGCGGCGAGGAAGCCGTCCTGCCCGACGGTCAACCGATGGGTACCTACAAGTACTGGTCGCCGGCGGCGCAGGCCACCATGGTCGATCATGTGCGGGGCCTGCTGAAGCTCTACGGATCCGGCATGCGACGCGCCTCGGACGGACGCACAGTCGTCCAGACGATGTTCGACCCCATCGCCAAACCGAGCTTCGACGCCGAGGGACGGCGGCACTATCTGGCCTGGCTCGCGGGCCGCTTCAACGACGACATCGAGCGCCTCAACGAACGCTACGCACTGCAAGCCACCTCGTTCGACGACCTGGAGTCCCACACGTACTGGCTGCGGCCCGACGAACTGAACTGGGTGGGCTGCGCCCTCCCCGGCCACGAGGACTTCGCACGCCGGACCCCCGACTTCCACCGGTGGATCGACAACCAGACCTACCTCGCCGACGTCCTCGACGACTACCTCGCCACGATGCGCAGCCACTGGAACGACCTCGATGTCTTCGCCGAACCGGTGCTCCATCAGTGGGGGTACTTCTTCAACCCGCCACGACAACGTGACTGGCAGACCGGCCAACGCGCCCTGGACGTCTACCGGTGCGCCCAGCACCTGGACGGCGTCCTGTTCATCACCGCCCCCCTGAACGCGGAGAACCGAGCCGACGCCTCCGTGGTCAGCGTGGAGGGATCCATCGCCCGCGCGGCGAACGGATTCGCACCCTTCACCGCCGGCCTGTACCTCGGCCGGCACGTCAACACGGACGTCTACCGGACCGTGCCTCCGGCAGAAGCCATCGCCACCCAGGTAGCCGCCGGCGCCCGCGGCCTCCACACCTACGGCTACAGCGGTCTGGACGACGGAGGCGTGCTCTTCCGTACCGACCCCCTCTTCAAGGATTCTCTGCGCACCGGTATGACATGGGCCGCCGAGGTCATGCCCCTGCTCACGGACCCCCGGACCCGCCAGGTCGCCCTCCTCTTCCCCGCCGAGATGAGCCTGTACGAACCCGTGGAACTCGATCACGGCGGCCGGCACCGGATGGACCTCCTCGGTTGGTACCAGCAGTTCACCGACCTGGGCTGGCACGTCGACATCATCCACCCCGATCAAGTAACCGACGGAACCCTGGCCCACTACCAGCACCTCGTCGTCCCCACCAACTCCCTCTACGACCTCGGCGACAACGCCGCGCTCGAAAACGCTGTGCGCGAGTGGACCGCCGCGGGGGGAACCACCTGGCACGGCCCCTCGTGTGAACTCACCCGTCGCGCCTTCGACATCCAGGAATCGGACATCGACTTCGACTGCTTCGCCTGGAGCGACGAGGAGGTCATCCCCCACGGCTGGTCGACCGTCACTTTCACGAGCGGAAAGCCCCTGGCCTCATATCTGACCTCACAACAGACGGCGATCTCCCAGACGTCCTGGGGCACCGGGAACGTCTATTCCGTCGGCTTCCAGTACGGCTACTCCTACTGCCGTGAGTCGATGCCTATCGTCCCTCCCCGCTATGGCAAGCGCGAGATGCACCCCCTGGTGCTCCTGCATCGCACTCCCGTCGAGGTACTGGCCGGGGCCGCCCCCGCAGCTCTCCTGCCACCGACCAAGGGTGTCGAAGTGGCTGTCTTCGGCAACAGAGCTGTGATCGTCAACCACCGGTCCACCCCCATCGACCTGGGAGCGCTCGACACCGCAGGCGCGGTCGCCCAAGACGCTGACTTCACGCGACGACTCGCCCCGCACTCGGCCGTCTGCGTCGTTGCGCCGTAGTAGCGCAGAGTGTGGAAGCCCTACCCGGTGCTCTGGCCGGATCGACGCCCTGGCGAGTTGACTCGCCGCACGCCGGCCGTGCCTTCGGCGCGGGTGCGTACCACCGCGTCGTCCACGAGGTCCCGGACGGCGTCACGTCGCGTCGGCAGCCCGGGCAGCCGATCCGGAGCGGCCTCTACCGTGCTGTGCCCGACCGGCGTCCGGAGCCGATCGGGGCGGGAGCGACGCTGATGCCGCCGTTCTTGTGAGCTCAACGGCCGACGAGCGCAAGGTGTGCGGGATCAGCGGCCGAAGGAAGGTCAAGCACCCCAGGTGGCGGAAGCCGTAGTCGCCGGCAGGAAGGCCACGCGGGTAAGGAAGTCCTTGAGCAGGATGCGCCAGACGTGCCAGGAGTGTCCGCCGTCGATGAAGTCGGTCTGTACGTGAACGCCGGCCTCGGTGAGATCCCGCACGGCCCGGAACGGGCCGCGGTGGAGCGTCGAGTACCCGGCGTTGATGGGGTCCTGCCAGCCGCAACCGAGGTAGACCGACGCCTGCTTCATGGCAGTGACCTGCGCGTCGGTGAACGTGGTGCCCTACCGCCCGCAGACCAACGGCAAGGTCGAACGCTTCAACCGCACCCTGCTGGAGGAGTGGGCCTACGCCCGCCCCTGCCGGTCAGAGGCCGAGCGCCGCGAAGCATTCCCGCAGTGGCTGCACACCTACAATCACCACCGCGGACACACCGCGCTGAAGAGCCAGCCACCCGCCAGCCGCGTCCCCAACCGCACAGGGCAATACACCGAGCCTCGGCTGGCCGTCGGACCGTGGTGGCACGCCGGCCCTCGCAGCTGGGCGCATCGGGCCTCCGTCGTCGCCACCGGGCAAGAGCCCTCACACCGAACTCCGGTGCGGTTGTACGCGATGGGCGCAGACGAGTGGCGCGACTTCGAAGCATAGCCGCCGGCCGGGTACGAACCCCAGCGGCTGTACCTCCGCACCGACGACACCCTCACCACCACACTGGGAGTCGCAGAACCACCCCCAACGTTCCTGCGACCCCACCGCCCCCACGCCCTCCCTGGGGTGAGCGAAACTCACCCCCGCCGGAGCCGGCCCGGTCGACAACCGGAAGCTGGAAGAGCGCCCCGCCGCCCCGCCATACGCAGGATGGCGTGGAGGTCCGATGGACAGCCCGTAGGGGCGTTGGCTCAGGGCCTTGGCTGCAGCCGTCAGCAGCCCGACACTCCGATGGCGGTCAGTGACCGGGCAGTTCGAACCCGAGGGTGGCCAGGGCCTCTTCGGCGGCTTGCTGGTCCTGCTCGTAGCTGCCGCCGGAGATTCCCAGGCCCCCGATGCAGCGGCCGTTTTCAATGATCGGGTAGCCGCCGCCGACGGCCATCAGGCGGGAGTGGCCGGCCAGTGGTGCGACCCGCGGGTTGGCAAGGTAGTCGTTCCACCTATGGGTGGGG
>NZ_JBIAQL010000045.1:0-29050 GCF_042889045.1 Streptomyces sp. NPDC002701
CCACGTTCCTGCTGTGGCGCCGGATGAAGCTGTGGGAGCTGCGTTCCTACGAGCAGGTCATCAAGCTGGAGCAGGAACGACTCGTCTACCAGGCCAGCCTTCGGTCCCGCTTCGGACGGACCTGGCGCCGGAAGGCGCCCGTCGAAGCACTGATACCGCTGCGCTTGGCCCGGTACGGCGTCCCGCTCGCCGAAACCGCTCCGGCTGGTCTCGCTGCCGCCGGCATCGAGGAGCCACCGATCCAGTTCACCGTCGAGCGGGCTCCCATCCCGGCTCAGCCGGACAACTCCACGGCCGATGCCGGGGCAGAGCACGAGCACACGGCGGCTGAGCTGGAGAGCACAGAGCCACAACCGCTCCAGGCTTCAGCCCCAACCCCCGTGCCCGAGAGGCCACGCGATCCGGAGGAATCGACCAAGGAAGTCGCCGAGCGGTTCGCCGAGGCATACCAGGCGTTCCTCACCCAGTTCCACGCCGAGCCGACCCCGACGCAGTGGGCCTTCTGGCTCCGCGACACCTACGGCATCTCCACGGGATCCGGCGACCCGCTCTCCGAGGACAAGGTGCAGCCCCTGCTCCAGGTCCTCCAGGAGCGCTACGGGTTGCGCGCTGAGGAGCCCGACCCGTCCCACGAATCACAGGCGACCGGTCAAGTAACCGACCAGTGGTACGACTACTTCCAGAGCGCCTGGCGCACCTTCGCGCAAGAGCACGGCACGTACCCGGATGCCGCCGCCCTCGCCGCGTACGTGTACGAGCGGGACTCCATCACGGGGGACGGTCGTCGGCCCATCACAGGGGATGACCTGGCAGCTTTCGTCGCGAGCTTTCAGGAGCGCGAGCTCGGCAGCGGCGAACCGCCCGCCGAAGAGACAGCCGCCGATCCCGGCGAGCAGGTCGCAGGCGCAGGTCCCGCGGAGGAGAAGAAGCCCGAGGCGGCGACCGCCGGTGCGGCTGCACCGGCCGCCAAAGACAAGCGCCGCCCCCGGGTGTTCGCCGCCATCGATGACCGGCCGCCCGACGAGGACGAAGGAACCGAGGAATCAGCCGAACTCAGCACTGTCGACCGCTACTACCTGGCGTGGTTGGAGTTCCAGACTCAGCGTGGCGACGAACTCTCGTCCTCGACTCGGGAGGCCGAGCAACTGTCCGCCTTCCTTGCGGACAAGGGTATGCACGGCCGCGGTGGAAAGCCGGTCAGCCCTTCCAACCTGCGCCGCTACCTATTGCCGTTCCGGGTCTACAACCTCTGGGCCGAACAGAGGATGCGCAGCGACACACCGTCGTTGGATGCCACTACGCAGGAGTGTGCAGCCCAGGGGATCACTGCGCAGCACAACAAGCCCATCACTACTGCCTACATCGCCGACCAGGTCGAGGACTTTGAACGGCGCTGGCAGGCCCTCACTCACCACCATGCCCAGGCGCAGCAGTAACTCCGCCGCCAGGCACCCATTGCGCATCCGCTGTCATGTCACGCCCAGCAGGCTGCGTGATTGGAAGAAGCCCCCGTCACAGACCTCACACTGACCGCGACGGATGCGCAATCCGCGATCCAGGAGCAGGTCGGATCCGACGCCGCCGACCAAGGGGCCTACCGCCGGGAGGCCCTTCTGCACATTCACGGCAACGGGCTGAAGCTCGGGCTTCCCCAGAACCTGGCGCCCGGGTTCTGGCGAGTGCCTGGCGCGGCATGCCCCTCTACCTGCCGGCTGGTCCCATCGTCGTCACGGGCCGAACTGCGAGGGGGGATGTGACGCCGCTCGATGACGACCTGGTGCAGCACGCGAAGGTCGTTGCGCACACCGTCCGCGACACGCTGTCCGAGTGGTGTGCATGCCTTCCCGTCTCCGACGAGGCCGCCGTCGAGGAACTCTTCGCATACGCGGCCCTCGACGTTGCCGCCCGGCAGCAGTGACGTGCTGTGCATCTGCGCGGCCGTCGGCTACAGGGCCTTACGTGCCCTCCCGCCCGAGCGGTTGAGTAGTTCGTTGATGAGCTGCTCGGTCTCCGTTTCAAGTGAACAGTCCAATGTCCGATTGACCTGCTGGACGAGCGTGATGGCAGTGTGCAGCCCTTGCCGGTTCCCGGCGGCAGCCTCGATCCGGAACCAGTCCCGATACAACAGCTCTGCCGTGTTGTCGGCGTCGAGGCCGGTCGCGACGGCCCGGCGGGCCGCGACGAGGTCGTGCTGCGGTCCCGCGGGGGTGCGGTAGGTGGCCACGGTGTGCGCCACGTCGATGATGCGCGTGATGATTTCTTGCTGGTAGGGCTCAGCCCAGGGCAGGGGCTTGCCGCCGAACGGCCGGCCCCGGACCAGAGCGAGTGCCCTCTCCAGATCCGGCAGGCCGGACGGCCCCAGTGGCAGCGCGCGTTCGACGAGTTGGCGGAAGCGGGTCCAGTCGCAGCGCACGCCGGAGGCGAGGCGGTAGGGGTCCTCGCCGGACTTGCGGCGCGGCACGTAGGGGCTGCCGGCGGGGTCGTTCCCCAGGGAGCGGCGCAGGCCCTGCATACGGGCGTTGAGGGTACTCAACGACCAGGGGCGGATGGGGTCCATGTCGGAGCACAGGACGTCCGCGTTCCGCCCGGGACGGAAATACAACAGGGCGGCGAGCTGTGCGATCCGCGGGCCGTGGCCGGTGCTGTCCACACCGGTCACCTCGACCGGTCCCAGGATTCGGATCTCGGGCGCGTGCAGGTCATGCGCCCCGCCCTCATCCGCCTCCGGCACGGTGCCTTCCTCAACGGTGCCGCCCTCGTCGGACTCTCCGGCCGCCGCAGACTCCCCGGCCTTGGGGGCCCTCGGGGCCGGGGGCACCGATGTTTCGGCGTCCGGACCGTCTTCTTCCTCGGCCTGGGTCGATGCCTTGGCGGGGGACAGGAGCTGGAGTGCGGACGGATCGGTGGTGGCGGCGAGCAGGGCCGGGAAGATCTCACCGCTCGTGTCTGCTGTCGGCGTCGACGAGGGGCTCGTGGCGGCGTCCGTCGCGGGCACGGCGGACTCCTCCGGCGCGGTCGGCTCAGGTCCGGGCACGTTGTCGGGCTCGTCCGGGACGTTCTGCCAGGGCCCCTCGGCCGGGTGGGCCGGCTGTGCGGATACCTTCAGCGCCGCGGTGATCTGGAGGTAGGAGGCGTGCTCCAGGCGCTGCACCGTGATGTCGGTGCCGGCGTAGTCGAGGTGTTGCGGTTCGCTGAGCGAGGCGTTGAGGATCTCGGCCTCGGGGAAATGAGCGGCCGCCGTACTCGCCGGGGCGATCAGGGTGACGGGAACGGTCTGGGCCTTGTCGATGACGTCGGCGAACTCCCAGGCGGTGTCCGCGTCGAGCGAGGACGCGCACAGCAGCAGGTAGGGCTGATGGCTGGTCTCGGGCATCTGATGTGCCTCCAGCAGCCGTTCGCTCAGATCGCGCAGCGCGTGGGTGGCGTGGCGCATGTGGGCGATCCGTGCGGTGGGCAGGAGTTGGGGGAGGTCTTCGCCGAACCCGATCGTGATGACTTCGGCTTCGCCTGCCCACGGGCTCATCGCGAGTTCGAGGGTGAGCGAGGTGCACGTTTCGGTGATGTGGACCGGGTTGCCGTCCAGTAGTACGGCGGGCACCTGGGCGAGGTTGAGCAGCAGCAGGTCGCCTGCCTCGGTGCTGCCGATCGTGACCAGGCCCGGATACGGCGCTGGTACCTCGCGGGCGGCCTCCTCGTCCAGGAGGGCGGCGTCGGCGGCCAGGATCCACCATCCGGCCTTGCCCGAGACGAACGGCGCCTGCGGCTCCTGGGCGAGGTCCTCGGAAAGTACCTCCACCGCGCGGGCACCGATCCGCGCGGCCCGCAACGGCGGCAGGCGCGCAGAGCCCTCCTCCTGAGCCATCCTGTGGGCCAGGGTGCGCAGTGCTACGTCCAGACGAGCGGCACTGCCCGGTTCGGCGGCCGCCGCCAACGTGGCCTCGGCCGGAGAGGTCTCCGACGCGATGGCGATCTTCTCGCCCGGCTTGCGGCGGCGGCGCTGCAGCGTCCTGCGCAGCGCGAGAGCCCCGGTGATGGCGGCGGCCAGCAGTGCGCCAGCTCCGAGGACGGTACGCAGGTTCAGCGGACTGCCGGCCGGAGCCGCGGCCGGCGTCTCGGACGCCGTAGCGGCGGGGGAGGGGGCAGCGGAACCGGACGGCTCAGCCGGCGCCGACGGCGAGGCGGCAGAGGGGGAAGCGCTGGCGCTGGGCTGGGCCGTCGCAGAAGGAGAACCCTGTTCCTGCCCGGGCTGCTGGGAGGGACGGCTGCTCGCGGTGCCGGGCGCCGAAGACTCCGGCGCGGGCGCCGCGCTGCTGCCCGGCGCGGGTGCCTGTTCATCCTCCGAGCCCGTGCCCGGCTTCTGCTCGCCCTCTGGCTTCTGCGTGGCCGGGGGAGGGGTCTCTCGGTTCTCTGTCTCATCGCCAGGGGCGCCGTCGTGTGGCGGCGCGTGCTGGGCGGGCTGAGCGCTGGGAACAGTGACCCGCTGTCCCGCGTAGACGACATCCGGGTCGGAGATGGTGGGCAGGCCGTGCGGCTGCGGCTTGCCCCGACTGGCCTCGAACAGCGCGGGCCATTTGTCACCGTCACCGAGCTCCTTCTCCGCGATCTTCGACAGGTAGTCACCCGAGTGGACCGTGACGACGCGCGCGCTCTCCTCGACAGCAGCCGGGGCGCTGTCACCCGACGGCGTCCGGACGCCTGGCGACGCGTCGGTGGAATCCGGCATCTGAAGCTGCCAGCCGGGCTGCAGAAAGCTGTTCGCCTTGAAGACCTGGCCGTCTACCATCACGCGGCCCTCATTGAGGGCGGAGATCTCCCGCCACCGCTCACCGTCGCCCAACTCCCGCTCGGCGATGCCCCACAGGCTCTCCGCCGGCCGCGCATCGCGCACCGTGTACGAAGGACGGGACGTCTGCCTGTCCGCGGAGGACGGCGCGGCCCGATCGGCGTCGGCGGCCTGCGGGGCGTGGGCCCGGCCGGGCACATGGGGCGCGGCGGTTGCCGGTGCGGCCTGGGCATCAAAGGCCAGGGCCGAACTGGTGGGCAGCAGCACCAGGATGCTGCCGATCAGGACAGCCGCGGCGCGCTGCGAGGAACCCATCCCGCGGGGGGCGTGCCAACTTCGGCCCCGCACCTGTGCGATCAGCTCGCGGAGGGCGCAGAACGTGAACTGCATCCACCCGAGCCAGCCCACCGCGACGAGCAGCAGCAGGAACGCCGCTCCCGTGTCCTGCCGGTCCAGCAGGTGCGTGAGGTCGTCGTGGCTGGCCCCCCAGATGACCGGAGTGACCCAGGCCAGCAGCAGCGGCAGCCCGCCGACCGCGGCGGCCAGCACGAGCAGACTCAGTACGGCCTTGATGATCCGGCCCAGAGTGAGGGCAGCCGCTGCGGCGGGCGAAGGGGTGGGGCGCATCAGTTTCCTTTGGGGGCGGTGACACCGTGCAGGAGGGTGGCCTTGCCCTGGCCGGCCACCGACAACGAGCCGATTCCGACGGCTGACAGGAACGTCGTGTCGTAGGTGCCGGTGACGTTCACGGTGAGGGTCTTGCCGTCACCGGACACGCTGACCGTGCCGGTGGCGCCCGCCGCGCGCAAGTAGGCATGGGCCGCGGCCTGGGCATCCTGCGGATCCACGACGATCGCGTTGCCGCTGATGGCCTCGGCGGGGTCGATGGCCTGCCCGCCTGCCCGGGCAGCCTCGCCGGCGACGTAGTCGGCGCGCTCGGTGGCGCGCATTTTGCTGCCGCCGTCGACGGCGACGCCAATGATGCCGATCAGGACGATGACGCACACGGCGACGAACACGGTGACTCCACCCCGCTCACCCCACCGTGCCCGGCTCAGCCCTATCCACCGGAAGATCATCAGTCACCCCGCTGCCGGTACTGATCCACGACTGAGGTCGCGGTCGACGTGAGAGTCCGGGACCCAGGCACGCCCGGCAGCAGGAGATCCGACAGGTTGACCGTGCAGTTCACGGTCACGGTGACGGTGCCTACCTGGCCCACCGGCACGCTGAGGCCGCCGGTATTGATGTTGACGCTGGTCGAAGCGCACCTGATGCCCTGGTCGTTGAGGGAATCGGCGGCCGCCGCGCGAGCGGCGCCCTGGGCGGCCCCCGCCGTGCGGTGAATGGACGCCTCCCTGGCCGCGTCTTCCGCTGCTGCGTCGATCTTCGAGCCGGAGGTGACCAGGCGGCCCCCGGCGATGGCCAGACACAGGAACATGATCAGCGACGGGAGGGTGATGGCCGCCTCGATCGCGGCACTGCCCTCGTCGCTGCGCAGCCTGCGAGCCCATCGGGCTGTGAATCGCACGTAGTTCACTCTCCCGGGACCGTCCAGCGTTCCACCGCACCGGACGCCGACTGGGTGACCTGCAGGCCCGAAACGCCTGGGATCATCGACACGGCCGTGCCGGAGACCTGTACCCGCACCCGCTGCCCGTTGCTGGTGGCTGCGACGCTGTAGCCACGCAGGCTGTCACCCGCGACGCGCCCCAGCACGTCCCGTGCCTGGGCTGCACCGTTGGCCGGACTCGACTTATAGGCGCGGGCCGCGGTGATGCCTTCGCGGGCAGCGGTCAGGGCGATCTGCCGGGCGTAGTACCACATGGATGCCTGGATGACGGCAATCGTGGCAAGCAGCACGAACGGGTAGATGATGGCCATCTGGATGGCTGTATCGCCGCGGTCGTCGTGCCATCTTCGCCCCTGCCACCAGTCCTTGAGCCGCTCCGGAGCGGACATCACAGCCCGTTGAGCCGGCCGTTGTACTTGGCAATGACGACGGCGATGGTCCCGGCGATCAATACGGCGCCGGTGACGGCGGCCACCCAGATGATGACGGTGGTAGTGCTGATGTCGCCGCGGTCCGGCCGGCGCTTGGCCTCCTGAAGGCCCTCCTGCAGGCGCGTGGTCGCCCAGTGCACCGCACGCTGGGTGCGGTCTGCGGTGTACTTCATGATCTGTACTCCTTGCTCCTTCAGAAGTTCGTGACTGGGGGGATCTTCAGACGGTGAGCATGCGGATGACCGCGGGGAACGCCATCAGCAGCATCACCAAGACGGCCAGCAAGGCGCCGGGGGCGGTCATCTTCTCGCTGGCCGCGTTCGCCTCCGCCGCCTGATCGGCCAGCAACTCGGCATTGAGCGCTGCGGTCCGGGCCCGCAGCGCCTTGTACACAGCGGCGCCGTCGGTGGCCGAACCGCGCATGATGTCGGCGACGTCGTCCAGGACGGGAAGCTCGTATTCGCCGGCCAGTTCGGTCAGCGCCTGGTACGGCGGGATCTTCTCCATCCGAGCCCGGCGCAGGGCGCCCTGCAGAAACAGGAAGGGCCAGCCGAAACCCACCTCGGCGGCCTTCTCCAGGGCTTCGGCGGGTCCGGCGTCGGCGGCCCGCTTGAGCGCGACCAGGTCGAGGTAGGCCGACAGGGCGTGCGCGAACTCTTCCCGGGCCCGCTTGCCCTGGTCGCGGACCGAGAGATCTGGAGTGATGAACAACAGCCCTGCGATGAGGAGTCCGGCACCGGCGGGTACGTAGAACGGCAAGGAGACGCCCGCGGTGATCCACGGAATTGTTGCGATCACCGGGCAGAGCAGGCCCAGCGCGGCGAGCGCGGTCTTCTTCAGCATGAACTGGCCCGGCCCCTGGCCGAGCAGCGCCAGGTTGGTGGTGGGGATCCGTACGCCGGGCAGGCGCTCGAGGCGGCCCAGCAGCCACCGGCCCCACACCTCCTCGCGGTCCAGCTCCGGCTCGGGCATGGTCAGGGTGGCCGGGGCACTGCGCTGCAGGGCCGGTCCCAACGCGGGCTGAGGGCGCAGCAGTTCCCGCACCAGCAGGGCAAGGCCAGCGCCTACCGTGCCGCCGGTCAGGACAACGGGAAACAGGTTCACGACGTGACTCCTTCCGGCTCACGGCCAGCGACCGGCACATCCGGCTCGGTCGCGGGCGCGGGCAGCCGGACTGCGCTGGCAGGATCAGTGATCAAAAAGCGCGGGATTCGGCGAAAGGCACCCATCTGCCGCATCAGGGCGAGGACCCCGATGAAGGCGGCCGTCAGGAAGGCGAGCACGAGCTGCCCCAACAGCGTGGAGTACGGCTGCGTGTAAGACGGCACGAAGAACCCGGCCACCACGATGCCCACGGTGATGATGGTCATCCACCGCACGGTGGTCCGCGGCTTCGCCCGGTCCGCCTCGATGGCGCGCCTCTTGGCGACCTCGTCGCGGACCGTGCCCGCCAGGTCCTCCAGCGCCTGGGCCAGGCCCGGGCCGCGGTCGTTGACCGACAGGATGAGCGCGGCAACCACCTTGTCTGCGGTGACGTCGTTCAGTTCCCCGGCGAACGCGCGGAGCGCTCCCTCCGGACGCCACCCCAGACGCAGCCGGTCGGACAGATTGACGATCTGCGGGGAAAGTTCGTCCGGCGCACCCTGACGGCTGGTGACCATTGCCTGCTCAAGCCCCATGCCCAGCCGGAGCAGACCGGACAGCCGTTGAGTCCACTCGCTGAGCGCCTCCAGCTGCCCGATGCGTTCCTGTGCCGCCTGCGCCGGGCTGAGCAGCCAGGGCACGCCGATCACAGCCGCGCCCAGCAGTACGCCGCCCACGAAGTTCCCCGAGACCAGCCACACGGCCACGAAGACCACGACCGCCAATACCGCGAGGGTCCGCCGGCGCAGCCGGACGTCCTCGCCTTGGTCCTTCCCGGCGCGCAGGGCCTGCCACCGCTGCCGCAGCGGAGCCCGGCGCGGCGCCGTCGTGCCCACAGCACCGGCCACGACGCCGATCAGCCCGCCGATGACGGCCATACCGCTCAACAACCCCCACCACAGGGTCATGGGCTCACCCCCACCTTCAGCGGCAGCGGCGCCTGCCACGCCCCGTAGGGCTGCTGCAGCTGGACGGAGTCGAAGCCGACGCGGCGCAGGTCGTCGATACAGCCCGGGTCCATCCGGGGCACGGCGCGCAGATCACCGAACTCGGCGCCGGGGGAGAAGACCGTGTTGGTGGCGGGACGGCCGCTCTCGCCGATCCCGGTCAGCTCCAGGACGTGGGAGACGTAGCGGTGGCGTCGGCCGCCGATCTGCGTCTCGTCGGTCATATCGACGTACACGATGAAGTCCAGGCCGTTGGCGGTCTGCCGGTAGGCGAGCTGCTCGGACAAGTTGTCCTGGGCGAGCGCGTACAGCTCCGCGATCCGGTCGAAGATGATGTCCGGGCGCCGGGCGTGGATCGTGCACAGGTTGCCGCCCGACCCGTTCGTCAGCGCCTGCATCATGGCGACGACTTCCGGTCCGCGGACCTCGCCGACCACGATCCGCTCCAGCGACATCCGCAGGGCGGGGTGCATCAGGTCCAGCAGCGAGACCTCGCCGGCGCTCCGTCCGGTGACGTCCTTCTCCCCGTTGGACTCGCGGCCCACCAGGGAGACGACTTGGCGGTGGTAGCCGTTGGCGTGGGCGAACAGTTCGTCCTCAGTCTGAATGGTGGCGAACCGGCACTCCGGGTCGAACTCCTTCAGCATCGCCCGCAGCAAGGTGGTCTTCCCGGCCTTCTGCTTCCCCGCGATCATGATGTTCTTCTCCGCGCGCACGCAGGCACCGAGGAAGTCGCGCAGGATCAAGTCGATCGTGCCCAGTCGTACCAGGTCGTCGAGATCGGCGTGGGAGACCCTGTGCCGGCGGATGACCGCGTAGGTCATCGGCCCGAGTCCGGTGATGGCCTGGAGGCGGGAGCCGTCCTGCAGGGACAGGGCAAGGGTCGGGTTCGCGGTGGAGATGGTGCGCTCGTTGTGCCCGGAACCCCTCGCCAACTCCCGTAACAACTCCAGCAGTTCTTCTTCCGAGTCCGCGATCGGGCCGACCATCCGGCGTTCGCCGTCGCCGTAGTCGAGCCACACCTCGTTCGGGCCCTGGATGATGATGTCCTCGACCCGCTCGTCGTCCAGGTACGGCTGGAGCCGCCCGGCCCGAAAGAGCAGGTCATAGACGGCACGCCGGAGTGCCTCGTCCTCCTGCGGCGCCATCGCCGCTGCGTCCGACCACAGCGCGACCGCCTCGTTGATCCAGTCCAGGCAGCGCTGCTCTTCGCTGGCCCGGTCCATATCCGGCGTTGTCTTCAGCAAGTCCTCGCGCTGCTTGGCGACCTGGCTGGCGATGTGCCGGGCCACCTTGTAGTCAACGGTGACCTGAGGCGTTGCTGCATTGAGCGCGTGTGTACTCGATGCAGCATCGGTCGGCGTGCTGTTCGCCCGGTGGGGCAACGCCCGCTGGGGGCGGCCGGTCGGCGCAGGCACGAGGGGATCGTTGTGCAGGGGCCTACCGCGCACGGGATACCTCCCCGCCTGCGGCGAACGTGCCGTGTGGATCGAGGCGGGCCCGGCGCATCGCGACCCGTTGGACCAGCAGGGTGCTGCTTGTCCTGGCGGCTTTCATCAGCGGCGACTTGGTGAAATGGCGCGGCTGTTCGCCACCGTCGGAGAGCACGCGGGCGTCCTTCGGCGCGTACGGCAGGGTCGCCACCACCGGCACCTGCAGCACCCGCTGCACCTCGCCCGCGGGATACGGACCCTCATTGATCATCAGCACGCTGACGTCACCGACCCGTTCCTCCAGCGCGCGTACCCGGACCTCGGCCGCTTGCAGGCAGCGCAGGGTGTTGCGTACCACCACGATCACAGTGTCGGCCTGCTCGGCCAGGACACCGGACGGGCCAAAGGCCCCCCGGCGGCCCAGGTCGATCAGGATGTCGTGGCCGTGCTCGGCCTCGATGCCGCGGAAGATGACACCCAGGGCCTTCCATACTGACCCCAGGCTTGCTGACTGCGCGGGGTCGGTGATGCCCGGCAGGAGCAGCCGGTTGCGCGGTGACTCCGCCTTGCGTTCCTCGCTGCCCAGGTCGATCAGCTGACGCCAGAAGGCGTCGCCGAGGTCGCCTTGCCGGGCGGCGACCGAAAGGTTCCGCAGGCCGTACCGGTCGCCGAGCGTGCCCTGCAACAACCCGTGCAGCACGGCCCCGCCGTCCGGGTCGCACTCCGCCAGGACCATCCGCCGGCCCGGCTCCAGCGGCCACGACAGCAGCAGAGTAAGAGCGCTCGTGGTCACGCCGGGCGCGCCACTGCAGCCCGCCAGCGCGATGACAGCCATCAGTTGCCGTCCGGAGCGGCGAGGACCAGGCGCAAGGTGCCAGTGGACACCCAGGCGGCAGCCGTGGGGCCGTCAGCGGCGGACGTGGCGACGTCGACCACGACGATCCCGGTGCCGGGGGCGGCACTGGAAGCCTTCACGACCCGCCCGTCCACGGTCTCCGGCGGGGTGTCGGACGTCGTGCCGGTGTCCGTCGCACCCTGGGCCGGGACGTGGACCAGCTGTACCCTCTGGCCCGGCACCAACGCCGTGGCCGGGATCTGCTTGGGCTCAAGCCCGATGGGCACCAGCTGCTCGCCAGCCTTCACCAGCGAGTCCTTCGTCACCTGCGCCGGAGCGAGGAGCGATCCGGGCTTGAGCTCGACAGCGGCCCGCTTGCCCACCACCGAGTCCCGGTCGTCGCTGCGCACCGCTTTGACGGCCGGATCCAGGGCGATGGATGCCTTGCCCAGGTCGTCCTCGGTGAGAACCTGCCCGACCTGGACATCGCGGACGACGGTCACCACGTCGGTGCGGTTGCCCACCTGCAGCAGCAGGACGGCAACACCGGCCCCTCCGGCCGCGATCAGTGCCAGCGACAAGGCGATGACACCCGGTCGGCGCCTGCGGGCCGACACCCGCGGGGGAGTCACCGGGCCGGCCACCGAAGGCACGCCGTTCGCATCGGCTGTGCGTTCTTTGGTCTTGCTGCGCAACGCTCAGTCCTTCCGGCGGCTTTACCTGACGACCTGCAGTTCGCCCATCGCGACCTGCGCCCGGGACTGTCTGATCTCCGTGAACTGCCCCGCCTCGCCGCCGCCGTTCACCTGCCAGTCCACCGTCCACGTCGCGGTCGCGTTCACGCTGTACTTGCCTCCTGACCGGGAGGCCGAAGTGCGGCTGTAGGTATGGCCGCAGGTGGGCGACTCCTGCTTGCCATACGAGGCATGGTAGGCAGTGCCGGGTCCCTGGCACGTGACAGCGTTGCCGTCGCCCATCGTCCAGTCGATCTTGGTGACCTTCGCCTTCGCGGTCACGGTCACTCCAGCCAGCGACGCCGAGGCTGTGTTGGGCCCGTACGTCGTGGCGCTCTCGTTGACCCACATCCACATCGGCACGCCCACGATGTACCTGCCGGCCGCGCGTGGGCTGGCGATGTCCGGGCCGCTCAACAGCATCCGGTCGACGGCCTGGCGTGCCAGTTGCTCCGGGTCGACGTTGACCACGGGAGCCTCGGCCGCCCAGAAGACCTGGGGGACGATCTGAGCTCCTGCCGCGGCTCCCAGCGCATCGCTGAGGCAGACCCGCGTGTAGAGCGCGCCGTCACCGGGTTCGTGGCCGTTCCAGAGCGGGTCGCTCGCGGGCGGCTGCGGATCGAGTCGCTCGACCGCACAGGTCTGTGGCCGGGGCTTGCTGTCCTTGCCAGCACCGGTGCCCGGCTGATTGCCTTTCGGGCCCTGACCGCCCGGGGTGCCCGGCTCCTGCCGGCAGACCGTGACGAAAGAACGCGCGCCGTCGCAGTCACCACCAATGACCGGATCGTCCGCCGCGTGGGCCGGTAAAGCCGCGAGAGCGCAGAGCGCGGCGGCAGAAACGACTGCTGCCAGCCCGGGACGCCTCAGCATGTGCGTTTCCCGTCCGGCGTGAGTTCTGTGATCATCCACTGGGTCCCCCACTTCTCCGCCTTGGCCGTCGTCACGTAACGCAGAGGCTGATTCGACGGGAACGGCTGCACGGCACCCGTCTTCTTCTTGACCGTCCGCCAGTCCGAGATGTCGAGACAGTCACGCACGCTGGCCTTGGGTGTCTTCCCGGTGAGCGCGAGTGAGGTGACCTGTGCGTCATGCGCCGGGGCGCCCTTGGTGGCGGTGCCCGCCTCTTTCATGACCAGCACGTCGCCCATGGCGCGCCCTAGTGCTTCCTTCGTGGCGTACGTCTTCAGGTCGGTGCCCTTGATGTCGGCCTGCCCGTAAGCCTTGACCTGCTCGGCCCAGAAGTTGTCATACGCCTGCAGCACGCTGCCTTTCGCCTGGGCCTGGGGATCGGCACGGGACAACGACGGCGCGGGGGCGGATGTGCCGCTGGTGGGCGTAGGGCTCTTGGCCGATTCGCCGGAGTGGTCGCCCCTTCCGCAGGCCGTCAGAGTGACCAGTACGCCTGCGATCAGCAGAGCAGTTGCATGCTTTCGGCTGCGAGCAGCGGTGAGTTTTGTTAAGCGTCGGGATGCTCGTGTCATGTGGTCTCCCCGTACGACGCGGTGCGGCAGATCGCTGCCCCAGATGCCGTGTACGGCAGTCCGCAGCTGCTGCCTGGTCAAAGCCGTGGAGGTGCGTTTGCGTACCGCAACGCTACGCATATGCCAGTCAACAGCCCAGCTTGATAGGCGAGTTCGCCCATACAACCCAGGACGTACCAGGACACTCCAGAAAGGAAAAGTCAATTAATCGGTTTACTGCCTTCCATGCCCCGTAAATGAACAGCGTCACTGCGGCAGGTGCGGTGAAGGGGTCGCCAAGCCCGGCCAACGACACACACCGGAGGAGGGGCGATCAGACAGTGAGCAGGGGACATCCCGACCGGTGCGGGCGGGCCCTTCCTGGTGCTCGGCCGCCTCGGCGCCGGCGGCATGGGCACCGTTCACCTCGCCCAGTCGCCCGGCGGCCGACGGTCGCGGTCAAAACCATCCGTGGCGATCAGGCCGCCGACCCGGCTGTCCGGGAGGGATTCCGGCGGGGCGGACCGCTGCTTGTCACCGACCTCCTTGGGCTCGCGGCCGGCCTGGCCGAAGCGCTGGCAGCTATGCACGACGCACTCGCTCAGGCTCTTCGCGTCGCTCGCCCCCGGCCAGCGGCACCCGCGGGGCGGCCAGGAGCCGATCCGGAGTCGGCTCGACGAGGACGAGCGTGAGCCAGGACTTCTGGGCTCGGCGACGGCGGTGGGCGTCACTGGTATCCCTGCGTGTGCTTGCCCAGGCGCGCATCCGCCGTGGCTGCGGGAGCGCGTTGGGTGAGGAAATCGAGGAGACGGGCCTGCTGAGCGGCAGCGGCGGCGGTGAGCTCATCGAGGGGCATTGCCCCGGCTGTGACCCGGGCAGCGTGTTCCAGGGCGGCGACTTTGCCGGGACGGGCGTACTCGGCGAATACCTCGTCCAGGTGCGGGCCGGTGATCCGGACAGGTCCGATGCGGCGGCCGTCGACGGTGAGCGACATGTAGTGCTCGAACCGGTCGAGCACCGCCACCTCGTCCGCGCTCGGACGATCTCCCCACTCCGCGGTGATCGGGGCGATCGCCGTCTTGGATCCCGCCGTGGACGCCAGCGTGGACGCGTTCTGCGTCAGCGACATCCGCACCGGGGCGGGCAGCCGTCCCAGCAACTGGGTCATCCCGTGCACCGATACCTTGAACTTGCGGAAGTCCTCGAACATCGACGCGATGGTCTCCGGGGCGGCGCCCGTCAGAGTGATCAGTTCGTCGAAGTACAGCCGGAATCGCCGCCGTTGCTCCTCAGGCGTGTCTCGCCGTGAGCGCACCGCCCGTAGCAGGTCCCGTGCGATGAGCGCGGTCAGTAACCGGTCCGTGGGTCCGTTTCCGGCCGGGCACACCCACACGACCAGCCCGTTGTCCATGGCGGCCCGGCTGTTGTACACGCCGACCGGCTGACCGAGAAAGGCGCGGGTGACGGGGTTGGCGGCCAGTCGGGCGAGCGGGTTGAGGACGACCCCGAAGGCGTCCGGGGGAAACGTCGGAAACACCGTCCGCCACCAGGCGCGCGTCTCCTCGTCGAGCCGGTCCGCGACAGCAGCCAGCGCCGCGCCCCGGAACCCGGGGTCGGAGAGCAGGGAACGCACGTGGAAGATGGTGGTCTGGTCTTCGCGGCGGCCGGCCTGGCAGGCGGCCTGGTTGACGGCGACCAGCACGGCCAGGGACGACGTGAGGATGGTCAGCGCGCGGGGAGCGGCGGCATCGTCCCAGCCGAGGACGGAGGCGAAGGCATCGGTGACCGCCTCGACGACGTCGTGCGGAGCCTGCCCATGGTGTATGGCGATCGGATTCCACGAGCTCAACCTCGCAGAGCGCCCTGCTGCGTTGAGGTCGATCAGCGCGATCTTCTGCATCAGGTGCTCGTGGGCGAGGAACGTCGCGGCGCGTGGCCAGGAGTCACGGTGTGGGTCAACAAACATCAACCCGCCGCCGGCGTGTGCCCACGCGATCGCCTGCGCCAAAGCACGTTCCGTCTTCCCACCGCCGGCCTTGCCCACTCCGCACTCGAACAGCGTCTCGACGGTGCGGGTGGCGACCAGACGCCTCCGGCCGTCGGGTCCCCGGTAGATGCCCTGCAGGAGCAGCTCAGGATCCCCGAACTCGAAGGTTGGTAGGTCACCGGCGAGCAGCGGCAGCCGACAGTGGACGGTGGGCGGCTTGAGCAGTCCGGTCAATTCATCCAGCCTCACCCAGTTCGCGCGGGGCGGCTGGCATTGCCCCAGCTCCCAGCGCCGCTCGAAGCTGCGCCGGGTGGGCCAGTGATCGGCACCGAACCGCCACGGCCCCAGCCGGAATCCGCGCATGGCCCACCGGGAGCGGCCGCCGAACACGTCGAAACCGGCTTGGAGCTGGGCGAGGCGGGCCTGGGCACGGCCTTCGACATTGGACGCGCACATGACGAGCAGCTGCACCCGAACGAGGTGGTCGTCATGGGCGAGCTTGCCGAGTGCCTCGGCCGGGTCCACCCGGCGCGGGACCGGGGGCATCACGAGCCGCCGCCCGGCTGATCCGTCCTTGCCGGTGACCAGGGCCTGCAGATTCCAGGACAACGAGTCCTGGATCCCGGTGGCGTCCTGCCGCACCCAGCGCGCCGCGCGCTGGGTCTCCCGGTGCTCCTGGCGGCGAGCGGCGCTCATCAGCTGCAGACGGCGAGCGCGCAGTGTCCACTTGGGGGCGCGCTGGATGTCGAGGCGGACCTCGGCGAGGTCGCCCAGTTCGGCGCGTAGGTCGGACACGGCGTCGACCAGGGGCTGCAGCGGATCGGGCTCCAGCGGCACCTCCCGCAGGGGAGCGGTGAGCTTGCCGCGCAGGATGAACTCCGCCCGCACCATGTGATCGCGTGGCTTGTCCACGATCGGCCCGGCCCTTTCGACGGTGACGTTCGGCCCGAACGGGGTGATGGACAGCAGCCGTTCGCCACCCGCGGGGCCTTCGATGCGGTAGCGCAGGGGGCTGGAGCCGTCTGCGCGCAGCCTGATCTGTACCGCCTTCGACCGGCGCGGCGCCCACCACGGCATGCTCGTCGAGGCCCGCGCCAGCTGTACGCCGCGGCGGAAGATCTCCTCAATGCCCGGGTCGAAATGCCCGGTGGGGATGAGCTCCAGGGCCATCCGCTGGGCATAGGCCCGCTCAGCGAGGCGGCGCACCACTATCTCGCCCACGCCCCAGGCAATGGCGAGGACGAGGGCGAGGAGGTACCAGTGGTCGTAGAGCCAGTCGACGGCTCCGACGAGCCAGGTGACCAGGCCGAGTACCTGACCGGAGGTCTCCTCAAAGGCATGCTCCGTCAGATGCGAAGCCGTGGAGTCCACGCCGTCTCTCCCTTCTTGAGGGTGCGGGTGAAGAACAGATCGGTGATACGGAGGTCGGTGTAGGTACCGCCGCGGTCCGTGCCGGCCCACACCAGATGGACCACCGCTTTGCTGGATCTGCCGTCGCGGCGGGCAATGGCGGCCTGGACACGGAAGCGAGCGGTGGCGAATGCCGGGACCACCGCCTGGTCCGTGTGGGGGAAGACGTCCGGCCACTTCGTGCGACCGACTCCGGTGGCGTCCGCGCGCAGCAGCGCCCGGCCGACGGTGAGTAACTGCCGCTCTTCGGCGGCGGGAAGGTCTGATGGCCAGGCTGCCTCCAGCGACTGCTGGACAGCTCGGTCGCCGGCCACGCCCTCGCCGTGCGGCGGCAGGGCGGACTCGAGAACCGAGGGCGTCGATGCCGCCAGCGTCGTGGAGGGAGCTTTCTCGACGGTCGCCTTGTCGTCGGGAGGAGCAGAAGCCGCAGATGACGGAGCCGCGGTCGCGGTCGACGACGGCTCGGGGGCCGATGGCTGCTGGCCGTGCGGCATGCCCAGCAAGGCGATACCGAGGAGGGCGAGCACGACGGTGCTCAGCAACAGCAGACGCGGTGAGCGTGGCGTGGTCGTCACAGCAGCCTCGCTCCCCCCGCAAAGCCCGACATCGCACTCACGGCGTCCAGCCGTACGACGGTCCCCGGCCGTGCGGCGTTGACCATCTGTCCACTGCCCACGTAGATCCCGACGTGATAGATCGTCCTATCGCGTCCGGGAGCGGTGGCGTAGAAGACGAGGTCGCCGGGCTTGAGCGCAAGCGTGCCGAGGCTGGCCGGGATCCGCTGGCCGATACTGGCCTGGTCGGCGGCAAGACGCGGCAGGTTGATGCCGGCCTTCGCGTACGCGTACTGGGTCAGGCCCGAGCAGTCGAAGCCCTTGATCCCCGTGCCGCTTCTTCCGCTGCGCGTACAGCAGATCCCGTACGACGCGCCTGTGGCGTTGCCGCCGCCCCAGGAGTAGGGCACACCTTGCTGGGAGAGCGCCGCCTCGATGACGGTGCGGACTTTCCCGGACACGTCCTTCAGGTTCGGGTCTTCGGCGGCCGCCGTGTACTGGTCGATCCACCCGAGCACGTTGGCGACGTACTCGCCTGATTGGTTGTAGTGCAGGATCGCGGCCTCGAGCTGGGCGCGCTTGGTCAGGTCACGGCCGCCTGCGCACAGGTAGATCGCGGCACCGAGTGCGGCGTCGCCGGCGTTGTGCGGGTCGGCGACCGTGGCGCCGCCTGCGTCCTTCCAGACGTCTTCCCAGGTGGAGGGCAGGAACTGGAAGGGGCCGACGGCACGCTCGCCTTGAGAGGTGCCGTCCCACTTACCGCCGTCGGTATCCGGGAAGACGGTGGTGTTGCCACCGGCCCCGGAACCATTGAGGAGCACCCCGTAGATCTTGGGGCGGATGTCTCCGTTGGCGGCGGTGTTGCGGCCCACCCCGTGATTGGACTCGACCTTGGCAATCCCAGCGAGGACTGGCCAGCGCATGCCCTGGCACTTCGGCACATGCTTGCCGACCTGCCGGACAGCCTTCTTGTACGCGGCCAGCATCCGGGCCGGGATGTCCGCCGCACCGCCGCCCTCGGCAATCCCGCTGTCATCCTGCGCACCCGCCTTCAACGCGACGTACGCACTGATCGCGTTGCCCACGGGCGCGGCACAGCACACGGCGGCGAACAGCAGCATCACCACCACACAGCCCCACTTGGTCACCCGGCCACGACGGCGCCTCACTCGCCATCACCACCGTCGCGGGTGCCGTCCGTACCGTCCCTCGGACGCGACCGCGGACCGTCGTCGTGCCCCCGGTCGAATGCGTCGCGGAGCCGACGACGTAACTCGGCGGGAGGGTCCGTCAGCCGCCGCGGGGGAGCGGATGACGTCGGCGCTGAGCCCCGCGTACCGGGGGAGCTCGGCTGTGTCGTCGTGCTCCCGGTTTTCAGGCGGCGGCTGAGGAAGAGGTCCGTTCCACCGCGGTCGTCGTTGTGGTCTCGCATCACCTGGGCCGTGTGCCGCCCCACGTCGCCCCAGGCCCGCCGGTCTTCGCGCACGGTGTTACGCCACACCTGAACCTGCTGGCGGGCGTCCTGGGTGTACCGCGAGCCGCTCTGCCCGGCCCGGCGCACGTTGGCCGGCAGACCCGCCGTTGTTCCGTATGCGGCCCGGCCGCCGCGGTTGAGGATGCGGTAGCCGCGGAAGCGAACCAGGCGGTTGTGGGCCCGTGTGGACAGCAGGGTGCGGTCGGTGTTCTGGTCGTGCAGTACCTCACCGGTGTTGTGGTCGACGACCTGGCCCTCCTCATCGCGGTAGCGGTCCCGAGGGCCACCGCGCCGAAGACGGCCGCTCTCCCCCTCGCCATCACCGCCGCCCTCACCGCCCTCACCGGTGGGCTTCTGCCACTTGGCCAACTGCTCCTTGTCCGGCCGCCCGCCGATCAGCAGCCAGTGCGCACTCTTGGCGCCGAGCCGCGCGCCGATCCCGGCACCGGCCGCCGCGGCGGTCAGCGGCGCGAGGCCCCGCCTGGCCTCCGCAGTGGCATCGGCGAACGTCTGCCCGGTGTCGACGGGCATGCCCGCGCCGTCGATGAACGAAGAGAGGGCGCCCATCAGGCGATGCCGGGTGCCCAGCAGCCCGTACCGGCCGCCACCGCCGCCGGAGAAGGCGCGCAGTGAGCCGCCGTATCCGCCCATGGCTGCCGGGGAGTTCATGGCGAGTGCGGCGCCGAGTTCGGAGGTGTCGCCGGGCATGTGGGTGCCGCCGATCTTGGCGTAGCGCATCCGCATGGCCATGCGACGGCCGAAGGAGGTGATGCCAGTCAGCAGTCGGCGGTGTCCGGCCGCGCCCGCGATGGCCAGCACGTCGATCAGGAGGATCCGCTCGACCATCAAGTCCGGGCCATCGGTGATCGTGGCGTCGACGGCAATGCCAAAGAACGGGATGAACGCGCAGATGCCGACCATGGCGAGGATCGCGATGCCCCAGATCGACAACCACTTCCACACCGTCTGCCGCGGAGGACCAGGCAGCATGCTGGCGATGAAGGCGACGCCGCCGGCAGCCGCCGCTGCTGCGCAGATGCCCTGGGTGCCGAGCAGGACGATCGCGCAGGACAGCAGCATGCCGCAGATGAACAGCGCGCCGATCAGCAGCAGGACGGCGCCACCGACCCGCCACCAGGTGGGCTTCTCCGCGTACGCGGCGCACGACTTACCGACCGGACCGGCCTTCTTCAGATCCTGTAGGAAGGCATAGAACTCACGGTCCTCGTCGGTGACGATCGCATTCGAGGCGTCCAGCAAGTCGCCGCCCGGTGTCAGCTCAGGCAGCGAGTCGCTCTCGCACACCTCCTTGGCTTGGCCATCGAGAAGCCTGCAGTTGTCCTCGTCGTCGTTGTCGGGTTTGCGCTCGCAGTACTTCTTGGCCTCGCCCTTGATGAGATCGCAGGGGTCCTTCCGGTCGTCCGATTCATCCGAGCTGTCGGCCCCCGCCTTGTAGCCGCCGGTGACCCACTTCAAGTGGACGGCATATGCCTTGCGGTCGGCAGTCTTGGCCGGGTCGAGGATGCGCCCGTACTGCAGCAGCATGAAAGGCTTGACGATCATGGCGTTGGTGACCGAGTCCTGGAGCGGGCGGGCCACGTCCTCTGCCGACACCGGCTTGGAAGCCTCAAGCTCCTGGCACTTGATCTCCTGCATGCCGGCCATGCCGGCGCACGGACTGTAGCTGGCGAGCTTCCCGCCCCAGTCATAGGAGTTGACGCTCGCCTGGGCAACCTCGGCGCCCACTTGCTGGGTCTGCCCCAGCGGCCCGTTCTCCGCGAGGAGGTAGTCGGGTCGGACGAAGGTGGACGCGGCGAACGCCGCGATCAGCAGGGTTAGGAAGATCTCACCGAGACCTCGGCCGATCCGACCGCGCACCATCATGAACCCGGCAACAACAAAGGCCCAGGCCAGCAGCAGCCCCTTGAGACCGAGGGTGTCGACGACCACGTTGTTGTAGGCGTCGGCGACCTTCTGCGCAGGGTCGGTGAGGATCTTCAGCAGCGGGAACCGGAAGGCGACCTCAATGGCCCACCCTCCAAGTCCGACCAGGAGCCGGATGAGGGTGAAAAAGCCGGACAGGGCGAAGGCGAGGGACTGCGTCTTGAAGCTGACGATGGAGCCGCCCTCAGCGTTCAGCTCGTAGCCGTTGATCGGCACTCCCTCGGAGGAGGTGATGTTCAGCGGTGCGAGGAGGTCACCGGTCTCGCTGTTGCTGCTCGCCGCGTACACGACCTGGCTGTTGACCAGGACGAAAACGCCGCAGAGCAGGACGACGACACCAGCCGAGCGGAACGTCGTGCGCTCTGCGCGCCACATTCAGCGCCGCCCGTGTCCGGCAGCGCCCTGGCGCCGCCACACGACGACGGCAACCACTCCTGCAGCGGCCGGAACGACCATCCATGCCGTGCTTACGCCGTCGCGGCCAGACTCCTGCGCGGAGGGCACGGGGGAGTTGGTGCCGCGCTCGCAGTACTTCTTGGCCGGGCCCACGATCAGATCGCACGGATCCTGGTGAGCAGAGCCGGAGGGGGAGTCGGCGGCGAAGGCCCGCCCGGTGCGCGGCCACCACGGCTCCGGCACGCCTGCCCCCACGGCCAGGGCGAGCAGGGCGGCTGGCAGGGCTATCACCATCAGGGTGCTCGCCACGGCGGCGATGCGCCGCCAGCGGGACAAGGAGAAAGAAGACGTGGTCATGAGACGTGCTCCTTCGGCCGTGCCGCGTCTGGACTGCCGGAGGCGCGCGCAGAGCTCGCGGCCGTACGGCGGCCGGGCGTGGTGGTGATGGAGGCGGTGATGCGCTCGATGCGGGGGATGACGGCCTTGACCCGGCCGGTGTTCTGCCGCGGGCAGGCCAGCAGAAACTCGCCCTCCCGGCCCTTCTGCCCGACGGGGGACAGACCGGTGGTCACCAGCCGCAGCAGCTCCGGGTCGTCCGCGTCTAGCCCGACGAACTCCAGGCCGCGGCGGGCACGCTCACGGTCCGCGGTGCGGGCGAGCGCCCGGTAGGCCATCAGCCCCCGGTCCGGGCCGAGCTCCTCAGCGTCATGACTGGCGGCGAGCAGGCCGGCGCCGTGCTTTCGGCCGTCGTGGAGGATCTCGTGGACCAGCGCGGTGCCCTCGGCTGACGAGGTGAGCCAGTACAACTCGTCCGCGACCACCGCGGTGAACCGCTCGGGGTCCTCGAACGCGGTCTGCCGGGCGATCGCGGCGATCAGGTAGAGCACGGCGCGCCCGATCAGGGCCTCCAGCGGCTGCTGGTGTAGGACCTCCGGATTGGCGAAGGCCGCCTTGGGCGGCAGCTTCAAACCCGCCGTCGTGATGACGATCATGTCGGAGGTGCTGGAGGCGTCCAGGCGTACCGGGGGCAGGGTGGGGTCGAACACCATCGCCGCCAGCGGATTGGTGGCGACGACGCGGACGAGGCCAGCGAGGGTGGACGCCGCGTCCTGCCGCTTGCCCCCCTCGGCCGTGGCCATTTCCTCCAGGACCCCCAGCATGCGGCGCATGGACGGCTGGGCGCTGGCGGCGGCCTCCTCGACAGCGTGGTGCAACACCTCGCCGTTGGTGCTCATCGGACCGATGCCGAGCTGCAGGGTCAGGTAGGACAGGGCGTAGCGGCGGCCCTCGGGCCCGTCGAACATGCGCAGCGGGTCGATGGACACCTCGGCCTGGGCTGCGTCGATGATCTGGACACGGCCCTTCGCGGCAGTACGAGCGAAGGTCGCCCACTCGCGTACAGGAGTGCGGTCGATACAGATCGCGCAGCCACCGCGCGCCCACACCGCCTCCGCGATCAGCTTCTGCAGGACGCTCTTCCCGGCCCCCAGATCACCGACGATGCCAAGGGAAGCGCTGGCGTCGTGCTTCGGCGCGTCCGCCACGTTGATCATGACGAGGCGGGTCGTGCCGCAGTCCAGGTCGATGCCGAGGAACATGCCGTTGGGGTCACCGACCTCACCGATGGAGAAGGCGCCGCCCAGCGCCCAGTCCTCCGAGACCTGGTGCTGCGTGAACTCCCGCACGACACCCGGCCTGGTGGTGCCCGGCAGCCCGAGCAGGAACAGCGCCTCCTGCAAGCCGACCGGGCGCACGGCCCGGTAGTCGGCGCCACCGAGCAGCGCGGCAAGGGCCCGGGCGCGGGCGTCGCAGACGGCGGCGGTTGGCCCCCACACCGTGAGGACGGTCACGGACTGCACCTCGACCTCGACCGACGTGCGCGACAATCTGGCGTCCAGCTCGCCCAGGTCGCGGGCGGCATCCGTGAGCGAGGAAGGCATGCCGGTCGGCCGGGCGTCGTACTGATCGGCCTGGTCGACGAGTTCGTTCCGCTTACGCCGCACCTGGTCCCGAGCCTTCTCCGCGGGCACGAGCGTCAGGTCGACGGTGTAGTCGACGGGAAAATCGAGCGTCTCCAGCTGCGCGAACAGATCAGCGGCATCCGCGCTGACCGCGGGCGGGCACTCAGCCAGCGCCAACTGGGCCTGGTAGCCGGTGCCGGCGTCGGACTCGATCTGCAGCCACCGCCGGCGCAGCGGCGAGGCCGCCTTCACCCGCCACCACGCCTTACGTCCCGACCGGGTGAGCTGGTCGGCGCTCTTGAGCTCGTCGACGTCGTCGAGGTCCGGGTCGATACCGCCCTCCTGGAGGCGGGCCTGCCCGAGATCGGCGTAGCTGGGGGAGTGCAGCACCCCCTCGCGGACCTGCCCGCCGTACAGGTCGCTGCTCTCGGCTTCGGCCAACAGCGGCTCATCCAGACCCCGGTGCAGCGCGTGCTGGACCATCCACACGATCTCCGCCGGGCGAGCGGGCCGGAACGCGGCACCGCCGGCGAGCGCGGCCTCCACCCGCGAGGCATGCTCCTGGTACGCGGTCACTTCCCGCCGCGCCACCGGCGTCGGCCGCATGCCCAGCGTCGGGGCGATCTCGGCCCACACCGCGCCGAACTGAGCCGTCATCTGCACGCCGGCACCCTCGGCCTGGAGCGGGACCGCCAGCCACAGGGTGCGGCGGTGCATCTCCTGCCCGTCCAGCAGATCCAGCGTGGCCTCGACGTTCTCCACCCACGGGTGCGTCTGGCCCGGCGGAGTATCGGCCGGCCCGATGCCCTCGATCATGCGCAGCGCGACTTCCCCCGGATCGACCCGGGCGCACCAGCCGAACAGCCGCGGCGCCCCGGTCAGGGACCGCACCAGATGAGTGATCTTGGCGAGCTGCTCTTCCCGTACAGCGGCCGGCACATAGGTGCCCTGGACGGTCTCCTCGTGGCGGCCCTGTTCGTCCGGACCCGGGTGCAGCCGGTAGACGGCCCACACGCTGCCGTGCGTTGACCACACCAGGTGCCCGGCGATGTGACGGATCGGCACCCTCATCGCGCACCCCCCTGTTCGGTGAGGGCGAGCAACTGCTGCACACCCGACACCGGCCGTCCCGGCTGAGTGGCGGCGGCCGCCGGGCGGGGGCCCGACCTCGATCGTGGTGCCTTCCGTCGCGGCGTACGGTCGGCGGCGGCTCGCGGCTGCGGCGCCGAAGTGATCGCTGCAGGGGCGGTGTGCTCGATGACGAAGCCACCGGTCAGGGGGCGGGCGGCGTGGTCGCGGGCCGCGCGGCCGCCGATCCGGCCGCCGCGCGGCTGCCAGCACAGCTGCAGCCAGCCCAGGGCCGCCGGGAGCGGGGCACGGCCTCCGATCTTCTGACGGCGCACGGCCCAAATGGTCAGCAGCCAGGCGGCGATAGGGACCGGCCCCATCCACGACCACCATGGAATCGTCTTGACCAGCAGGAAGCCGCCGGCGACAGCAAGGAGGATCTGCGCGGGCGTGAATGGGCCGAGCGGGATGCGCCAGTCGGCCACCTTGCCCAGCACCCAGGGGTGACGTCGGGCCGCGGTGTAGAAGCGGCCCATCCGCACGGACGCGGCGGCGCTCACAGCCAGCCTCCGGCACTTGCGGAGTGTCCACGGCCGGCCGCAGGCCCACCGTGGACGATGCCGGAGACGGCAGGCGCTGACTTGGACGGGTTCTTGACCTCGTCCTCGAACATACTGGCCAGGTCTTCGCGGGAGGCGTACAGCCCCAGCGCGATGATCATCAGCAGGAGGGCGCCGAGGCCAGCCTTGAGGCTGACCTTCTGGACCATGACGATCACGACGAGCGCCGTGAGGCCGGCGTGGAATCCCGTGGTTGCCCAGCGCTCGAGCATGTTGATCCAGCCGTCGCCTGTGTCGCCCAGACGGCCGGCGAGTATCAGGCTATGCACGGTGTTCACCGAGCACCCCCGTTGTGAGCGGTGCTGGACTCAAGCGCCGAGACTTCCCACCGACCTGAGCGGGCCGTGAGCGCGAGCTCGTACGCCAACGGCCACCGCCCGTCGTCGTCCCGGGCCTCCACGCGTGCGAGGACGCGGACCTTCGTGCCGTCGGCCGGCACCCGCTCGGCGGCCGCGGCCTCCTCGACGGCGGAGACTTGCTGCACTGTGACGGCCGTGTACGGGGCGGGGGAGACGCCTGACACCTTCACGCCAGGTGCGAGGTAGCGATCCGCCTCTCCGGCGCCAGTCAGGTAGGCGGCGAGGAACTCCCCGGTCGCGGCCGACAGATCGCCGTCGGTCGGGACGGTCACCGAGTACGGCGACTGCGCAGCCTCGGCGCGCCCTGGGCCGGCCACCACCCCGGGGGCATTGGACACGGTGAACGAGGCGCCGCCGGAGCCAGCAACGACCGGCACCGCGAAGTAGCGCACCGAGCCGTCGGCGTACTGTGCAGCCACCGTCACCGACCACGCCGTGCCGGTCTGCTGCGCACTGCGCACCGCCACGACCGACTTCGGCTCGGGCTGCGCATCCGCCGTCCCGGGAAGATCAACGTCCGGGGCCATCGACTGCGCAAGCCGGGCCTGCGCAGTGCTCTCTGCGCCTGCGCGGCTGCGCAGCCACGCGCCGAGGAACACCGTGGCGTACCCGGACGGGTTGGCCGACACGGTCGTCCTCACGGTGGTCGGCTTCGTCGCGGGGGCGGCACGGACCACGGTGGCGGGCGTGGCCACGGCCACGGCCAGCGCGATGGGGCCGGCCGACACCGCGGCCCACACGCCCAGGCGGCCCAGGTGGACCCGGCGCCGCATCTGCTGCAGCCGAGCCCCCGCAGCGGTCGGAGGAGCAGCGTGCTCCTCCCGTGACTGCTTGGCACGAGACATTCCAAACTCCCAGGTCAGAGCAAGTTGTTGCTTCTAACCCCAGGCAATTCGTCGACCCCGACCCGATCACCGACCACGAGGGCCCGACCACGATCACGAAGAGGACACAAACCCGTGGACGGGGCCATGGTTGCCCCGACCACAGACCCGACCACGACATTTCGCACGCCACCCAGTCCCGCTCCGATACGCTGGATCACACGGGCGATTGGGGCGGGCGGCGCCCAGTGCGCGACACGGGGGGAAGCCCGCGGGCGAGCAGTGCCCCCGGACTTCCGCGCCGCGAGATTGCGCGGCGGCAGCCGGATGCGCAGCCGGATCCCGAGGCCCCGGATGGGGCTGCGCAAAACACGCGCGCTCGTCGATTGCGCACAATCCGCGCCCCGGTGCGCAACGGCCCGCACGAGGCTGCGCAGTCGCAGTGCGCACCGATAGCGCAGCCGGACCAGAACGTCGTTCAACGAGGGCCGCGCCGCACGGTGGGCAGCCGGACCGCCGAGACGGGCGACCTCAATCTGTGCCGGAATCTCCGAAGAGGGTGTCGCGGATCGCGGCAGCCACCACACGGAACGCAGCGGCAGGGCCACACCAGGCCATACACGAACACCTGACCCTGCTTGTCCGCCAGATCCCGCAAGCCGAGCTGATCGAGGATGCCCGTCAACCGTCCTGATGCCTGCCGCCATCCGGCCGGGACGCATGGGGCCAGGGAGCACGCACCCCAGGAACTGAGAACAGGTATCTGATGCACCCGCGCTTAACAGGCAGCGTCCTCTGACTCCGAGCGCCCTGCGCCGTGCACATGGGACGTGGCTGGCGGCTGGTCGGGCCCGACCAGGCCCCGACCATGGCAGCCCAGCGCTCATGTTGCCGGATCGTGATCGGTGGTCGGGGGTTGTGGCCGCCGCCCTGGTCGGCGTCGACGGGTGAGCTGCCTGTATGGATCTCACGCACGTCCCCTCAACCGCAGGCACCGGCCGTCTTGCTCACGCGAGCGGTGCGGGCTGCTCCGGCTGCCGCGCGCACAGCGCATTTGCGGACGCGCGATGACCGGAGCACGGATTCGTCGCGGTTCGATGGCCGGGGACCAGTTCACGCAGAATGCCTTGTACGACCAGGGTCGGGTCATGACCGCGATGCCGGGCGCCGGCTGGAGCTCCGAGCAGCTGCGCCACGTCATCACCAGCCGCCCGTTGCCGAGCAGGATCCGAACCTCTGTCGGCGCGATCGTCGCCGCCCGGCTGCGCTCCGCTCAGCTCTACCCGCCTCCCGTTGCCAGCTTCGACGACGTCGTCCCGGGCGATGCCTCGTGGACGACGCAACCCTCCACGACGTCGTCCGCCGCCCGCACGGTCGACCAGGCGATCACCTACCGGGCGCTCGTCGAATGCGCGGGTTGCGGTTGCACCGCCCCCGGTGGAGACCTCTGCCCGGCCTGCCTCGACTGGCCGCTGTGCCGCACCTGCCCAGGTCCGACTCCCCGTCGCGCTCACTCCGACGGCGACGGCCGCAGCGCCACCTGCACTTCCGCCCTGACCTCCATGACCGAACTTCTTGAAGGGAGCGCTTCATGACGGACACGCTCCATACACCCCGGACGCCTCTCCAGCAGCCTCTGCGTCCCTTCGCCCGCGACCCGCGCCGGTGGGAGGAAGAACGATCCCGCGCGCTGCTGACCGGCCACCTCTGCGGCGACATCACGTGCATCGGCACGTGCGAGCCCGCGCTCGTGTACGAGCGCACCGGGTGGGGCTGGCTGACCTGGAGGGTGCCCGGTGACGGCACCCTGCCTGGCCTCCCTCGTCAGATCGGGGTGCTCGCGCCGGGCGCGACGCTGACGCAACGGCTCGCCGTGCGCTGGCTGACCCGGCGTCCCGCCCACCGCATGGCCCTGACCGCTACGAGCCCTGCATCCCTGCGGTTCTCCGCGGTCCTCGTGGGCGTCATCAGCCTGTTCGCCGCTCTGTCCGCCCTCAGCCACGGCATGCCAACCGACTTTGTGCTGTCGGCGATGCTGCTCGCCCCGCTACTCACCGAGCACCTGCCCGACCGGCTCGACGACCGGGCCCGCGAACACGTCCGCAGTGTCGAAGGAGATGCCGCCTGCCAGTACCTCCAGCGGCTCGCCGCCCTGCACACCTACATCGTTCAGGTCGCCGCCGGCAGCGACTGCTACGAACTGCGCCGCTCGGCCGAGATCGGCCAGAATCTGCTGTGGGACGCCGCCGACCTGCTCCAGAACCAGGACACCCGCTCGGCCTCGTCTCGCCTCATTGACCGGGAACGGCTGATGGTCCAGCTCGCCGACCAAGTCGCCCAGACCGTGGAGCGCACCCGCGCCGAATCGGCATTCGGCGAGACGAACCAGCCTCGCGATGGCGAAGGCCCGCTGGGCCCGCTCCCGCCTGGCTTTGAACTAGCGGCGCGGCCAACGCCCTCGCCCACACCCGACACTTCACCGCTGAAGGGATGCCGCCCCATGCTTGAGACCCATCCCGACGACGCAGTCCGGACCACGGACGTGTATCTGCTCTTCGCGCACGAGCCGTACTTCCCCGGCGAAGGCGCACAGGAGATCAACGCCACCGTGGTCGCCGCCGCCTCCCTGCTCCACCCCCAGGTGCAACAGCCCGACGGAGCCCGGATTCACGACCGCCTCACCCAGGGACGCGAGCCGGGCGAGATCATTCCGCTGTCCACCCTTACCCACGAATTGGCAGGCGGCGCCGACCGGCCGAAGGTCGGCGACTGGGAGAAGGTCACCACCGACCTCGTGCAGCTCGTCTGCGCGAGGGAGTGCGACGCCCTCAGCCTCGGCCTCCCCGAGATCGCGTGCGCCCTCATCATCAGCGGCCCGCACACCCACATGCGTGCCATCGACGCCGCGGCCGGCCAGGCCGTTACCTACGGGCCCGAGGAACGCGCCGCCGTTCTGGCCGAGGTCGACATGTTCCTCGCCGGCCTCGTAGCCGAGCAGGATCTCTGGCCGGGTGATCGCCTAGGGTCTGTTGCGAAAGTGGATCTTGTTCGTTGATGATCACATCCTGTGGGACGTGGGGATCTGACGAACGACCAGTGGGCCCGTCTTGAGCC
>NZ_JBIAQL010000046.1:0-25892 GCF_042889045.1 Streptomyces sp. NPDC002701
CGTCTGGGACGGCATGGCAGTTCCGCCATCGTGAACTCCAGGACCACCTCGCCACCCGCCCCGCGCCACCACCCCACTCATGAAGGAGCGTTCCGACGTGGGACTGGCGGTCAGGGCGCTGGTGTCGTCCTTACCCACCCGGTCGTGCAACCTAAGCGAAAGGTTGCTTGCGTGTCGGCTCGGATTGCGGTGCCCCTGCCGCGATGGGTGCGGCATCCCTCGTGGCAGGGGCGCGTCGGCGTGTTGCCGGCGTCTCAGATCAGTGCGAGTTCGGCAGTGAGTTTCTTCAGAGGCTGCCAGGTGAGGCCGACGAGTGCCGCGTGCTTCCACGCGATCCGTCCCCCGGGGGCGATCAGGAACACCGAGCGCCGCAGGCCGACACCCGGGGCTGCGACGCCGAAGAGTTTCGCCACGGTGCGGTCGGGGTCGCTGAGCAGGGGCATACGAGGTCGTTCTTACGGGCGAACTCCTCGTGACTTTCGACGTCCTGAGGGCTGATGGCCCAGACCTCGGCGCCCAGCTTCGTGAGCTGTTCCAGCCCGCTCGAGTAGGAGCACAACTGCTTGGTGCAGACACTCGAGTTGTCCTGCGGGTAGAAGGCGAGGACCAGGGGATGCTCACGTGCGGCATCGAGCAGGTAGGTCCCACGGGTGAACTCACCGTCCCGCAGTACGCCCCCGTGCAGGACGAACTCCGGTGCCTTGCTGTCTGTTTCTATCGAGCCTGCCACTGCGTCTCCTCGTGTGCCATCTGCGTTGCCTGTGCCGTTCTCGATGTCATGCCGTTCAGCGGGTGGCCGTCGCCGCGTGCCGGATCAGGCCGGTCACGGCGTCCGGGCGGGTGAGCATCACGGCGTGGGGCGCGTTGACCTCGGTGGTGTGCGCGTGGGCGCGCTGGGCCATGAAGCGCTGGGTGGCCGGGGGTAGAGCGTGGTCCTGGCGCGTGACCAGGTACCAGGAGGGGATGTCCCGCCAGGCGGCGTCCGTCGCGGTCTCCTCCAGTGCCACGGCGCTCACCGGCCGCTGCACGGCGGCGAGGCTGTTGGCCCTGCGCGCCGACAGGGAAGCGGCGAAGACGTCACGGTACTTGTCGGGCTTGATGTAGAGGTCCACGCCGCTCGCTCCGTTGCCCGCGTCGAAGGGGATGGGGTTCAGCGCGTCCGGTGTGGCGTGCGAGCCCGGGTACTTGGCGGCCAGCGCGCCGATCGACTCGCCCTTGTCGGGTGCGAAGGCCGCCACGTAGACGAGCGCCTTCACGTTGGGCTCTTGCGCGGCCGCCTCGCTGATGACCGCGCCGCCGTAGGAGTGTCCGACCAGGACGACGGGGCCCTTGATGCTCTCGATCCGGCTCTTGACGTATGCCGCGTCCGAGGGGAGCCCGCGCAGGGCATTGGCGAGTGCCTGTACGGCATAGCCCTGGGCCTGCAGCTGGTCGATCACCGGGCTCCAGCTGGAGGAGTCGGCCCAGGCGCCGTGCACGAGCAGGACGGTCGGCTTCGGGGAGGAGTGTGAGGCCGTGGTGACGGCCGAGGCCGTCTTCCCGTCACCGGAAGCACTGCTGGCGACGGCCGGGACTGCGGCGGCGACCAGGGCGGCCGCGCCGGCGACCGCGAGAACCCCGCGGCGCGTACGGCGTACGGGCTGGGTATGACGTCGGGACATGATGTGCCTTCTCTGCAAATGGCATAGGGCATGAGGAGACTCGACGAGCCTCACCACTAGACAGAATGTTCTGTCTAGTGGTGACCGTAGCGCGTGCTCTCGTGATGGTCAACGTGACGAACGCGTCCCTGAAAGCCACCCAGCACCGAAAGTTGGCCGATGGGAGGTTCCTGACGGTGACAGCGCGAAGGGGTGTTTTCAGCTTCCAATCAGGAAGAACGCTCATTCCGGTAGAGTGGTGGCGTGACTTCGCCCCAAGCCTCCGCTACAGCGTCTTTGGCCCGAGCCCGGCTCCTGGAGACGGCTTCCCGCATCTTCTACGCTGACGGCATCCGCCATGTCGCCGTGGACCGCATCATCACCGAGGCCCAGGTCACGAGGGCCACCTTCTACCGCTACTTCCCCAGCAAGGAAGACCTCGTGCTCGCTCATGTCGAGCAGCGCGACCAGCAGATCAGGTCCGTGGTGACGGAGGCGTTCCGCTCGAGCGCCGACCCCGAGGCCCTGCTGGTCATGATGATGGCGGGCATCGGGGCGGAGATCTGCGGACCCGGTTTCCGCGGCTGTCCGTTCATCAATGCCGCCGCCGAGTACCACGATCCCGAGCATCCCGTGCGGCGGGCCGTCCAGGCCCACCGGACCTGGTTCCGGCAGACCGTCCTGAACCTGGTGACCGCCGCGGGCTGCAGCGACAGCGAACACACCACCTCTGTACTGGTGCTCCTGCGGGACGGAGCGATGGCAGGGGGAGACCTGGATGATGCGGCCATGGTGCGTGAACATCTGATGCGGATGGTTTCCGCCGTTCTGGCAAACGGGCGAGGAACCGGATAGCCGGAGCCCGTCGCACTGCCGACCCCAGCACACCTGCCCGTTCACCTCAGCCACCAGGTCGGAAAATGCAGCAGCCACAGAACGAACTCGGCGCCTTCCTGCGCGCCAACCGCGCCCGCACCGAACCGGCCGACGTGGGCCTGCCCGCCGGAGGCGGCAGCCGCCGGGTCAAGGGCCTGCGCCGCGAAGAGGTGGCCGTCCTCGCCGGCGTGAGCTCCGACTACTACGCCCGCCTGGAGCAGGGACGCGAACGCCACCCCTCACCGCAGGTCGTCGACGCGGTGGGACGGGCGATGCGGCTGACACCCGACGCACGGACCCACCTGTTCAGGCTGGCCAACCTGCACCCCGCGCTCCCCCCGGCCGCGGGCCGCGACCTGGTCCACCCCTCCCTGCTGCAGCTGCTGGACGCCTTCCCCCGGGCCGCCGCCTACGTGCTGAGCCCCGCCTTCGACGTCCTCGCCAAGAACGCCGTCGCCGCCGCACTCCTCGCACCCTTCGAGGGCACCCCCAACATGGTCCGCGTGCTGTTCGAGCACCCCCGCGCGCGCGAGGTCTTCGTCGAATGGCCCGTGGTGGCGCGCGCCACCGTGCACGCGCTGCGGCTGCACGCCGGCCGGTTCCCCGACGACTCCGACATCCACGACCTCGTGTCCGAGATGTCGCAGACGGCACCGGAATTCCGGCACCTGTGGCAGGAGAACAAGGTGGAGAACATGTCCCGCGCGTACAAGGTGTTCGCGCTGCCCGGGACAGGGCGTATCGAGCTGACATACCAGACCTTCGACGTCCACGACGCTCCCGGGCAGCAGCTCCTGGTCGGCGTTCCCGAGCCCGGCAGCGTCAGCGCCGCGGCGATCACCTCCCTCCTCGCGCCGACCGAGCGCGGCGCGAGCACCGGGTAACACGTCCTTGCCGCAGCGCAGAAGCGCTGCGGTTCCGTCCCTGCCCACACAAAACCGTGCCGCCTCTGATCGTCAACGCTGCCCGTCGGCTCCCGCCCGCTCCTGCTTGTTGCCGCGGTAGAGCGCGTCGAGACGGGCGAGCAGCGCCTCGCGGACCGAGTCGGGCGACAGGACTTCCAGCGGCGTGCGCAGGCTGAGGAGGTAGCCAGCGAGCTGGTCGGGGTCGGAACCGCCGATGCTGATGACCGTCCGGTCCGGCCCGTCGGGTTCGTGGGTGGCGACGATGGGAGCCACCAGCCGGCGCGCGTCGTCGTAGGCCAGCGGAAGCCGGACCCGGGCGAAGAAGGGGTACCCGGTGCGGGTGATCGTGTCGGAGACCATCTGCGCGGCGTCCGGGGCGTCGGCCAGGTCAACGACCTGCCCCGTGGACTCGACCTCGACCACCCGGTCGGCACGGAACGTGCGCCACGCCGCACGTTCGACGTCGCGGGCCACGAAGTACCAGTGGACGCCGGTGTACACCAGGCGGTGCGGGTCGACGCACCGGACGGTCGTGGCGCCGTGCATGTCGCGGTAGGTGAGCGTGGTGCGCTCGGATGCCCGGCACACGGAGGCCAGCATCAACAGCACGTCCGCAGACGCCCGCGGAGTCTCGCAGCGCGCGGTGTGCTCGACGGTGTCGTCCAGGCCCGCCAGGCGCCTGGCCATCCGGGCGGGCAGGATCTGCCGCAGCTTCAGCAGGGCCGACAACGCTGCCGGATCGGCCCCCAACGCCGCGCCGTGGGCGGCTTCCCGCAGCGCCACGGCCACGGCGAACACCTCGTCGTCGTCCAGGTTCAGCGGCGGCATGCGGTTGCCAGCACCGAAGCGGTAGCCGCCGCCCGGGCCCGGTACGGACTCCACGCCGTAGCCGAGCTCGCGCAGCCGGTCGATGTCCCGGCGCACCGTGCGCTCGGTGACGTCGAGCTGTCGTGCCAGCTCCGCGTTGGACCAGGTGGGCCTGGACGAGAGCAGGGACACCATCCGCAGCAGCCGGGCAGAAGTAGCGATCACGGAACGAACCTATCCGGGATGCCCAGCACCCGCGGGTGAGGGACGGGTGAAGGGCGGATGAGGGGAGGGGAAGCGCAGGACCGGCGAGAGACCAGGACCATAGGTGTCCGGATCTGCTCCTAGCCTGAATGCGAGGCACACGCCACCGAGGTGCAGTACTGCTCCGGACGGGTGTGCCCGCAGCCATCACCTTCGTATGGGAGCACACCATGTCAGCCACCCCCCGCCTGCTGGTCTACGGAGCAACCGGCTACACCGGGCGTCTTGTCGCGGAGCACGCCAAGGAGTCGGGCCTCGATGTCGTCGTGGCCGGCCGCAACCAGGAGCGCGTCACGGCACTCGGCGAGGAACTCGGCGTGCAGAGCCGCGCCTTCCCGGTTGACGACCCCTCGCTCCTGCGCGACGCGCTCGACGGCATCACCGTCGTCCTGAACGTCGCCGGCCCCTTCCGCCACACCGCCCGCCCGCTCATGGACGCCGCCATCGACAAGGGGGTGCACTACCTGGACACCACCGCCGAGTACGACGTCTTCGCCACCGCACGCTCCCGGCACGCCGAGGCCGCGGCGGCCGGGGTGATGGTCATGTCCGGCGTCGGCTGGGACGTGGTGCCCAGTGACAGTGTGGCCGCACACACCGCGGCGCGCGTCGCCGATCCCGTCAGCCTGCGGCTCGCTCTCAAGCTCCTCAGCGCCACCCCCGAAGAAGCCGAGGGTCTGAATCTGTTCTCCCGCGGCTCCATCGTCAGCGCCACTGAGGGCATCGGTGACCTCGGTGTACTGGTGCGCACCGACGGGGAGATCGTCGCGCTGCCGGAGCCCAGGGTCGCCTCGTTCGACTTCGGCGACGACGGTCCGGAGGAGGCCGTGTCCGCGTCCATGGGCGATCTGATCACCAGCCACTACGCCACGGGCATCCCCACCATCGAGGTGTATGTGCAGGCCGGTCAGCCGCTCCCCATCGACCTGGACTTCTCCGCGCTGCCCGACGGACCGACCGCCGAGGAACGGGAGGTGGGACGCAGCAAGGTTGTCGCGGAGGTCACCGGCCGGGACGGCAGCGTGGCCAGGTCCCTGATCGACACACCGACCGGCTACCGGTTCACCCAGCTCTCGTCCGTGGAGATCGCCCGCCGCGTCCTGGCCGGCTCCTTCACCCCCGGCTTCCAGTCGCCGTCCTCCGCATACGGCAGCGAACTGGCCCTCGCTGTCGGCGATTCGCACATCAAGGATTTGTAGGGACCGCCTTCCGGGACGGCCCGCCCGCACGGGGCAAGTGGAGCGGAAGGTAGGAGTGCGGCACCCAGGCTGACACATCCTTCTTCGCAGGTCGGCGCGGGACCAGACTGACGGTGCTCGCCCGGACAGGGCGAGCGGAACCCCCTGACGGGAACCCCCGCTGAAAGGCGACCGCCATGTCTTCTGCCACCCCCTCGATCTCGAGCGCCCGACAGATCGAGAACCTCATCGCCCGCTACTCCCACCTCGTCGACGAGGGCGACTTCGCGCAGTTCGGCGCACTCTTCGAGAACGCGGACTTCGTGTCCGGCGAGATGAGCCTGCGCGGCGCGAAGGCCATCGAGGAGCTGATCGGCTCGATGCTCGTCGTCCACGACGACGGGACTCTGCGCACCCGGCACATCACCACGAACATCCTCATCGAGGTGAACGAGGACGACGACAGTGCCGAGGCACGCTCGTACTACAACATCCTCCAGGCGGTGCCCGGCCTGCTGCCGCTGCAGATGGTGGCCGGCGGGCGGTACCGCGACCGCTTCGAACGGCGCGATGGTACGTGGTCCTTCGCCCGGCGGGAGGTCACGATCGACTTCACCGGCGACACCCGCTACCACCTCAAAGAGCAGTCCAGTTCCTGAGGGCCGACGACAGGACGAGCTCCGTGCGGACTGGCAGGACAGCCGCGACAACGCCCTCGGGGAGTTCCTCCGCACCTGCCGGTCCCGGCTGACCCCCAGGGACGTGGGCCTGTGCGCGGGCGGTCACAACCGAAGGGTCGAGGGACTGCGCCGGGAGGAGGTGTCCGTCCTGTCGGGAGTCGGCGTCGGCTACTACGCACGGCTGGAGCAAGGACGGGAACGAAATCCCTCGCCCCGGATCACCGAAGCCCTGAGCCGGGTCCTCCACCTGGACGCGGATGCGCGAAGCCACTTGTTTCACCTCGCCGGACTCAACCCGAACCTGCGCCCCGCCAGCGCCCGCGAGCAGGTGCACCCCGAATTCCTGCGTCTACTGGAGGCATCCCACCAGGCAGCGGCCTACGTGCTGAGCCCTTGCTTCGACATCCTGGCCGCCAATGAGCCCGCGCAGGCACTGCTGTCTCCCTTCGCCGCCACAGGCGGTGTCGGTGGCAGCAGTCCCGACGGCAGCGGTCAGAACCTGATCCGCATCCTCTTCACGCATCCGCAGGCCAGGAACTACTTCGCCCAGTGGCCGTCAGCTGTCGCCAGCTCCCTGCACACACTGCGCCGCAATGCCCTCCGGCTGCCGGGCGACACCGAGATAGCGGACCTCATCACCGACCTGACCGCCGAGTCGGACGACTTCACCAAGGCATGGCGCAACAGGGCATGGCAGGACCGGACAGCGGTCGGCCTGGACCGCGCGTACAGGAACGTCGTCCACCCCGCAGCCGGACGCATCACGCTCACGTACCGCGTCCTGGGCGCGGCGGCCGTCCCCGGGCAACGCCTGCTGCTCGCAGCTCCCGTTCCCGGCAGCCGCAGTGCCCAGGCATTCATCTACCTCGCGGCCATGGGCGGGCCGCCACCCTGACGACCGCGAACGCCCCCGAGTCCCATCGCCCGGGCGAGAAAGAAAAGATCACCATGAACGCACCCGCGCACATCGGAGTCACCGGACTCGCGGTGATGGGCCGCAACCTGGCCCGCAACTTCGCCCGCCACGGCTACACCGTCGCAGTCCACAACCGGACCCCGTCGCGTACCCGGTCCCTCATGGAGGAGTTCGGTCGCGAGGGCACCTTCGTGCCGGCCGAAACCGCCCGGGAGTTCGTCGCTTCTCTGCAACGCCCCCGCCGACTCATGATCATGGTGCAGGCCGGAGCGGCCACGGACGCCGTCATCGGCGAGTTCGCCCCGCTGTTGGACGACGGCGACATGATCATCGACGGTGGGAACGCCCACTTTGCCGACACCCGGCGCCGTGAGGCGGATCTGCGGGAACGCGGTATCCACTTCGTCGGAGCAGGCGTCTCCGGCGGTGAGGAAGGCGCCCTTCATGGACCGTCGATCATGGTGGGCGGTTCGAAGGATGCCTACGCCGTCCTCGGCCCCATGTTCGAGACCATCAGTGCCCACGTCGACGGACAAGCCTGCAGCACGCACATCGGGTCCGACGGCGCCGGCCACTTCGTGAAGATGGTCCACAACGGCATCGAGTACGCCGACATGCAGCTCATCGCCGAGGCTTACGACCTGCTGCGTCAAGTCGCCGGGTACAGCCCGGCCGAGATCGGCGAGATCTTCCGCACTTGGAACGAGGGGCGCCTCGACTCCTACCTGGTCGGCATCACTGCCGAGGTGCTCTCCCACACGGACGCCGGCACCGGGAAGCCGTTCGTCGACGTGGTCGCCGACGCCGCCGGGCAGAAGGGCACCGGCCGCTGGACCGTACAGACCGCCCTGGACCTGGCGTCCCCTGTCACGGCCATCGCTCAGGCGACCTTCGCACGAGCGGCTTCCGGACAGGCCGCCCTGCGCACCGCCTACCGCCCACTGCCCGGCGGCGTGCGGATACCGATGAGCCGCTCCGAGGCCGAACGCTTCACGTCGCAGGTCGAGCAGACACTGTACGCGTCCAAGGTCATCGCCTACGACCAGGGCTTCACGATGATGCAGGACGCCGCGCTCGCATACGGCTGGGACATCGACTTCGCAGCGGTGGCCGGCATCTGGCGGGGCGGCTGCATCATCCGTGCTGCCTTTCTCGACCGGATCCGCATGGCGTACGCGGCCGAACCTCAGCTCGTCAGCCTGCTCGCCGAGTCCGGATTCGCGAAGGAGATCACCTCGGCCCAGGTCCCCTGGCGCGAGGTAGTGGCCACCTCCGTCCGCCGCGGCGTCCCGACCCCGGCCTTCGCCGCGGCGCTGTCGTACTACGACACCCTGCGCGCCGACCGGCTGCCCGCCGCCCTGCTCCAGGGACAGCGGGACTACTTCGGCGCCCACAGCTACCGGCGCACCGACCGGCAGGGCGCCTTCCACACCTATTGGGCACACCCCGACCGCTCCGAGACAGAGGTCTGATCTCCGTACGGGATCCCGTACGGGGCCGCCGCCACCTTGCCTGGGTGTGCGGCACCCACCCTCACACAGCCTCCCTCTTCCACGTCCCGTGGACCAGTGTGGTGTCCACACCCCATCGGGCCTTCGCCTCTTCGACCCTTGAAAAGGAACACCATGTCTCTCACCTCGTACCGCACCCTCGGCCGCTCCGGACTGCGCGTGAGCCCCCTCGCCTTCGGCGCGATGAACTTCGATGACGGCAGTTGGGGCTCCGGCCCGGAGACCTCGTTCGGGCTGCTGGACCACTACCTCGACGCCGGCGGCAACTTCGTGGACACCGCCAACATGTACAACGGCGGCGCCTCCGAGGAGACCCTGGGCCGCTACTTCGCCCAGCGCCCCGGCCGCCGCGACCGTGTCGTCCTGGCGACGAAGTTCGGCGGCAACATGGCCGCCGACGACCCCAACTCCGGCGGCGCCGGCCGCAAGGCGATCCGTGCCCAGCTGGACGCGTCCCTGCGGCGGCTGAACACCGACCACGTCGACCTGTACTGGATGCACCAGTGGGACCGGCACACCCCCTTCGAGGAGACCCTGTCCACCCTCACCGACCTGGTCCGCGCCGGGAAGATCAACGCCATCGGCCTGTCCAACGTGCCGGCCTGGTGGGTCGCGGAGGCCGCCACCACCGCCCGGCTGCGCGACTGGGAGCCCGTCGCCGCGCTCCAGGTGGAGTACTCACTGCTCGCCCGCAGCGTCGAGGGCGAGACTTTCGGCGCGGCCCGCCGCTTCGGACTCGGCATCACACCGTGGTCCCCGCTGGCCAGCGGGGTCCTGTCCGGCAAGTACTCGCGTGCCACCAGCGAGGTGGCCGGTTCCGGCCGCACCGCCTACGCCGCCGCCTACCTGAACGAATCCACCTACGTCCTCCTCGACGCCCTGAAGGCGATCGCCGACAGCCTCGGTACGACCGTGGCGGCAGTGGCGCTGGCCTGGGTCCGCCAGCGGTCCGACGTGACGTCCACCCTCATCGGTGCCCGGACGCAGGAGCAACTGACGGCCAACCTCGCCTCGCTCGACGTCACCCTCACCGACGAGCAGATCGACGAACTGAACGTCCTCACCGCGCCCACCCTTGACTACCCGCACAGCATGATCGAGTCCATGGTCGGCTTCCAGCAGGGCAACACCACCATCAACGGCCTGGCCGCCAAGGCATTCGTCCGCTGACCCCCTCCACACCACCACACGGCCGGAACGGAACACACCATGACGGAAACACTCGAGATCACCACCCTGCGCCCGGCCCCAGGCCACACAGCCGACGACTTCGTGAAGGCGAACGCCGACATCGACGCCTATCTGAAGCGGCAGCCCGGCTTCCTGTGGCGGCGCATCGTCACCACCGACGACGGACGCGTCATCGACATCGTCGCCTACGACAGCCTGCCGCACGCCCGCGCGGGCGCCGCCGGCATCACCGGCGAGATGGCAGGCTCTCCCGTCCACGACACGATCGACCACGACAGCGTGGACTGGCAGCTCACCACCGCACTGCACCACCTCGCGTGACCGAAGGACCCGAATGCCGTTCGCCGACGAACTCATCAGCCGCCACACCGCGCAGAACCTCACGCGCGCCATCCGGGCCGCCGCCCCGGACGCCGACCTGACGGCCCTGCGCGCGGCAGCCCGGCAGATCGACCCGCTGCCCCTGCGCCAGCGCGCCGACCTGCTGCGCGACGCACTGCTGGCGGACCTGCCGGGCGACTACGCCGCACTCGCCGGGAGCGTACGCGCGGCCCGCGACCGGGCACCGCACTTCACCGGATGGCTGATCTGGCCGGTCACCGGCGCGGTCGCCACCCGCGCCGTCCAGCAGGGCGATGCCGCCTCCTTCGACGACGCGATGGAACTGCTCGCGAGCCTCACCGGACGCCTGTCTTCGGAGTTCGCCATCAGGACACTGCTGCGCCACGACCTCGACCGGGCGCTCGCGACCATCGTCGGCGACTGGACCGAATCGGCGGACGCCGACATCCGCAGACTCGCCTCCGAAGGTACCCGCCCCTACCTGCCCTGGTCGGTACGGGTGCCGCAGATCCTGGCCAGCCCCGGCGTGACCGTGCCCGTCCTGGACGCCCTGTACCGGGACGAGAGCGAGTACGTGCGCCGCTCGGTCGCCAACCACCTCAACGACCTCAGCCGAGACCACCCCGAGCTCGTCGTCGCCACGGCACGTCGGTGGCTGGACTACCCCGACGCCACCACGCAGCGCCTGGTGCGCCACGGGCTGCGCACGCTCGTCAAGCGCGGACACCCCGGGGCGCTGGAACTGCTCGGCTTCCCGCCCGCGGTCTTGGACGTGGAGGGGCCTCGGCTGGACCGCGACGTCGTGCCATTCGGCGGGAGCGTGCGGTTCACCGCGTCGATCCGCAACGCTGGGGACGCGCCGACGCGGCTGGCGATCGACTACATCGTGCACCACCGCAAGGCCAATGGTGGCCGGACCGGCAAGACCTTCAAGCTCACCACCCGCACCCTCGCCCCCGGCGAGCGCGTCGAGGTGACGCGCGAGCACTCGTTCAAGCCGATCACCACCCGCCGCTATTACCCGGGGCCGCACGCGATCTCCGTACAGGTCAACGGAGTCGAGTCGGACCGTGCCGAGTTCGAACTGGCCGCCCCGGATACACCGTGACCCGCGGCACGGGACAAGGGCGGCGCGTGCCCTGCAACCCCGGCCGACGATCACCAGGCACGCGCGTCACCCTTCTGCGGACAGACAGGTTCACCACCCTGGCGAACCAGGACCGAACCCGTCCACATCTGCCTCTAACGTCGTAGACAACACCGGAAACCTTTCTGGAAAGAGAACCGAATGAACACCACACCGGCGCGTGACGGAAAACCCGGCCTGGCTCAGGCCGACGACAGGGCGCTGAAGGTCCGGGCCCTGTACGAGCAGATCGAGCAGCGTGTGCTGGGCAGGACCTGGACGCTGCCGGAGCTCGCTCTGGGCTTCACCAACGACGCCGCCTACGTGGGACGCCTGGTGCTCGCGGCCGAACGCACCTGGGGCATCGACGGCGACGTGGACGCCGAACTGCGGCACAAGCTGGCTGAGTGTCTGTGGTGGGTCTTCGTGCTCGCCGATCGGCTCGACGTCGATATGCCGGACGCCTACGAGGCCACCATGGACCGTATCGGAGGTGGCCTGCAACGGACCCTGGAGGGTATGTCCAAGAGCTGACACACAGCTGGTAGTCCAGCCCGGTCTCCGTGTATGCCCTGGGCGACGGCTTGAGCGTGGACATTCTGGCGAGGTGGTGCCAGCGAGGGGGAGTCGCCCGGCGAGTCCCGCGAAGAATGACCATGCCTGTGCGTAGTGACAGCGACACGAAGTCGACGGCCCGCCGCAGGTTCCTGATCCGGTCAAGAGCCGGTGTCTGGGGCCGGCTCTACGTGGAACTCTGCACCGCGCGGACGACGCAGAACGCGCCATCGTCGGCGTTCTGACCGTTCGCTGGACCCGGCCTCTTCAGGCGATACGCACGCCGATGCGCTCGCGCCAGAGACCTTTATCCCGCCTTCACGAACATTGCCTGCGCCCTCGTCTGCCACCGTAGATATGCAGACACAAATTGAGATGGCTTCTTGAATGCCTTCATTATGGGGGCGACGCCCGTACGATCACCGACGCCCTGGCGCCGACTGCCCCAGACACTCGCGAGCGGGGCCCGGACGTCGTGCCTTGATAGGTTAAGCGAACAACTCATATGAGTAGATGAGGTGTTCGTCAAGATGCTGATTCTCCAAGACTCTGACAGCATGGAGAACTTCCTCGCTGGAAGCGCCCTCAAGGAGCCCTCATGCATGAGCCCGGACCCATCACCTCCCACCTCGCCGCAGCGGACACACCGGAGCTTGTGCGCGCACCAAAGGCGACATTCCTCTCAGTGGGCGGCTCGGGCCGTCCGGGGACTGAGGCTTTCTATCGCAAAATGGCTTTCGTTACCGCCATGAAGGCGGCACTCCCCGGCGCGTTGAGGATGTCTCCATCGGATGCATGCGTCATCGAAATTCTCTACGGGTATCCGAAGCAGGCCAAATCTGTCGAGATCGAAGACTTTTATACCGGCAACAGCGTTGATCTCCTTGAGTACCGCATCACTACCCGCGTCGCCGACTCGATCACCCATAACGCAATTGTGTCTGCCCGCCATGACGCGGCGGGCAACGCCGACGATCCGGGTGGCGAAGTGGAGTTGTTCACCTTGCCCGACAGCCTTGTGGTGCAGGTGATGCATCACGGGCCCTTCAAGAACGAGTTCGAAACTCTCGCTCGACTTGGCGCGTTCGCCCGCGAGAAGGGCCTTCGGCGCGCCGGCCCGCACCGAGAGATCCACATCGACCCCTTCACCGCGCAGACGCCGCAGGACGCGTTGCGGACCATCTTGCGGGACCCTGTCGCCTGGCCCGCGGGCCTCACCGATGACCACGGCCGAAGCCCTCAATGAGATCGCCGGGGGTCCCGTGTCTCGACGTGGCGTCAGCCCACTGCCCGGCAGATGAGGGCGAGGGTCCGATCGAGGGGTGGATAACCGGCGTTGTGCGACGTTGACCCAACCCCTGCCCGCCTCTGTCCGCTCGGCTGAACTTGCCGGACGGCCCTTTTTCTGTCACCGGACAGAGGCGTCTCGGGTCGTAGGCGCCGGCCTGGTCGACGACCCCATGCATGTGTACTGCGCCAACGGCGGCAGCACGATGACGGCGTTGTTGCCGCCCAGTTCCAGGCCACCCGGTCGAGCGAGCGGACGCCGCCCTTCATGACAGCCCGCCGGTCTCCATGGAACCGGCAGACTGATCATGTCGAAGCCGGGGCCCCGCCTGGGTGAGCCCCGGGCGGCCGGCAGCCGGGGCCCGGGGCCCTGGTTGACCCTCTCGGGAAGGTGGAGCAGCTCCGTCCTCCGAAGCCAGTGGCTCACCCCAGTGGGCGGGGGCAGCGGGTGGCGTCCGTCGCTGCCCCCACATTTCGCACGGCACTCTGCCGAAGAAGGCGGGGCCGGCCTGGGTGCTGCACCCCCGCTGTCAGCCGACGGGCTCGCTCTGGGAGCGTCGGGTGGTGAGGCCGACGAGGGCAATGAGCACAGCGGCGGTGCCTAGGGCGGCCGCTGTCCAGAAGGCGCCCGCCAGTCCGGGGAGGAAGGTGCCGGGCTCGCCGCCGCTGGTGTGGACCGCGACGATGACGGCGATGCCGAGGGAGCCGCCCACCTGCTGAACCATCTGCAGGAATCCGGACATCGAGCCGCTGTGCCGGGCGGGCACTCCCTCCATGATCAGCATCGTCCCCGGGGTGAACACGAGGGCGACACCGAGACTGTGGAGCACCAAGGGGGCCACGACCCCGCCGAGGTAGGTGCTGGAGGCGTCCAGGGTGGTGAACCAGATGAAGCTGAGAGTGACCAGCGCCGTACCGAGGACGAGCAGCCGACCGGCTCTGACGCGCCGTACGAATGCGGGCACGAACTGTGTGACGAGCAGGATCGTGCCTGTCAGGGGCAGGAAGGCGAGACCGGCGACCAAGGCGCTCATGCCCAGTTCTCGTTGGTAGAACTGCACCAGCGTGAACAGCAGGGAGAAGTGGACCCCCACGGTGAGCCCCATGGCGCCCAGTGCCGTCGCGCGCTTGCGATGACGGACCAGCGAGAGGTCGAGCAGCGGGAGTCCGACGCGCCGCTCGACGGCGACGAACGTAGTGAGCAGGACGAGAGCGAGAATGAAGGTGATCGCCGTTCCCGCGGTGGCCCAGCCTGTCTCTGCGGCGTGCACGAAGCCGTAGACGAGGGCCAGCGACCCGAGGGTCGCGGTGATCGCCCCCGCCACGTCCACCCGGCCTCCGGCCGGCCGGTCCTCCTTGACGAGCCATCGGACGACGAGAACGACGACGGCGCCGATGGGCAGGTTGATCAACAGGCCCCACCGCCAGGAGAAGAAGGCGGTCAGTGCGCCACCGAGGATCAGACCGAAGGACGAGCCCACTGCTGAGGCGGCGGTGAACAGGGCCATGTTCCGGCTGCGGGCGTGCTCGTCCCGGGCGATGGCGGTGATCAGGGACAGGATGCTCGGTGCCGCGATGGCCGCTCCGACTCCCTGCGCCACCCGGGCGACGACCATGATCGTCGCGTCAGGGGCGAGGCCGGCGGCCAGTGACGCGAGGGCGAACAGCACCGTTCCGATGGTGAAGACCCTGACCCGGCCCAGAACGTCACCGAGCCTTCCGCCGAGCAGCATGAGTCCGCCGAAGGCCAGCGCGTAGGCGTTGGGCACCCATGACAGACCGGCGGGGGAGAACCCGAGGTCCTGTTGCAGTTGGGGGAGCGCGACGGTCACCACCTGCGCGTCGAGCTGCAGCATGAGCTGCGTGGCCAGGATGGCGACCGTGGCCAGGGCGACGAAGCGCGGCACGGTCACGGTGGGCACCCTGCGGTGTTCCGTCGAGGGCGCGGATGTATCGGCATCGCTGCCGGTGTGGACGGACATGCCACCTCATAGGGAATGGTTGGTGAAAAAGAGGAGCGAGGCAGAGTTCGGGCGGCTGGCACCTGCACGAGAGGCGGGAAGCCGCGTTCCGCTCGGCACGGCCGAGGGGTCGAAGCGGTCAACCGCTAGTGTAACTAAACTTGATACAGTTAGGCAATTGTCGTCGTCGGACCCGGCTTCGGTCGCAAGAGGCCAGGGGCATCCGCGACGCACGCAGGGGGCTCTCCTCATGGCGCCACCCGCGACCGCAGAGGGGGGAAGGCGTAGCGCATCTGGAGCCGGGAAGGGAGGACTGCCTTCCCGGCTGCCCGCGAAGGTGGGTGCCGGGTGCAGGCCGGCCAACCGGAAGGGATGGGCGCGCTCATCCAGGGGCGGCCGTATCGCCGGCCTCACCGCCTCCACGACCTGCGGTGAGGGGTGAACTCACGGCTCTGCTCGAAGCGCCGTGGTCGGCGCTGACGCCCGTCGGGCCGGTGACCTCTTCACGTCGCAGCCTCTTCGGCTTGGGCTGCCGCCGTCGGACCGGTCTTCCCCGCGCCCGATGGTTCGGTGGGGGACCGGTGCGCTAGGAGGAAGACACTGACTCCGTTCTGCGCCTTCCACGGCCGGAGGGGACGGGGTGCCGGGTCAACGACCGCGACAGCCGCCGCGGCTGAGCGGCGTGACCGCGTGAACGGTCAGCGGGCTGCCCCGGCTGATACGGAGTGGAAGTCCAGGGTGTCGCGCAGGACGTCCGCCACGGTGGTGGCCGACAGCGACCGGCGGAGGGCCTCAGTCGCCTCCTGGTACACCTGACCCAGGGCATGCTGGATACCGAAACCCACATAGCACTCCGCGTTGGGATCCGAGGCGTGCATTCCGAAGATCGGTTCCTCGGGGAGTGCCTGGTAGACGTTCAGAAGAGTGATCTGCTCCGCCGGACGGGCGAGGTTCCAGCCGCCGTTGCGTCCGTGGGTGACCTCCACCAGTCCGGCGTCCTTGAGCTGCCCGAGGCAGCGCCGGATGACGACGGGATTGGTGTTGACGCTGCTCGCGATGCGCTGGGACGTCGCGATCTCTTTGTCGGTGCCGCGACGGTCGTATGCCAGCCATGTCAGGATGTGAACGGCCAGACTCATACGGCTGTTCGCGCTCATGCCGCTCGCCTCCCTCGGTCGATACTGGTGCCGACCGGCGCTCGTACGCACTGCCGACGATACTAAAACTGTAACAGTTACAGAAAAGTCGGGGCGGCGCGTACTGTGCGCCGAGTCACCTCCCGCTCGGACGTCGGCGGGCGTCCGCAGCAGGTCACATACCGCCGCTGCTCACGGAGCCGGCCATGCCAGGATGTGGACGGCCAGATTCATGCGGCTGTTCGCGCTCACGCCGCACACTCCCTGGCCCCTTCCGTGGGGAGCCTCCCCGCCCCACCCGTGCTGGAAAGCGCAAGGACCGGCGTGACACCGGTACTTCGCGGGCTGCGTACCGGCTGTGCGCACTTCCGGCAGGGTTCCACACGGCCGGAAGAACGGTTTCGCCGCTCTTCCGGCCCGCGGCGAAACGCCCTGCGGGCCGACTGCTCCCTAGACCTGGGCGAGGCCGCCATCGACGAACAGTTCGGCACCCGTGGTGAACGAACTCTGGTCGGAGGCGAGGAAAACGGCGGCGGAGGCCACTTCGTCCACGTGTCCCACACGCCCCAAAGGGATGGAAGCGGCGAAGTTCTCCTTGAGTTCGCGCCGCGCATCGACGTCGTCGCCCGCGAAGCCCAGGAGGCCGGGGGTCTCGACGGGGCCGGGGCTGATCGAGTTGACCCGAATCTTGCGCCCTGCCAGCTCGGCCGCCCAAGACCGGGCGAAGTTGCGTGCAGCCGCCTTGGTGGCGCTGTAGACGCTCATCTCGGGAATTCCCTGGGAGGCATTGGTCGAGGAGGTGAGGATGACGGAGGCGCCCTCGGTGAGGAGCGGGAGCGCCTTCTGCACAGTGAAGAACATGCCCTTGACGTTGATGTCGAAGGTTCGCTCGTACTCTTCCTCTGTCACGTCTGCGAACCCTACGAAACCACCCACTCCCGCGTTCGCGAACAGCACATCGAGCCGTCCGCTGCGCTCCCTGACGGTCGCGAACAGGGTGTCGAGATCATCGAGTCTGGACACATCGCTCCGCACGCCCACGGCGTCGGCACCGATCGCTGCCACAGCGGCATCGAGTTCGGACTCGCGGCGCCCCGTGACGTAGACGGTGGCACCTTCTTTCGCGAAGCGCTTGGCCGCCCCCAGGCCGATGCCAGTGGTGCCGCCCGTGACCAGGGCGATCTTTCCGTCAAGCTGTCCCATTGCCCACTCCTTGGAGAATTGCTGTGAGGCCGGCTCTGCAGCTGCGAAGAGCCCATCACCTGCGGTGAAGGATGCCGAAGGCGCACCAGCCATCCAAAGAAAATATAACAGCTCTGGTTACATTTTGCCGTGAGGGTTCAATGACGGCCCGCGTCAGTGGTGTGTCGACGCCGCCCGCCTCGCCGCAACGCCACGCCGTGGTGCCACGACGCGGCGTTGCGGCGCGGGGGCAGGCCGCAAGGCGAGACAGGCTGCGCCGGATGGCGGCAGGCTCGTGCCTGCCTGGTTTCCTACTTCTGTTCGCCTTGGAGGAAGGGGTAGTCGGTGTACCCCTCGGCGCCGGATGTGTAGAAGAGTGCCGGGCGCGGCGCGTTCTCCACGTGCTCGCCCTGCCAGCGCTCCACCAGGTCGGGGTTGGCGATGGCTGCTCGGCCCACGGCCACGACATCGGCGTGGACGGCCTCGATCAGCTCCACCGCCTCCTCGCGCGTGGTGATCGAGACGGACCCGCTGTTGGCCATCAACTTGCCGCCGAAGCGCCGGCGCAGCTCCTGGGCCAGGTCTCCCCCAACTCCGCGTGCAGGAGAGAGAGATAGGCCAGACCCAGCGGGCGCAGCTGATCCAGCAGGTGGCCATAGGTGGCCAGGACGTCGCCCCTGTCGGTCTCCAGGACGTCCTTGATGTTGCGTTCGGGAGAAATCCGCAACCCGACCCGCCCGGCGCCGATGGCCTGCGCCACCGCCGTCACCACCTCGACGACGAAGCGGGTCCGCTTCGCCGGTGTACCGCCGTACCTGTCGGTGCGCCGGTTCGACGCTGCGGAGAGGAACTCATGCAGCAGATATCCGTTGGCGGCGTGGACCTCCACACCGTCCAAACCGGCCTCGATCGCCCGGCGGGAGGCCATGACGAAGTCCTCGAGTGCCGCTTGGGCCTCCGGGGCGGTCAGTGCCTGCGGCACCGGGTAAGGCTGCTTGCCCTTCTTCGTGTGCCCCTCGCCGTTGATCGCGATCGCGCTGGGAGCCAGGATGCGCCGGCCCCCGTTGACATCGGGGTGGGTGACGCGACCGGCGTGCACGACCTGCATCACGATGCGGCCGCCCTGGGCATGCACCGCCTCGGCCACCCGCCGCCAGCCGGCCGCCTGCTCATCAGTGACAATGCCCGGCTGCCCCACGAAAGCCTGCGACTCACGGCTGGGGTAGACGCCCTCGGTGACGATCAGTCCGAGGCTCGCTCGCTGCCGGTAATGCTCGACCATCAGGTCACCGGGTATGCCGGAGGAACCCGACCGCATCCGAGTCAGCGGGGCCATCACGACACGGTTGGCGAGCTTGATGTCTCCGAGTGAATCGGGCGTGAAGAGAGACGGTTTCGCGGATGTCGATGCCGACGTCATTGGTGTGACTCCGTTCCGGGATGGGTGCGCGCACGGGTGGAGCCGGCTGCTGAGGTGTGGTGCGGGAGCGCCCATTCCGTGCCATCGCCACTCGCGGGAGGGGGCGCTCCGTCTCCCCTAGAGCAACGGCGATGAGCCCCACGGGCCCACTTTTCCTCTGCTCCGCAGGACGGCCGTTCCGGGCAGCGCGACATTGTGTAAGCTGTATCAAGGTTCGTTACATTAACGCGCCGGTCGGCACCCCCTGTCAACTTTCAGGAGCATTCCTCGTGTCCCCACACCCCCACTCCCTTTCGGAAGCCCCGTTGAGCGAGGGTTACGACACCGCCACCCGTGATGATCCGGAGTTCGCTCAGCACTTCGAGCACCGCTTCACCACCATCGACGGCCTTCAGATGCACTACGTCGTCGGAGGCGACGGCCCCCGCACCATCGTGCTGCTCCACGGCTTCTCGGAGAGCTGGTACGAGTACCGGGCGATCATGCCCGACCTGCTGCCAGACCACACAGTCATCGCCGTGGACCTTCCGGGACTGGGGGACACCACCGGCGAGCTGCCCTCGCACGACAAGGCCACGCTCGCCCGCTACGTGCACCGCCTGCTCCTCCACCTCGGCCACCATGAGGGGGTACAGCTGGTCGCACACGACTTCGGCAGCGCCGTCGCTTATGCCCTCGCGGCTCAGTGGCCCAAACAGTTCGACGGTTTGATGATCATGGACTTCGGCCTCGTCGGCGGTTCACTCACCTTCGATCAGCTCAAGCCGCTGTCATTCCACTTCTCCTTCTTCCAGCAGGAACCGCTCTTCGAGCAGCTGGTGGCCGGACGTGAGCGCCTCTTCCTCTCGCACTTCTACCAACTGCTCGGCGCTCCCGCCCCGCAGAAGAACCTCGACGAGTACGCGCGGGTCTACGGCCGGCCGGGCGTGCTACACAACGGGTCGCGCTACTACCAGGCATGGCCGCAGGACGAGGCCGACAACCGCCGCCTCATGCTCAAGCCCCTGGACATGCCCGTCCACATCATCGCCCAGGCGCAACTCTTCGACACGTTCCTCGCCGCGCTCAAGGATGCCGCTCCGCACGCGACCGGCAGTCCTGTCGAGGGAGTGGGGCACTGGCTCCTGCACGAGGCACCCGGACGGGTACTCAAGGAGATCAGGACCTTCTTCGGCTACCAGGACTGATCGTTCCCGTCCCCGCCCCGCACCACCATGAGGAGGAAAACCGTGCTGGACCACGTAGAGATCCAGGTCGCCGACCCGGAGGCGAGCGCGGCGTTCTATGACGCGGTGCTCGCCCCTCTGGGCGCCGGTAGACGTATCGAGCACCGGCAGCGCATCGGCTACGGTCCCGGGCGCCCCGAGTTCTGGATCGGTCCGGTCGCCGGACCGGCATCGCCTTCGCGCGAGACGCACCTCGCCTTCGCGGCGCCCGACCGTGACGCGGTCGACGCCTTCCACGCCGCCGCCGTGGCGCAGGGAGCGCAGGTTCTGTACCGGCCGAAGGTTTGGCCGCAGTACCACGACAGCTACTACGCAGCCTTCGTGCGGGACCCGGACGGCAACAACGTGGAGGCCCTCTGTGAGAACCCCGCCTGACGCTGCTCGGCGCACCCGGTACGAGTAAGGGGCGAGCTTGCTCGCGGTGGCAGGGAAGCGCGATGTGACCGTCGTTTCCGTTCGTCCGGCAGGCCAGGAGGCCGTGCGGACCGCTGCGGTCCTCGCGCGCTACGAGGCGGGCAACCTGAACCCCTGGTCGGGATGGCTCCCTACTGTGTGTACGTCCAGCACAAACAGACGGTTCGCTCGCCACAAAAGGTAAAAGGAAAACGAAAATGACACAGAACACTCAACAGATCGACAGCCGCGACGAGAAGGAGATCCGGTCGGTTCTCCTCGGCTACGTGGAGGCGCTGGATGGCCGTGACTTCGAGCGGATCGCCGACGCGTTCACCGAGAGCGCCGAGCTGGAGAATACCTTCGAGAGCTACATCCCCGGCGGTGACGACTTCACCGGCGTGATGGCACGCGGGGCGAAGGACATCGCAGGAGCCGTAGGCGGCCTCATGGGCCGGCTCGACGCCACCCAGCACTTCCTGGGCGCGATCTGGCTCGAGCCCACCGACGACGGAGTGCGTACGCGGACGCAGGTCATCGCCCACCATCACCGCGGCACCGGTTTTTACCACACCGGCGGCACGTACACGGACTCCTTCGTCCGGACCGGCAGCGGGTGGCGCATCGACCGCCGCGTGCTGCACACCTCGTGGACCACGGGCGAGCCGGGAGTGATCACCGGCACCTGATCCGGCTCCTACGGGTCGGTCATTGGATGCGAAGCAGCGGGTGGCATCCCGACACTCGTCGGTGGCGGAGACGGGTGGACGCGTTCGTACTGGTCATGCCAAACAGTGATCGTAAAGAACAGTGCAACGGCTGCCAGGAGCAATTGGACCGCACCTGCGAACGGATGCGCCGAGTACAGGAACAGCACGGCGATCACGAGCACGCCACACGTGAACCCGCCGAACCAGAGGATCGGAACCCAGTCCATCGCCGGCGCCGCAGTCTGCTCGTCCGCACCGCCCCACCCACGGACGACCGACGTCAACCCCAGCAGAAGAGCAACCGGGATCTCGATGAGCAGCACGATCAGGCTGATGCAACCACCTGCGCACCCGTCGCCTCGCAGGTTCGAAGACTCCCCGGGGCGGCCATCGTTCTCCGGCGAGCGCGGTGCACGCGTACTCCGTTCAAAGTCCATGGACACACGCTGGAACGTGCCGTCGTGCACCGCATCACGGTTCATCAGGACGAGACCGACTCGTGGCCCAGCCGAGCGCCCCGTGGAGTCCCTGCCCTTGAACTGCAACGTGAACGTACGATGCCACGGGCAGACAGGAAGTCCAGCAGGACCCGGATGTCGGTGGCATAGTTTCGCTTCGTCTCGCGCTCCAGCAATCCTGTGTTCGTTCGGCCTGATGGTTCGATCGACCAGAATCTTTTGGACTTTGTCCGGTCACCGGAATTTCGGGTGTAGAACTCGCGTGTTCAAGCCCTTCTGACGTCGTGCGCGCGGCTCCACTCGCCGCGCCCGTGCGGGCCGCCGTTATGAGGGTGCTGGTGGACAAGAGCGTGGGCCACGTCGGCGACCGCTTTCGGTGTCGCGTACACCTGGGGCAGTGCAGTGAGCGGGCCGCGCCAGATCGCGCTGCCGCCGTCGGGCCGGATCAGGGCGTGGGACCAGCCGGTGTCCTCGCGCCAGGCCAGGCGGATCCCGCCCAGGCCCGCGCAGTGCTGGAGTCCCAGGCCAGGGTCACCGTACGCCAGACCGGTGCGCTCCACGCGGATCAGGCCCGGCGGGATGCCGCGGCCGGTGAGGGCTTCGTCGAGTGCGCGGGCGTAGGGCCAGTGCGGCAGCAGGTCCGTAGGCCCCGGCCTGGGCGGGTTGAGCAGCACGGCGCCCTGGCCTCCAGCCGGTCGCGGTGTCGGGAGTCAGCCGGCGTGCAGGAGGGCGGCGGCCGGGCCGATCGCGCCGGCCCCGAACCTGTGCCGGATGCGGTCGCTGACGGCTTCCACGGCCAGGCGGTTCTCGCGCGCCGGGTCGAGGCTGATCTGCCGGGTGGCCCGGCCGGCGTCGATGAGGTCCTCGCCCTTGAGGACGAGTCCGCTCAGGCGGCCGCGCTGCAGGCCCGCGGCATCGGCGACCGCCACCCGCCCGTCGAAGTGCACGCTGGCCACTGCTACGCCATCGGCAAACGACGCCGCCCCGTCAGCCGCGACGAAGCCCGCCGACTGCTCACCGCGGGTCTGCGAGCCTGCACCCACTGCACGCAAACGGGAGGCCGATCACAGGACGGTGCTCGCGCGCGTCACCCCAGACGGTCGCACGGCCGATATCTGGTACCGCAGTGTCAGCGCCCCCTTCTACGCAGCTGCCGACGCGAACGGCCTTGGTGCTCATGGGGCAGCCGATCACCCCACTTTATTGCGATCATCGCATAATTCTGCGACAGTTGCATTTATGGATTTGATCGGTGACATCACAGCCATCCGCATCCCGCTGCCGCAGCCCGGCGACGTCACGCCGCAAGAGCTCTACCCCGACGCACGCGATCAGACCGAACAGGACCGCACCGCGGACGCATCCGCCCTCGAAGCCCAGTGCGACGGCCTGGACGAGGACGCCCTGTTGCTGGCCCTGGGCAACGCCCGCGCCCGCCGCGAGGCCGCCGACCGCGAGATCCGCCACCTGCTCGCCTACGGCCGTGAGTTCCACGGCGACCGTCCCTACAAGCTCGACGCCCTCGCCCAGGCCAGCGGCATGACCCCTTCCGGCATCCGCACCGCCTACAGCAGCAGCGAGATCGACACCGTCGCCCGCGAGATCGGCCGCCAGCCCGACAGTCGCCGCGCCCGCCCTCCGGCCGCACCGGACCGCTCATGACCGAGCGCCCCGGCACCGACGCGCCGCCGTGTACGTGTCTGCCGCCGTGGCCCACGCTGACTGCTGTCATCGAGGGCATCGTCTACCCGGCCAAGCCCGCCCGCGCCCACACCCCGGCCTCCGCGCTCTACCTAGCCCGCTGCACCGTATGCGGCGCCCCCTACACCCGGCCATGGAGACGGCTGACGCCGGATACGCGTGCGGCCTGGCCGGTCTGCCTGCCCCGGCCGCCTTCGTGCCGGTAGGGCGTGCGCACGTATCGTGGGGCGATCACCCGAACGAAGGCGGAGCGCACCGTGTTTCAGGAGACCCCGATCTACAGCCGGCTCGTTGCCGAGCGCGGGGACATCCCCCAGCAGGTCCGCAGGGAGGCTGAGCGCGTACGCCGTGACCTGGAGCAGGTCATCGGTCCCCTGCCGCCTCCGGGTTGTTCGCCCGCCCGAATCTCCCTGACCGCATCACCCCTCCCGCCGCCCGGTGAGCACCGGCCGCAGGGCTGGTCGTTGCGCAATCCGGTGACAGGTGGCGCGGGCCGGTGCCACCGGCTGGTGCGCGGACAAGGAGGTGTCCCTCGGGCTCGGATTCGGGTGCGAGGATGCGGCTGATGCTGTGCCGCCACGCGGAACCCTGCGGTGTCTCGTCCCAGAGTTGGCGAGTTCGGATGCCTCGCCGACCACCCGGTCGAGGGCTCGGACTGCGAGCGATTGAAGATCGTTGGCGAAGTCCGGCAGCGCTTCATCCGGCCCGTGAAACGCTCCGGCTCCGGATATCTGATGCCGCACGAGAGACGGGTGGAGAAGTCCGCCAGAACCTGCTCTTCGCCCGCATCCTCTCGGCCTGCGGCACCGGTACTGGCCAACCTCACTGTGAACCTGCCGAGTGTGGGATGGCACCGTCATACCGACGCGGGCAGGAAAGCCGCAGTCATCCTCGGGCGCCTGGCGTCGAGAGCGGGGGCTGCTCACGGCTGAGCTGTTCCAACAGGGCGCGCAGCTCGCTACGGCGGATCTCGGGATGGGCCGGTTCAGGGTCAGGCGGATGCTGAGCAGGGAGCGCTGACAGCCGCGGCGCCCGGACCTCCAGCGCGGCGCCGCTGAGCTGCAGGCGGGCGGGCCAGGGCATAGACGGTGGCCGGTAGACGGCTTTCCGGCACCAGGCCGAAGCCCTCACGTTCGCCTTGGCGGCGATTTTGCGGGTGAGGCCCTGGTGCACGCGGTGGTGGTGCGGGGTGTGGAGATCAGCAGACAGGTCGGTGACAGCGGTGCGAAGACCTCGATCGTCTCGGGCAGCAGCGGGGGACTGAGGCCGTAGGTGCCGTCCTTGCGGCGCGGGGCCACTGCGCTGTCGGACAGCACCAGCAGCGGCTCCGACGAGCGCAGCAGCACCGGTCCGGGTTGTGTTTGAGCAAGGTAGAAGCACTTCTGCGTAGCGAGGGACGTTAGGCACTAACCGGCGTCGGAGACACTTTCTGACGGTATCTTTGCCGGGTGCCAGAGTTGATCGTGCCCACTGTCCGCCTGCATGCCGCCTGGCGTGAAGCCCGCGCTGAGTGGGGTCCTGGTCAACACGAGGACGGCTTCGGGCTGGGTCCGTCCGATGAGGTGGACTCGGCCGCGGGGTTTGCGGCCTGGGTGCACCGGTTGACCGACCAGTCGGACACGGCGAAAGCGACCGACGCGATGCGGTGCATCTATCGGTGGATCGTGGAGGGCGATCGAGTGCTCGGCGGAATCGCACTGCGATACGGCAGCAGCGACTACGTGTCGTGGGCTGGAAACATCGGCTATGGGATCAGGCCGTCCGCGCGGCGGCGCGGTTTGGCCAGTTGGGCGGTGGGCCAGCTGCTCGATGAGGCGCGGGCGCTCGGCCTGGATCGGGTGTTGGCCGTCTGCGCGGTCGACAATGCCGCATCGGTGAAGACCATCGAGCGTTGCGGCGGTGTCCTCGAGGACATCCGGGACACCGAGTTCGGTCCCGCGCGACGTTACTGGATCAAGATATAGCGGTTCTCGTGACGGATCATCCGGCGGAGGCTGGTGCGTGCGGCGGTGCCTCACAACCAGCAGATATCTCACAGTCACACGGACTGATGAGCCCATGTGCCTCACACAACTTCTCCGAACTACGGGGCGTCCCGTGATCAGGTGACGGAACGATCAGTGCAAGGGGAAGAGCGGGGGTGTTAGCTTCCTGCCCGTGTTACTGATCTACTCGGGGTGTTGTCGGAGGGCGGGTCAGTTGTAGTCCGGTGCCGGTGAGGCAGCCATCGATCAGGTGTGGGCGGCGTTGGACGTATCGCAGGCCGCGGCGAAGGGTGCGTTCGAGGTGGTCGTCGTCGGCGAAGGCGATGTTGGCCAGCGGGCCGCGCCGCAGCAGTGACCACACGCCTTCCACCGGGTTCAGATCCGGGGCGTAGGAGGGCAGCTGAACAATGGTGAGCCACTCGTGCCGGTCCGCGTATTGACG
>NZ_JBIAQL010000047.1:0-22788 GCF_042889045.1 Streptomyces sp. NPDC002701
ACCGCCTCCAGGCCATCGAGCGCGAGACGGACGTGGCCTGACAGGTGGGGACGAAGAAAGGTACGCAACTGGGGATCTAACTCCGTACGCCGACACCGGCCGCACTCGTTCTTCGCGGCCTGGAAGCACTCCTCGATCGCCCAGCGCGACCCGGCGACCCGCACCAGCTCCTGGACCGTGGTCTGAAGGGATGCGTAGGCGAGGTAGTAGGCGATCTCGTCGGGCTTGCTGATGCTGCGCCGGGCCAGTGCCCACCGCATCCGGTGGGGGCCTCGCCCTGGTAGTCGAACTCGGCGACGGCCGGCAGCCGCACTGCCGCCCAGTGGTAGACGCGGGGCCCCTTCGCGCCGTCGCCGCACAGGTAATGGGCAGCGGCGAGGCGAGGGCCCGCAGCACCATGTGCCGGGCCAGTTCGCCCTTGGTGGCGAACTCCCGCTCGTCGGGGACCCTTGCGGTGCGGCAGCGTTCCCGGTCCTCGGTCCAGGACTTCGGGAGGTAGAGCTCGCGGTCGACCAGAGCCCGGCCGCGGGCGGAGGCGTAGGCGGCGAAGACACCGATCTGGCAGTTCTCGGTCCGGCCGGGGGCTTGTCCATAAATAACTGTCAGAGTTGACCTGCGAGACGGTCGTCAGTGGGACGCTGGAACGTGACTGTGCCTTCGCAAGTCCGCGTTCCCGCTGCCGAGTTGCAGTGCAAGTTCGAGCAGGTTCTGCCGCATCTCGACGAGCGCCGTCGTCGGCTGTACCTCGCCAGTGAGGCCGTCTCGCTCGGTCATGGCGGAATCGCCCTGGTAGCTACTGCCTCCCGAACCAGCACCGCCACCATTGCGCGCGGCATCACCGAACTGGAGATGCACGCTGCGCCCACGCACCGTATCCGGGCTCCGGGAGGCGGGCGCAAGCCGTTGACGGCGACCGACAGCGGTCTGCTGCCGGCTCTGGAGATGCTCATCGAGCCACATACCCGCGGCGATCCCGTCTCCCCGCTCCGGTGGACCACACTGTCGCTGCGGAGCTTGGCCCGGACCCTGTCCGCGCAGGGACACCTGGTCGGCGCCACGACCGTCGGCCGTCTGCTGCACGCGATGGGCTACAGCCTGCAAGGCACGGCCAAAACCACTGAAGGCGCACGCCATCCGGACCGCGACGCCCAGTTCGCCCACATCAACGCCACCGCCACCGCCTTCCTTGACGACGGCCAACCGGTGATCAGCGTCGACACCAAGGCCAAGGAGTGGATCGGCAACCGCGACCGGCCCGGCCGTGTCTGGCGCCCCGGCAAGGACCCGATCAAGGTGGACTGTCACTCCCACCTCTTCGACGACGACCAACCGGCGGCCATTCCCTATGGGGTCTACGACCTGGCCACCAACACCGGCTGGGTCAACGTTGGAACCGACCATGACACGGCCGAGTTTGCCACCGAATCCATCCGCCGCTGGTGGCGCCGCCGTGGTCGAGCAGACCATCCAGATGCGGACCGGTTACTGATCACCGCGGACGCCGGCGGCTCGAACAACCCCCGCTACTGGACCTGGAAGAAGCAGTTGCACGCCTTCGCCCGCGAGAGCGGCCTGAAGGTTACAGTGTGTCACTTTCCGCCGGGTACTTCGAAATGGAACAAGATCGAACACCGGATGTTCTGCCATATCACCGCCAATTGGCGCGGTCGGCCGCTGACCAGCTACCAAGTCGTACTCGAGACGATCGCCGCAACTACCACTGCGACCGGGCTGAGAATCGGCGCCGAGCTGGACACTGGCGACTACGCCCTCGGCACCACCGTCACGACCGCCGAGTTCCACGCCCTGCCGATCACACCCGATGCGTTCCACGGCAACTGGAATTACGCCCTGGCCCCGGATCCCCCAAGCCCTTCCGAAGAGCCGGCGACTCGTCGGCCGATCGATCCCGCTGTGACCTTGATGCTTACCGATCCGGCGCTGACCGGCATGGCACGCTCGGAGTTCACACACCTCGTGGCGGTCTCCGAACCGTACTGGGACGCCCTGGCCGAGGCAGCCTTCCAGCGTCGCTTCCACCGCCCCCGAGGCTACCTCCATCCGCAAACCAGCAGCCTGGACCACTTCCACCGGCTGCTTGCCGCACTCCTGCGCCGCCGCAAGGCCGCAACCAGCACCCTGATGGCCCAGATGCTGAGCGTCACACGAACCAACCTGTCCAACCAGTTCCAGGACGGCCACCGAATTCTCGACCTGCACCGCATCCCCGTCACACCGATACCCGGCTCACCTGCGCGCACGCTCCAGCAACTGCAAACTCGTCTGACGTCCGTGGAGAGCACCTCTACAGATCAACTCTGACAGTTATTTATGGACAAGCCCCGGCGGTTCCGGAGTACTGGCGCTGGACCCCGGCGGAGGTGGTGCCCTTCTTGATGAACCCGGTGTCGTCGATGATCAGTACGCCGTCGTTCTCGCCGAGCTTGTCGGCGACGTATTGCTGCAGCTCGTCGCGGATGTCGTCGGGCTCCCACTTCGATCCGGCGAGGAGGTGCTGCAGGCCGTCGGGCGTGCGGTGGCCGGCCTGTTCGGCCAGCTGCCAGCTGTTCTTTCGTGCTACCGGGGCGAGCAGCCCGCGTACGTAGTCACGCATGCGGCGGCGGAGCTCGACTCGGCCGAAGCGGTGCCCGATGGTCAGGAAGAGATCGTCCAGTTCGAGGTCCCACTGCGCGGCGGCATACTTGGTGATCACCCTCGGAGGCTGCCCCGCCGCTGTCACTACCTGCGGCGTTGTCGCACGATCGAGGGGCGGTCTCCGTGAGACCGCCCCCGCACGACCGAAGTCCCGTTACACTCCCGCCACCCGGCGAAAGACCAGGTCAGACAGCGAAATCCTGCTGGAGTACTAGAGCAGCGTCCGGACCGTCCACAACTCCGGGAACTCCCGGCGCTGGACCCGCCGCTGCAGCCAACTCACGCCTGACGTGCCTCCGGTGCCGACCTTGGCGCCGATCAGCCGCTCCGCGACGAGCGCATGAACCGCCCGCCACCGGCAGAATCCGTAGGACAGCTCGATGAGCGCTTCCGCCAGGTCGAACAGGGACTGGTGCTCGCGGCGGTTCTGGTAGACCTCCCGCCAGGCGTCGACCACGTCCGGGTGCTCCTCGTAGGGCTCACTCCAGTCGCGGTCGAGGCACCGGTCCGGCAGGGGAACGCCTCCCTTGTGCAGCTGCTCGAGGACGGCGTCGTAGAGGCTGGGCCGGGACATCAGCTCACGCAGACGTCGGGCCTCCGCGGCCGGCACGCCGCCGCGGAGGAGGAACGTGTGATCCCGTTCCCCGAGGCGCGTCATCAGCTCCCGATAGGTGACGGACTGGGCACCCGAGGCCGAACCGAGCGCACCGCGGAACGCCCCGAACTCCGTCGGGCTCAGGGTGCCGAGGACTTCCCACGTCTCCCTCAGCACTCCGTGGACGCGTTGCGCGCGCCCCACCTGGGTGATGGCGTCGAGCAGGTCTCCCTGCTCGACGTGGCGCTGCAGGCGGTCGATCTCCCCCACCAGGAGCTTCAACGTCAGCTCGGCGACCTGGTGCATGATGAGGAACAGGGGTTCGCCGGCGCCGTTCGTGATGCACGCCTGCAAGGACAGGAGCTTGTCCAACTGGAGGTACTGCGCGTACGAACCGTGATCCCGAGCAGGGGCACCAGTTCCGTGCGGAGAAGTCATGCCGTCCACCTGACGTGAGAGGGGCTCGTCCTGGTCGGGCTTCACGCCTCGTCGTCGAGTGCTCCTCGGGCCACGTCGGCGAGGGCGTGCTCCAAGAGGCCCCCGAATACCTCCAGGTCGCCCGACGACAGCACACGTCGCGGAGCCGTGAGAGAGACACCGAACGTCGACTGCCCCGGGGTGTCGAACACCCATGCGTCGATGTTCAGCTCCGTCAACGCCGAACGGCCGGGCGGCTCCGGCACATCGAGTGCCCCCAGCTCCGGGACCTCCGAGCAGAAGTCCCAGCCCGAGCTCGAACCCGATCTCGATCCGAACCTCCCGAGGTAGTTCACGCCGATCTGCCCGATGGGATGCTTCTCGAGAACGGCCCTCGTCTCGGGGTTGAGGTGTCGCAGGAGCCCGTAACCGATGCCCTTGTCGGGAAGACCCGACAGCGCGTCGACCGCACTGGCGTGAGCTGCGCGGGCCGAGACGGAGGGGGACCCCGGCACGGCGACACGCACGGGATAGGCGGTGGTGAAGCACCCAAACGTCCTCGTCAGGTCCACGCCCGGGAAGACGGACTCCTCCCTCCCGTGCCCCTCCAGCCACAGGAGCACGGACGAGCCCACGGTCGCATCGGTCCGACGGAACTCGGCCACCGCCACCGCGACGCTCGCCACCAGCAGACCGTCCATGCCGCCCGCACCCCGTTCCGCGGCCGCCAGCAACGATGCGGTGTGGTCGGGAGGGAGTACGAGACGTGCGTGGACGAGCGTGTCCGTCAGGTCGACCGTGGGGTCCAGGCGGTTGCGCCCCACGGGCTCGTCGGGCCCGTCGACGACCGACCGCCAGTACTCGAGTTCCTGGACGCGCGTGCGCGCAGCAGCTTCCCTGGTGAGGATGTCGACCCACTCCCCCATCCCGGTCGCCGGCAATGGCGGGACCTCTCGGCTGCCGGCCACCGCTGCGGGCGCCGAGAGAGCGGCCAGATCATCCAGCAGGACACGCCACGACACCCCGTCCACCACCGCGTGGTGGACCACCGCCAGGAGCCAACGTGCCTGCGTCGTCGCAGACTCGAACCAGACGAACTGGCCGATCACGCCCCCTGCGGGATCCAACCTCTGCACTGCCGAGTCGCGTTCCGCGACCACGAGCGACTGCCATGCCGCGCCCTCGACACCGTCAGGCACGTCGACCACTGTGATCGATGTCGCCACGGGGACGTTCGCGCGTGGGCCGACGACCAGGCAGCCGTCGCGATCCAGACGGCATCGGAGCAGCTCGTGCCGCTCAACCACCTTCTCCAGCAAAGGGACCAGGTCGGTCCGGAGGAAGCCGTCCGGAGCCTCGAAGAGGGCCGCCTGCGCGGACCGCTCGAACCCGGGTCCGGCGTCCCGGTTCCACTGCGTGACCGGGAGGAGCGGAATGCGCTTCTCCTGCGCCGGCCCGGTCGCCCGGTCGGACGACGGCACCTTCACGGCGGTCGTCCGGGCGACAGCGGCCAGTTTGGCCACGGTCCGGAGCTCGATCATCTGTCGAACACTGAACCGCAGGCCACGGGCGCGAGCCATCGAGACGACGCGCATCGCGCGGACGCTGTCCCCGCCCACCGTGTAGAAATCATCGTCGACACCGATGGTCTCGCGTCCGAGGACCTCGCAGAAGATGTCGGCCAAGCTGCGTTCCGCCGGACTGGACGGCGACGCGGAGGCATCGGACGTGAACTCCGGCACCGGCAACGCGGCCGCGTCGAGCTTGCCGTTGGGCATCAGGGGCAAGCGCTCGAGGACCACGAGGACGGCGGGAATCATGCTCGCGGGCAGCCTGTCGACGAGCCACGTCCGGCACCGCGCTGCCAGCTCGTCCCGCCACGCACCCGGGTCGCTCCCGCTGGTCCCCGACCACGTCCCGGCGCTGCCCGCCGGCACCGCATACGCGATCAACCGGCGCCCGTCGTCCTCGAACCGACCACCCGCGGCGCGGACGACCGCCTGGTCGACATCAGGGTGTTGGACGAGGACCTCCTCGATCTCGCCGGGCTCGATGCGGACGCCGTTGATCTTCACCTGCCCGTCCACCCGGCCGCGGAACACCAGTTCGCCAGCCTCGTTCCAGGAGACCAGGTCGCCGGTCCGGTACATGCGGTCCCCGGGCTCGGCGAAGGGGCATGCCACGAACCGGGACGCGGTCAGGCCCGGCTGCCCCAGGTACCCCCGCGCGAGGTGCGGGCCGTGCAGGTAGAGCTCGCCCGGCTCGCCCGTTGGGAGCGGCTCCAGCCGGCCGTCGAGGACGTACGCGTCGGTGCCCGCCATCGCCGGCCCGATCGGGATCTCGACCTCGTCCGCCGACAGTGGACGGCTCACGGTGGCGCAGACCGTCGTCTCGGTCGGCCCGTACCCGTTCACCATCCGGCGCCGCGCGGACCACGTTCGGATGAGGCCGAGCGAGACCTTGTCCCCGGTGGTGAGGAGCGACTCGACGGTCGACAGGGTTCCGTCGCCGGCCGCCGCGAGCACCTGCGGTGTCAGCATCACCGCGGTGACCCCGTGACGGGCGATGGTGTCGGAGAGCGACTTCCCAGGAGACAGGTCAGCTCGGTCGGCGAGCACCAGGGTGCTCCCGGAGGCGAGAGCGACGCACACCTCGGACAGCGACGCGTCGAAGGTCGGGAAGGCGAACTGGAGGACCCTGCTCCGCGACGTGATGTCCATCGATGTCGCCAGCGTGGAAACGAGGCCGGGAATCCCCGCGTGCGAGACCAAAACACCCTTCGGGTTGCCGGTCGACCCCGAGGTGTACATGACGTACGCCAGATCGTCGCGCGTCGCGGGCGCATGACGCTGCTCCGCCTCGCACTCCGGGTCGGGAGGACGACGCTCGGCGTCGAGGGCCTCGACCGTCACGATGCCGCTCCGCTGCGGCAGAGCCGACCGGACGCTCTCGTCGGCGACGATCAGGAACGGCGAGGCATCGCCGATCATGAACTCGATCCGCTTCCCCGGGCTGTCGGGATCGATCGGCAGGTACGCACCTCCCGCGCGGAGCACGGACAGCACGGTGGTCCAGAAGCTCAGGGGGTTCCGCACCGCCAGAGCGACGACGGACTCCCGCCCGACCCCACGGTCGACGAGCGCACGTGACCGTCGGACGATGACGGCGTCGAGTTCGGCGTAGGTGAGCCTCGTGTCGTCGCCGTAGACGACCGCGACAGCATCCGGGGTTCGTTCGGCCTGGTCCCTGAGGAGATCGTTGATCGTGGTCGACGGCGGGTTCGCGTGCGCGTTCATCGTGCCCTCATTTCCCAGGATCGGTCGAGGAGACCTTCTCGAGGACGATCATCCCGAATCTGAGGAAGGATGGCTCCGCCCGATCGTCCACCCAGATCGGAACCGCCGCGCTCTGGAACCCCCTGTTCACCGACGACAGCACGAGCGCCCCACCTCCTGCGAACGCCGACTGACCCTGGTGCAGCAGGTACCAGTTCTCGGAACCGCCGCCCAGGAACAGCTTGAACTCCATGCCGTCGCTCGCCGCCCGGATCTCCAGCTTGTGGCCGTCCGCCTCGTACGTTCCCACGCAGTGGGATTCCTGCAACGTGTTGGCGGCAGCTCCGTCGGCCGGCCACTGCCGATCGGTCGCGGCCAGCAGGATCTCGGAGTACAGGGGGAAAGACGGGAACGAATTGGTCATGACCAGGAATCCACGGTCCTCTTCCTTGAACATCCTCAGGAAGATGTGCTGCCCCTCGGTCGCAGCTTCGAAGCCGAAGGACTCGTCGTCGAAGAGCAGCCACCCGAGTCCCCATGAGTCGTACATCGGATGGCCGGGGATACCGATCTGCGGCGAGCGCATCTCGCGAGCGAGGGTCTCCGACAGCACCCGGACGCCGTTCCCGCCGACACCGTCGGACATCGCGCACCGCGCCAAGAGGCTGATCTCGTGCGGCGTCATGTAGATGGTGGTCGATCCGAAGCAGTCGGCCACCCGTTCGAGATCAGCCGGCGCCACGGGTTGGTATCCCTGGCCTCCCGCACGCGCTGAGTACCCCGTAACCACGGTCTCGTCGAGTCCGGAGAGCCCGCCTCCGTCCTCCGGCTCCGCGATCGCCGATATCCCGAGCGGCGTGAGCAGCATCGTGTTGACGGCGCGCTGCCAACTCTCCTGCAGGATGTTCTCGATCAGCACGGCAGCCACGGCCGTACCGATGTTGTTGTAGGCGAAGACCTGGCCGGGTTCAGCGATCTGCCGATAACCCTGGAGACCCTCCACGTACTCTGCAGGAGTTCGAGGATTCACCTGGTTCCAGACCTCGAACGCCTGGTCCACCCCCGTTGAATGACTGAGCGCGGATCGCAGCGTGATCGGTGCGCTCACGCCGTCCCGTCGTAAGCACGCCCCGGGAACGCGGTCGCACAACGGTTCGTCCAGCGAGACGACGCCCCGGTCGACGAGCATCATGGCCACGTACGCGATGAGGACCTTGGAGAGGCAACCGATGGGCTGCCGGGACTCGTCGGACCAGTCCCGCGCGGTGTCGAGGTCGCCGTGGCCCGAGAACGTGTAGTACGTGCTGTCGCCGTCGAGGAGTGCAACAGCCCCACCCGGCAGGCCCTCCGCGTCGACGACATCGTCGAGCGCAGCCCGGACGCGGCGCAACCTCTCTTCGGTTTCCACGGCAACCTCGTTCGACGTGTTGCTGGTCATCGCCGCCGGCTCCTTTCGCAGTGACGGTGGAGGTGGAGTGGGGGCGCCTAGGGGACGAGCGTCGTCCTGAGGGACCTGTAGCCGTACAGGAAGTTCGAGTACACGCGCTGCGGATGTTCCTCGGTCTCGATCGACGTAACGGACTCGGCGAGCGCCTGCAGCAGGTACGTGAGACTCGCCCGGCCCAGGGCGGCACCCAGGCAGAAGTGGGGACCCCAGCCGAAGCCGAGGTGCTTGTTGGGACGCCGGGACAGGTTCAACGAGCCGGGATCGTCGAACGCCTCCTCGTCGCGGTTCGCCGAGATGTTCCACAGGCTCACGACGTCGCCGCGAGCGATCCGGGTCCCACCGACGGTGACATCCTTCTCCGCGGTGCGGGCGAAGTGCATCGCCGGCGTGGCCCAACGGATGAGCTCTTCGACGGCGGTGTCGTAGTCGACCGACCCGCTCTTCAACGACCGCCACTGGTCAGGGTGGCCGTTCAGCGCTCTCACGGCCGAGGTCGCGGACATGCGAGACGATTCGTCACCACCCAGTATGAGGCTGTAGCAGTTGAGTGCGACGTCTTCTGTGCTGAGCTGTTCACCCTGTACGCGCCCGTGCGCCAGAGCGCTGATCGGGTCATCTCCGGGTGCCGCCCGTCTCTCCTCCACCAGATCGATGAAGTAGAGGATGATCTCGTTCCGGGCGTTCAGGGCGTCGAGCAGGGTATCATCCAGGCTCGTGGACGACAGCGTCTGCTTGTTCCACTCCATCAGCATTGTACGATCACTGCCCGGCACCTGCAGCACATCACAGATGGTCTCGATCGGCATACGGTCCGCTATCGACTCGACGAAGTCGAACTCACCGCTCCCGGTCCATCGCCGCACCAGTTGACGACTGCGTCTGAGCAACGTCGGCTCCATGCGGCGGACGTACTCCGGCGACAAGGCACGGGCCATGAGGATGCGCAGCTCGCGGTGCCGCGGCGGATCGGTCACCGCGAGCATCTTCCCGCCCGCAGAATCAGGGCCCCGGAGGAGCACGTCCAACACGGTCCCCCGGGACGAGGACAGACCGTCGACATTCACGTACGCATCACGAACGTCCCGGTAGCGCGATACGACCCAGAATCCGGGACGATCGCTCCTCGGCTCGTGCCAGGTGACGCCCCGACGGCGGGACTCCGCCCAGAAATCGTCGCCAGCTCCGGTGCCGCCCATGAAAGAGGGGTCCGCCAGATCCTGCTCGATGGGCCACACGCCGTCCGCTGACACCATTCAGTATCTCCTCGTACCGTGCCGGCGTTCGAGTGCGTGGCTGTTCACACGCAATGGTCTACTTGATGAACATCGGGATCGTCAACGTGCGCATCTGTCCCGAGCCCACGAGCAGGCTCGTGCTCCGACGGGCGGTCGAGGACGGACAGCTCGGTCCGATGGCGGGCGGATCGCCCGCGTCGAGGGTCACCGTTGCTGCTGCGGATTCCATTCGGGCCGTTGTCTGACCTGCTGCGGAACAACTGCCGGACCAACTCCGAACGTGCTGGTGACGCCGATGTGCACGGCGGGCAACACCTGCCGCGGCACGTTGTTTTGGCAGATTCCCGGGACGTCGACGCCCGAGCACGTAGGGTCGGTAGGGTCGGTCGCGCAGATCGTGATCGACCCCGACCCGGTACCGCCACGGGCCGCCCACCGGGCCGCCGAGGCGACACCCACCAGGCGAAGGAGACAGCACCATGACGACCGCCGACGGCGCCGCGCCACTGGTCGACGACACGACCGAGCCCGCGCCCGAGGAGCTGGCCCTCGGGCGCTACGAGCTCTATGACCCGGGGAAGCTGTTCGCCCACGACAGCACCTACATCAACTTCGGGTACTGGGCGGAGGCCACCACGTTCACCGGGGCCAGCGAAGCGCTCACCGACGCGCTCGCCCGCACGGCAGGGCTCGCACCCGGGGACCGTGTCCTCGACGTGGGCTTCGGTTTCGGCGCGCAGGACTTCCGATGGCTCACGACGTACCCGCACAGCACCATCGACGCCGTGACGATCACCGCGAGCCACCTCGCGCACGCCAGATCGCGCGCGGAACGCGAGGGCCTCACCGAGCGGATCACCTTCCATCGGTGCTCGGCGACCGCGATCGAACAGGCATTCATCGCCGGATCCTTCGACCGGGTGCTGGCGCTGGAGGCGGCTTTCCACTTCGACACGCGCGCGGAGTTCTTTCGCCAGGCCCACACCCTGCTGCGCCCGGGTGGGGTGCTCGCCGTGACCGACATCGTGCCCCGGCATCCGCAGGCGACCGGCACCGACGACCCGCTGCGCACGTCGATGTTCGCGGGTATGGCACCGGAGGCGAACTGGTACGGCGTCGACACCTACCGCGACCGGTTGGCCACGGCGGGGTTCGACGACGTCGAGATCAGGTCGATCCACGGCGACGTGTTCGCACCCTACCTGCGCGCTGCGCTCCGGACCGTCGACGACCCGGAGTACGTCGAGCGCGTCGGTACCGAGCTCGCCGACCTCGTCCGGGAGAACCTCAGCGACCAGGCGGCGCTGCACGCGCAGATCGACGGCCTCGACTACGTCCTGGTGCGGGCAGCCAAGAGCTGAACGCGCGCCCGCCACGGCTCGGGGGAGAACACGGGCACGGTCGGTGGGGTCGCCGTGCAGATCGCGCCGGCGAGGGCCTGACCGGCGGGAAGGCCGCAAGAACCACGACCACGGCCCGTCCGCTCGGAGCCGTGGAGCAGCGGACATCCCGCGCCCCGGCAACCCGCGTCCAACATATCGTCGGCTCACGCCACCTTCCCCCCCATCTGTCCTTGCTGATACGTTGTGAAGATGGGGTCGTGGCGAGACGCGGATGATATGGCCGAACGAATCAAGAGGAAGTGGTTCCGGCAATTTGTCACCCGGTCGTCCCAAGAAGAGCACCAGGCCCATTACGAAGAGATCTACGACCGTTTTGCGAACTACACGCTTATACCCGAAGACTCCTTCTGCGACAACCTCGCCCTGATCCATGAGCGATCGCGCGCACTCCGAGGCGCGTTCGTCGAATGCGGTACCTGGAAGGGCGGGATGGCCGCGGCGATGATGCAGATCGGCGGTCCCGGGCGCAAGTACCACTTCTACGACTCGTTCGAAGGCCTTCCTCCGGCGGCCACCATCGATGGACCCGACGCTGTCGCCTGGCAGTCCGACTCCGACGATCAGTTCTACCTCGACAACCTCCACGCGGATTACGACGAGTTCCTCTCCCTCATCCGTTCCTCGGGCGATCACGCTGACCACGTCTCTGTCGAGAAGGGGTGGTTCGACGACACCGTCCCGAACTACTGCGGTGATCCGATCGCGGTCCTGCGCATCGACGGGGACTGGTACCGATCCACCAAGCTGTGCCTCGACGTCATGTTCCAGCACGTCGAGGTCGACGGTGTGGTCATCCTCGACGACTACGACTTCTGGGACGGGTGCAGCAGGGCTGTTCACGACTTCCTGGCGGAAACCGGTTCGACCGCCCGGATCCGACGTACGGGGGACAGTTCCATAGCCTTCCTCCACAAGATCGATCCGTAATCCGTAGCAGGCGATCACCGCGCTGAGCGGGCTGCCACCTCGGCGCATCCAGCGTCATGATCGAACGCTACCGCTACCGCGGAGCTCGGATCCCGACTCCGTGGACCATCGAACCGGCAGCCAACAACGGCTGACCACTGGGCAAGCCACGTGGAGAGCCGGATGCGTGGCCAACACGCACGTCCGGTTCGGGTCGGCGGCCCAGAGAAACGGAACGGCAGCAATGCCGTTCACCGCGCTCTGGGCCGACCGCACATGGTCACGGGTGATCTGGAGTTCGCGCGGGTCTGAGACGGTGCCCGCCTCGCGGAGATCGGCCAGCCGACGCTGAAACTCCTCGGCCAGGTGCTGATAGGGCCCTGGCCGCTGGTTGCCCTGCGGGTCGGTGCGTGCGTAGAAGCCCGTTCTGGCGACGCCGGCTTCTCGTGCAAGAGTCTTGCGCGGGCTGGAAGCTGCCCCAGCAGTAGGCGGTCCATCGCAGCACGGATGCTGGCCTCGTTGCGACGGCGCTGTTCGGTGGTCAGCGGCATGATGTGCACTCCTGCATTGCGGTCTGCGGAAACGTGGCGGAGGTCTGGGCCAGTTGGCGGGCCAATGATCGGTCCCTCTGCGTCGGCCGTTCACGAGGTCGTGATCATGGAATATCGTGCCGGTCATGACCACGGATGACTGGTTGGCTGACACCCGCACCTCTTATGACACGGTCGCGGTCAGCTATGCCGACCAAGTGCGAGGTGCCCTCGCCGGACACCAGTACCTTTGCGCGGCGCTGGCGTTGTTCGCCGACAGCGTGCGGGTCGCTGGCGGCGGGCCGGTCGCGGACGTCGGCTGCGGCCCCGGTGAAGTCACCGCCCACCTGCATGAGCTCGGTGTCGACGCCTTCGGTGTCGACCTCTCTCCGGGGATGATTGACGTGGCCCGGCGCGACCACCCCGGCCTGCGGTTCGAGGTGGGCTCGATGGCGGAACTGGACCTCCCCGTTGCTTCGGTGGCCGGCCTGCTCGCCTGGCAGTCGTTGATCCACATCCCCGACGACGAGGTGCCGACTGTGTTCGGGCACTTCCACCGAGCAATGCGTCCAGGCGGACCGCTGCAGCTCCTGTTTCAGGTGGGTGACGAGTCGCAGTTGAAGACGGAGGGCTATGGCGGTCACCCGATGAAGGTCCATGTGTACCGCCGTCAGCCGGATCAGGTGGCATCCTGGCTGCGCGATGCCGGATTCGTGGTCGAGGCCGAGATGCTGCTCGACCCGGATGCGAAAGCTCAGCAAGCGATTCTTTTCGCACGTAGTAAGCCCTAACTTCTGCATATGTCGGGCTCGCCACTCGGAACCGAAGGACATGCGGGTGTACTCATAGCGGTGCTGGTGGCCTGGTCGATGCTGTCGAGCACTCGTTGGACGCGGTCGTGCTCGCGTCGTAGCCGGGTCTTCTCCCCTGTGGGGACTCTGGGGTTGCCGAGGAACGCTTGAAAGGTGGCCGCCTGCTCGGCCCAGATCGGGCGGTGACAGGCATGATGGGTGGCCTGCGGACAGCGGGCCGAGTCGCAGAGTCCGATCAGCGGCCGAGTCGCCTCGGTGGTCCCGGCCAGCCGCAGGCAGAGCGCTTTCGTTGGGTCGCGGAACCAGCAGTAGTTGGCCGGGCCGACATGCAGGGTTCCTGCGTGGGTGCGGAGCAGGTTCTCCACTCGACGGTCGGTGTCCAGCACCGACGACTCCAACGAGGCGCCTTCCTGGAGCGCTCCGTCGACGTGGGTGAATGTCGCGATGAGATCCCGAGCGCCGGGTCCGGCGGGGAGCTGTCCGGCTTGGAACTGGCGGAACGCGTCGATGGTCAGGTGCAGGTGGTGTTCCTCTTCCAGTTCCTGGACCTGGGCGTGGAACAGTGCTTGTGATCCGCCGGGGCGGTTGGCGTAGCCCTCGGTGGTGGCAGTCGACACGTGCTTGAGGTGGATCTTCGCCGCGAGCAGTCCGCCGGGACGTTGGGCTAGTTCCTGGGCAAGGGTGCGGCGCAGCATCCGGAGGTTGAGCGGGCCGGCGGGGATCGGTGTCAGACCGAGTCGATGCCCGGCGGGGCCGTTGATCCAGTTCCGCAGCCGTGGGTAGCTGGTGTGGAAGACCATCGCGCCGAACACGGGTTCGCCGATGTCGCCGCCGTGGAGGCGTTTGGCGAGCGCGATCGCTTGGTCGACCTCGGCGACGACGACCCACTCGTCGTTCTCGCCGCCGAACTGGCGGCCCTTGATGACCTTGCTGGCCAGGCGGAACCGCTGGCCGCCGCCGGTGACCATGCGGGGAGACAGCCGGGAGCCGACCCGCAGTTCCAGCAGTTCGCTCGTCCGCATGCCGCTGGCCGCCGCGGTGAGGATCAGGCAGGCGGTGCGGACCGCGGCGACCAGGCCCCGGATCTCGTGGTAGGACACCGGCAGCGTCCAGGGGCGGGGCTGCCCGCCGTCCGCGCCAGAAACCGGTGCTGCGGTGCGGCCCCAGGCATGCTGGACACCCAGCACCCGGACGGCGTGTTCGAGGTGCGGCCGGATCTGCTCGACGGGGCGCAGCAGCAGCTTTGACCATGTGCGGTCGGCCCAGAGCGCGGTGAACGGCATTGCTGCCGTTCCGTTTCTCTGGGCCGCCGACCCGAACCGGACGTGCCTGTTGGCCACGCATCCGGCTCTCCACGTGGCTTGCCCAGTGGTCAGCCGTTGTTGGCTGCCGGTTCGATGGTCCACGGAGTCGGGATCCGAGCTCCGCGGTAGCGGTAGCGGTAGCAGTAGCAGTAGCAGTAGCGTTCGATCATGACGCTGGATGCGCCGAGGAACATGGTGCCGCTGTCGGCGAACCTCCATCCCTGGTCACAGAATCCCTTCAACTGGCTGCTGGGGATGCCGTGTTTGCGGCGGAGCCAGATCGCGACGCGGTGCCACGCGTGGTGGTCGACCGCGTTGAATGTCCGCTTCGCCGCGCCGTGTCGGAAGTAGGTCGCCCACCCGGTCATCGTCCGGTTCAGGCCCTCCAGGAGGGTGGCCAGATTCTGATTCTGGGTGTATCTGTAGGTCCGTTCCGAGACTCGGTCCTTGACGGCCTTGATGGCCTTCTTCGAGGGCCGGGTATAGACGACGAGCTTGTTCGTGTCGCGTTTCCGCTGGCGGCGGATGTGGTGGCCGAGAAAGTCGAAGCCGTCTTCGATGTGGACCACACGGGTCTTCTCCGGTGAAAGCCGCGGTCCGAGCGGGGCCAGGACCTCGGCGACCTGCTCGCACAGGGCCGACACCTCGGCCCGGTGGGCCGGGCCGCTGACGAGGACGACGAAGTCGTCCGCGTAGCGGACCAATCTCCAGTTTCCCGTTCCGATCTTGCGTCGCTTCTCGCGCTGCCAACTGGTGCCCATCCGGGTGTGCCACCGGACGTGGAAGTGCTCGTCCAGTGCCGTCAGAGCGATGTTGGCCAGCAGCGGGGAGAGGATCCCGCCCTGGGGAGTGCCGGTGGGGGTGTCCTTGGCGATGCCGTGGTGCATGACCCCGGCCTTCAAGTACGCCTTCACCAGCGCCAGAACGCGCTTGTCGGAGATCCTGGCCCGTAGCCGGTCCATCAGGGCGACGTGATCGATGTTGTCGAAACACGCCTCGATGTCGGCTTCCAGGACTACGGAGTAGCCCCGGCGGGCCAGATACACAATCTCCGCGATGGCGTCATGGGCTCGGCGGCCCGGCCGGAACCCGTAGGAGACCGGCAGGAAGTCGGCCTCGAAGATGGGCTCCAGGACCGCCTTCAGTGCGGCTTGCACGCCCCGGTCCTCACGGTCGGAATGCCAAGATCACGCATCTTCCCGTTGGACTTGGGGATCTGGGTGCGCCGCACCGGTGCGGGCCGGTAGATCCGCGCCTTGAGCTCGTCCCTGATGTCCATCAGGAACGGCTGTACTCCCGGCCCGGATTCGATCGCGGCCACGGTCAGCCCGTCGATCCCAGCCGTCTTCGCCCCGGTGTTGCCCGCGCCCCTGTGCCAGGCATCGATCAGGAACCCCGGGTCGTAGACCAGTGTTGTACAGATCGTCGAATCGGCGCGAGGCATCCGCCTGCGCCCGCTGGTGCAACTTGAGCTGCATCTTCCGTACCGGGACACCCAGCCGCCAAGCGGCGGCCATCCCGACCCCGGTGTTCACCAGGGCATCTTCGGACGTTGCAGTCCTCTCCTTGTCTGTCACGCTGCCGCCCTTCCCCGTGCGGCCGGCTCTCCCGGCCCCGGAGTACTACGGAGGCTCCGCCCCGCCCACGCCCTTCGGCGGGCAACGCGCCTATCCCGTCCCGTGCCGCTGGAGGCGACTTGGGTCGGGAGCAGATCGCGGACGGTTCCCACGTTCACCGCTGATCGATCGACGGGTGAGGCGCCCGGCTATGCCCCTGCGGCATCGCCACGGTTACGCCGTAGACCTTCACGGGTCTTCTCCTCAGGCGGTAGAACACCCGTAGGCAACGGGCTCTGCCAAGAACTCTGACGCGCGACACACGCGACACAGAACCAGCAAGCGCCCGAAAGTTCAAGTCTGGTTAGAGGGGGACATGGTCGTTAGCATCGGCGTCCGTTTCACGTGCCCTCGCGTACATCTCGCCGTCGAATTCCGGCCAACATCACAGCCACTCACTAGTGGGGGCTTCTGATGTGGCACCATCTCCATAACGGCAGCAGGATAGCTGGCGCAGGTTATCAGAATCAGTGCCGACTGCCCGACCAAGCGGGCGAATCGTCGAACATCTCGCGGGGTTCCGACTGCACGAACTCGAATTCGGAAGATGGGAGTGCAGGCTTCGGTCCGAGGACGCAAACGACGATGCACCGATGCGCACGAGCCGACGTCCACGGGTCGGCCGGTATCCACACCCGCAGCGCCGGTCCGACAGGTGATCGGCGCGCAGGAACATGGCAATGAGTCAACAACGAATTCGGAGGAGCATCCGTGATCGGTCCCGAGATGCCGTGCAAGCGGAGCGCGATCCACAACCTGACCATTGATGCGGCCGATCGATCCACGGACGAAAGCGCGCGGTCGGACTCCGCCATCCGTGAGGGCATCGCGCTGCCGCCGGAACTGTGCGCCGTGAGCGATCTCGTGCTCGGGGAGGCGGTGATCGTCGCTCGCATCGGCGCCAGCAACATCGAGAACCGAGTGCACACGTTCGTCGTGCATTCCGACACCGGCATGGTGGAAGCACGCGGCAGCGTCGCCCACTTCCTGAGCGCAGGCGACCTGGTGTGCATCATCTCGGAGACCAGGCTCGGGGATCGCGGCCAGGAACTCCACGCGGACGGAACGCTGCCCATCGTCGACTACGGCATCATCCCGGGCAACAAGCTGGACACCGGGACGTTGAAGTACGAGCGCCTGACCGGTGACGAGGAACTGGGGTCGGTGCCGGACGAACACCCGCTCAGGGAGGAGCTGATGCCCAGGCTGATGGTCAACAGCTTGATCACGGGGCTCGTCGTCAACGACACGAAGGACGACTGCCTGCTCGGGAGCGCGGAGATCCCGGGCAGCGTGATGCGCGAAGCCAACATGTCCCGGCACACAATGGTGACGGTCTACAACTCGTCGGCCGGCGGCGGGACGAACACCTACGCCGTGCCCATGCCCGACGGCGTGATCATGACCACCGGGGCCATGGCCGGATTCGCTCCGCTCGGAGCAACGGTCAGCGTCGCGTCGTTCCGGTTCGCCGACAAGAACCATCGCATGTCGCTGGTCCTGACCGACGGAACTGCGGCGATCCGGCAGTAGCTGCACACGTCGTTCGACGCGATGAGCGGCCGGCGCGAGGGCCCGGCGCATCGCGACGCCGACCACGCGGTGTTCCGAGATCCCCATCAGCACGACGATCGACAGGAGCAGCACACGATGTCCGAGACCTCCAGCTCCCACGAACTCCCGCAGGACCTCGTCCTGCCCGTGCCGGATGGGTTCGTACCCCGCGAGGAGATGCGTCCCCTCACCCCCTTCCTGGGCAACTGGCGATGCGAATCCACGGTGTACCCTCCGGGACGCGAGGATTCCCCGGTGAAGGGATTGTTCCGGGGCAAGCTCTCGCCGATCCTCCGGGGCACGTGGTACGAGTGGGACTACACCCAGGAACCGAACGAGCTGCACCCGACGGGTCAGCACTGCCGATACATCTTCGGCTGGAGCCCCGAGCTCGAGCAGTTCGTGTCGATCTACTTCGACGATCGGGGCAACCACATCGATGCGGTCACGTCGGGTGCTGGTTGGGTCGACGGTCACCTGATCTTCTCGGGCTCGATCCTGTTGCGCGACCACGGCGGCGACGTCATCATGACCGACGATTTCACCTCCGACGGACCAGGGCATCTGCACAACGTGGTGACCATCACGTCCGACGGGATCCCGAAACTGCACGCGGAGCTCGACTTCCGCCACGAGAATCCCTGACGCGTCCGGCCGGCATGACGTATCCACAGAGAGCGGAGATCGCAGTTGCCAAAGATCATCCTTCCGAACTTCCGGGCCGACTACTCGGAGCAGGTTCGCGACTGGTTGGGAATCTCGGATGCGACGGCGTCGTCGACCGACACGACGGCGAGGTTCCTGTGGCACGCGGAGGACGGGGACGTGCTGGTCATACCCGACACCGTGGACCCCGACTTCCCGGGCTACGTTGCGGACACCCTCGGAATCGACGGCACGAGCGTCCACGTGGAGCGGACGCAGACTCCGCTGAGCGAAGCGGTCCTGCAGGATCCGGAGTTCATCGACCGGCTCGCCGCGCACACGGGAACCGGCGCGGGATGGAGCTTGTTCCCCTGCGTGTCGACGCGCGCCGCCGCGCAGCTGACCCGGAAGCTGAACGTCGCAGCGCTCGACGGCTACGAGTTCGCCATGCAGAACGGCATCGATCTGCTGAACATGAAGTCGACGTTCCGCAGGCTGGCGGCCGGTCTCGGCACCCCGCTGACGGACGGCGTCGTCGCTCGCGGTCCGGCTGAGGTGCGGAGCGCGATCCAGGAACTGATCGCTGAGACCGGAATGGTCATCGCCAAGCAGGACAGGAGTGGTGGCGGCCACGGCAACATCGGAATATCGACGTCGCCGGAGTCGTCCTTCCCGGGAACGCGCGAGGTCCTGGCGTACGCCAACGACCAGCTCGATACCCTCGCAGACACCCTGTGGTCGCAGCTGACGGACACCCAGAACCAGTTCATCACGTTGGAGACGTACCACCGCGCAGACCAACGATTCTTCTTCGAGTACCACCTCGACGGCGACCGTGCACGTTTCCTGCACAGCTCGATCCTGAAGTACGAGCAGTTGCCGGAGGGTTCTGGCGGCAGCGCCAAGTGGATCGGACTGGACTCCCCGTCACGTTCTGAGTTCGAGGCGACCTTGAAGCCCGCGGAAGAGTTCATCGAACTGGTCCGGACCATCGGCTACCGCGGGTACGTGAACATCGACGGCATCGTGCTGGACGATGGCCGGGTCTTCTTCCACGAGATCAACGCTCGCTGGAGCGGCGGTCTCATCTACCACACCGTCGCCGAACGACTCCTCGGGCACGACTACGCCCGCAACAACTTCTTCTCTTCCATCCTCAATGTTGTGCCCGCGGGGCTCGCGGACCTTCTCCGGTCGATCGAGAGGGCGGGCGTGAGGTACGACAAGGACTCAGGTGAAGGGGCTGTGGTTCTCGGCTGCAACTCGGATCTCGGTCCGGGAGCCGAACTGCTCGTGTTCTCCAAGGACTGGGATCGGCTCACAGCGATGAAGGACGAGATCGCCACGACGGCCGGAACGTTGTCTTAAGGATGTGAGAGGGAATGTGGGGATGGAAAATTCGCGTCACGGCTTCTCCGACATCAAGAAGCTCCGGCACCTGAGTGACGGCTACTGGGACTCGGCGGCACGGCTCGGAGTCCATGGCGCAGTGCTGCAGGCCGTCCCGGGAGGAAGACTCAGCGCGCCGGACGGTCGAGTAGCGGTCAACATGTCGTCCTACTCCTATCTGGGGCTGGACGAGAGCCCGAGGATCATCGACGCCGCGATCGCCGCGCTGCGGAGCAACATGGTCCTGAACAGTTCGTTGTCGCGAGTCCGGATGACCCTTCCGCTCCTCGAAGAAGCCGAGTGCGCACTCGGCGATCTGTTCGGGGCGGATGTGGCGACCCTCAATTCGTGCTCGGCAGCGGCGTGGGCCACGTTGCCGGTCCTGGCTTCCGGTCTCCTCACCGATGGTGTCGCCCCGGTGATGGTGTTCGACAAGCGCGCCCATTTCTGCATGGCGTCGCTCAAGTCCCTGTGTGCCGACGAGACCAGGGTCGAGACGATCAGGCACAACGACGTCGACGCTCTTGCCGACATCTGCAGGAAGAACAAACGCGTAGCTTATGTCTGCGATTCCGTCTACAGCACGGGAGGAACTCTAGCGCCACTTGAGGAACTCTTCGAGCTACAGGAGGAGTTCGGGCTCTTCCTCTACTTCGACGAAGCACACAGCACGTCGGTGATCGGTGACATGGGCCGGGGTTATGTTCTGGACCGGATGGGCGCGATCAACGATTCGACCATGCTCATCACGTCGCTGAACAAGGGTTTCGGTGCATCAGGCGGTGCCATCGTGTTCGGCCCCAGGGACGACGACCGCAAACGAAAGATCATCCAGCGCAGCAGCGGCCCGATGATGTGGTCCCAGCGTTTGAACACTCCGGCACTGGGCGCGATCATCGAGTCCGCCAAGCTCCACCGCAGTGAGGCTCTGCCTGAGTTGCAAGCCAAACTGCACAGCAACATTGCGCTTTTCGATGGCCTCGTTCGTGCCGCTGGCCAGGGAAACAGCGTCCCGATCCGATACCTGGAGCTGGGTTCCGAGGCCGATACGCTGGAAACGTCGGCTTACCTGTTCGACAACGGATTCTACGTGGAGCCGGACTTCTTCCCAATCGTCAGCAGGGGTGCGGCGGGCCTGCGCGCCCGAATCCGGTCCTCCATGTCGACCGCGGACATCGAGCAGTTCGCACACGTGTGGCACAAGCTCGGGGTCGATCAGCAGTAGGAGGTCGAGTCTGAGGCTCACCTGCTTCGCCACCAACACGCCCGGCCGGCCGATCGCCGAGCTCGAGCTCCGTCACCGGCTGCGGGCCAGGGCCGAGGACCGCATCCGGGCCGCCCGGGCCACCGGTCCGCGCAACCTGCCCCTCAAGCGCATGGCACAAAACCGGGTCTGGCTGGAGATCGTGCAGATCGCTCTCGACCTGCTGGCCTGGATGCCCATGCTCGCGCTGACCGGCGAAGCCATACTCTGGGAGCCCCGCCGCCTGCGGCTTCGTCTGCTCAGCACGGCTGGACAGCTCGTGACCACCGGCCGCCGCCGGATCCTCCGCCTGGCCCGGCACTGGCCCTGGACCAGCCACATCACCGCAGCTCTCGACCGACTCGCACTCCTCCCGAACCTCGGCTGATCAGCAGATTCACCCGTCCCTGCGAAAGAACCCTCCACCCCGGAGCAGTGGAACCCGGCGTCCGCCCGAGACGACACTCGGGACCTCAGCCTGCACAGCCTCAGTCCACAGCACGAAAACGGTCCACCGACTCCGTCGGCGGACCGTCACGAAACTTCGAGGCTAACGAGCTCGTGCACGACAAGCGGTGAGACGTCGAGAGCCTCGGTGGGGCCCGTGCTCACGTCTGCCGTGTCGAGTGCAGGTCCGCGGTCTGCTGGTGGGACAGCAGGCCGGCGACGGCCTGGACGGTGTCGCTCATGTGCTCGCGGCGGCCGAGGTGCCGGGTCAGGGCCCGCCAGTTCTTCAGATGGGCGATGCCGTGCTCGACCCGGATACGGCGCGAGGAGTGTGCCTTGCGCTGGCGCTCGTACATCTCCTCGTACCAGTCCGGGGCGTTCTTCTTGAACTTACGGTGCGGGGGCGTCACCACCCGGCCGCCGGTCTGCGCGCCCAGGCCCTGGTAGCCGGCGTCGGCGAGGATCTCGAGCGCGGGCGCGTCGGCCAGGAGCGTGACCAGCCCCAACTGGCGGGCGTGGGTGATGTCCGCGCAGCTCGCGGGACGAGCGGGGCTGCACCACAGCACACGCCCCGTGTCGTCCGTGACCACCATGGATTTGACGGCGTTCTGCTTGTTCTTGCCAGAGATGAACTTGTCCCGGTCCTTGCGCCCTGCGGCGGGTCGCCGGACACGGACCTCGGTGCCGTCGATGATGCCGGTCGTCCCGCTCGAGCCGAGGTGATCGACGACCTCGGCCAGGGTTCGCAGCCGCACGTCGGGGCTGACGGTGCAGCCTCGCTCGGCGAGCAGCGGCCGCACCTCGTTGACAGCTCGTGTGATGGTCGAGCGGTCAACGCCGAACCAGCAGGCCAGTACGTCGTGGGTGGCGCCGTGCCGAAGATGGACGAGGGTGGCCAGCAAGCGGTCGACGAACACCAGGCGGTGTTTCGGCCCGCCGCCCACGGCCCGCCTCCGCAGCCGGGAGGCCAGCTTGGCCTGGTGACGCTCATGCCACAACGGACCTATCTCGGCTACGAGTTCAGCGATCACATCGCCCGTCAGGCCCGTGATGCGACGGTTGCTGATGATCACTGCACGAGCCCTGTTCTCCACCACCCGACCATGATCAACCATCACGAGCTCGACGTCTCACCGCTTGTCGTGCACGAGCTCGTAAGCGTTGTCCCGTAAATGATCTACGGCATGCTGGTTGACCGGCGTCGTTGCCCGCTCATCCGTCGAGGGTGAGGTTGTGCAGGCGGGCGATGCCGAGCATGGCGTGGTGGACGCCGTCGCCCTTGAGGCGGCAGTCGCGGAGGATCTTCCAGGTCTTC
>NZ_JBIAQL010000048.1:0-22009 GCF_042889045.1 Streptomyces sp. NPDC002701
CAGGATCACGTGCGCGTTCGTCCCGCTCACCCCGAACGACGACACCGCCGCCCGACGCGCACGCCCCACCCCCGGCCACTCCCGCAGCTCCGTCAGCAACTCCACCGCACCCGACTCCCAGTGGATCTCCGAGGACGGGGCGTCGACGTGCAGGGTCCTGGGGAGGACGCCCGCGCGCAGCGCCATCACCGTCTTGATGACGCCCGCGACGCCCGCGGCGGCCTGGGTGTGGCCGATGTTCGACTTCAACGAACCGAGCCACAGCGGGTGTTCGGCGGTGCGGGCGCGGCCGTAGGTGTCCATGAGGGCGTGCGCCTCGATGGGGTCGCCCAGCCGGGTGCCCGTGCCGTGTGCCTCCACGGCGTCCACGTCGGCGGCGGTGAGCCCGGCGTCGGTGAGGGCCTGGCGGATGACGCGCTGCTGGGCGGCGCCGCTGGGGGCGGTCAGGCCGTTGCTGGCGCCGTCCTGGTTGACGGCCGAGCCGCGCAGGACCGCCAGGACGCGGTGTCCCCTGCGCCGGGCGTCGGACAGGCGCTCGACGAGCAGCATGCCTGCGCCCTCTCCGGGGCCGAAGCCGTCGGCGGCGTCGGCGAACGCCTTGCAGCGGCCGTCGGCGGCGACGCCGCGCTGCCGGGAGAACTGGACGAACACGGCGGGGGTGGACATGACGGTGACGCCGCCGGTGAGGGCGAGGTCGCACTCGCCGGCGCGCAGGGCGCGGACCGCCTGGTGCAGGGCGACCAGGGAGGAGGAGCAGGCCGTGTCCACGGTCACGGACGGCCCCTCCAGGCCGAGGGTGTAGGAGATGCGGCCGGAGGTGAAGCTGACGACGCCTCCGGTGAGCAGGTCGCCCTCCAACTGGGCGGAGGGTTCGTGGACGGTGGAGGTGTAGCCGCCGTCCCAGGCTCCGACGAACACGCCGGTGCGGCTGCCGCGCAGGGAGCGCGGGTCGATGCCGGCCCGTTCCAGGGCCTCCCAGGACGTCTCCAGCAGCAGCCGCTGCTGGGGGTCCATGGCGACCGCCTCGCGGGGTGAGATGCCGAAGAACGACGGGTCGAAGGCGCCCGCGTCCGGCAGGAAGCCGCCTTCGCGGCAGTAGGTGCGGCCGGCCGCGTCCGGGTCCGGGTCGTAGAGGCCCGTGGTGTCCCAGCCGCGGTCGCCGGGCAGCGGGGAGACCGCGTCGGTGCCGGTGGAGACCAGTTCCCACAGGGCTTCGGGGGAGCCGGCTCCGCCGGGCAGGCGGCAGGCCATGCCGACGATCGCGACGGGCTCGTGGGCCCTGGCCTCCAGTTCTTTGAGGCGTTCGCTGGTGCGGTGCAGTTCGGTGGTGGCCCGCTTCAGGTAGTCGCGGAGCTTTTCTTCGTTGGCCATGGTTGCCATGTCTGTCTGGTCACCCCGTCGCGTGGTCGCGGTTCAGTACCGCTCGTCGATGAATGCGAAGATCTCGTCGTCGTCGGCGTCCTGGAGGGAGTCCGCCGTCGTCCCCTCCGCCGCGGGTGTGCCGCGGGTGCCGGCGATGCCGTTCCACAGTCCGGCCAGGGCCGTGAGGCGGCCCGCGATCTCCTGGTGCGTGGTGGTATCGGGGCCGTCGGGGCTGTCGGCGGGCCGTCCGGCGAGGGCGCCGAAGAGGGCTTCGAGCCGGTCGAGTTCCGTCATGACGGAGCTGCCGTCGGCGTCGGCGGCCGGGGTGGTCCCCGCCTCGTCGGGGGCCAGCGCGGCGCGCAGGTGCGCGGCGAGCGCGAGGGGCGTCGGGTGGTCGAAGACGAGGGTGGCGGGCAGCCGCAGGCCGGTGGCGGTGGCCAGCCGGTTGCGCATCTCGACCGCGGTGAGGGAGTCGAAGCCGGTCTCCCGGAACGCCCGGTCGGCTGCGATGCCCTCGGGTCCGCCGTGTCCGAGGACGGCGGCGGCGTGGCCGCGGACGGTGTCGAGGAGGAGTTCCTCCTGTTCGTCGGTGGACAGTCCGGCCAGCCGGACGGTCAGGGTGTCGGTCGGGGCGGCCTGGTGCGGCGCCTGCCGCGCGGAGTCGGCGCCGGCGCCCTCGACGAGGGTGCTGAGGAACGCGGGGACGGCTCCGGCGGCGCGTACGGCCGCGTGGTTGAGCCGGATCGGGACCTGGAGCGGGCTGTCGGCGGCCTGGGCGGCGTCGAACAGGGCCAGGCCCTCGGCGTCGGTGAGCGGCAGGACGCCGCCGCGGGCGAGCCGGCGGTGCATGCCGCTCTGGTCGAGGTGTCCGGCCATCCGGCTGTCGCCGGCCCACAGGCCCCAGGCGAGGGACACGGCGGGCAGTCCCAGGGAGCGCCGGTAGCCGGCGAACGCGTCGAGGAAGGCGTTGGCGGCCGCGTAGCCGCCCTGGCCGGGGCTGCCGAACAGCGCGGAGGAGGACGAGTACATGACGAATCCGGTGAGGTCCAGGTCCCGGGTGAGGTCGTGCAGGTTGAGCACGGCGTCGACCTTGGGGTGCAGGACGGTGTCGAGGTCGCCGGGGGTCAGGGCGGGCACGGTGCCGTCGGCGAGCACGCCGGCGGTGTGCACGACGCCGGTCAGCGGCCGGTCGGCGGGGATCGTCGCGAGGAGCGCGGCGAGCTGTTCGCGGTCACCCGCGTCGCAGGCCCGTACGGTGACCTCGGCGCCCAGCCGGGACAGTTCGGCGGCGAGGCCGGTGGCGCCCTCGGCGTCGGGGCCCCGGCGGCCGGCGAGCACGAGGTGGCGTACGCCGTGTTCGGTGACCAGGTGGCGGGCGACGGCGCTGCCGAGGGTGCCGGTGCCGCCCGTGACCAGGACGGTGCCGTACGGCCCGAAGGACGGCGGCATGGTGAGGACCAGTTTGCCGGTGTGCCGGGCCTGGCTGAGGGTGCGGAACGCCTCGCGGGCGCCACTGATCTCGTACGTGGTCAGCGGCAGCGGGCTCAGGACGCCCTCGGCGAACAGGCCGAGCAGTTCGCGCAGCATCTCGCCGACCGTGTCGGGTCCGGCCTGGACCAGGTCGAACGCCTGGTAGGCGGTGCCCGGGTGGGTCGTGGCGAGGTGGTGCGGGTCGCGGACGTCGGCCTTGCCCAGTTCGAGGAAGTGCCCGCCGCGCGGCAGCAGCCGCAGGGAGGCGTCGACGAACTCGCCGGCGAGGGAGTTGAGGACGATGTCCACGCCCCGGCCACCGGTCGCGGTGAGGAACGTGTCGGCGAACTCGGTGGTGCGGGAGTTGGCGAGGGCGCCGTCCGCCAGGCCGAGGCGGCGCAGGGTGTCCCACTTGCCGGTGCTCGCGGTGGCGTACACGGTCAGGCCGAGGTGGCGGGCGATCTGCAGGGCCGCCATGCCGACGCCGCCCGCGGCGGCGTGGACGAGCAGTGACTGGCCGGGCCGGGCGTCCGCCAGGCGGGTGAGGGCGTAGTGGGCGGTGAGGAACACGGCCGGTACGGAGGCGGCTTCGGCGTAGCTCCAGCCGTCGGGTATCGGGGCGACCATGCGGGCGTCGGCGACGGCGAAGGGGCCGAAGCCGCCGGTCCACATGCCCAGGACGCGGTCGCCGGGCGCGAGGTGGGTGACGCCGGGACCGGTCTCGGTGACGATGCCCGCGCCCTCGGCGCCCATGACGGCCTCACCCGGGTACATGCCGAGGGCGATGAGGGTGTCGCGGAAGTTGATGCCGGCCGCGCGCACGGCGATACGTACTTGTCCGGGTTCGAGGGCGGCCAGGGTGTCGGGGGCGTCGGTGAGGCGCAGGCCCGCCAGGGTGCCCGTGCCGGTGGTGGCCAGCCGCCAGGCGGTGCTGTCGCCGGGGGGCAGCAGCAGGTCGCCGCGTGCGGTGGTGTCGCCGGCGCGGACGAGCCGCGGGACGCGGACGGTGTCGCCGCGGACGGCGGCCTGGGGTTCGCCGCAGGCGAGGGCGGCGCTCAGGGTGGCGCCCCTGAGGGTGTCGGGCCGGTCGACGTCGAGGAGCACGAAACGGCCGGGTTCCTCGGACTGGGCGGAGCGGATCAGGCCCCACACGGTGGCGGCGACCGGGTCGGCGGCCTGTTCGTCGGCGCCGGCGGCCACCGCTCCCCGGGTGATCAGGGCGAGGGTGGTGCCGGCCAGCCGGTCGCCGGCCGCCAGCCAGCCCTGGGCGAGGTCGAGGGCCCGGTGGGCGGTGCTGTGCGCGGCCGGTCCCTCGGGGCAGGGGTGGTGCGGGAAGGAGATGACGACGGTGTCGGGGGCGGGACCGGCTCCGGTGGCGGCGAGCAGTGCGGCGAGGTCGGGGTACCAGTCGCTGTCGGTGCCGGCGCTCTCCATGGCGGCGAGCACCTTGGCGTGGTCCTCGCCGACGACGGCGAGGCGGCGGACCGGCAGCGCGGCCGCGACGGGCAGGACGGGCCAGTCGACCTCGTACAGGGAGCCGTGGTGTCCTGACCGGCCGGCCGAGGCGGCTGCCAGCTGTTCGTCGGAGACGGTGCGCACCAGCAGTTCGTCGATGTCGAGGACGGGCCGGCCGGTGTCGTCGGTGACGTGCAGGGCGACGGTCTCCTCGCCGGCCGGGCGGGCGGTGACACGCAGCCGGGTGGCGCCCTCGGTGTGCAGGGTCACGCCGCGTACGGCGAACGGCATGCGGGTCTGCCCGTCCTCGGGGAAGAACCGGCCGAGGCTCATTGCCTGCAGGGCCGCGTCGAGGAGGGCGGGGTGGATGCCGTAGCCGGTGCCGGTGGCCTGCTGGGGCAGGCGGACCTCGGCGTGTACGGCGTCGTCCTGCGTCCAGCCGGCGTGGAAGCCGCGGAAGGCCGGCCCGTAGTCGTAGCCGCGGGCGGCGAACTCCGCGTAGAAGGCGCCGGGTTCGGTGTGCCGGGCGGGGGTGGCGGCGGCCGGGGGCCAGGGGGCGGGTGCGGCGGTGGGCGGCTCGGTGTCCTGCGCGGGGACGACGACGGCTTCGGCGTGCCGGGTCCAGGGGGTGCCGGGCTCGGCGCCGGCCTCGCGGGAGTGGATGGTCAGGTTCCGCCGGCCGTCCTCGTCGGCGGCGGCGACGAGCAGCCGCAGTTCGAGTGCGCCGGTGTCGGGCAGGGCGACGGGGGCCTGGAGGATCAGTTCGTCGGTGCGTGCGCAGCCGGACTGCCGTCCGGCCCAGCCGGTGAGGTCCATCAGGGCCGCGCCGGGCAGCAGGGCGGTGCCCAGCAGGGTGTGGTCGGCGAGCCAGGGCTGGGTGTCGGCGCCGAGGCGCGCGGTGTAGACGACGGACCCGGACTCGGGGAGTTCCACGCCGGTGCCGAGCAGCGGGTGGGCCGCTTCCCGCAGGCCGACGGCGGACAGGTCGCCGCGCCGGGCCGGCGCGCTGTACCAGTACCGCTCGCGCTGGAAGGGGTAGGTGGGCAGTTCGACGCGGCGGGAGCCGGTGCCGAAGAGCGCCTCGGCGTCGATCTCGACGCCGCTGACATGGGCGTTGCCGAGGGCCGCGGCGAACCAGCGGGCGCCGCCCTTGTCGCGGCGCAGGGTGTGCAGGACGGCGGCGCGGGCGCCGCTGTCCGCGACCGTCTCCTGGAGGGAGGCGGCCAGCATGGGGTGCGGGCTGGGTTCGAGGAACACCTCGTGGCCGTCGGCGACGAGGGCGCGGGTGGCGGACTCGAACTCCACCGGGTCGCGCATGTTGCGGTACCAGTACGCGCAGTCCAGTTCGGCGGTGTCCAGCAGGCCGCCGGTGACGGTGGAGTAGAAGGGGATGTCCCCGGTGCGGGGCGCGACGGGGGCGAGGACCTCCATGAGGTGGTCCTTGAGCGCGTCGACCTGGGCGGAGTGCCCGGCGGTGTCGACGCCGGGGATGGGCCGGGCGTGGACGCCGTCGGCGGTGAGTTCGTCGAGGAGTTCCCTCAGTGCCGCCGGTTCACCGGCGACGGCGGCGGTGTTGGGGCTGTTGACGGCGGCCACGGAGAGCCGGTCGCCGAAGCGTTCGAGGCGGGCCCGCAGCCGGTCGGCGGACAGGGACACGGCGACCATGCCGCCCTGTCCCGCGAGGGTCAGCCATGCCTGGCTGCGCAGGGCCACGATGCGGGCGGCGTCGTCGAGGGAGATGCCGCCGGCGACGTACGCCGCGGCGATCTCGCCCTGGGAGTGGCCGACGACGGCCGAGGGGTGCACGCCCAGGGAGCGCCAGGTGGCGGCGAGCGACACCATCATCGTGAACAGCACCGGCTGGACGACGTCGACGCGGGCCGTGGTGGGGGCACCGGGCACCTGCCGCAGGACGTCCAGCACGGACCAGTCGAGGTGGGCGCGCAGCGCCTCGTCGCACTCGTGGACGCTGGCGCGGAACGCGGCGGAGCGTTCCAGCAGTCCTTCGGCCATGGCGGCCCACTGGGAGCCCTGGCCGGGGAAGACGAAGGCGATCCGGTCGCCGGGTCCGGCGGTGCCGCGCAGCACGACGGGGTGCGGGCGGTCCTGCGCCAGGCAGTTGAGGGCGTCGAGGAGTTCCTCGCGGTTCTCGCCGATGACCGCGGCCCGGTGTTCGAAGCGGGAGCGCGCGGTCATCAGGGTGTAGCCCGCGTCGGCGGGGTGGGTGTCGGGGTGTTCGATCAGTCCGGTGCGCAGCCGGGCGGCCTGGGCGCGCAGCGCGGACTCGTTGCGGGCGGAGAACAGCAGCGGGACGGTGACCTCGGCCCACCAGTCGGTGTCGTCCCGGCCGGGGCCGGCGGTGCCGGGCCGCGGTTCGGGCCGGGGGGCCTCCTCCAGGATGACGTGGGCGTTGGTGCCGCTGATGCCGAACGCGGAGACGGCGGCGCGGCGCGGGGTGTCCCGCTCGGGCCAGGCCACGTCCTCGGTGAGCAGGGAGACGGCGCCCTCGGTCCAGTCGACGCGGGGGGTCGGCCGGTCCACGTGGAGGGTGCGGGGCAGGATGCCGCCGCGCAGGGCGAGGACCATCTTGATGACGCCGGCGACTCCGGCGGCGGCCTGGGTGTGGCCGAGGTTGGACTTCACGGAGCCGAGCCACAGCGGGTCGTCGGCGGGGCGGGCGGCGCCGTAGGTGGCGAGGAGTGCCTGGGCCTCGATCGGGTCGCCGAGTTCGGTGCCGGTGCCGTGCGCCTCGACGGCGTCGACGTCCTGCGCCGTGAGGGACGCGTCGGCGAGGGCCTGGCGGATGACCCGGACCTGGGAGGGGCCGCTGGGGGCGGTGAGGCCGTTGCTGGCGCCGTCCTGGTTGACGGCGGAGCCGCGGATGACGGCGAGGACGGGGTGTCCGTTGCGTACGGCGTCGGAGAGCCGCTCCACCAGGAGGGTGCCGGCGCCCTCGCCGAGGACGACGCCGTCGGCGCCGGCGGCGAAGGCGCGGGAGCGGCCGCTGGGTGACATGACGCGCTGGCGGGAGAACTCGACCAGCATCTCGGGGGTGGACATGACGGTGGCGCCGCCGACGAGGGCGAGGCCGCACTCACCGCGGCGCAGTGACTGCACGGCCAGGTGCAGGGCGACCAGGGACGCCGAGCAGGCGGTGTCCACGGTGACGGCCGGGCCCTCCAGGCCGAAGACGTAGGAGAGGCGGCCGGACATGACGCTGGCGGAGTTTCCGGTGCCCAGGTAGCCGTCGAAGTCGTCGTCGCCGTTCTGCAGCAGCGGCATGTAGTGCTGGCCGTTGGTGCCGATGAACACGCCGGTACGGCTGCCGCGCAGCTGGGCGGGGTCGAGTCCGGCGCGTTCGAACGACTCCCAGGAGGTCTCCAGCATCAGCCGCTGCTGGGGGTCCATGGCGAGGGCCTCGCGGGGGGAGATCCCGAAGAACTCCGGGTCGAAGTCGGGGGCCTCGGGCAGGAAGCCGCCTTCGCGGACGTAGGTGCGGCCCTTGGCCTCCGGGTCGGGGTCGTAGAGGCCGTCGAGGTCCCAGCCGCGGTTGGTGGGGAAGGGGGTGACGGCGTCGCCGCCGTCGAGCACGAGCTGCCACAGCTCGTCGGGGGTGTTGACGCCGCCGGGGAAGCGGCAGGCCATGCCGACGATGGCGACGGGCTCGCCGTCGCCGCCGGCGGGGGCGACGGCGAAGGGCGCGTCGGCGGACCGGTCGGCGTCGTCGGTGCCGTCGCCGGTGAGCAGTTCCCGCAGGTGGCGGGCGACGGCGGCGGGGCTCGGGTGGTCGAAGACCAGGGAGGCGGCCAGGGTGAGGCCGGTGGCCTCGCGCAGCCGGTTGCGCAGTTCGACGGCGGTGACGGAGTTGAAGCCCAGCGCGCGGAAGGCGCGGTCGGGGGCGACGTTGTCGGCGTCGGAGTGTCCGAGGACGGCGGCGATGTGGGTGCGTACCAGCCGCAGGAGTTCCCGCTCCTGCTCCTGGTCGGACCGGCCGGCCAGGGTGGCGGCGAGTCCGGTGGCCGCGCCGCCGCGGTCGGCCGCGGCGCGGTCGGCCCGGCGTGCGCGCCGTACGGCGGGCAGTTCGTCGAGGAGCGCGCAGGGCCGGGCGGCGGTGTAGGCGGGTTCGAACCGCTCCCAGTCGACGTCGGCGACGGCGATGCCGCTCTCGTCGCGGCCGAGGGCGGCGTCGAGGGCGTCGAGGGCGCGTTCGGGGTCGAGGGGGGTCAGGCCGGTGCGCGCCAGGTGCCCGGCGGAGGGCCCGGGGGCGCCGCGCCAGGGGGTCCAGGCCACGGAGGTGGCGGCCAGGCCCCGGCCGCGGCGGGTGCGCGCGAACGCGTCCAGGTACGCCGTGCCGGCCGCGTAGCCGCCCTGGCCCGCGCCGCCCCAGACACCGGCGACGGAGGAGAACAGGACGAACGCGTCGAGTCCGGTGGTGCCGAAGAGGCTGTCCATGCGGGTGGGCAGGTCCGTCTTGGCGGCGACGGCGGCGGCGAAGCCCTCCATGGTGGTCTCGGTGAGCGTGGTCGGCGGCGAGGCGGGCGGCGCGACGTAGACGGCGGAGGGGGCGTGCCGGGTCAGGAGTTCGGCAAGCGCGAGGTCGTCGTCCAGCTCGCAGGGCGTGAGGGTCGTACGGTCGGCTATGTCGGCGAGGTCGTCCGCGACGGCGCCGGTGCGTCCGGCGAGTACGACGTGTTCCGTGCCGGACGCCAGCAGACGGCGTGCCAGGGGCGCGGCGACGGCGGCGATGTCGCCGACGACGAGCGCCGTCCCACGGGTGCGGCGCGGGGCTCCGGCGGGGCCGGCCGGGGCCGGCACCAGGCGGCGGCCGAAGACGCCGGAGCCGCGCACGGCCACCTGGTCGTCGGTGCCGGGGGCGGCCAGCAGGCCGGCGAGCTGATGCCAGGACCGCGCCTCGGCCGGGCCTCCGGCCGGCAGGTCCGCCAACCCGCCCCACAGGGAGGGCAGTTCGAGGGCGGCGACCCGGCCCAGACCCCAGATGTGGGCCTGGTCCGCGGCCGGTACCTCGGTCGCGGTGACCGTCACGGCGCCCTCGGTGACGGCCCAGAGCCGGGCTCCGGTACCCGCGTCGGCGGCGGCCTGGGCGAGGGTGAGGGTGGCGGCGAGCCCGAACGGGACGGCCGGGTGGTCGGGGTGGTCGCCCTCGGCGAGGGCGAGCAGGGACAGGATGCCGGTCAGCGGCTCGGCGCCGGCGCGGTCGGCGGCCTCGGCGAGCCGGGCACGCAGCAGCGACCGGTCGGCGCCGGCCCGGCCGACCGTGAACGCCTCCACGACCGCCCCCCGGCCGGCCAGGCTCTGCCGGGCGGGCTCCGCGGCGGCGGCCCCGGCGGGTCCTTCGGGCAGCACGAGCAGCCACCGCCCGGTCAGCCGGGCGGCCGTCTCGTCGGCGCCCAGGGCCTTCCACTGCACGCGGTAGGTGAGGGAGTCGCCCTCGGCGGCGGCGGATTCGAGCCAGTAGTGCTGGTGCTGGAAGGGGTAGGTGGGCAGGTCGACCTGTCGGGCGCCGGTGCCCTCGAACACGGCCGCCCAGTCGATGTGCGTGCCGTGGACGAACAACTCGGCGGCGGAGATGAGGAACCGCTCAAGACCGCCCTCGTCCCGGCGCAGGGAACCCACGGCTGTCACGTCGGCGGTCTCCTGCACGCCCATGGTCAGCACCGGGTGCGCACTGGACTCCACGAACGTGCCGAACCCCTTGCCGGTCAGCAGCCGCACGGTGTCCTCGAAGCGCACCGTGTGCCGCAGGTTCCGGTACCAGTAGCCGGCGTCCAGGTCGGCGGTGTCCGCCAGGGCGGCGTCCACGGTCGAGTAGAACGGGATGTGGGCGGTGCGGGGAGTGATCGGGCCGAGGACGTCCAGGAGTTCGGCCTCGATACGTTCCACATGCGCGGAGTGGGAGGCGTAGTCCACGGGCACCTGACGCGCCCGCACGCCTTCCGCCTTGCACGCTGCGACGAACTCGACGACGGCGTCCGCGTCACCGGCGACGACCGTGCTGGAGGGACCGTTGACGGCGGCCACGTCCAGCCGGTCCGCCCAGTCCGCGAGGCGGGTCTCCACCTCGGTACGGGGCAGGGACACCGACGCCATCCCGCCCAGCCCGGCCAGCTCCCGGCCGATCACCTGCGCCCGCAGGGCCACCACCCGCGCCGCATCCTCCAGTGAGAGCGCGCCACTGACGGCAGCCGCGGCGATCTCACCCTGCGAGTGACCCATGACCGCGTCCGGCTCGATGCCCAGGGAACGCCACAGCTCGGCCAGGGAGACCATCACCGCCCAGGTGACGGGCTGGATGACCTCCACCCGCTCCAACACCGCACCCGCGCGCAACACCTCGACCACATCGAAATCCACGAACGGGGACAGAGCCCTCGCGCAGTCATGCATACGGGCCGCGAACACCGGCGACTCGTCCAGCAGTTGGGCTCCCATCCCGGCCCACTGCGTCCCCTGCCCCGGGAACACCAACACCGTCCGCCCCGACGACTCCGACGCCACACCCTCCACGGTGACCTGATCCAGGGTCACCGAGCGGTGCTCCAGCGCGGAGCGTCCCGTGGCCAGGCTGTAGGCGATGTCCAGCGGGCGCGGCGAGGGGTCCTGGTCGAGGCGGGTCCGTACGCGGGTCCGCTGGTCACGCAGGGCGGCTTCCGACCTGGCGCTGATCACGAGCGGGATGACGGGCAGTTCCCGCACCACCGCATCTTCAGCGGGTTCAGTCGGGGGGGCCTGTTCCAGGATCACGTGCGCGTTCGTCCCGCTCACCCCGAACGACGACACCGCCGCCCGACGCGCACGCCCCACCCCCGGCCACTCCCGCAGCTCCGTCAACAGCTCCACCGCACCCGCCGACCAGTCCACCCGGGTACTGGGCTCATCCACATGCAAGGTTTTCGGCAGCACACCCCGCTCCAGGGCCATCACCATCTTGATGACCCCGCCCACCCCCGCAGCGGCCTGCGCATGCCCGATGTTCGACTTCAACGACCCCAGCCACAACGGCTGATCGGCATCCCGGCCCTGCCCATACGTCGCCAGCAACGCCTGCGCCTCGATCGGATCACCCAACCGCGTCCCCGTACCGTGCGCCTCCACCACATCCACATCGGCCGACGTCAGCCCCGCCGACTCCAGCGCCGCCCGGATCACCCGCTGCTGCGACGGACCATTCGGAGCCGTCAGACCATTGCTCGCCCCGTCCTGGTTCACCGCGCTGCCCCGCACCACCGCCAGCACCCGATGCCCCAGCCGACGCGCGTCCGACAACCGCTCCACCAGGAGCATCCCCACACCCTCACCCCACCCCGTACCGTCCGCACCCTCCGCGAACGCCCGGCACCGCCCGTCCACCGACAACCCCCGCTGCTGCGAGAACTCCACGAAGGTGTTGGGGGTGGACATGACGGTGACGCCGCCCGCCAGGGCGAGGTCGCACTCGCCGGTGCGCAGGGCCTGGCCTGCGAGGTGCAGGGCGACCAGCGACGAGGAGCAGGCCGTGTCGACCGTCACCGCGGGACCCTCAAGGCCCAGCGCGTAGGAGATCCGGCCGGAGACGACGCTGCCGGAGGTGCCGGTGCCGCCGTAGCCGCCCGTGTCGTCCAGGGCGGCGGGGCGGTCGGTGCCGTAGTCGTGGTACATCGCGCCGACGAACACGCCGGTGCGGGAGCCGCGCAGTGCCGACGCCGGCATCCCCGCCCGCTCCAGCGCCTCCCACGACGTCTCCAGCAGCAACCGCTGCTGCGGATCCATCGCCACCGCCTCACGCGGCGAGATACCGAAGAACCCCGCGTCGAAGTCCCCCGCCACATGCAGGAACCCACCCTCACGCACATACGTACGCCCCGCACGACCCGGCTCCGGATCGAACAACCCCTCCACATCCCAGCCCCGGTCCCCCGGAAAACCCGACACCGCATCCGTCCCCGACACCACCAGATCCCACAAACCCTCCGGCGAACCCACCCCACCCGGAAAACGGCACGCCATCCCCACGATCGCGAGGGGTTCGGTGCCGCGCTCCTCGGCCTGGCGGAGCTTCTCCTGGGTCTCGTGCAGTTCGGCCATGGCGCGGCGCAGATAGTCGCGGAGCCGGACCTCGTTGCCGGCGGCGTCCTTGTGAGTGTCGTTGGCGGACACAGCTCTCCCTGAGGGTGTGGTTGCCGAGGCTTCAGACGGCGCGGAAGCCGCTGTCGAGCAGCTCGAACAGTTCGTCGTCGGAGGCGGATCGCAGTAGTTCGGTGACGTTGCCGGTGGCGTCGGTGCCCGGTTCGGGGGTGGCGGGAGCGGTGTCGCCGCCGCCGTCGCCGAGCCGGGTGAGCAGTTCCTGGAGCCGCTCGGTGACGGTCCGCCGTGCGTGGTCGTCGAGGGTGTCGGTCTGTGTCACGGCCTGGTTCAGCTGTCCGATCAGGGCGAGGACCGCGGTGTCGGCGCCGGGCAGTTCGCGGTCGATGTGTTCGGCCAGGGCCCGGGGTGTCGGATGGTCGAAGACGAGGGTGGGGGTCAGGCGCAGGCCGGTCTCGGCGGTGAGCCGGTTGCGCAGTTCGACGGCGGTGAGGGAGTCGAAGCCGGCGTCCTTGAAGCTGCGGCCGGCCGGGACGGCGTCCCGGTCGCCGTGACCGAGGACGGCGGCGACCTCGGTGCGTACCAGATCCAGGACGAGGACGGCGCGTTCCGCGCGGGGCAGGCCCGTGACGCGGTCGGCGAGGGTGGTGCGGTGCGCCGCGGCGGCCGGGCCGGCCGTGGCGCGGGCGGCGGTGCGGCGGGGGGCGGCGGTGAGGCCGCGCAGCGCGGTGGGCGCGTCGGCCCCGAGCCGGGCCGGGTCGAAACGCAACGGCAGGAGGACGGCTGTCCCGGTGCCGGGTGCCGCGCCGGCTGTCCCGGTGCTCGACGCGGTGCCGGGCGCCCCGGCTGTCCCGGTGCTCGGCGCGGTGCCGGGCGTCCCGGTGCCGCCCGGTGCCGGACCGGGTGTCCCGGTGCTGTTCAGTGCGGCGTCGAACAGGGCGAGGCCCTCCTCCTGGGTGAGGGGTACGAGCCCGGTGCGGCGCAGCCTGGCGGCGTCGGCGCCGTCGAGGGCGGCGGCCATGCCGTCGCCCGCCCAGGGGCCCCAGGCGAGCGAGAGGGCGGGCAGGCCCTGGGCGCGCCGCCAGGAGGCGAAGGCGTCCAGGTGGGCGTTGGCGGCGGCGTAGCCGGCCTGTCCCGCGCTGCCGAGGAGACCGGCGGCGGAGGAGAACAGGACGAACGCGTCGAGGTGCAGGTCCCGGGTGAGGTCGTGCAGGGTCCGCGCGGCGTCGGACTTGGGCCGCAGGACCCGGTCGAGCCGGTCCGGGGTCTGGGCGGTCAGCACTCCGTCGTCGAGGACGCCGGCCGTGTGGATCACGGCGGTGAGCGGGTGGGCGGCGGGCAGTTCCGCGAGCAGGCCGGCGAGCCGTGCGGGGTCGGCCGCGTCGCCGGCCGCGGCGGTGACGTGGGCGCCGGACGCGGTGAGGTCGGCGAGGAGTCCGGGGGCGCCGGGCGCCTCGGGGCCGCGCCGGCTGACGAGCAGCAGCCGGCGTACGCCGTGTGCGGTGACCAGGTGCCGGGCGACGGCGGCGCCGAGTCCGCTGGTGCCGCCGGTGACGAGGACGGTGCCCTCGGGGTCGAAGCGGGTGCCGGACCCCGCGGCGGGGACTGGGCCGGTGACGGGGACCGGGGCGGTGGACGGGGTGTGCGCGGCTCCGGCGCGCAGGGCCAGTTGGGGGTCCTGGCCGGCGGCGGCCAGGGCGGCGGGCAGCGCCTCGTGGGAGGCAGGGTCGGCGTCGGTGTCGACCAGCGCGAACCGGCCGGGGTGTTCGGTCTGGGCGGTGCGCAGCAGGCCCCAGGCCGCCGCGGCGGCGGGGTCGGTGACGGGTCCGGCCGCGTCGGTGGCGCCCGTGGTGAGGACGGTGAGGCGGGTCTGGGCGAGGTGCTCGGCGGCCAGCCAGCGGTGGGCGAGGCCGAGGGCGAGGTGTGCGGTCAGGTGCGGGTCGCCGGTGGCGGGCAGGGTGGCCAGGACCTGGGGCGCGGGGGCGTCGTCGGCCGGTATGGCGTGCGGGTCGTCGGCCGTGCGTACGGTGGCGCCGGCGGCGGTGAGTGCCTCGGCGAGGCCGGGTTCGTGCTCGCCGAGCAGGTACCAGGTGCCGGGATCCGTCGCGGAGGGCTCGGTGGCGGGCGGGACCGGGATCCAGACGGGGCGCAGCAGCGGCGGGTGTGTCCCGGCCGCGGCGGTGACCTGGTCGGCGGCGACCGGGCGCAGGGCCAGGCGGTGGGCGGTGAACACGGGCCGGCCTGCCGGGTCGGCCGCGGTGACGGCGACCGCGTCGGGGCCGGCCGGGGTGATGCGGACGCGCAGCGTGTCGGCGCCCCGGGCGTGCAGGGCGGCGCCGGTCCAGGCGAACGGTACGAGTCCGTGGGCGTCCGGGCGGGTGGCGGTCACGGCGTGCAGGGCGGCGTCCAGCAGGGCGGGGTGCAGGCCGTAGTGGGGTGCGTCGGTGGCCTCGGCGGCGGGCAGGGCGGCCTCCGCGTACACGGTGTCGCCGAGCCGCCAGGCGGCTCCGAGTCCCTGGAAGGCGGGCCCGTAGCCGATGCCGGCGGCGGTGAAGCGCGCGTGTTCCTCGTCGAGCGGTACGGGTTCGGCGCCGGGCGGGGGCCACGTCCCGGCGAGGTCGGGGACATCGTCCTCGGGTGTCCCGGCGGATCCGGGTGCCCCTTCGGGTTCGGTGCGGCCGGTGGCGTGCGCGGTCCAGTCGGCGCCGGGGGTGGGGGGCGCCGAGTGCACGGTCACCGGGCGGGAGCCGTCGGCTTCTTCGGCGCCGATACGCACCCGGAGCCGTACGGGGGTGTCCTCGGGCAGGACGAGGGGCCGGTCGAAGGTGAGCTCCGCGACGCGGTGGCCGTCGCCCGCGGCGGCCAGGGCGAGTTCGAGCAGGGCGGTGCCGGGGACGACGGGCCGGCCGGCCAGGGTGTGGTCGGCGAGCCAGGGATGCGTACGGGTGGACAGGGTGGCCGTCCACACGGCGCCCTGGCCGTCGGGGAGTTCGACGGCGGCGGCGAGCAGCGGGTGTCCGGCGTCGGCGAGTCCGGCGGTGGCCAGAGAGGCGGCGGGGGCGGGGGCGTCCAGCCAGTACCGGGCGCGCTGGAACGGGTACGTGGGCAGCGTCGCGGAGAGTTCGGCGGCGGGGCCGGGCGCCGGCTCGGGGGCCGGTGACACGGGCAGGCCGTGGGCGTGGGCGGTGGCGAGCGCCCGGTCGAGGGTGGCGCTCTCGGGGCGGCCGCGGCGCAGCAGCGACACGGTGAGCGCACCCGCGTCGGCCGAGTCCGTGTCGGAGTCGGAGTCGACGTCGGATTTGACGTCGGAGTCGGAGTCGGAGTCGGAGTCGGAGTCGAGGATCGTGCGGGTCATGGCGGTGAGCACGGCGTCGGGGCCGAGTTCCACGAAGGTGTCGGTGCCGGTGGCGCGCAGGGCGCGCAGACCGTCGAGGAACCGCACCGGCCGCCGGGCGTGGCGGACCCAGTGGTCCGGGTCGCACAGCGTGGCGCCGTCCGCGAGGGCCCCGGTCAGGTTCGACACGACGGGGATCGTGGGCGGGCTGAGTCGGAGGCCGCGGACGATCGTCCCGAACCGGGACAGCATGCCGTCCATGTGCGGGGAGTGGAAGGCGTGCGAGACCTTCAGGTGTTTGACGGACCGGCCGCGGCTCGCGAAGTGCTCGGTCAGTTCCGTGACGGCGCCCGCGTCCCCGGCGACCACGACGGCGGCGGGCCCGTTGACGGCGGCGAGGTCGAGCTCGTGTTCGCGGCCCGCCAGCAGGGGCAGCACCTCCTCGTGCGCGGCCTGGAGGGCGGCCATCGCGCCGCCGCCGGGCAGTTCGCCCATGAGGCGGCCGCGGGCGGCGACCAGCCGGGCGGCGTCCTCCAGTGTGAGGACCCCGGCGACGTGGGCGGCGGTGATCTCGCCGACGGAGTGGCCGGCGACCGCGTCCGGGCGCAGGCCCCGCGAGGTGACGAGCGCGAACAGGGCGGCGCCGAGGGCGAACAGGGCGGGCTGGGTGTACTCGGTGCGGTCCAGCAGCCCGGCGTCGGCCGAGCCGGGTTCGGCGAACATCACCTCGCGCAGCGGGCGCGCCAGGTACGGCGTGAAGGCCGCGTCGATCTCGTCGAGCGCCCGGGCGAACACGGGGTGGGCCGCGTGGAGTTCGCTGCCGGTGCCGGGGCGCTGGCTGCCCTGGCCGGTGAAGAGGAACGCGGTGCGGCGGCCGGTGGTGGCCTGTCCGGTGACCACGCCCGGCGCGATGCGGCCGGCCGCGAGGGCGGCGAGGTTCCCGGTCAGCTCGGCGAGGCCGTCGCCGAGCACGACGGCCCGCTCCGGGAACGCGGTGCGCCGGTGGGCCAGTACGCCGGCCAGCAGAGCGGGGTCGGTGTCGGGGTGCGCGTCGAGGTGCGCCACGAGCCGCCGCGCCTGCTCGCGCAGCGCCGACACGGTACGCCCGGACACCGCCCACGCGACGGCCCCGACCGTGGCCGGGTCCGGGTCCGGGTCCGGGGCCGCGGACCCGGCCACGACGGACGACGGGCCGGCGGAGACGGAACCGGAGACGGCGGAGGCCGGGGGTACGGCGGCCGGGACCCCAGAACCGCAAACGGCCGGGGCCGGGAGTGCGACGGCCGAGGCCGCAGAACCGGAGACGGCCGGGGCCGGGGGTACGGAACCGGAAACGGCCGAGGCCGGAGGTACGACGGCCGGAACCGCAGAACCGGAAACGGCCGAGGCCGGAAGTGCGACGGCCGGAACCGCAGAACCGGAAACGGCCGAGGCCGGAGGTACGACGGCCGGAACCGCAGAACCGGAAACGGCAGGAGCCGGAAGTGCGACGGCCGAGGCCGCAGAACCGGAAACGGCCGGGGCCGGAAGTGCGGCGGCCGGGACCGCAGAACCCGGTACGGCGGGAGCCGGGGATACGGCGGCCGGGACCGCAGAAGCAGAACCGGGGACCGCGGGAGCCGGGGCGGGCGGGTGGGTGGGGTGTTCGAGGATTACGTGGGCGTTCGTTCCGCTCGCGCCGAAGGCGGAGACGGCGGCCCGGCGCGGTTCGCCGGGGCGGTCCGGCCAGGCGGTGTTCTCCTGCAGCAGGCGGACCGCGCCCGCCGACCAGTCGATACGGGCGGACGGCACGTCGGCGTGCAGGGTCCGGGGCAGCACCCCGTGCCGCAGGGCCAGCACGGTCTTGACGATGCCGGCGACCCCGGCGGCGGCCTGGGCGTGACCGAGGTTGGACTTCAGCGAGCCGAGCCACAGCGGCCGGTCGGCGGTGTGGGCCTGCCCGTACGTGGCGAGCAGCGCCCCGGCCTCGACGGGGTCGCCCAGACCGGTGCCGGTGCCGTGCGCCTCCACGGCGTCGACCTGGTCGGCGGTGAGCCGGGCGTCGCGCAGCGCGGCCCGGATGACGCGCTGCTGGGCGGGCCCGTTGGGGGCGGTGAGACCGTTGCCGCCACCGTCCTGGTTGACGGCCGAGCCGCGGATGACGGCGAGGACGGTACGGCCCTCGCGGCGGGCGTCGCTCAGCCGCTGGAGCAGCAGCAGGCCGGCGCCCTCGGCGAACGCGGTGCCGTCGGCCGCGTCGGAGAACGCCTTGCACCGGCCGTCGGCGGCCAGCCCGCGCTGCCGGGAGAAGTCGATGAACATCGTCGGCGTGGCCAGTACGGTCACGCCGCCCGCGAGCGCCAGGTCGCACTCCCCGGCCCGCAGCGCCTGCGCGGCGAGGTGCACGGCGACCAGCGAGGAGGAGCAGGCGGTGTCGACGGTGACGGCGGGGCCGCGCAGCCCGAAGGTGTACGACAGCCGGCCGGACGCGACGCTGCCCGCGCTGCCGTTGACGAGGTAGCCCTCCAGCCCTTCGGGCAGCCGACCGCCGGGGACGTGCGGCACGCGGGCGCCGTAGTCGTCGTACATGACGCCCGCGTACACCCCCGTACGGCTGCCGTGGACGGTGTCGCGGGTGAGTCCGGCGCGTTCGAACGCCTCCCAGGCGGTCTCCAGGAGCAGGCGCTGCTGGGGGTCCATGGCGAGGGCCTCGCGGGGCGAGATGCCGAAGAACTCCGGGTCGAAGCCGGCGCAGTCGTGGAGGAAGCCGCCCTCCCTCGCGTAGCTGGTGCCGTGTGCGTCGGGGTCGGCGTCGTAGAGCGCCGTCAGGTCCCAGCCGCGGTCCTCGGGCAGGCCCGACATCACGTCGGTGCCGGATTCCAGGATCCGCCAGAGCGCGTCGGGGGTGTCGGCGCCGCCGGGCAGCCGGCAGCTCATCGAGACGATGGCGACGGGTTCGCGGGCGGCTTCGGCGGCTTCCTCGGCGCTCTTCAGCCGGGCGCGGGTGGAGACGAGTTCGGCGGTGACCCGCTTGAGGTACTCGCGGACCTTGCCGGTGTTGTCGCCGCTGCCGGCGCTGCCGGCGTTGTCGCCGTTACCGGTGCGGTCGGTGCTGCCGGTGCGTGCCGTCGTCACAGCTGCTCCTCGATGAAGGCGAAAAGTTCCTCGTCGTCGACGCCTGCCAGGTCCGCCGGGACGGCCGGGAGCGGTTCCGGGCCCCGACCGGTCTCCGGTCCGCCGGCGGACCCGAGGGCGTTCACGAGGACGGCCAGGCGGCGGTGCACCGTCTCGCGTCGGATGTCGTCCCCGTCGAGCGCGGCGACGGCCGCCTCCAGCGCGTCCAGCCCGGCGAGGGCGGCCTCCCCCGCCTCCCGGGCGCCGCCGGTGGCGGCGGCCAGTTCCGCGCCGATGTGGGCGGCGACCGCCTGGGCCGTGGGGTGGTCGAAGACCACGGCGGCGGCCAGCCGCAGCCCGGTCGCCGCGTTGAGCCGGTTGCGCAGTTCGACCGCGGTGAGGGAGTCGAACCCGATGTCCCGGAAGGCACGGCCGGGGTCGACCGCGTCGGGCCCGTCGAGGCCGAGGACGCCGGCGACCTCGGTACGGACCAGGGTCAGCAGCTCGCGTTCCCGGGCGCTCTCGTCGAGCCGGGCGAGGTGTGCGGCGAAGTCCTCGCCCGCTCCGGCCGCCCTGGTCGCCGGGGCGCCGGACGTCGCGGCCCGCGAGGCGGTGGCCGTCGCCGGGACGAGTCCGCGCAGCAGGGCGGGGGGCTCGGTCCCTGGCCTGCGCAGGGCGTGGGTGTCGAGCCGCAGCGGTACGAGCAGGGACTGGTCGCCGGGCCGCTCCAGGGCCCGGTCGAAGAACGCCAGCCCTTCGGCGTTGCTCATGGGGGCGATGCCGGAACGGCGCATGCGGCGCAGATCGGTGTCGGACAGGTGGCCGGTCATGCCGCTGGCCTCGCCCCACAGGCCCCAGGCCAGCGCGGTGGCGGGCAGGCCGAGGGCACGGCGGTGGGCGGCCAGGGCGTCCAGGAAGGTGTTCGCCGCCGCGTAGTTGGCCTGGCCGGGGCGGCCGAGGAGACCGGCGGCGCCCGAGAACAGCACGAAGGCGGAGAGCGGCAGGTGCGCGGTCAGTTCGTGCAGGTGCAGAGCCGCGTCGGCCTTCGGCCGCAGCACGGTGGCCAGCCGCTCGGCGTCGAGCGCGGTGACCGGGCCGTCGTCGAGCACACCGGCCGCGTGGATCACGGCGGTCAGCGGGCGGCCGGGGTCGATGTCCGCGAGCAGGGCCGCCACCGCCGCGCGGTCGCCGGTGTCGCAGGCGACGATCCGGACGCGGGCGCCGAGCTCCGTCAGGTCCCGCTCCAGTTCCCGGGCCCCGGCGGCGGCCGGCCCACCACGGCTGACGAGCAGCAGGTCGCGGGCGCCGTGCGTGGTGACCAGGTGCCGGGCGAGCAGCGCCCCGAGGGTGCCGGTCGCGCCGGTGACCAGGACGGTGCCCTCAGGAGCGAGGCCCGGTCCGGCGAGCACCGGCCCGGCAAGCACCGGCTCGGCGAGAGCCGGGGCCGGCGTGGGGGCCGGGGCCGGGGTCGTGTGCTCCTCGTGGCGGACGAGCTCAGGGATCCGTATCCCGCCCGCGCGCAGCGCCAGTTGGGTTTCGGCCGTGCCGAGCGCGGCGGCCAGCACGGCGGCCGAGGCGTCGGTGCCGTCGGTGTCGGCGAGGACGAACCGGCCGGGGTGCTCGGTCTGCGCGGACCGTACGAGTCCCCACAGCCCGGCGCCCGCCAGGCCCGGCAGTTCCTCGGCGGGCGCGGCGGCCACCGCGCGCTCGGTCAGTACGACCAGCGGGGCCCGCCCCGTCACCGCGTCCTCGTCCGGGCTCAGCCAGTCCTGGAGCAGCGCGAGCCCGCGTGCGGTGCACTCGCGCACTGCCTCGGGGGTGGCCGGCCCGGACGGGAAGGCCGCGATCACGGCGTCGGGCAGCGGTGAGGTGCCGGCGGCCACGGCGGCCCGCAGGCTGTCCAGGTCCGCGTGCGCGTCCACTTCGGCCCCCGCCGAGCGGGCACCCTGTGCCACCGTCGAACGGACGGCCGCGCCGAGGTCGTCGGAGCCGATCAGGGCGAGCCGCCGTGCGGTCCGCGTTCCCGCTGCGGTGGCGCGCCAGCGGACCCGGTACAGGGGCAACCGGTCACCGGCGGCACCGAGCAGCGTCTCCAGCCTCGCCCGCTCCACGGGCCGCATGACCAGGGCCGCCAGGTCCAGCACCGGCGCACCGGTGGGGTCGACGGCGCTCAGGGACACCTCTCCGTCGCCCGTCCGGGTGATCCGCACCCGAAGGGCGTCGGCTCCCGCCGCGTGCAGGGTGACGCCCTGCCAGGCGACGGGCAGCAGCAGCGCGCCGTCCGGCACGTCGAGCAGCCCGCCCGCGAGCCAGGGCTGGAGTGCCGCGTCCAGCAGGGCGGGGTGCGCGCCGTAACGGGCCGCGTCGGACCGCACACGGCCCGGCAGCCCGATCTCCGCGAAGACCTCGCCGTCCCGGCGCCACAGGGCCTCGATGCCGGAGAACGCCTCCCCGTACTCGTATCCCAGGTCCGCGAACCGCGCGTACGCGTCCTCCGCCGCCACCCGCTCGGCCCCGGCCGGCGGCCAGTCGGCCCCCGCCCACTCGGCCGGCGCGGCCACGGGGGCCGCCGCGGTGAGCAGGCCGCCGGCATGCCGGGTCCACGCGGTCTCGGAGCCGTCGGCGGCCTCGGCGCGGGAGTGGATGGTCAGGCGCCGCCGGCCGGTCTCGTCGGCTGCCTCGACCCGCACCTGCAACTGGACCGCGGCCCGTCCGGTGAACACGAGCGGTGCTTCCAGGCCGAGTTCCGCCACGCCGGTGCAGCCGGTGGCGGCGGCGGCGCGCAGGGCGAGCTCGACGAACGCGGTGCCGGGCAGCAGGCTCCGGCCGAGGACCGCGTGATCCGTGATCCACGGGTGCTCGGCGAGGGACACGCGCCCGGCGAGAACCACCTCACCGCTCTCGGCGAGCGGCAAGGCACCGCCGAGCAGCGGATGCGTCTCCCAGCGCATCCCGAACCGGGCCGCCGCGGCGTCCCCCGCACCCGCGGGAGAGGTCGGAGCCCAGTAGTGCTGGTGCTGGAAGGGGTAGGTGGGCAGGTCGACCTGCCGGGCACCGGTGCCCTCGAACACGGCCGCCCAGTCGACGTGCGTGCCGTGGACGAACAACTCGGCGGCGGAGATGAGGAACCGCTCAAGACCGCCCTCGTCCCGGCGCAGGGAACCCACGGCTGTCACGTCGGCGGTCTCCTGCACTCCCATCACCAGCACAGGGTGC
>NZ_JBIAQL010000049.1:0-19213 GCF_042889045.1 Streptomyces sp. NPDC002701
GCCCTTGCCCCCCCCCCGTCCGTTTCCCTACACCTTAAAATTTTGGGGGGCCCCCCCCCCCCCCCGCGGGGGGGCGCCCCCCCCCCCCCCCCGGCGCGGCCCCCGCCCCACCTCGGCCGTCCCGAGTTGTCAGGTCCCCGTCGGTGGTGCGCTCATTGCTGCTGTCAGGAACGTGATCGCCCAGTGCCGGGCTGCCTCGCTCGCTACCGGGGACAGGCAGGCCGGGGAGCTCTGCTGGTAGACCTCGACGCGGTCCACTGCCATCACGGCGAGGATCCCCCGCATCCGGAACCGCAGCTCGTCCGGGGAAAGGCCAGGTAGTGCGCGCCCGAAGGCCGCCAGGTAGCGCTCACGGACCGTCTCCTCGGCTGGACCGGTCCAGCTGCGCACTTCCTCGGCCGGGTCACTGAGAATCGTCACGATCAGCCGGGATGTCCGGGCACCGCCCTCGTCACCGGCCGGCATCTCGTCGAACAGCGGCCCCGCGAATGCCTCCACCAGTTCGGTGACCGCAGGGTCCGGGGTCCTGGCGAGCAGTCGGTCGAGCCCTGCGCACTGCGCGGCGTTGATGGGCTCGATCACGCGGCGGGCGACCGCGGCCAGGAGTTCCGCCTTCGATCCGAAGTGGTACCCGACGGCGGCCAGGTTCGCTCCGGCGAGGTCGGTGATCGCGCGGACCGAGGTGCCGCGGTAGCCGCGCTCGGCGAAGAGGCGTTCGGCCGCGTCGAGGATCTGGGTGCGGGTGTCAGGTGGCGCCATACCTGCGTACACTACAGACGTTTGATTCAAACGAACGTATGACTTAAGCGAATGTACAAAAAGGGTTGCTATGAAACTGCTCGTCTACGGCGCCGGGATTCTCGGCAGCCTGTTCGCCGCCCGCCTGTATGAGGCCGGGCACGACGTTGCGCTCCTCGCCCGGGGCGAGCGTCTGGCCGCCCTGCGCCGGCACGGCGTGCAGCTCGCCGAGGGAGACAGTCCGGCCGTCAGGCGGGTACCGGTGCCGGTGGTCGACCGCCCGGTCGGCGGGTATGACCTGATCGCGGTCTTCGTCCGCACTCACCAGGTGGACGCGGTGCTGGAGTCACTCGCTGGTCTCGAAGGCGACGTGCTGTTCCTGCACAACTGGGCGGCCGGCCCGGAGCCGCTGGGCGCGGTGATCGGCCACGAGCGGGTGCTGCTCGGCTTCGGCATGGCCGGGGGCACGATGGACGGCCACGTGGTCCGCTATCGCGCGACCAACTTTATGACCCGCCGGCTTGCGATGCCGATCGGCGAACCCAACGGCCGGACCACTCCGCGACTCGAACGGATCGTGCGGACATTCCGCACCACGGGGATCAATGCCAAGCCCGAGCCGAAGATGGACGCCTGGCTCAAGACGCACGCCGCGTTCGAGGTGCCACTCGGGCAGGCGGTGCACACGGCGGGCGGCCCGGTAGCGCTGGCCAACGATCCGGACGCGGTCCGGAACATGCTCCGCCTCATGCGGCAGAACCTGGCCGCAATGCCTACGCCGCCGACCCCCCGCGGGTTCGCTGCGTTGCGGACCCTGCCGGAAGGACTACTCGTGGCCACGCTGCGGCGCTTCCTGCGAAGCCCGACGGCCGTACACAGCGGACTCAGCGACGCCTCGCCCGCGACAGCGGCCGAACTCGCGCGGCTGGCCGAACAGATCCGCGCCTATACGAAAGTCCGGTAGGTGACAGGCGGCTGCGCCTCCTCGGCCACCGACGCCGCAGCGAAGTGGAGTCATCACCGATGCCCTGAACCCGTCAGGCCGCGTGGCATCAGGAACAACAGGACACGCGCGACCAGCTGACGACGCGGGTGTGGCTGTCCGCCGCCCCAGCCGCCGACTGCGCGCCATCGCCGCCCGAACCGGCCTGCAGCCCGAACGGATCCTGACCCAACTCGCCGACCAGGTCCGCACGGACGACACCGGCACCCTGACCGTCGACACCTTCACCCCACACTGAACCCAATGCCGCGCGTCAGAACGGGTATCCCACACCCGCGATCCCGTGCGAGTACGGGACACCCTCGGTGGGTGTTCTGTGAGTCTTCGCGCGGGTTCACAGAACACCCGCTCGACAGGGGTCGAGGTCGAGGGTGCGCACGGGGTGGCCTTTCCAGGCTTCGGGTGTGATGGTGGCGATGACGGCGCCGTCGGGGCGGTCCGGGCTGGGCTGGGCTGCGTGCAGGGTGTGGGCGGCGCCCCAGGTGGTCTCCTGTGTCAGGGCCAAGGCGGCGGGCAGGTCGAGGAAAGGGATGCCGTCCAGGGCAGCGGCGTGTTCGGCGGTACCCGGCCGGCCACGGTCGGCCTCGACGAGCGCGCATGCGGTGGCGTACAGGAACCAGCCCGCCCGGGCGTGGGAGCGGTGGATGAGCCGGGAGGCGAGGATGTTGCCGCGGCCGGCGGCCACCATCGTGTCGTCCAGGACGACGTGGACCGGGTTGCTCACGCGGCGTCCGCCTGCGCGAGCCGCCGGTCCAGTTCCGCATCCAGCGCGACCTGCTCGCCGGGGCTGGGGTCATAGCCGTTCCACTCCCGAAGCACTGCCCTCGCCCGCCCGGCACGCTCGGCCCGCTCGGCGGGGGTGAGCAGCGTGTCGGCCATGCGCGCCAGGTAGGCGCACAGACAAAGTCCCTCGGCGGCCGCGATCTCGGCCAGCCGGTCGCGGGCCTCGGCAGGAATACGGATGTTCGCGTCGGGCACGGCGGTGCCTACCTCAGTCACCGCACCAAGATACGAGTACGCACCCGTACCCCTGGGGACGTCATCATCCCCTCCGAAACGAAGGCCGAGCCGAGGTCCTCGGCAGCCCGGAGCAGAGTGCAGGCGTCAGCAGCGCGTGAAGCGCGCACGGCCTCCGCGCCGACGGCCTGTTCGGCGCGGGGCCCGCCACGACCGGACGGTGTCCGAGGTGCGCTCGAGGAAGGGAGCGGCCGGCCGCGCCCGGGCCACATCCGGATCGATGTCGGCGACCTGGCGGAGGTTCACGTTGTCCGAGGACGCGGCCCGTCAGAGGGCGTAAAGCCCTCGTGGTCTACGCGTAGTCGCGAAGCGTCCGGACAGTTGCATCCCGTGCGGCCAGCTTGGTGTCCAACGCGGTCGCGTCCGGCTCATCTTCTGGGGTCGTCGCCTGGAGCCGTCAGCCGGCGACCCTGCCGAACAGGTGGTTGGCAGGGGCGTCCGGGTCATTGCCGTAGAAGAACTCTGTGACCGCCTGGTGGAATTCGGCGCGGTCCAGCGCGCCGGAGCCGTCCCGGTCCAGCGCGGCGAAGACCGCGGCGCAGTCCTCACCCGGAACGCCAGCGACGGAATCGAACATCTGCTGGAACTCTGCCTGGTCGATCTTGCCGTCCGCGTTGAGGTCGACGAGGTCGAAGAAGCAGTTGGTCACCGGCGCGATCTGTTGCGGGTAGAGGGCAGGGTCGGTCAGGACCCGCCTGAACCCTTCGGTCATCTCCCGCTGGTCGACCTTGCCGTCACCGTCCTGATCCATCGGGGCGATGACGTTCGCCCAGAACTCGTCCATCTGCTCGGTGAGCTGGCGGGCTGTCGCGGAGTCCGGCGCGGCGGCGCGGGCGGTGATGTAGCGCTCGCTCATCATGCGGACGTCCTGCCGGGTGATGAATCCGTCGCCGTCGATGTCGGCGCCCCGGAACCACTGGCCGTATTTGAGGTCTTGAAGTGCAGTCACGAACACGCACAGTAGTCACATGATTACGCGGCCGCAAAGGGGTGTGGGGAGCCGATCGGAGGCCGGGGACCGGCCTGCTGCGTGCGTGGCCGTGGCGGACATGGGAACCTGCCCGAAGCGGCCGGAAGTCTCCGTATCAGTGTTCGAGGTGTGGTGGGGTAAAGGCGAGGACCTCAGGAAGGGGATCGCCGTACCTCTCGACGTCGACCAGCGCGCTGAGAGCGCTCGGTCCCTGGGACAGGCGCGAGCACGGCCGGTCCGCCGTGAGCACGTTCGGATTGCCGTGGCGGTCCAAGGTTCCGCCCAGGCCCGGCTGGACCGGATCCCACCACGCCCCCGTGGACAGTTGCACGACGCCTGGCATGACGTCGTCCGACAGGACCGCTCCCGCCAGACAGCTGCCTCGGTCGTTGTAGATGCGTACGATCATGCCGTTCCCTATGCCGCGCGACGTGGCGTCCAGCGGATTGATCGTCACGGGCTCACGGCCGCAGATCTTCGACTTGAGGCTGTGGCCGCCGTTGTCGTACTGGCTGTGCAGGCGCGAGGCGGGCTGATTCGAGATCAGGTGCAGGGGGAACCGGTCCGACAGGCCGGCACGAAGCCACTCCACCGGTTCGAACCACATCGGATGCCCGGTGCAGTCGTCGTAGCCGAACGAGTCGATCTCCTCGGAGAAGATCTCGATCCGGCCCGACGGCGTCGGCAGGGGGAAACGCTGCGGGTCCGAGCGCAGTGCCTCGAAGCTGCCGGGAAACGGTCCGCGCAGCGCCGGCAGCTCAGCGGTGGAGTGCTGCCAGAAGTCGTCGAAGCCCGGCAGAGCGGCATCGTCGTCGAGCCCGGCCCTCGTCTGCTCGTAAAGGTGCCGGACCCATTCGATCTCGGAACGCGACTGCGTGAATTCCTGCTCGTATCCGAGCCGGGAGGCCAGGGCGGCGAAGATCTGGTGGTCGGTGCGCGACTCGCCCTCCGGCTCGCGGACTTTCGGCATCGCGACCAGGTGGGGGTCGGAGAATCCGGCGGCGAAATCGTCGCGTTCCAGGCCGGTGGCGACGGGAAGGACGATGTCCGCGAATTTGGCCGTGGAGTTCCACCAGGCTTCGTGGACCACCACCGTGTCAGGGGCCTGCCAGGCCCGGGTCAGCCGGTGGAGGTCTTGGTGGTGGTGGAACGGGTTGCCTCCGCACCAGTAGACCAGGCGGAGTTCGGGCAAGGTGAGGCGCCGGCCGTCGTAGTCGATGGTCTTGCCCGGGTGCAGCAGGGTGTCGGCGATCCGTGCGACCGGGATGAAGTCCGCAACGGGGTTGGGCACCCGGGGAATCGACGCCACAGAGGGCCGCCCTGGGGCGACGCCGGTCGCGTCCATCGTCGCGTAGCCCGCGCCCCAGCCGCAGCCGAGCCGGCCCATCGAACCCGTCATGGCGGCCAGGACGACAGACATCCAGATCGGTTGTTCGCCGTGGTCCGCCCGCTGCACCGCATAGTTGACCATGATGAGCGAAGCCTGCGTGGTGAGGCGACGAGCGAGGCCGGTGATCGTGTCCCGGTCGATGCCCGTGATCTGCGCTGCCCAGGCAGCGTCCTTGGGAACGCCGTCGAGGTCGCCGGTCAGGTAGGAGGCGAAGCGGTCGAAGCCGACGCAGCACCGGCGTAGGAAGTCCTTGTCGTGCCAGCCGTTCACCAGCATCGTGTGGGCGATGCCGAGCATCACGGCGGTGTCGGTGTTGGGGATGACGGGCAGCCACTCGGCGTCGAGGAAACCGGCCGTGTCACTGCGGATAGGGCTGACGTTCACGAACCGCACCCCGGCAGCACGGCACTGCCGCTGCAGGTCCTGCGTCCGGTGCCTGGCCAGCCCACCAGGATTGATCTGGCTGTTCTTGAGGGCCAGTCCCCCGAACGCCACCACCAGCTCGCAGTTCTCGGCAATCTCGTCCCACAGCGGCATCCGGGACTGATAGCTCCACGGAGCCCCGCCGATCACATGCGGAAGGATGACCTCCAAAGCCGCGGTGCTGTACGTGTTGCGCGAGTCGGTGTATCCCCCGCCCAGCGCCAGGAACCGCTGGAGTTGACTCTGCGCGTTGTGGAACGCCCCCGCACTCGCCCAGCCGTACGATCCGCCGAACACGGCGCTGTCTCCATGCTGTGAACGCACCCGGTGGAGTTCATCGCTCACCAGCGTGATCGCGTCGTCCCAGCTCACCTCCACGAAAGCGTCCGCGCCTCTGGCCGTGTCCTGGGCGCGCGGCAGGCCGTTCAGCCAGCCCTTGCGCACCGCAGGGCGCCGTACGCGAGCGCTGTCGTCGGCGGCCGTCACCATTCCGGGGCCGATGGGCGACGGCGCGGGGTCATCGCTCCTCGGCTCAATGCGCACCAACCGACCGGAATCAACCACCGCAACAAAACTGCCCCAGTGCGTCGCAACCGGCATACGTCGTTCCGCCATGCGCCAACCCACCTCCCTGAAGGCGCCCCAGCTCCCAAACAGCGGATGCACACGTCACAGGGGCTCTGCTTCAGTCGACGGTCCGCAGAAACGGAGGCTGCCCCAGCCGCCCACTGCCCAACCCTGTCGATACGCACGAACACCAGTGGCCGCGCAGATCCGGACGGCGTCGACACGCACCGGAACATATCTTTCGAACATGGGGCCAATGGGTGCAGTTCCGGCTTCACCATCTGCTTCTCCTCGCTGGCGGCGACGCACCGGAACCTGGATCACCGCGCAACAGGCCGGGTGGACGTCGCCGAGTTCGCCCCGAACGCGCCGGTCCCGCAGTTGTGGGGCACAGCCGTCGAGGTCGACGCGGCCGCGCCACTGCTCGACCGGGTGCTGGCCATCACCGGACGCACTCCGTAGCGGTGAGACGAACCCGGTCCACGGCATGCCCGCACGCCGGCCGGGGCCACGGCGCAGCAGCGGCAGGCCATCCACCCGGTGCAGCCGAGCAGAACCTGGAACGAGACCGTCGCCACCCATCCCCCATCGCTCTGCGTCCATCGCATCTGGGCGAGAATTTCGCTCAGATGCGACCGGGGGCGTCTTCGCAGTTCAATCGCTCGACGGAGTGAGACCGCCTGGCACAGCCGGATGTCACGCTGATGAAGAGGGTGCTCAGCAGGCAGCGCATCCACGACGGCGCGTTCTGCGCGATGGACCTCACCGCCCGTCACCTGCGCACCGCCACGACGTCCGGGCCGCCCGCGAACACGGCGTCGTCCGCACTCTCACGGGCGCCGGGATCAGGTGCCGCCGAGGCGCCGGGGGCACAGTCCGCGTCCCGTACTGGGGACGTTGGGAGACACTTTACCGAGGCCAAAAAGGCCGTCAAACGGTCTCACGCCAGGATCCGGGCCTGGTCGAGCAAGCCGTCGCCACCCTCAAGTCGTGCAGACTCCTCCGGCAAGCTACGGTGCTCGACCACTCGCCTCACGAGCCTCGTCCGCGCCGTCGTCACCCTGCAATTGGCCAGCTCAGACCACTGATGGAAAACACTCACTCCATGTGGGCCGGCCACGTGAACAGCAGTACCGTCAGCAGGGGAAGCCTCCTACGACGATGCGATCTGTTTTGTCGTTGGCTGCTGGTTGTACGCCCCTGCGTCCGGCGAAGTTGGCAGGGATGTCCTCGATGGTCACCCAGCTCGAGCCCGTCCAGTTCTGCAGCCTGATGCTGAAACCCCCGCGCACGATGTTGTAGCTGCTGATGCGGTCCTTCAGACTCCAGACCGTGTAACAGCCGGCGTAATGCGGGAGAGCCTGCACTTCCCCGGTCCCGTCACCGTTGTCGTAGAAGCAGAGCGGGAGACCGCTGGAGCATTCCCAGGCAGAAGTTGATGCCGTTGCTGATGTGATTCCGGTCGTGGTCAAGCCGATGGCAAGGGCGACGGTCATGGCCGCAGTGACCGCAGTCTTCCTGATCATGGGTCCTCCAAGGTGCCTATGCGGTTGAGTCGGTGGCAACATCGTGTGGTCGCCGACTGGGAGACCGCAGCAAGCTTCGGCGTGGACCGAACCTTGCCCATGTGGCTGCGGCTGACGGGGCCCTGGCAGCAGCGCAGCTGGCCGGGAATGACCTGGACTGGTGCGTTCGATCGGGAGATTTTGTTTCCGGTACGTGCTTGAGGCGCATACGTGAACTGTTGGCTGCGGGGATGACCTTTGGTTCTGCGTTTCCATATGACCGGTGACGATCTGGCGCGCGTGCCAGTGGCGCCAGGCACAGAGCCGTTGTGGGAGGTGCTGCTCAGCGCGCACCTGCTGGGCAAGAGCGAGGGCGCGCTTGTCTTCGATCGTTGGCGCGGGCGCATGCGTCCTGCGCTGGTTCCGCGGATGCGGCCGTTTCTGGCGCTGGCGCCGCCGTGGGGGTATTCGCCGGACTTCCTCACTCCGCCCACATCCCTGCCCGATATCGACGCAGCTGTCGAGACCGTCTTGGCCACGCCCCGTCGACGCTTGCGTGAGGACATCGACCAGTTGGCGGCCGATCAGGCACCGGCGGCGTGGGCCGGGGCGGTGAGCCGGGGTGAACCTGCGGCGCTACGGCAGCTCGGCAACGCGGTCACGGCGTACCATCGGCAGGCCGTGGAGCCCTACCGGGACCAGATCGACAGCAGCGTGCAGGCCGAGAGGGACAGGCTCGCGCGGGCCTTCCTCACCGGTGGAGTCGAGCAGGTCCTCAACACACTGCGCCCTTTCGCGTTGGGGGTCTGACTCTGTTGCCCTCTTTCTTCTGCTGGCGCGCGCCCACCACCCTGAAGAACGCTGAGGGTCCCCATGTCCTCGTCTATCCGATCCAGCACGACCTGGCCTGGCTGGCTCCCGCCGGGATGAACAGCACGTCCTCGCTCGCCGCGCTGATCGGCCGTACCCGGGCCACCGTGCTGATGACGCTCGCCCAGTCCCCGGCAACCACCTCCGAAATCGCCCGTCTCGTGCGGATCTCGCTGCCGTCCGCGAGCGAGCACGCCACCGTCCTCAGAGACGCCGGACTCATCGTCTCCCACCGCTACGGCACCCGCATCCACCACCACATCACACCACTGGGCACACAACTGTGCACCGAATAGCAGCATGGAACACACCACACGGCCCGCGGCTGGCTCTATTGACGGGTTTCGGCCGCTACGCCTTCACCGCCCCGCCCGCCCCGGGCCAGCGCCCGCTGCGCGACCCGTGCGCGGAAGAACACAGCGGCCCGGACAGCGACGGCTGAACGAGGACGGGCGGGACGGATCTCCTACGCGGGCTCACCGTACTCGGCGACGTACGCCGCGTGGTTCTCCGCGATGACGGCCCGGCCGGCCTCGGCGGTGAGGTGTTCGATGGAGGAGGCGATCGGCACCTGCCGCCCGTCGACGGTGGCCGTGATCTGCCTGATCCGGCGGACCAGTTCGTCGACGACGCTGGGAGCCGACTCGACCAGCAACCCGGCCCCGGGACGCCAGGAGAATCGCGGCGCCTGGCCGATCGCGGTGCTGCGGATGCGACTCGCCAGGGTCGACGAGTGGCTGTACGGCAGCTCCGGGTGTCGGTCAGCAGCAGGTAGACCCTCTCGGGGTCCCCGCCGTAGCCGACCAGTCCCGTGCACGGCTTGATCGGTCGGTCCGTGTCACGGGCCGCCACCTCGTAGACCCCGCATTCCGTGCACCGGAACAGGTCGGCCGCCTGCTCGTACTCGAACTCATGGCCACCGAACCCGTTGGCACGCGGAGTTGCCGGTCATCTGGTCAGGTCCAGCCATTCCCCGACGGCCAGCATGTGTGCGCGCCGTCCGGCGTGTGTGCGCAGTTCATTCTCCGGGTCGGAGACCTCGACGTAGCCCGCGATCTTGTCGGGCTGCTTCGGCTCGTAGTGGATCGGCACCGCGTACCGGGCGTCTAGGATCTCCGCGGCCGCCGCGGCCTGCCTCGGGTCGAGCGCGGCGGGCTCCGGGCTCGGCGGCTGGAGGTGTGGTGCGTCGACCACGGCGCCGTTGGCGGGCAGGAACACCGCGTCGAACGGGCTGAACCGGCGCGCGATGAGCCACCAGTAGCCGTGGAACATCGTGTCGCCGCCGTGGAAGATCCGCTGCCCGTCGGCCTCCACCACCCAGTTCAGCTGCGGGTCGCCCAGCCCGTCGACGGCCGGGACCGCGGTGGCGCGGAACGGCCCGATGTCGCGGGTGGACCAGGCGTCCACGACTTCGACGGCCAGCCGGTGCTCGGTCAGTTCGCTCTCGGCCAGCAGTGTCGTCATGTTGTCCACGTCGTCGCCGTGACCGGGCGCCGGGCGCAGCACCGGCGCCCCCGGCGCCAGCACATCCGCGAGCGCGGGCGCGTCGGTGTGGTCCCGGTGCAGGTGGGTGACCAGCGCGGCGGCGACCTCCCCGCTCGGCGCCGCCAGCCACTCACCGGGCTTCCACCCTGTGAACAGCGGTGAGAGGTCCCGCACGTAGTCGATCACCAGTCGCTCGCCGCCCGCCTCGATCTCCAGCCCGGCCCAGCCCAGTCGTCGCACCCGCATCTCGCACTCCTTCGTCTCGGTGGTGGCGACAAAATTTAGCGTACGAACGTTCGCCAAAGCAATAGCGGACGACCGTACGCTATTCTTGTCGCATGTCACCGCGACGCTCAGCCGCCGAAGCGCAGGCCACCAAGGGCCGGATCCTCGGCCGTGCCGCCGAGATCGCCTCCGAGGAAGGGCTGGACGGCATCACCATCGGCCGACTCGCCGAGGAACTCGAGATGAGCAAGTCCGGGGTGCACAAACACTTCGGCACCAAGGAGACGCTGCAGATCTCCACGCTGGACAAAGCGTTCGTGGACTTCTGGCACCGGGTAGTCGAGCCATGTCTGGCCGAGTCGCCGGGCCTGCGGCGGCTGCGCGCGGTGTGCGCCAACTCCGTGGATTACCTGGAAGAGCCCCTGCTGCCCGGCGGCTGCCTGATGACCGCGGCGCTCACCGAGTACGACGGCCGCCCCGGCCGGGTCCGCGACGCGGTGGCCGAGGTGTGGTCGCGCTGGCGGGAGCAGCTACGAGCAGACCTGGCCGCAGCGGTGGAGAAAGGTGAACTGCCCGCCGGATTCGACATCGACCAGGCGCTGTTCGAGATCATCGCCGCCGGTCTGGCCCTGAACGCGGCCACGCAGCTCCAGCACGACGGGGCGGCGGCGGGCCGGGCCCGCCGCGCGATCGAACGGGCCTTGGACCAGTCCTGACCGCACGTCAAGCGAGAGGCGATCGAGCAGGCCCCACCGAGCCACCCCGGATACGACCGCCTGCCCGCTTTCCTACTGGCCAACCCGTTTCCGTCCGAAATTTTCCGAGTACTACGGGCCCCACTGTCCGGCCCGCACCGGTCGGCGGGCGTCATGGAGTACGACGACCGCCCCTGCTCGGGTGCCGGGCGGCCAGCAGTCCCTCCGCCGTTCCAACTACCGTCTCCCTTCCTGACGTCGAACGATCCTTTGACGACAGACCCCGCGAGCGCGTTCAATGAGAATCGGACTAACTCCCGTGCCGGTGCCGCGTGCAACCAACGGGACTACTCCTTGCTCCGGGCACGCAGGCACCACGGTCTGGACCTCGTCGGTGCTCTTGGCGCGCACGACCGCCACCGCTCGGCCCGTACGCGGCCGCATCGCCTGGTCGTGCGAGAGACCGGCCACGATGTCCGGATCGGTCACCACCCGGGCCCGCGGGCAGCCGTCGCCTGAGTGCTTCGGCGATACCCACGGCAGGGGGCGTCATGCTGACGATGTCACGCTCGGCCGCCCGCACACCTCCAGCGAAGTCGACTCACGTGGGACGGAAGGAGAGCTGCGGCGTCCAGGCTCACCGGGCGCGGCAGGCCCTGAGGTAGCTGAGGAACGATGCCTGCAGCCCGGTCACATGCGTCTCGTGCATGAGTGCGCTGGTGACGGATCCGCCGCGTGAGGTGAGGCGGTGAAGGAACGTGGCCGCGTTCTTCGCGAGATTCTGGTAGACCGCCAGGTCTCCGAGCATCTCCTGCTCGTTGAGGGTCACGTGCAGCTTGGTGTCGGGCAGGGTGTCACCCATGCCTTCAAGTAGAGCGAAGACCTGACTGTCCGCATTGACGATGCCGGGGCTGCCCGCGCCGATGCTCTCGAAGAAGGTGCCCTTGGTGAGCCAGGCGTAGAGGCTGAAGAGTCCGCCGTAGGAGTAGCCGAAGAGGCCGTGACCGCTCGGAGCTGTGCCGTAGTCGCGTTCGATTCGCGGGTGCAGGTCGTCGGTGAGGAAGTTCAGGAACATGTCCCCGCGGCTGTCGCTCAATTCAGCGATGTAGGCGTCGGCCTGCTCGCGAGTTGTCACACCCCTCTCGACCCCCATTTCCACCGCGTCGATGTACTCCTTCGCGATGGGTTCGCCGGGCGGCACGAGGTCGCGGTTGCGCAACCGCTCCCAGTGCTCGGCTTCCTCGCCCGCGTAGCCCACGCTGACTTGGACGTAGGGCTGCATCGCCTGCATGGGGTCCAACTGCGTGACGATGAGTGGGGCGGTCAAACCCACGGCCCAGTTGCCGTCGAGCACGTACACGACAGGCGCCGGCGCTGTGGCGGGGTCGTAGTGCGGTGGCGTGGTGACCCAGACGCCGTAGTCGTACCCACCGCTGGAGCGCATCTCGAAGTAGTCGGTGTGGGGAAGGCAGCCTTGCCACATGGTGCTCATCTGAGGTCCTTTACGATCATGCCGGCCTGGATGACGAGGACGGCGTTTGTGGGGTCGGAGAACAGTTCCGGGTCTTCGAGCGGATTGCCGTTCCAGAGAACGAGGTCTGCCTGCGCGCCGGGAGTGATGACACCCACCTGGCCGGACAGGCCGAGGATCTCGGCGTTGGTCCGGGTCGCCGCCACGAGCGCTTCCATCGGCGTCTCGAGGGCTGCGCGCAGGCTGAGTTCTTTGCCGCGACGGTCCTGGGCCGGACCGATGAGATCGGAACCCAGCCCGATCCGTACTCCTGCGTGCTTGGCGACGGCGAGCGCATGCGCCATCTGCTCGCGTACGCCCTTGACCCGGTCGCGGGCCGACGCGGCGAGGCCGGCTCCGGCGGTGTCGTGCAGCAGTTGCTCGACGACGGCGAACGTGGGCACGAGGGCAACCTCGCGATCGGCCATCAGAGCCGCTGTGGATTCGTTGAGGCTGGTGCCGTGCTCGACACAGCGCACCCCGGCCTCGACCGCATTGCGTATGCCCTGGTTGTTGTGGGCGTGGACGGTCACATAGGTGTTCCGCGCCGCAGCTTCCTGAACTGCGACAGCGATCTCTTCGACGGTGAACTGGGTGTCGGTCAGCCGATCATGTCCGCCCACCACTCCGCCTGTCACGCAGAGCTTCAGGAAGGAGGCTCCGCGACGGAAGGCTTCGCGGACGTTGTGCCGCAGCTCGTCCGTGTTGCCCGCCATCATCGACAGGGCGCACAGGCCCGGGATGTGGTGGCTGCTCCACAGCTCGGTGGGTTCCCATTCGGCTCCGTAGTAGCCGTGCCCACCGATCTGGCACTGAACAGGTCCGCACGACAGGACGCGCGGCCCTTTGACCTTGCCCTTCGCGATCGCGGTGACGACACCGCCGTCGATCCCGCCGGTGTCGCGGACGGTGGTGAAGCCGGCGTCGAGCGTCGCGCCGGCCGTGGCGAAGATGTCCGCCGCGATCTCGGCGGCGCTGATCTGAAACGAGAAGTGCGGCTGGATCGGGCTCGACAGGCCCAGGTGGACGTGAGCGTCGATCAGGCCGGGCGTCATCGTCAATCCCTCGGCATCGAGACGCTCGCCGTGCGCGCTGGAGCCGCCAAGTCGGGTAATGCGGCCGTTCTCGATCGTGAGATCGAGGCTGCTGGGGTCACGCCCTGATCCGTCGATGACCGTCGCGCCGACCACATGAGCAGGTCCCATCGTCGATCCCTCCGCCATTGCATCCGTCTTTTCCAATGGATAAACTGTGGGAGTGATCCTGTCAACTTCGCAACGCAGCGGCAGCGCGCGCGAGCGACTCCTGGTGCGGCTTCTCGATGCCTTCGGTGAGACCCTCCCGCCGCCGGAAATGTCGCTCCGTGAGATCGCCACCCGAATCGAGACCAGCCACGCCCTGTTGCGCTACCACTTCGGGTCGCTCCCGGGCGTCTTGGCCGCCATGCTCACGGCCCAGCGCTCCCGTGACAACGAAGCACTTCTGGAGGCCGCCCAGCAGGGCACCTTCGACGATTTCGTCGTGGCGATCTGGCGTACCTACACCCGGCCGGAGCAGCTGTCGCGTGTCCGCGGCTTCTTCCACGTCGTCGGACTGGCCGCGTACGCCCCCGAGGACTTCCGTGAGTTTGTGGGGTCGATCGACGACCTGACCGTGATGCTGTCCTCACTTGCACAACGCGAAGGGCTCGACGCGAAGGAGGCGCGGGAGGCGGCCACCGTCACCATTGCCGCGATTCGCGGCCTCCTCCTGCAGGAACTCCTCACTCCCGGAACCCGCTCGGAGGACGCGGTCGCCTTGATCTTGCGCATGCGCGAGGGCCGACCCGCTCCACGATCACGTCCGGAACGTTGAGCGGCCTTCGGCCCCCACAGCCTGAGCATCGGCGCACACGCGCGACAACGGTGCGATACAGCGACGGAAAGTGACAACAACAGTCCCCGGACATGGCCTCCTACCCGCGTACGGTGCGGGCCACGGCTGCACGGCGGCCCGCCGCGCCGCCGCAGGTACCGTCTGGCCTGGCGATAAGAAGGTGAGTTGCAACGTGACTGATAGCACAGACGTAGTCGTCGTCGGGGCCGGGGTCATCGGATCCTCCATCGCTCTCGAACTGGCGCGGAGCGGCCTGCGGGTGGTCGTCGTCGACAAGTTCGGCGGCGCAGGCAACGGCTCCACCAGCGCATCGAGTGCCGTGGTCCGCTTCACCTATCCCACCATCGCGGGCGTCATTGCTGCGTGGGAGTCCCTTCACGGCTGGGAAGCATGGCGCGACCACCTCCAAGCGCCCGCCGGTGAACCCCTCGCAGCGTTCAACCGCTGCGGCGTCACCCTGCTGGACGTGGACTTCGCACCCCGCAGCCTGTTCACACGCCACTTCGACAAGGTCGGCGTCCCGTACGAGGAATGGGATGCACAGGAGCTGTCCTTGCGCTTGCCCGCCGTGGACACCGGCCGGTATTTCCCGCCCCGCCCCGTGGATGACGAAGAGTTCTTCGCCGACGCATCCGCTCGGCTCGGTGCTCTTCACACACCCGACGGAGGCTTTGTCGACGACCCGCAACTCGCCGCCCGCAACCTTGCTGCGGCCGCCGAGCGACACGGAGCCACCTTCCGCTGGAAGACCGAGGTCACCGCGGTGATGCGGCGCGGGGGTCGCGTGCGCGGGGTGCGCCTCAAGGAAGGGACCGAACTGTCCGCCGGGGTGGTCGTCAACTCGGCCGGCCCATGGTCGGGACAGCTGAACCGGCTCGCCGGAGTAGGCGGCGACTTCACGGTCGGCCTGCGGCCGCTTCGCCAGGAGGTGCACCATGTAGCGGCCCCCGCCGGCTACCACGACGTCAGCGGCGACCGTCAGGCACCGGTGCTGGCCGATATGGACCTCGGCACATACATACGGCCCGAAGGCAGGGAGTTCCTGCTCGTCGGCGGCACGGAACCCAAGTGCGACCCGCTGGAATGGCTCGAGGATCCGGAAGACGGGAGCCCGCTCCCGAGCGTGTCGCAGTTCAGAACGCAGGTGACGCGGGCGGCTCGCCGACTGCCCGGTCTGCGCGTTCCCAACAAGCCCAAAGGCGTGGCAGGCGTGTACGACGTGACCGACGACTGGACCCCCGTATACGACCGAACCGACCTTGCCGGCTTTTACGTAGCCATCGGCACCAGCGGCAATCAGTTCAAGAACGCCCCTCTTGTAGGCCGCCTCATGGCCACCCTGATCCACGGTGTCGAAGGCGGCCACGACCACGACCGCAGTGCGCTCACGCACACCTGCGCACACACCGGCCAGACCATCGACCTCGGTGCATTCTCACGCCGACGTCGGCCGGCCGCATCCACGGGCACAGTCCTTGGCTGACGGGCCGCGATCAGCCGGGCCGACCTGCGCCTCGACGGCCGGCACGGCGAAAACCAGCCTGAGCACTTCCAGACACACCTGGCCAACGGGGCAACCGCCATGTTCTTCCGCTGCACCGTCTACGGCTCCCATCTCGCCTACCCCGATGCTCTCAGTCGTGGTGTTTGACGCTCCGTCCGCACAGGCCAGGACGATCCGGGACCGCTCCGCCACGCGAGGCGAGGCCGCGCCGTCCGCTCAACGTGCCAACTCCGCACACGCCTCGACGGACAGCACGACTTCGCAGCACTAGGCCCCCGAGACGTCATGAAAACAGCCCACCGACTTCGAGCCGCCATCTCTGGCGCATCACAATGAGCCGCCACTCTCACCCCTGAAGTTCCAATTATCCCGATTCATGCGAATTCGAAAGGCGACACACCAAGAATAGGCAGATAAGCGAAAAGGTGATTGCTTGACCTTTCAACTTCAAGTTGATAGAGTTCCATTCCGGTTCATTCGCTTGCGCCAAGATGGGAATAGTCATGCATTTACGCCCCTTCGCCCTTGGACTCGCCTCCGCTGCTTTCGTGGGCGCCATGATCACTGCACCCGTGGCCTCAGCTGCTGGCAGCGGGGCGTCCGACGAAGCCTGGCCCCCCGGCAACTGCCCCCAAGACAACGTCTGCGTCTGGGCCCACTGGGCCTTCCCCGAGCCCGCGCCCGTGGAAACCCCGTCAGTGGCCACCGACAGGGAGTGGTCCGGGGATGCCCCAGGGCTCACCTACTACAACCACACGTCCCGCGATGCGGACCTGAAGTACTACCACGTCTGGCCGGACGGATCGAAGTCGACGTACACGTTGTGCGTCCCCCACAAGTCCGGGAACATCTTCTACCTACCGGTGAACGTCACCGCGGTGACGTGGCACGACGGTTCCTGCTGACCCTCGCGCCGCACTCCCGTCCCCCTTCCGCTCGGCGAGGCGCAGCCGACGCCGGGACCGTAAGACTTTCGGCACTTCCAAGATTTCCGTAAGCGCTGATCATCGGCCGGGCTTCAGTTGTGCAGAACGGTACGGCACAGGAGGCGGTGACTGGCACCTCCATACATCAGTGCTTGAGAAGTCTGATCTTTTCGCCGGCTCCTTCGGCGGCAGTGCGGCCGCAGCTTCTAGTCTCACTCTTCTTCTTGACGGTCCGCCGACTCTGTCGGCGGACCGTTTCGCACTTGGTGGCTGATGCCGGGCAGGCCGCTCCGGGGCGCTGGTCGAAGTCTGCTCTCTGCGGGCGGAAGAGAGTCAGGGGCCGCCGTGCACCACCGACCCGGATGAGCTGGTCTCCTGAGTGAGCGTGCTGGAGACCGTCACGGTATTCGCGACGTACGCGTCGGTCGGGCTCGGCATCCTGCAGCGCCCGCACGCCGCCGGCTTGCCTTCGTGGAGCCTGATGGTCGCGGACGAGGCGCACTGGACCAGCGGGGATGGTTCGAAACCGTGGGCGGCCGTGCACGACCAGGCGCAGCTGCCCGCCGAGCGCCGGCTCCACATGACGCCACCGCGCGGGTGTGGGAGGCCGAAGGTGAGCGGCCGCGGCTTGTGGCGTCAATGGAGGGCGGCTCCATGGCTTTTGGGCCGTTGGCGTACAGGCTGACGCTGTCGGAGGCGATCGGGCGGGGCATCGTCGCCCCGTACCCGGTGTTGTGTCTCGACATCCGCGCCCCGACCTCTACGCGGCCCTCGCCACAGAGACAACCGACTCGGACGCCGTGCGCGGGGCCCGGCTCGCGGCCATCCAGACAGGACTGATGCACGCAGCAGAGGAGGAGCGGTTCCGTCGGGTGCTGTCGTTCCACAGCCGAGACGGTGCAGCCGAAGCCATGGCCGTCTCAGTGCCGGCAGTCGCAGCCCGGCTCGCCGCCGACGCCCCCAACACCTACCCGCCCGCCAACCAGGTGTGGGCAGAGTGGCTGTACGTCGAGCACGCCCCGGCCACCGCCGCACCGTGCTCGACGAATTTCCCTCCGACTTCCTCGGAGGGACCGAATTCGACGGCCGGGATGTATGTGCCGAATTGCGTGTTCATTGTTCGGTTCGAGTTCTTGGCGAGGGTGTTGATACTGCCGAATGTGACTCGGTGCTTTTCTCGGATGCGCCTGGTTCGACGGTGGACATTGCGCAGATGGTCGGACGTGCTCTGCGATTGAATCCGGACCACGGGAAACTCGCCACATCTCACTTCGAGTTCATCCACCTCCACGCGCCGCGCGGTGACCCGTTCCAGCAGCTCGGGGCCGACACACACCGGATCCCCGAAAGCCCCCCGCTCACGATGAATGCGAACCGACAAGCTGGCCCTGGAGCCGGAGGTGGCGGTCCAGGGCCGTGTATGTCGTGACGCGTGGACGCACGCGTTTCACCGCGACGGTGGCGGCGGAGGTACGAGTACCGCCTGCAGAGCCGGACCGACACGCCGGACGATCGCTTCACGATCCTCCTCGGCGAGCACGGAAACCTGCAGGATCTGCCGACCGACGGTGATGCCGACGAGCATCGAGGCCGCGAGAGCAGCGCGGAGCGCGGCATCATGGCGGTCCGACCCGAAGTGCTGGATGCTCTCGGACAGTCGCGATTCGATGAACTCCCGCAGCTGTGTGCTCGCCCGCTCGTTGGAGACGGCTCCGCGCAGCATCGCCTGCAGCGCCTCGGCATCGGGCTGATCACCCTCCCAGACGGCGAGATACGCCCGGACGGCTTGCTCGCCGACCGATTCGAGAGGACCGCTGAACGCGCCCGCGATGCGGGAGAGCGCCTCGGGCGAGATCGACATCACCGCTCCGAAGAGCTCGTCCTTCGACCGGAAGAACTGCATGACGAGTGCAGCGTCGACGCCGGCATCCATGGCGATCGCACGGATCGTTGTGCCCTTGAACCCGGCTGCCGCGAACTGCCGACGCGCGGCGTTGAGCACCGCCTGGCGGGTCGTGTTCTGCCCGGGCCTTCGGCCGCGCCGCGCAGGCGACTCCCGCGTCTCACGTTGCTCAGCCATGCGAACAGTGTACGGTGAACCAACGATATCAACAGACGTTGATATCGATGCGCGAGCGAAGGAGCACACCACGGAGAACAGCCGAAGGACCTGCCTGCCATCCGCACCGACGGCGCCCGGCAGCTCTCCGTGCACCTCGTCCTTTACCCCCGGTGAACAGTTCCGTTTCATCGTCAGCGGCCGCGTTCTGCTCGGCTCGACGATGCCCGGCATGCCCGAGCACACCTTGCCGAGCACCAGCACCAGCACCAGCAGCAGCAGCAGCAGCAGCGCGCGTACGGGCGGGCGGGCGGCGATCAACGCCTCCTGCCTTCAGCTTTTTGTCCAGCACTCCTGAGGAGTCTCAATGATGAAGTCAAGCCGCTTGCGCGACCGGCAGCTCGGGGGTGAAGACCCGGTTGTCGCGCAGGAGTGCCCACAGCACGCTGGC
>NZ_JBIAQL010000050.1:0-17458 GCF_042889045.1 Streptomyces sp. NPDC002701
CCCGCGGAGCGGGATATGCCCCGGCAAGCCGGGGCATAGAGCGCGAATTGCGCAAGCGCAATTCGGATTCCCGCGCAAGCGCGGAAATGGAATTCACGCAAGCGGAATTCCTAACAGAATGCAATTCGCGCAAGCGCGAATTGGAGGCGACCGCGCAAGCGCGATCGCCCAGGCTGACTACAAGGGGAGGTGCATCACGCGCGGGCCTGTGTAGGGCTTGGGGTTACTAGCCACCACCCCCGCAACGAGGGTGACGGACCGTCGGCCCGATCGGGTGCCGGCCCCACCGCAGTGACGGGTTCCGCTGCGCTCCACCCGAACCCCTCCCCCACCCTCGAAACCGGCCGCTCACGTTCACCAATAACCCGCCAGCATACCCTATGAACCCTGCCCTTGGGGTGGGATTCGGCCAAGTATCAGCCTACAGGGGGAAGCTGTCGCGTGGATGATGCATCACGGGTTCTGACTGTGTAGAGTCTGGGACCAGACACCACCCCGGCCCGCCACTCACCGCGCCGGACTCTCATTCCTATTACGCGCCGCATTCCGCGAAAAGGAGAACACGGGAATGGCCGTGAAACTGCGTGAACACCAGATTGAGGCCGTAGCCGCCATCGTGCGCGGTCTCGATATCCCGCCGGGCGGCATTCCCTGGAATGGTCTGCGCGGGCAGGTGCACGCCGCGTGCGGCACCGGAAAGACCATCATCGCGGCGGCTTCCGCAAAGCGGATTGTGCCCAAGGGCCGCATTCTCGTGGTGGTGCCGACCTTGGATCTCCTGGCGCAGACCGTGAAGGCGTGGAGCGGCGCCGGGCACAAGGGGCCGGCCGTCATGGTGTGCTCGCCCCTGGACGACCCGGAGCTGTTCCACCTAGGGGTCCGGAGCACCACGAACCCCGTGCAGCTGGCCCTGTGGCACAGCGCCGGGCCGGTGACCATCTACGCCACCTACGCCTCGCTGGGCGTGCTGGTGGAGGCGTTCGAGGGCGCCTACGGGCAGAAGCTCGCCCCGGTGGACCTGGCGGTGGTCGATGAGGCGCACAGGACGTCGGGCTCGATGGGTAAGGCGTGGGCGGACATCCACGACCAGACGAAGATCCCGGCGCACCGCCGGCTGTACCTGACGGCGACGCCCCGGATCTGGGAGGAGCGGCTGAACCGCGAGGTAGCCGAAGGGGTGCGCGATCCGCTGCCGCGCGAGATGGCGGCTTCCATGGACGACGAGAAGGTCTTCGGGCCGGTCTTGTACAAGCTGTCGCTGGCGTCGGCGGTGTCCCGGAAGCTGCTGGCGCGGTACCAGATCATCGTCCTGGAGCTCCAGGACCCGGTCGTCACCCCGGACCGGCTGATGGGCGAGGAACGGCACACCGAGGAGGTCCGCGGGCAGCGCCTCGGGGCGCTCCAGGCCGCGCTGCTGCACACGATGGAGCAGCACAACCTCCAGACCTGCATCACCTTCCACCACCGGACCATAGAGGCCGCGGCGTACGCGGAGGGCCTGGAGCGCGTGGCCAAGCGGCTGCACGCCGACCAGCCCGAGAAGTACCCGGCCGAGATCTGGGCGGACTGGCTGTGCGGCGAGCACGTCCCGGAGCGCCGGCGGGACGTGCTGGGGAAGTTCGGCTCCACCGCCCAGCGTGCGGTCCTGTCGAATTGCCGCGTCCTGGGCGAGGGCGTGGACATCCGGGCCGTGGACTCCGTGGCCCTGCTGGACCCCAAGGGCGCCCCGCACGACATCGTGCAGGCCATCGGCCGGGCGCTGCGCCAAAAGCCCGGACAGGGAAAGCTCGCTTCTTTGATCGTGCCGGTATTCCTCCAGCCCGATGAAAGCCCGGAGGATATGTTCACCTCCGGCTCGTACAAGCCGTTGGTGAAGGTTCTTGAGGGTCTGCGGGCTCACGATGAGGAAGCCGTGGAATTGCTGGCGATTCCGCAGGAGCCTCAGAAGGACGTCGCGCAGCCCTCCGAATACATCGGTGCCGCGCCCGCCGATAACGAGGAAGAAACCCGTCTGCTGCTCCGTTTTGCGGCTCCGCGTGATCCGGCGATGGTCGCCAACTGGGTGTCCTTCAACGTGATCGACACGGAGCGGCAGGACTGGGCGCGCGGCTGGGCAAAGCTCAAGGAGTACGCGGAGCGCGAGGGCCACGCCCGGGTGCCGTACGAGCACAAGGAGGGCGCGTTCCCGCTGGGGACCTGGGTCGCGGAGCAGCGACGGGCGTACGGGGCGGGGCAGATGAACGGCCGGCGGGCGGCGCGGCTGGAGAAGCTGGGCATGGCCTGGTCGGCGGCGGATGCGCGGTTCCAGGAGAACCTGGCGGCGGCCCGGGTGTACTTCGCGGAGCACTGGACGCTGTGCGCTCCGAGGTCGGCGGCGGCGCTGGACAAGCCGGTGGGGCAGTGGCTGTCCAACCTACGACGTCCGGGTGCGCTGGAGGGGCACCCGGAGTGGGAGGCCGCGCTCCTGGCCGTGGACGAGGACTGGAACCCGTCGTGGCCCACCGAGTGGCAGCGGCACTATGCCGCGCTGCGCGAACTCGTGCGTGACGAGGAAAGCCCGGCGGAGGTCCTGCCCGGCTTCACTGTGCACGGCATGGACGTCGGCAAGTGGCTGGCGAGGCAGCGAAAGCCCGAGGTGTGGGCGGCCCTGACCGGCGGGCAGCGCGAGCGCCTGGAGGCCGTCGGCGTCACCCCGCCCGCCGCAGCCCCGGTGGAGCCGGACGTGCCCGCAGAGCCGTCCACGGCACCCGTGAGCGCCTTCGACAGGGGCGTTGCGGCTCTGGTGCAGTACAAGGCCCGTACGGGCTCTGTGAAGGTCCCCAGGGGTCACGTAGAGACGTTGCCGGACGGGTCGGAGGTGAAGCTCGGGGTGTTCCTGTCCAACAGCAAGAGCCGCCGGGCGAAGCTGACCGTCGACAAACTCACCGCGCTCGCCGCCGTCGGGCTTGAGTGGGCAGGGTGACGGCATGGTCAAGTGTCTGCCTTGCCTCGATTATCAGAGCGGGCATGCTCAAGAAGCCACTTTTGGCGTCTGAGGCTGGGCTGGAACTGTGGACTTCCTCCAAGGCGCTGCGGGGTCCCCGAGGGTGTCGAGCATGAGCTGGCACCAGGTGATGGCCGCGTTGGCAGCCAGTTGGGCGTGACGGATTCCAAGATTGGTAGGCGCGCTGGCCTGCCCGTGTCCAGTGCCATACCCGCGGTTACGGAGTTCTGCCACGCCGACGGCGATCGACGCCACGCCACCAAGGATTTTCTTAACTGCGTCCGTGCCGTCCGGGCCGGGAGTGACAGACGAGGCATCGAGATGGAGGGCCTTCTGAGCCTGTTTGACGAGCGCTGGAACCTTCGCGTGCTCCTCGATGGCGACGCCCCGTTCTCGGAGTACGGTCTTCGCGGTCGCCTCGATCAGCTGCTTTGCGCTTCCGATCGCGGCAGCTGGATCGTCTGCGATCGTACGGCTGACCCGTTCCAGCTCCGCAAGGATGCCTGACGGGTCAGTCAGCTTCTCCAGGTGCCCCGTGGTCACGGGGCGGCGCAGCCAGGAAATCCGTCCACGATCGTCCACGCTGAGGCCGTCACGTTCCAGCTTGACGGTGACTTCCTCCAGCCAGTTGCCTTCCCAGCCGCTCTGTCGACAGTGGCGGATGAAGTCTTCGAAGACGAGAAGAGCACGAGCGACCTGGGCGTAGTCCGTCCAGTCGACCGCAGCGGCGTACGTCTCGAACGTGGTACGGCGCACGCTGGTGTCGTCGTAGTTCAGTTCGTCCTCGGGAACGGGGGCGAAGTTGTGGTTCTGCCAAGCTTCGGTCACGAGACGCACCGTCATGTCGGTCGCCAGCGACCGGAACTCGTTTCGGGTAGCGCGGCTGACCAGGTCTCTGCGATACGACGACATGTTCAGACGATACGGCTGGCCACTGACCTTGGAAGCGGAATTTCCCGGCTTCCCCCGCGCCTCCCCGTCGACTTCTGGGAGGTGGCCAATCCCGCGGCGGCTATTGCATGAGCGGCAGAGCGTGCGCAGGTTCTCTATACCGTGTCGGCCGCCTGCCGACTGGTGCTGTATGTGATCGATGCTGAGATCATCTTCGGAACCGCACGCGAGACACCGGAAGCCATCGCGCCTGAGCACAGCTATTCGCGTGGTTTGACGGGGCCGTCGCGGAAGGACCTCATGAGCGCAGCAGCCACAGATGAACGCCGGGACGAACGACCGGTCGTCTCCCCAGGCGCGCGGATCGGCGTAGTACTCGTCGGGATCATCCGGCACCTCATGGCATCCGCAGGTGCACCCTGGAAGCCGTACGTAGCTGGTGTACGTGTCCTTGTCACTCACTACGCCAGCCTAGAGGTGCTCCAAGACCTTGGAGCGGGGCATCGCGGCCATGGCGCGGGGCCGGGTGAAAGCTGCGGCACCGCACTGGTGTGCGTGTAGACCTTGCGGTTATCGGCCCGGCCCTCGGTCGCGACGCAGTCGGCAGCTGCGGCTTCTACCCGCCGAAGACCGTGCTGTACGCCTGCTGACCTTGTTGGATGGTGGTGGTCAGGGCGGCCGACGCGGCGCCGATCTGGGTCAGTCGGCCCATGACGTTGTCGTACGCGGACCGGAGGCGTCCGGGCTGGGCGGTCTCGCTGTCGGCTTCCTCGCCGAGGACTTCGGCGTCGTGGATGAGTTCGGCCTGCTGTTCAGGTTCGAGGCCGTAGGTCGGGGCGAGCTGCTGGACCAGGGCGGCGAACTCGCGCATGGCGGTGGGGTCGAAGGCGTTGTTGTGGTTGTGCTGCTCGACCTTGGCCTGGGAACCGGCGACCACGTTGGTGCCGGTGATGCTGTAGTAGTCGCCAGGGCGGGTGCGGTTGAGGTAGTCGCTCACGGTCGCTCCAGAAAGTACGCAGTCGATGCCATCAAGGGTGATGGCGACGGTTTTGGGCTGGGTGCCGGCGTCGGTGACGAGTCCGGAGTTCGTCAGGCGTGCCAGCGCGTAGTCGAGTTCGGTTCCTGAAAGGGCGCTGCCTGCGAAGTACGCCGCGGTGGTGTCCAGGAAGGCGGCCGGGTCGGTGGGGCGCTGGTCGTGCGCGGTGGCGTAGAGCCAGCGCAGGAAGCCGTCGGTGGCGTAGCGGTGCCGGGCGGCGGGTGCGCTGCGCAGTTGGGAGAGTCGGCGCAGTTCTACGCGTCCGTCGTCGGTGATCCGGTGGGCGTCGGGTGAGCCGAGGCTTCCCATGGAGTCGATGAGGCCGTCCCGCTCCAGCTCGGCGGCGAGGACCGCAACGTCTTCCAGAGGTGTGCCGGAGTGCTCGGCGTAGTCGGCTTGTCTTCCGAACCTGCGTTCAGGCAGCTGGCCGAGCCAGATCAGGTAGCGGACCAGCTCTGGGTCCTGTTCGATGCCCACGCCCAAGCCGGTGGTGCCGGCGGAGGCGGTGAAACTCCTGCCGCCCAGTGGCACAGTGATCGGGTACTTCTTGAAGGCCCGCTCGTATGCCTTGTTGATCTCCTTCACGTGCTTCTCAATCGCGCGCTGATCGATCTTGGTGCCAGCCATTTCGTCCCCTTCACGACGTACTGACACAAGCGTAGTGAGGGGTACTGACACCGAGCGGCCCGATCTGAGCACTAGCCCGGCCGCGTGAGCGGGGGCGGCCGTCTGCCCCCTCGGCAAACTACGGGGCGGCTGGGGCGGGTTCGGTGAGGCGGTCGAGCCGGGTGTATAGGGCGCGTACGAGGCGGGCGCGGTTCTGGACGCAGCCCGCGGTGTCCTTGAGCGGGGCGGACAGGCGGCCGTCGGCTTCGCGGAGGACGACTTCGGCGAGGGCGGCACGGCCGTCGCTCTTGGGCAGGGCGGCGGCGAGACGCCGGATGTCGGTGGCGACCGCGCGGGCGTGCCCGGTGAGCTGGAGGGCGATCTGCTCGTAGTCGCAGGGGGCGAGGTCCGGGTCCTTCCATGCGAGGACGGCTGTGACGAGGGCCTCGTGCGGGGCGCGGTCCAGGGGCAATTCGGCCTCGATCAGGCCCGTGGGGTCGTGGAGCACGGCGTGGGCTCCGTTCACCGCAGGCCCGCCGCGTCGTCGTCCTGGTCGTGGTCGCCGGTGGCGGCGGCCGGGGCCTGGACGGCGAGGAAGCAGGCGTAGCCGCGTACGGCGCGTTCCAGCAGCGCGGGAGAAGGCTGGTCGAAGTCGGGCCGCTGGAGTCCGGGGCCGTCGAGTGCGGGGCCGGTGGGTGTGGGCGCGCTCATGGGGCACCGCCTCCGTTGCTAATGCGTCGGGTGTCGTTCGACGCTACGGAGACCGCCGCTCCGTCCTCAACGAGATTGCGGGAAATTGCGGAAGTTCATTCCAGGGCGTCGATCGCGGCCCGGATGAGGGCGCGGGCGTCGTCGCCGTAGACGGCCATCTCCGCGAGGCCGGCGAACGCCTTCAAGTAGTCGGCGAGCTCGCGCGGCTGCGTCACCTTGATCTCCGCCGTCAGCGTCTCCACCACGGCCATGGTGTCGTCGTGGACGTAGAACGCCTCCAGCGGCCACACGGTGCGCTGCACGGTGAACGGGATGATCCCCAGCGAGACCGAGGCGAGCGGCATCACCGCCAGGAGGTGACGCAACTGCCCGCGCATCACGTCGGGGTCGGCGGTACGAAAGCGCAGGACGGACTCCTCCATCAGGACGACGTAGCGGTGCCCGCCCTCGTAGAGAAACCGGGAGCGGGCGACGCGGGCGGCGACGGCTTCGGCGACGTCGTCGGGGGTGCCCTGGAAGCGGGTGATCTGGTTCATGAGGGCAGTCGCGAACGCCGGGGTCTGAAGGAAGCCGGGCGGCACATTGGAGAGGTAGACCCGGCAGTGGCGGGTCTGCTCATGCAGGGCGAGCCAGTCCTCCTGGACCTGGCGCATGCCGTTGCGGTGCAAGCCGCGCCACTCCATGTACATCGAGTCGACCGCTCGGGCGGTGGCGATGAGGTCGTCGGCCTGGTCGTCCGCACCGCACGCCGAACACCAGGCGCGGATGTCCGCGTCCGAGGGCGCGACCGCGCCCTTCTGGATCCGGGTGGTCTTCGCGGGGTGCCAGCCGCACCGGGCGGAGAGTTCCTTCCCAGTGAGGCCAGCATCCTTGCGCAGGTGCTGCAACCGGACGGCGAGCGCCTCGCGGGCCGCTTGTGCGCTGGACGATGGGGAGGCGGTCGTCATGAGGTGGCGGCCCTTGGGTTGTGCGTCGGTCAGATGCGGTAGTCGGCGTGGTCGGTGGCAAGATCCCACACCGTGCGGAACGCCTCCGTGCACAGCTTGATGGCCTGCGGATCTTCGGTGTGGTCGGGCTCGAGGGCCTGGCCGTCACCGGAGAAGACGTTCCACCGCACGATCCGGTCGTCGATGAGCCAGAAGTCGTTGCCGGGCAGGGCGAGGGTGGAGGCGCGGCGGCGGGGCAGCCAGCGGACCTGTTCGCCGGCGCGGACGTTGGCGTCGGTGATGGCGTGCTCGAAGCGGATGTAGTCGGTGATGGGCTCGGACACGATCCGGGCCCGGAGGACCTTCACCCCGCGGGCCACGGTCCGCTCCACCAGCGGCAGCCACCCGCTCCAGTACTCCGAGTCGTCCGCGGGCACGCTCCCGTCCCGCAGGAACGCGTCGTAGACCTCCCGCTCCTCCCCCACGGCGTACACGTCGCGGAGCTCCAGGTGCAGGGCGTGGGTCCGGGCGGAGTCGAGCAGCTCCTCAAAGCTGGGTGCCGGCGGCCTCTGCCGCATCGCACGCCCTCCTGATCTGCTCCACCATGCTGAGCGGGATCCGGACGATCCCTTCGTCGTCTGCGGGCGGACTGTCCTGACCGCAGGAGGCCCGGGTCGCCGCATCGGCGAACTTGCCCTGCAGAACCAGTTCCGGGCCCTGGGCGGTATCGGTGTCCACCCACACCGCCGGGCAGTTCCCTCCACCCGAGTTCGGGTCCGTGCCGAAGAAAAGTAACGCCATGATCCCCTCCGAAGCGAGCCGGTTGCGCGTAGTTGCGTGACGACCGTCCCGCGCCCTGCATGCCCGGTCAATACCGCGGACCGGCCGACCGTCGCCGTGCCATCCGGACGGGTGATTTCCCTTCGCGTACGCGGACGCAGCCCTAATGGATGGGCGGATTTTTCAAGAGTTGTTTGTTCGGCACAGCTCTTTGAAGGCGAACAACGCCACATCCGCTATTCCTAGAGCGACCGACGCGGCCGCGCCAAGATCCTCAAAGTGACGGCAGCTACTACAGCTTGTCCGGATCAGCCAGCTACGCAGCATGATGCTGCTGCACATAGTCATCGCGATTCCTGTGCACCGCATCCCCAAACAGATCGGAGATCAAAAATGAAATCGAAGCACACAACGATGAAGTTCGGTGGAGTTCGCAAACTGACCTGGATGACTGCCCTGACGGCCGCCTTCGTCGGCCCCATGATCGCTGGAGTTCCGACCGCCTCGGCAGGCATCAACAACTGTGCTGGCATATGGGCTGAAGACGGCAGGGTCCACCTTCAGCACATCAGCAGCTGCTACTCCTACAACGACGGGCACGCCCATCACATCAACGTCTGGGGCGGCGGCCGCAGCCTCACCATCAATTACACGTACCACAACCGAACCCTGGATTGGTGGAGGGATTACCCGGTTGCCGACGGGACCACCGTTTGCGCAGAGATCTGGCACCACAAGCCAGGCGGAGGGTACGACAGCATCGGCCTTCCCTGCGACACGATGTGAGGACTCGGCCACCTGCTCTGCCCGGCGTTAGGTCAGGACTGCTCGCTCCTTGCACGCGTCGCACACCTGCGGGTCAGGCTCCCGTGCAGCGCTAGGCCAGCCCTTCGGACGCTGCGCGCCACCGACCGACGAACTCCTCCGGGGCACGGTCGTTGGGCCGTACGCCTCCATTGAACCGGGCCGCGGAGACGTCATGGCTGATACCCCGGGGCCCGTGTGTGTCCGAGCGAGGTCATCTCGTGGGGTCGTCCGGGTCGGTGAGCCAGTTGACGACGTCGGCGTCGGTCATCCAGATCGCCTGCGTCTCGTAAATCTCACCGTCCTGGATGACGTGGCCGCGGCCCCGGTGCTTGCTCGGCTCCGGGGCCGGGGCGGTGAGCGGGGCAAGGCGCTGCCAGGTGGTGGCGGAGACCCGGGCCAGGACGATCGTGCCGAACAGCTCGTGCGGCGCCGCCCCGAGGATGCTGGTGGCGGGCGTGCCGTCGAGGATGACGTGGACGCGGGCCGCGCGCCCGGACCACAGCGCGGCCTCGAGGGCGGTGACGGCCGGGGACGTGTGCGGGTCTTCCTTGTCGCGGAACGTCTTCCAGTAGCGGGTGAGCTGGCGCAGCGTGCTGTTGGTGCTGTCCATCGAGACGATGAGCCGGGGCGCGGCGTCGAGCTCGGTGTCGGTGAGGTCGAGGCGGCGCGTCAGTTCGTCTCCGAGGCCGACCAGGGCGTCGTGGATGCCGGCGACGTTCCCGCGGTGGGTGACGGTCGGCAGGCCCCTGGCCCACAGGTGGGAGATCCGCTTGGGGTCGAGGACCAGGGCGTGGGCGCCCTGGTGGAGGAACTGGGCGGTCAGGGAGCGCAGCACGGTGGTGCTGCCGCCGCCGGTGGCGGTGCAGACCAGGACGTGCGGGCATTCGGCGTCCAGGTCGACGGCGATGGCGTCGCCGTGAGTGCTGATGCCGATGAGCGCGGTCCCCTCGGGCAGGGCCTCTATCTGCTCGCGCAGGTCGGGGGCGGAGAAGCTGAGCATCGTCGGGAGCGCGGTCCTCGTCATGGCGGCGGTGTTCCTGTTCTGTGTGTGCCTGGTGAACCGGGTGTTCTCCTGGGCCGGGGGGATCGTGTCGGCGAAAGCGGACAGGTCCGGATCGGCGGGTAGCGGGTCGGAAATCCGACCCGCTACCCGCTTGGGGGTCAGTCGAGGTCGGTGGTGCCGGTGGCGGCGCGGGGCCGGTTGCGGGCCCACTTCTTGAGGTCACGGGCGCGGTAGAGGAGTTCGGCGCCGCGTTTGCCTGCCGGACTGGGGAAGGCCGGGTCGTTGGCGCGGGCGAAGCGCAGGGCGGCCAGGGTGATGCCGGGCAGGTGGTGTTCGGCGGCCTCGCGGAGCCCCACCGCCTGGTCGTCGTCGACCACGGCCGGGACCGGGGTAGCCGGCGGTGCCGTGGCGTCGGCCGCAAGCTCACCGGACGCGGTCGCTGGGTTCCGGGCGTCAGCGGACCGGTCTTCGTCCGTGGGCGGCTCGGAGGCGGGCGGGAGTTCGCCGGTGCTGGTGGGCGGGGTGTCGGCGAGGGAGTCGGCGGACGGCTTGTGCAGCTGCACCGGGACCGGCCCGTCGGCGGCCGCGGCCTTCGTGCCGGTGGTGGCCCACTCGCGGGCTTCGGCCTCGGTGAAGAACAGGATCTGCGTCTCCCGCGCGGACCCGCCGCTGACGACCTGGGCGCGGCCGTGGTGCTTGGTGGACTTCGGCGCGGGGTGGACCTCGGGGGCTAGCATCCGCCAGGCGTTGACGCTGTAGCGGGCCAGGATGCGGGTGGAGAACTGCTCACGGACCTCGGGCCCGCCGAGGGCGCGGGCGGTGGCGGACTGCGCGACCAGGAGGACGTGCATGCGCAGTTGCCGACCCATGTAGAGGATCTCGTTGAGCGCGTCGATGGCCGGAGAGACCTTCGGGGCGCCGGGCTCGCGGATCTTCTCCCAGTAGCGGGCCAGCATCTTCATCGTGGCGTTGACCTCTTCGAGGAGGATCAGCAGCCGCTGGCCAATGGCCTTGGGGTCAGCGTCGATGCCCAGGGCGTCGGCGACGCGGGTACGGTCCCGTCCTTCCCTGCCGAGGGCGATGAGCTGGTCGTGGATGTCGGCGACGTCGCGGCAGTAGGTGACGCCTTCGATGCCGTGGGCCCACGGGTGGGAGATCCGCTTGGTGTCGAGGACGATGACGCGCGAGCCGTAATGGAGCATCTGGCAGGCGATGCACCGCAGGGTGGCCGACTTGCCGCCGCCGGTGGAGGCGTTGACCAGGATGTGCGGAGACTGCGCGTCCAGGTCGACGGAGACGATCTGCCCGCCGGCACCGAACCCGATGATCGGCGCGGACTCCTTCGCCTTGGCCACCAGCTCCCGCGTCTTGGGGTCCTTGAAGAGAGCCTTCGCCGGAGGCTTGCGGGTCTTCTTCACCCGCACGTACGGCTTGCGGCCCTCGGGGTGCCAGTCGAACGTCACGCCCTCCAGGGCGAGCTTCTGGGTGACGAGGTCGGCGACGACGTCGCGGGAGAAGCCCAGATGCCGGGGCAGGTCGATGCGTATCTCCGCGTCGTCGTCGCTGAAGTTCTTCGGGACGTGGAGATAGCGGCGCGGGTCGGTCTGCTCCGCCAGTCCGAGCGGCCGGTGGATCGCGTCGTGCAGCGGCTGGACCCACTCGCGCATCAGCTCCCGGCGCTCACGGGTGAGGACCATGTACGCCGCGGTGCCCACCGTCAGGACAGAGGCCGCGCCGATCCCGCCGGGCTCCAGCGCGGCGAGCGCCGCCTCCCGGTTCTCCCACAGCTCCTGAACGCCTCGCACAGTGGCGTCCAGGTCCTGGGTGGCCAGGTAGCCGCTCTCCGCGACCCCGGCCCCCAGCGCGACGCGGAAGGACAAGCGCCGCCACCCGGGCTGGTAGGAGCGGCGCCGGACCTTGCCCTCCACCTTCGGCAGCACCCGGGTGCCCGCGCGCCAGAACGTGGCATCGGTCCGCTTTACCCCGTCCAGGTCCCGGCCGGCCAGGACCCGGCCGATCCCGCGCGCGAGGGAGTCGGCTTCCTTCTCCAGCTGCTTGTCGAACTTCGTCTGTGCCATGGCCGTGCCCTTTCGATCTGCGTCCCGGCACCTCACACCCGGAAGCGGACACGAACCGTAAAGCCGTTGGCCTGTGGATAGATCGCGGCGAAAAGCGGGCACGGAGCTGCGATCTGTGGATGTGACGACGCAGCACAGTTGGCAAATCAGCACGCTTGTTGGCAAACGGCGCCTGCCGTCACTCTGCGGAACCCTGCGGCCTCGTCCATGTGTAGGTCAGCCGTGCCGGGCGGAACGGCTCAAAGGCGGCTCGGCTGGACCGGTGAGAACGACGAGAGGACCCCGGCCGTAGCCGGGGTCCTCTCGTCGTTCGCGGTGCCAGGGGGTCAGTGGCTGGTGAGCTTGCCGTGGAGGTCGGCGCTCAGGTCGTTCAGCCCGGTGATTTCCACGGTCTTGCCGCGCTGGGTGTACTTGGTCTCGATCGCGTCCAAGGCGGCGACGGAGGATGCGTCCCAGACGTGGGCCTCGGACAGGTCGATGACGATCTTGTCCGGGTCGCCGGCGTAGTCGAACTGGCCGACGAGGTCGTTGGAGGAGGCGAAGAACAGCTCGCCGGTGACCCGGTAGACGACCGTGGTGCCGTCAGGGTCCAGGACGCTGTGCACGCGGGCGAGGTGGGCGACGCGCTTGGCGAAGATGACCATGGCGGTGACGGAGCCGACGACGACGCCGATGGCGAGGTTGTCGGTCGCGACCACCACGATCACGGTGATGGCCATGACGGCGATCTCACCTGCCGGCATCCGCTTCAGCGTCTTGGGGGCGATGGAGTGCCAGTCGAAGGTCGCGAACGACACCATGACCATGACGGCAACCAGGGCTGCCATGGGGATGTCGGAGACGACGGGACCGAAGACGATGCACAGCACCATCAGGAACGCGCCCGCCAGGAACGTGGAGAGGCGGGTGCGGGCGCCGGAGACCTTCACGTTGATCATCGTCTGGCCGATCATGGCGCAGCCGCCCATACCGCCGAAGAAGCCGGTGACGATGTTGGCGATGCCCTGACCGATGGACTCGCGGGTCTTGGAGGAGTGGGTGTCGGTGATGTCGTCGACCAGCTTGGCCGTCATCAGCGACTCCATCAGGCCGACCAGCGCCATGGCGAACGCGTACGGCGCGATGGTCGTCAGGGTGTCCATGGTGAAGGGCACGTCCGGCAGGCCCGGCACCGGCAACGAGGAGGGAAGTTCGCCCTTGTCGCCCACGGTCGGCACCGCGATGCCGGCCGCGACCGTGATGACGGTCAGGATGACGATCGCCACCAGCGGAGCCGGGATCACCTTGGTGACCTTCGGGAAGAACACCATCAGCGCCAGCCCGCCGATGATCAGCGGATACACCGCCCACGGCACGTCGTGCATCTCAGGCACCTGCGCCATGAAGATCAGGATCGCGAGGGCGTTGACGAAGCCGACCATCACCGAGCGCGGCACGAACCGCATCAGCTTCGCCACCCCGAGCGCACCCAGGACGATCTGGATGACACCGGCGAAAATGACCGCAGCGATCAGGTAGCCCAGACCGTGCTCACGGTTCAGCGGCGCGATGACCAGCGCGATGGCGCCGGTCGCGGCGGAGATCATCGCACGGCGGCCGCCGACGACCGAGATGACCACGGCCATGGTGAAGGAGGCGAACAGGCCGACCGCCGGGTCGACCCCAGCGATAATCGAGAAGGAGATCGCCTCGGGGATCAGCGCCAGGGCGACGACCAGGCCCGCGAGGACCTCGGTGCGCCAGACCTTGGGGTTGTTCAGCCAGTCGGGCTTGAGGCCGCGCAGCCGCGCGGCGGGAGTCACAGCAGCAGAAGACAAGGAGATGCGTACCTGTCGGGCTCGGGCACACCACAGGCAGGCCGGGGGTGTGCGGGAGGAGGCGCGGGAGACCGGCCGGCATCCCGCGGGCGGCCCAAGGCGGGCCGGGAAGTCGTGGAGGACGCGAGCCGGGGGCCTGGGCGGTGCCCGGCCGGGCGAGTCACGTCCGAAAGTGAAGGGTCACGGCGGGCAGGGGGCGGCGATCGGCGTCATGGGCTCGCGCACGCTCTCTCCTGCAAGAATCGGATCTTCGCCGGGGGCACCATCGGCCCCGGAAACGGCAGCAGCGGGGCAGCCAGGCCGCCCTCACCTTCATCAACTCTACCCTAACGTTAGAGTAGAGGTCGGTGGGTCGCACGGGACGCGGCCCGCCACAACGGGAAGGGCCAGGGACACGGGCGTGGACGACAAGCACATGCAGATCGGCGAGGTCGCCGCGCGGACAGAGCTGTCCCTGCGCACCATCCGGCACTACGAGGAGACCGGCCTGGTCATCCCCTCCGCCCGCTCCCAGGGCGGCTTCCGCCTCTACACCGAGACCGACGTCACCCGGCTCATGGTCATCCGCCGGATGAAGCCACTCGGCTTCACCCTGGACCAGATGCGCGACCTCCTGGACGCCACCGACCGCCTCGACAGCGACGACGCTCTCGACACCGGCGAGCGCGAGGCCCTGCTGGAGCGGGTGCGGACCTACCAGCAGGCCGCCGCCGAGCAGGTGGAGAAGCTGCGCATCCAGCTGGAACGTGCCGAGGACTTCGCCACCACCCTGGGCGCCCGCCTGGAGCAGAACGTCCCTGCGACCCGCCCGCCGGCCGGTCACACTCCGCGATCGCTGGTGGCCAACTAACCTGCGTCATCCTTGCCAACTACGAGGCGTCACCACTCTCTGACCTGGGGCACCCTGCGGCCGTTCTTGCCAACTAGCCTGCGTCGTCACAGTGGACAACTTTCCGGCCCGAAAATCGGCAGGCGCCCCGCCTGTGCGGCGCGGTCGGTACAACGGCGAGCAGGATCAATCCGGGAGGGGCTGCATGACCGAATACGACGACGACGCGCCCGAGTTCAAGGCCGCGGTGGAGCGCGCGAGGCAGTACGAGGCGATGGCCGCCCGGTACGTCAAGAAGGCGCTCGCGGGCGAAGCGGGCGCGGCACAGATGGCGCAGACGTTCGCGTCACTGGCGGCCACCGCCCGGATGGAGCGCCTGGACTGGCGTATGCGGGTGCTGGGCGACCAGCTCGGGGACGTGAAGAAGGCGATGAACGACCTTCGCCGCAAACTGCCCGAGCGGTGACGCCCGTCAGCCAGCAGCGGCGCTGCTTACCGTCTCCGACCTCCACTCGGGGTATGGATGAAGAATCAGCGAGGAGCGGCCAGGAAGGCAGCGGAGAACGCCGCGCGGCGCGCGGCCGGGGAAGCGGGCATCCCGTACGCCGGAGAGCTCTCAGAAGGACGCGCGTGAAGAGCTGACGGCGCAGGCGTGGCTGTTCAGGGCACATAGCTGCGTTGCGACAACACCGCATAGCCTCGTGTTGCTTGGGTGATCGACCGTCAGGGGGCCGTAATTGAGGGATAGAGACAGGCCGCGGAGCACTGCTGGCCAGCGCGCTGGCATGAGGACCGCACGAAGGCGCAGCGAGTTGCGTGCCAAGGACGCCCGGATTCAGGCAGAGCAACAGACGTTGGAGAGGACCCGTACCCGCGCCGAAAGCTGGGCGCTCATCGTCGCGGCGCTGGTGGGTGCCGCCAGTCTGTCAGTCACCGCATGGGGCACCTACTGGACTGCCCAGGTCGCGGAAGACCAGCTCACGCAGTCCAAGGAGCACAACGAGGACAAGGCGAGGGCGCAGGCATCAAAGGTCACGTTCTGGCTGGAGCGGCCCAAGGGCGAAAGCCGTGACGAGTTGGTCATCGTCAACCGGTCACTGGATCCGGTGAACCAACTGGTCCTGGACATCCGCTCCGGCAGCACTGCCATCATAAATCTGAATGTGCTCAACGCTTTCAGCGTGTTTCCACCCTGCTCGGAGATTCGCCTAGCGACTGCCGACCTGGTCCCGAACTTCGACGAACCACAGCACCTCCGCGTTACCGTGCAGTTCATTGACTCCGCGGGCATGCAGTGGGAGCGAGACTCCCTCGGTGTCCTACAGGCCGGCCATTACTTGCATTCCCTCCCGGAGAACGGTCCGCTCGAGAACACCCCTGTGAGACCCCTCAAGGAGTGCGGCTCGGATCAGTGACGTCTAAGGAATCCGGCGACTGCGGAAGGTACAGGACAACCGCCAGCTCTGGCTCCACGAACGCTACGGCGAGCGCCTCTTCCTCTACAACGTCACCGGCGACTGACACACCCCGTCAGCGCCCGCCCGCCTATTCCGGCGGGCGGGCGCGTCGCCCAACTGGCTGTCATCACCCACAGCGGTGCACCCGCGCCACCGGCTCCTCACTCACCGTCCTCCCCGCCGATCTCGTTCGGCGTATGCAGCACGGAGGGGGAAACCGACGCGCAACCGGCAAGAACAGCAGGATGTGCGCGATGAGCTGACGGCGCGGGTGTGGCTGTCCGCTGATCCCAGCCGCCGGCTGCGTACCATCGCTGCCCGTGGCGGCCTGCGGCCCGAGCAGATCCTGGCCCAACTCGCGGACCAGGTCCGCATGGACGACACCGGCGCCCTGACCGTCAACACCTTCACCCCACGCTGACCGGGCATTGCGCGTATCAAGAGGCTGGCTCGTACCCGCGATCTGGCGAACACAGGTCAGCTGAGCGCCGACGCGTGACCGGCAAGACGACGCCCCGACCTCCGAGGCCCGCCCACACACTCGCTCGCCCGTCCCTTTCTCTTCATTCTTCCGGGCTGGCGGGGTGTGGGGGTGTGCCGAGGGGGTTGTCTGGCTTGAATCAGGGCCGGTCGGGGTGCGGTGACCTGCGGGAACGAGCAGGGCCGGAAGCGGGCGCCCTCCCTCATGGCCTACGCGATGTCCTACCTCATGGCCTACCTCCTGCCCTCCCTCATGTCCTCCCCATGGCCCGGAGCTCCGGGGCGGTGACGTCCCGGTCGCGCGCGGCCGCTGCCGACGCGCGAGAAGGCCGACCAGGCACCCGATCCCCCGACGTGCTCGCCGCGCCCGCCCGCTTCCCACCCACCCTTTTCTTCCAGGTGAGGCGGGCGCGGGGTGCTCTGAGGGGGATGGCAGCACCCCGACCACGCGACAACAGGCGTGGTCACCTGCGTAAACGCCGCACGATTCAGAAGGGGTGCGCAACCTCCAGCGCAACACCCTGCGCAACCCCGTACGCAACCTCCAGCGCAACCCCGTACGCAACCGTGGCCGCCCCTGATCAGCGCAGCCTGTCAGCGGTCATGCGCGGACCCTCGACGCGCGCGAAGCCCGGCCGGCTCGCTCCCCCGCGGCTCTCCCCTCGTCCGCCGCTCCCTCCCCTTCACTCAGAAGAGGCGGACGAGGGGAGATCCAAAGGGGATGTCAGCACCCCGACCACGCCCTTACCGGCGCGGTGACCTGCATAAACGCGGGCTCGCTGCCATTTGATCCAGCATTCCCGGCCGTCAGTGCTGCGGGTGAAGTAATGCATGTGTCTGCATGCCTCGCACTCGCGCTGCTTCCCCGGCCCAATGGGGATCGCTGGCCGGGGAGCCGTGCGTTTAGGTCTTGTCCGGGATGGTGTCGTCGATGATGATCTGCGGTTGCGGGTCGTCCAGGCTTCTGGCGGATTTGATCTTGTCGACCTCGGGAGCGAGGGCGTTGTATACCCGGCGGGAAGCGGCAGTGTTGTCCTTCTCGCCGTTCCATTTA
>NZ_JBIAQL010000051.1:0-13834 GCF_042889045.1 Streptomyces sp. NPDC002701
CTTCTCGATGACGCCGCCCACCGCACGGACCTGGGCCCGGCGCGGACGCACACCCGTCATCCGGGTCCGGGGACGCTCCCAGCGCCGCTTCTCCAGCGCCGCTCTGGCCTGCTACAAACACGGCGAACGCTCACGGCTGATCTACCGGCCCAAGCGGCATCCCAATCACAAACGCGGCGGCAGACGCAGCTTCACCTGGACCGACCTGTTGGCAGGGGCTGCGTTGCTCACATGGAGCGAATGCTGCGCAGCTTCACCGATCCGCCGGTGTCAGTGATCGAGTGCCCGCGCCCCGGGGGACTGCTTCTGTCGGCGTCGGGGTGGGTTCCGGACATCACGACCGATCGTGATGAACCAGATCCCGCCAGGAAATCTCTTGCCGACCTTCGGCTGGGCGACGGGAAACCGGGCCGGTGTCGTTTGCCGAAACTGCCCGCACCATGAAGACCGGCGGTGGTGGCCACCGCATCACCCCTCGCCAGCGCCGTCGGGTGCGTGCGAGGGAGGGCAGTAACCACCTGGTCTGGCTGTGACGTTGTTCGGCGGGCTCTGGCACAGATCTTGGGGACCGGTCGCAGAGGGGCACTGGAGCGGGACCACCTTGCGGAGTAGTTCGAATCCGGCTCGGCCGTAGAGCTGCCTCTTGATCTTTCTCACGCGTGTCACGGCGCGCCCTCGGTGCCGTCGGAACTCCAGTGCAGGGTCAGTCCGGCGATCACGGCTTCGAGGTCGGAGGTCAGTCCGCGGGCGAAACCGGTGATCCCGGGCAGCTGTGCGGCGCGGGCGGTGTTGATCCAGCCCGGAGGTCAGCGCCGGTGCGCTGGGTGGGCGTCGGTCGCGGGCCAGTTGGCCGATCCCGGCAGCCGCATGCCGCGCGATTCGGCCATGCAGGCCATGGTCGAGGCGGTGCCCCTTGTCATGCGGTGAGCGGTCGAGCGGGCCATGCGGCCCTCGGCGAAGAAGCACTCCTCCTGGGTCATGGGTCATCCGGCCGGTCGTGAGGTCCTTCTCGAACTGTCTGACCACGGTGCCCGAGCCGACGTCCCGGCCCCGGTATTTGCCGTTGAGCATCGGCCCGCCGGTGACCATCACCGTCGGCAGGTCGACGCCGGCGGCGTGCGGAGGAGCAGGGCGCCGGTTCGGAGGCGCTGACGGCTGTGCCGATCGTCCGGCGGCCGTCGAATGCCTCGTGGCCGAAGCCCTGGCTGCGCATCCAGGAGCGGTAGATCATGCCGGCCCGGCCCTCGGAGCCGAACCGGGACTGGCTGCGGCGGTCGGGGCGGGCGTTGTCGGCTGCGTTTACCTCAGTCGCGGGGGTTCGCGCCTCGGATGCTTCAGAAGTTGTCGATGTACTGCTGGCGGATCGTGAGGGCGGCGAGGGTGCCGTACAGCAGCATCGCCCAGATCAGCGCCGCTACCCGGTAGTTGCGGATCTTCAGGGGATGGGGGAGTGACTTGCGGTTGAGGACGAGCAGCAGGATGGAGTAGACGAACATCATCAGGCCCGACACACAGGCGGAGATGACGAGCAGCACCAGCGGCTGGTCGAAGCCGGCGAGCAGGATCGCGGCGCCGACGGCGACGACCCCCCACACCAGCCAGAAGTACAGCTTGCTTTCGGTGACGGGGCGCCGGCGGAGATACGTCGACTTGAGGATGTCCGCCGCCATTCGCGACGTGTAGTCCACGATGCCGGTCGCCGCGGTGAAGAGGGAGAAGGCGCCGATCAGCCAGAACGTCGTACCGAACCAGTCGCCGACGGTCGACTTCAGCTCCTCGCCCTCGGCCTCCACGAAGGAGACGTTGTTGGCCAGGCCCTCCATCCCGAAGATCGTGGAGTGCGCGAGCAGCGAGGTCAGCACGATGGTCACGATGGTGACCAGGACGAACGTCATGCCCTGCTCAAGGTTGGCCAGCCGCCACCAGCGCCGCCAGCGGGACATGTTCTCGCGGTCGGTCGGGTTGAAGACGTAGCCCGCGGCGGCCTCGGTGGTCGAGGCCGCCTCCTCCTTGCCGGTGATCGGGCTGACTACCCGCGGCACGTAGCGGCCCATGCCGAAGCCCTTGTCGCGGATCCAGTTCGACTGGCAGAGGTTCTGCCCGCCGCCGGCGCCCGCGTACGCGATGGCGCCCATGAGCACCGCGACGCCCAGCTCGGTGGGCATCCGGCCGAAGTGCGTGGCGCCGTCGGGGAGGTCGCCCCAGCTGGAAGCCTCGACGGCGAGCAGGACGGCCAGGACGAAGAAGACGGCGACGACGGCCAGCTTGAAGAAGAGCAGCTTCTCCAGCGCGTTGTAGACCACGGGAGCCAGGGTCAGCATCGCCCCGATCGCGACCAGCAGACAGATGCCGATGATCGCCGGATCGCCGCCGAAGACGTAACTCAGCATCGTCGCGGAGCTGGTTGCCCAGCCGGGCCAGAGGTTGGCGGCGTAGGTGAAGACCACCATCACCGCGCCCCAGTGCTTCCAGTACCGGTTGAACCCGGAGACGGCGGTCTCGCCGGTGGCGAGCGTGTAGCGCTCGACCTCCATGTTGATGAACCACTGGGTGAGCACGCCGACCACGGCGCCCCAGAGAAACACCAGGCCGGCCTGCGAGGCGATATACGGCCAGAGGATGAACTCCCCGGAGGAGAGCCCGACTCCGGCCGCTACGACGCCGGGGCCGATGATCGGCCACACCCGTTTCGGCGGGGCGGGGAGCTCGCGGAGCTCGGGTGCCGGGAGATTCTGTGTGCGTAGGGGGAATGCGCTGCTGTGCGTTGGGGTCGCGTGGCCTGAAGCATGAGTCATGCCGAGCACTCTCTTCGTTGAGGACGGCTCTCGCGAGGACAGTTGACGGGGAAAGTTAAATCATTCGATGTTTGCCGTCGAGGGGGCGGGAGGAACATTTATGTGCAGACATCGGACGATGCATGTGGACGATGCATGAGTGGGCGGTCGACGAGCTGGTACGCCGGATCGTGTCGGGGGAGGCCGCGCCCGGGCACGCGCTGCCGGTCGAGGAGAAGCTGGCCGCCGAGTTCGGGGGGTGCCCCTATGTCTTTGGTCAAGGGCAAACGGGATGCGATGGGTCGGCATGCCGGGCAGCATGGCGCCGTGGCTGATCTGTTGTGGGATGACGTGAAGTGGTGCTTCTTCGACCTGGACCTGATGGGGTCGCTGCCGGACGTGCGTGTCCCGGATGCCTCGGTGGAGGACTGGCAGTCGGTTCTCGACTTGATCGCGGAGAAGGGCTGGCAGTGCCAGTACTCCGAGGGAGACATGGCGCTTCCGGTGCCTCGGGCGGAGGCCGTGCTGTCCCGCCCGGCGGATGCCGAGTGCCCTGAGCTGCGGGTCTGGCCGACGGCCGATGTGCTGGCGATCTTCCGGTTCTATGCCGATGACGAAGTCGACTTCGACGTCGACCTGCGGGAGTTGCAGGGCCAGGATCGACTCGATGTGTTCTGCGGCTTCCTTCGGGAGGTCGGGCGGCGTCTGGGCAAGTCGGTGCTGATGGACCCGGAAGGCGAGGACGGCCATCCGGTGCTCGGCTTCGATATCGAGGCTGACCGGGTCGTTCTCCTCGCAGACCCGCAGGTCAGATGACTGGGGACGACGGCCGCGGTTCGTAGAGGTTCCGTCGAGGAGCATCGCGAACAGGACGTCGGCCCGGCGTCTGGCGAGGCAGAGCAGGGCCTGGGTGTGGTGCTTTCCTTGGGCGATGTGAGGTCGGTTCGGGGCGCCCTGCCAGCCTTGCTGCTGGTGGGCTTCCCCGAACCGCCTCCCGAACCCGGCGTGCCCGTTTCCTCGGCCGCGGGCGTCGACAGTCCCCAGGGCATCAGGCGGCAGACCTCCAGGGACACCCACTCGGTCCGGTCGTGCAGCTGCGTTCCGATCATGACGCGCCGCAGCGGGCCGTCGGTGTCGCAGCGGATGCGCAGCACGTAGCCGTGCACCGTGAGCTGGCGCGGATCATGGCCGACGCCCGGGCCGAGCAGCAGCTGCGTGTTCTCGTCCCGGGCCGTCGGCGCGGCGCCGGCGTCCAGCAGGACCCGCAGGCAGCCGCGATCGCCCGGATCGAAGAGCACCTCGCTGATCGCCGCGGCCGCCCGGGTGCCGGCGGACCTGGAACGGGCAGGCGCCAACGGGTGGTTGGCGCGGTGAGCAGCAGCTCGGCCGAGGAGCGTGTTTTCCCGTACCTGATCGAGGCTGAGCCCCGGCCTGCGGAGGTGTCAGCAATGACGCGCTTCCCGCCTTTCCAGCCACGTCCGTTTCTGGTGGAAATTGGCGGCTTACGTGCCGACGCCGTAAGTTGACGCGCTCAGGGCAAGCGCTTACTTTTCATAGAAAGCGCTTGCCCTGTCGGGGCCGGGCTCCTCCGGCCGCACAGTACCCAGAGCCGCACGCGTTCCCGCGCCCCGCGGCCCCGAGGCTCCGGAGCCGCACCGCCCCGCCGCCAGTTCAGCGCAGAGCTTCAAGCCGCACCACCGGGAGCACCGGCCGGGTGCGGCCTGCCCGCGCAACGCCGCAAGGACCGGAGAAGCAAAAGCCGGAGAAGGAGGCACCCGTCATGCGTCTGCTCACCCCACGATCCGCCGGACCGTCGCGATTACCCGTCCGTCCGCCGTCGCCCTTCCGGCGCCGTACGGCACGGGCCGCCCTCGCTGCCCTCGCCGCCGTCCTGGTGGGCCCCACGCCCACCGCCGCCGCGGCCCCGGAAAGCACCGCCGCCACCGCCGACGGCTTCGCCTCCGTCAACGCGCTCGGACAGAACGGCACCACCGGCGGCGCGGGCGGTCCCGTCGTCACCGCCACCACCACGGCCCAGTTCCTGGACTACATCTCCCGCCCCGGCCCGCTGACCGTGCAGGCCAGCGGCACGATCACGCTGCCGGCCGGCTCCACCGACGGCATGCACCCGGTGGCCTCCGACAAGACGATCGTCGGGCTCGGCGGCAGCGCCCGCATCACCGGCGGCGGACTGCACATCGGCCTCCCGGCGAGCGACTCCGTCACCTCGCCGCCCGCGAACGCCGTGCACAACATCATCATCCGCAACCTGCGGTTCGACGGCGCCAGCGACGACCTGATCAACATCCAGATGTTCTCCCACCACATCTGGATCGACCACAACGACTTCTCCAACGGCGACGACGGCGCCGTCGACATCAAGCGCGGCTCGGACTACGTCACTGTCTCCTGGAACCGCTTCCACGACCACGACAAGACGCTGCTGCTCGGCCACGACGACGACAACGCCGCCCAGGACCGGGGCCGGCTGCGCGTCACGTACCACCACAACTACTTCGACGCCTCCGACCAGCGCAATCCGCGCATCCGCTTCGGCGATCCGGCGCACGTCTACAACAACCACTACCGCGACAACAGCTACGGCGTGGCCTCCACCATGGACGCCGGGGTGGTGCTGGAGGGCAACTACTTCTTCAGCGTCAACAACCCCGCGCGGGTGGACTTCAGCGGTGACCTCGGCCGTCTCGTCGCGCGCGCCAACATACTCGTCGACTGCAACCACGCGATCGAGAACCGGGGTTCGGTGACCGAGCCGCGCACGTACTACGCGTACACCCTCCACCAGGCCGCCGAGGTGCCGACTGTCGTCCCGGCCGGCGCCGGCGCCGGAAAGATCTGAGGGGGCCGGCCATGACCTCCCGTCCCCGGCCCACCCGCCGCGCCGTGCTCGCGTCGGCGGGCGCGTCCGCCGCCCTGCTGGCGGGCGGCGCCCCCGCGCGGGCCGCCGCCCGCCCCGGCGGGTACGCCCCGTCCGCCACACAGAGCGCCGACGGCTTCGCCTCCATCGCCGCGCACGCCCTGTCCGGCACCACCGGCGGCGCGGGCGGCCCGGTGATCACCGTCACCGACGCCGAGACACTCCTCGATTACTGCGACCGCGAGGGGCCGTACGTCATCCAGGTCTCCGGCGCCATGGAGATCACCAGCAAGCAGGGACTGCGCTCGGACAAGACGGTCGTCGGACTCGGCGACGACGCGGAGATCACCGGCGGCGGACTCGACATGTACCGCCGCCACAACGTGATCATCCGCAACCTGCGCTTCACGCACGCCGACGACGACTCGCTGAGCATCCAGCAGTCCTCGCACCACATCTGGATCGACCACTGCGACTTCAGCTCCGGCGCCGACGGACTCATCGACATCGTGCGCGGCGCGGACTGCGTCACCGTCTCCTGGAACCGCTTCCACGACCACAGCAAGACCATGCTGCTCGGCCACTCGGACGCCAACGGCTCCCAGGACCGGGGCCGGCTGCGGGTCAGCATCCACCACAACCTGTTCGACGGCACGGCCCAGCGCCACCCGCGCGTGCGCTTCGGCGAGCCCGTGCACGTCTACAACAACCACTTCCGGAACAACACCCTCTACGGGGTGGCGTCCACCGAGGACGCGGGCGTGCTGGTGGAGGGCAACCACTTCGAGAACGTGCCCCACCCGGTCTACTCGGGATACGACGACAGCGGCCCCGGCCGGGTCGTCGAGCGGAACAACGTGTACGTCAACTCCGGTGCGCCCGAGACCCTCGGCACCGTCGTCGAGCCGCGCACCTACTACGCGTACAGCCTCGACGCGGCGTCGAGCGTCCCCGGCATCGTCGCCGCCGGCGTCGGCACCGGCCGGATCTGAGCCCTCCCACCCGAAGGAGTCACAGATGCACCGCAAAGGCACCCTGCTCCTGGCGGCGCTGGCCACTCTGGCCGCCACCGCGGCGGCTCCGGCCGCCCCCGCGGCCCCCGCAGCCGCCCTCGCCGAGTCGGCCCCCACCGGCTTCGCGAGCGTCGACGCCTGGGGGCAGAACGGCACCACCGGCGGCGCAGGCGGGCCCACCGTGACCGTCTCCACCGCCGATGCCCTGATCGCCGCCATCAAGACGACCGGGCCCAGGATCGTCCACGTCAACGGCATGATCACCCTGCCTGACGGGATGTACGACGTCGCCTCAGACAAGACAATCGTGGGCGTCGGCGCGAATTCCGGGATCACCGGCGGCGGCCTCAACATCGGCCTCCCCACGAGCAGCGTCGCCTCGCCGCCCGCAGACGCCGTGCACAACGTGATCGTGCGCAACCTGACGTTCCGCGACGCCAGCGACGATTCGATCAACATCCAGATGTTCTCCCACCACGTCTGGATCGACCACAACGACCTGTCCGCCGGATACGACGGTCTGCTGGACATCAAGCGCGGCTCCAGCTACATCACGGTTTCCTGGAACCACACCCACCACCACACCAAGAACATGCTGCTGGGCCACTCCGACAGCAACGGCGCCCAGGACACCGGCCGACTGAAGGTGTCGTACCACCACAACTGGTACGACCGCACCCCACAGCGCAACCCGCGCACCCGCTTCGGCGACCCGGTGCACATCTACAACAACTACTTCTTCGACAACAGTGACACCGGCCCGGCCTGCAACGCGGACTCAGGCTGCTTCATCGAGGGCAACTACTTCGAGGACGTCGAGGAGCCCATGACCAACAGCTACTCGGGCCCCGACGGCGCGATCGTCGAGCGCAACAACGTCTTCGCCGGCGACACCGGTGAACCCGTGACCGGCGGAAGCGTCGAGGACCCGGCCGACTACTACGACTACACGGTCGACAACCCGCAGTCGGTCAAGGACTCCGTCATGCGCGGCGCGGGCCCTGGCACCATCGGGCTGTAACCCGGGCCCCACCCCTTCGACCCGGCCTCCCCGGCCGTACCGCTTGCCGTGCATGAGCTCGCTACTGCTCTGACCCGGGAAGGTTCGCCGGGTCGGTGGTGGCGGTTGGATCTCCGGTGACGTCCGTCCGATCGCTGGGGGTGTGGTTGCTGAGCCTGTGCGTGTGCGCAGGTTGACCGACCAAGAAGGGCAGAAATCGCAGCAGATCGTGCGCCGGGACAGCACCAGTTCGGTGCGCTACCGGCGGGCGATGATGCTGCTGGCGTCGGCCGGCGGGAACCGGTGAGCTGCCCCGAGTTTCGTAGAGTCCGGCGGACTGTCCCGAGTTGGGTGGAGTCGAGTTGCTTGGTTTCAGGCTACTGGCGGGGTGCGGAGTTCGTACTCCACCGCGCTGAGCATGCCCAGCGCGGAGTGCCCCCGCAGGCGCCCTCTGCCTCCGGTCTCGTCCCGTCACACACCTTCGTGAACAAGGTGTTGCGACGACCAGTTGAATCCGCCCTGGCTCCAACGGCATGTGTGCCGGGTGTTGCTTACTCGGTGAGAGCAGCGCGTACGGCGTCAGCGATGTGGTGCGACGGGGCGGCGGCGGGGATGGTGGCGTCAGTTCCGATGAGCGGCCGTGAGAGGGCAAGCGTGATGTGCAGGATGACTTCGGCCGGGTAGCGGGAGGTGACTGTCCCCGCCGCCTGCGCTGCCTCAATCTTCTGCACCTTGGCCCGGTTGACCTCGACGACGGTTGCCAGCCGCATGCCAGCTCCACCTCGTTCGAGATGGTCCCAGGTGGCGATGCGCAAGATGTTGGGTGCAGACAGGTGCTGCTCGAAGAGGCGCGCGGCGTATCCGGGTAGATCGTCTGTGTCCATGGGGACGGTGTCGACGGTGCGGACGACGATTTCGTCGAATACGGCGTCGAACAGTTTCTCCTTGCTGGAGAAGTAGCGGTAGAGCATCGCTTTGTTGCACATTGCCGCCTCGGTGATGCGCTCTACGCGGGCGCCCGCGAGTCCGTGCGCTGAGAATTCCGTGATTGCGGCATCGAGGATGCGCCGTTTCGTCTGCGCCGAATCCTTCGGCCTGCCGGGAGCTCGCATCCCTTCAGCCTAGCAAGTAACCAGTCGGTTGCATGGAGAGGGGGGTGCATGCTACCAATGCAACCAACCAGTTACTTACTCCTCGAGAAGGAAGTGTCATGCATAAGTGGGTACTAGAACCGGGCAAATCGGGCCAGGATGTCCTGGTTATGAAGGAGGCCCCCGTGCCCGACCCGGGCCCAGGACAGGTGCGGGTTGCGATGAAGGCGGCTGCGCTGAACTACCGCGACCAGATCATCCTCAACGGCCACTACGGGCAGGGAGTCAGGGAGGAAACCATCCCGGTCGCCGATGGCAGCGGAGTCATCGACGCGGTGGGAGCAGGCGTGGAATCCTGGACGGTCGGTGACCGCGTCATCAGCGTCTACTTCCGCGACTGGGTCGACGGCCCCCCGCCCACCGACCGTCTGGGATTCGGACTCGGCTCGCCCGGTGAGAATGGCGTCTTGGCCGAATACGTCGTCCTCGACGCCAGCCGGGTCACCCGGATGCCACAGAGCCTGGACTTCGTGCACGCCTCCACTCTGGTCTGCGCGGGCCTGACCGCATGGACGGCCCTCACCGAAGAACACCCCGTTACCGCGGGCCAGAAGATTCTCACCTTGGGCACTGGGGGCGTCTCCTTGTTCGTCCTCCAGCTGGCCCGAACCTTCGGCGCGGAGGTCATTGCCACCACGAGCCAGCAGGCCAAAGAAGAGCAGTTGCGGAAGCTCGGAGCTGTAGACGTGCTCAACTACCGCACCACGCCTGCCTGGGGCGAAAACATCTACGCCAGCACCGGCGGAATGGACAAGGTAGTCAACCCGGTCGGCGGCGATGCGATGACACAGTCCATCATGGCCGTCGGCGCAGGCGGAGAGATCGCCGTCATGGGCCTGTTCTCCACTGACGATGCGCCGCTGCGCCTGCCTGTGCTCATGAGCAAGGGCGCCTCCATCCGCGGTACAGCTGTCGGTGGCTCCAAAGCGTTGGCCCAACTGGTCGACTTTGTCGACCAGCACGGCATCACACCGGTGGTTCAGAAGACCTTCGCCCTCAAGGACACCAAAGCCGCCTACACAGCACAGGCAAGCCGAGACGTATTCGGCAAGATCGTCATCGACATGACTGCGTAGATCCTGTCCACGGGACCAAGCGACTCGCCCTGCTGCGGATCGTATCGGTCGACGTGCGGGCGTAGACGCCATCTACGCCCGGCACAGGGTCGCCCCGTACATTCAACATGCCTGCCGGCGAGGCCACCCGCTGCACGCCCACACCAAGTACGAGGACCGGCTCTGGGTCTCCTCCGGCTCACCGGCCGTATGGGGGGAGTGTCCAATAGACGGCGGATCCGATGATCAAGGAGACGCCTGAAATGAGCGAGACCATCAGTGAGCACGAGTCGGTGGAGGAGCCGGTCGTCGAGTCGGCCGCGGAGGCGGTATCGGACGAGCAGTTGATCTCGATGCTGGTCGACCGAGCCCGTTCCGACGGGCTGCAGCTGACTGGCGAGGGAGGGCTGCTGCAGCAGTTGACCAAGCGAGTGCTGGAGTCCGCCTTGGAGGGCGAGATCACCGACCACGTCGGCTATGACAAGCACGACGCAGCCGGCCGGAACAGCGGCAACTCCCGCAACGGCACCCGTTCGAAGACCGTGCTGACCGACGTCGGCCCGGTCGAGGTGAAGGTGCCCCGCGACACGGCCGGCACCTTCGAACCGCAGCTCGTGAAGAAGCGGCAGCGCCGACTGACCGGCGTGGACGAGATGGTGCTGTCGCTGTCCGCGAAGGGCCTCACTCACGGGGAGATATCAGCTCATCTCGCCGAGGTGTACGGCGCGGAGGTGTCCAAGCAGACCATCTCCACGATCACCGACTCGGTGATGGAGGGCATGGCGGAATGGCAGGCCCGACCGCTCGATCGCGTCTATCCGGTCGTCTTCGTGGATGCGATCAACGTGAAGATTCGCGATGGCAAGGTCGCCAACCGGCCCATCTACGTTGCGATGGCCGTCGCCGTCGAGGGCACCCGCGACATCCTCGGCATCTGGGCCGGTGATGGCGGTGAGGGCGCCAAGCACTGGCTCCAGGTCTTCACCGAGCTGAAGAATCGCGGGATTGAGGACGTCCTCATGCTCGTCTGCGACGGACTGAAGGGCCTGCCCGACGCCGTCGAGACAGTCTGGCCCCGAACTGTCGTCCAGACATGCATCGTTCACCTGATTCGCAATAGCATCCGCTACTGCGCCCGCCAGGACTGGGACAAGGTCTCCAAGGACCTCAAGCCCGTCTACACCGCGCCGAGCGAGGCCGCCGCGACCGAACAGTTCCTGGAGTTCTCCGAGAAGTGGGCCAACAAGTATCCGGCCGTGATCAAGCTGTGGTCCGACGCCTGGGCCGAGATGGTGCCCTTCCTCTCCTTCGACGTCGAGATCCGCAAGGTCATCTGCAGCACGAACGCGATCGAGAGCGTGAACGCCCGCATCCGCAAGGCGGTCCGGGCCCGCGGGCACTTCCCGAACGAGGCCGCCGCGTTGAAGTGCGTCTACATGGCGCTGATGAGCCTGGACCCGACTGGCAAGGGCCGGCGCCGCTGGACGATGCGCTGGAAGGCGCCACTGAACGCCTTCCAGATCGCCTTCGAAGGACGCCTCACCCCCACCACCAGCCACTGACCCTCAATAACCAAGATCAGCCGTTGACTGGACACACCCCTTCAGTTCGTGGTGCGGTACTGAGTTTCGAGATGGGCGACTCGGTGCCCCTCAGCGGTGAGCGTGTAGGAGGTGCGGCGCCTGCCGGGGCCGCGGCCCGGGGTGGCTCTGTTCATCCAGGCAACCTCGTCTTCGAGACGACTGGTGAGCCATCCTGCGCGTTCGAGTCGCTTGAGCTGGGGATAGAGCGTTCCTGCTTCGAGCCCGGTGCGTTTGATGACCTCGGCTCCGTAGAACTCCTCCCGTGGTCGGGACAGCAAGTCCCGCAGGAGGGTCAGCGTTGGTCCGGTGATGCGAACACGCTCCGTTGATGACGTGCCCTACCCGGGCTTCGAAGAGAGCCTCAACCTTGTCAGCGTCCCCTTGCGTCGCAGTGAGGGCTTTCACGTGGGACGGTTCAAGTCCTCGTTCCAGCTCCCACTGGCCCGAGGCCCCAAGCGGGCGCGGGCCCGGTCAAGGGCGGCTTCCAGATGGTGGAGCTTTTCGTCGCGGCCGTCGAGGGTGAGCTGCTGAGTGGCACGGGCGGCCGGACGGAGTCGTTCGGCTCGCAGGGCGATCCCTCGCATGAAGTTTCCCGTGATGCGGTTTCTCTCTCCCTGTTGGGTCGGGACCCGAGCCAGCCACCAGCCCGACCGGTCCCGTCTATCACGGTGTAGGAACCTCGTGCGCCCTGTGTCTGACCATGATGGGTGGTGTCCATTCTCTCCGGCGCAACGAGCGGCTTTCGACGAAGAGTTGTCCAGCATGCTCCTGCTTTTGGCGTCGCCTTGTCGTTTCCCCAGGTCAGTCATGTACAGCATCTGCATGTTGTTCGGAGGTTGTTTGTTCGACCAAGTGCCCCGAGCGCGAACAATGCAGAGCCGGTACACCTGAGCAGTGGAAAGACTCAAGGGCGGCTCCTGCGGGGGACGCCTGCCACATCCCGATCGCTTCGACGGGGTTCGACAACGGGGAAGGTTCCAACGTGCGTGCTACTTCGCGACGCCCACGACTCGGCGTTCTGGCAGCGGTAGGTGCGATGTCTGCCATAGCTGCCGTGGTACCGGTCAGTGCCTCGGCGCAGGCTGCAGCGGCCGATACCTGCAAGACGGACCATTTCTACTGGAACATCAACAACAGCGTCACCAACATCACCGCGGCCAAGGTCAAGTTGGCCGTCCGCCACTGCCAGGACGACGACGGGCTGACGCCCGACTCGCAGGCGACACTGGACGGTGAGGTCACCACGGCCGGCAACGTGCTGTGGGGAGCATCGCTCAACCATTCTCAGCCTCGCGTGGAGGAGGGAAGCCCTGCTCTCTACCGGTTCAAGGGGGAGACAGACCTGGAGACCTGCCTGGGGTGGATCACCCCGTTCTGCTTCCACAGCAAGATCGACTTCTACGCCTCGTACGTGGTGAACGCTTCGGCGGCCGAGGCGGACGCCATCTCCCGGAACTCCGACTGGGAGGTCGAGCGGACGGGTCCCTTCTAGGGCCCGTCTGCAAACTGATCCTGCCCAGAGCAGGAATGACGCAAGACTGACCGCCGCTTCGTAGGAGGTGGCGGTCTTGTCGTATCTGGTGGCGATACCGCCTAAGAACTCCTAACCTCAATACCGGTAACTTAGGGGTAATCCGGTCGTTGTGGTTGGTGTGGCGAGAGCGGGTCAACTGAAGTCATATGGCGAGCGGTTGTCGGACCGGGTCGCGGTCGGGGTGCTGACACAGGCGTTTCCTCAGTCGCTTGTGGACGAGGTGTTGTCGGAGACCGGTCGGGGGCAGCAGCGGAACCGGCTGTTGCCGGCCCGGCTGGTGGTCTACTTCGTGTTGGCGATGTGCCTGTTCTCCGGGCAGAGCTATGAGGAGGTCGCTCGGCTGCTGACTGCGGGTTTGCAGGGTGCGCGGCGTTGGCGTACGTCGTGGGTGGTGCCGAGTACGGCGGCGATCTGGAAGGCCAGGTCGCGGCTGGGTGTGGCGCCGTTGCGGCAGTTGTTCGCGCGGGTGTGCCGTCCGGTGGCCACACCGGACACTCAGGGTGCCTTCTACCGTGACTGGCGGCTGACCGCGATCGACGGCACCACGTTCGATCTGCCCGACACGAAGGCGAACGTGGAGGCGTTTGGTCGTCCTCCTCGCTCCGGTCGTGGTGAACAGGACGTCGGCTACCCGCAGTTGCGCATGGTCGGCCTGGTGGAGTGTGGCACCCACGCTGTCTTCGATGCTGCGATCGGAGCTTTGCGTACTGGAGAACAGGCTCTGGCCCGGGCGGTCCTGGTGTCCCTGCGGCCGGGGATGCTGCTGCTGGCCGACCGTGGTTTCTACGGCGTGGACCTGTGGCGCACAGCCGCGGCCACGGGGGCGGACCTGCTGTGGCGAGTCCG
>NZ_JBIAQL010000052.1:0-11806 GCF_042889045.1 Streptomyces sp. NPDC002701
ACTGAGGGCCGCAAGCTGTGTATCGAGCTGGCTCCGCCCACCGCGGAGTCGAAGGCGCGCGCGGCCAAGCGCACTGAGGCGCTGCGCGAGGCGACGGAGGCGAAGGCCCGCAAGGACGGCAAGTCATCCGCTCAGGCGGCTGCTGCGGCAGCTGACGCGCCGTTGGCGGACCTGGTCAGCTGGTGCTCCGACGAAGCGGTCGGCTCGGACTACATGAGCCGCACCGATGCGTGCCTGAAGAGCATCGGGTCGGGGACGCTGACCTTCGTCGACCTGGACGACGCGACGATCGGCTCCGCCAGGTTCGACTTCGAGCAGCGCATCAAGGCGTACCCGAACAAGTCCGCCGGCGGAACCACCTTCGCGGAGTTCGACCAGCAGATCCGCATCATGCCGGTGAGCATCGACGCCGCTCTCGACGGCGTCACGCTGAAGTGGAACACCTCCTCGACGTGCGAGGCGTGCAACACGTCGGTGATCCGGTGGGCCGACGACTTCGACAACGCGGCGGGCGACAACGCCTACTGGGACGCGGACGACTGGAACGCCTACACCGACGGCAGGTGGGGCACCCGCGCCACCACCTGGAACGGCACAGGCAAGGAAACCATCGACCTCGGCTGGGCGGTGACCGCGAGCGTGGACGCCAGCACCACCGCATCCGCGACCGCGGACTTCGGTACCTCCGGCATCCCCGAGGTACAGGAATTCGCGCCGCGCTGCGACGACTGGCAGAGCAGTTCGGCACCGGGCTGTGTGCTGCCGCACTTCAGTCCGACCTGGACGCTGGACACCAACAAGTACCCGGCCGCCGGCGGCTACTACTGGTACATGCAGCAGGTAATGCCCGACCACGCCGGCTCCCAGCGGTGGGACTCCCTGATGCACTACCTGGGACCGGACACCCCGGTGAAGACCAGTACCGGCGGGACGTGGACATCGGACAACAGCCGTAACGTCCTCTGCGGTACCAACTCCTCCTGGAGCGTGCACCCCTCCGATGCGTCCGTGGGATCGGTCGACTGCGATGAGTACGCCATGGCCTCGACGCACGAGTCCGGCGGCTATCCCAAGAGCGTCAACCTGGTGACATCGGGCACCAAGTGCGCCCAGTTCTTCACCGACAAAATGGGCGACGGCTCAGCGAACTTCGGCCTCCTCGCCGACACGCGTGCCGTGACGAACGGCCCCAGCGGTACGGAGCGGTGCGGGCGGGCAGCCATTTCGAGCACGCAGAACCAGAAGGCGTTCAGCGGCTTCCCCGCCCCGGCGTGGCGGATGCTGGACGGTGACGGATTCTTCGTCACCCTCCCGGGATACGAGCACTGCACGTCAACCGCAACCACCTGCACGTGGAAGAAAATCGGCTGACGTAGCCCGAGCACTGACAGGTGAAAACCCGCAAGTGGGGCCGGCCCCGCAAGGCCGGCCCCGCTTCTCGTGCGTGGTCAGCCGGTCCAAGGCTGCCACCGGTCTTCCTGCGCAGGGCTGATACTGCTGAGCCACACCAGTGCCCCATCGATCAGCCCGGGCTTGTCCCCCGCGGCCAGGGCGGGAGCTTCGAGCATGTCGGCGGCCTCTTCCAAGTAGGTGACCAGCGTGTCGCGTACCTCGCCGGGGCCTTCGTTGTAACGCGACCACCGGCCCAGATAGCCGCTCTCGGCATCCAGGTACAAGCCCGTAGTGCTGTCGGCAGGGCCCAGAGCAATCACCGGAATACGGCTCGCCTCCCACACCGTGATCCGCTCCTCCTGCGGACGATCGGTATTGGAAAGATCCTCGTCGGCCTGGGCCTCCATCTTCAGCCGGTAGGTGGCAGCCACGGAATCCAAAGACATCAAAGCCCTGTTCCCGGGAAGGCATCCCCAGCCGTTGCCACCCTCATCTCCTGAGGTCAGCAGCCACAAGCCGTGCAGTTCGACGGGTATCCGGATGCCGAGGTCCTCTTCCAGAGCGGCAATGGCAGCAGGGGTGGCGCCAGCGCGGAGCGCCGCATAGGAAACGGGAGCATGGTCTTTCAGCCAACCCGTGATGCGCCCCCAGGCATCAGCGATCTCCCGCACGGTAGCCGCCGCGGCAACAAGGTCTGCGACCTGATTCTCGCCCTGATCCAGTTCCTGCTCTTGGTCAGAACCATCCGTGGAAGCCTCGGAGAGGACAAGCGCTTCAAGGAACCGGATCTCGATGCGGTCCGGCTCGCGAAGGTAGCCGACCGACAGGTCGGGGCAGTCATCGAACATGTCGCCGTCGACCACGACCGTGAACATGCCGGGCATCCCCGAGGGACTGCCCATGTCAGGGTCGTCGGCCAACTGACCGGCCAGGGCCTTCAGCGCGTAGGGAACATCCGCCCCGAGCCGGGCCGCGGTGTCACGTACGTCCGACTGGATCTCGACCTTCACAGCCTCATGCTCCTCGCTGATCGGATGAGGGACGGCGCCCCTCGAACAGTGCAACCCCCGCCTACCGCGGCAGGCGGGCGGGCGTCCTACCGTACGGGGCCGGACCTGCCTCAAGCCGCTACTTCATGCAGTTGCCCGCTCTGGTGTGGCAGAACGACCGCTGGGAGGTCGCGGCACTGCAGAACGCGCGCTTGATCTCGTTGGAAACCGCGATAGCCTTGGACGCCCAGACCGCCGCCGGATAGGGGCACGATGCCTGGGGGCGTGCACGAGATCGTCAACCTCGAAGGGTTGCCCGGCGTCCCAGATCACTCGCGGTCGGCGCCGTCGGGCACCAACCCGGCCGCAAAGCGCGGACTGTCGGCAGCCGCAGCCGGACCCCCGTGCTCAAGCGGGCACCGACACCCGGGCGTGGACCTACACGCGGCGCCGCGCCGCCCTCGAGGAACTCTCCGCGCACACCGGCTGACCGTGCCGTGGGTGCTGTGCCCGTCGACCACCGACCCCGACACCGTCCACGAATGGCTGACGTCCTGGACGGCAGTCGTCTTCAAAGAATTGGACGGCCTATACCGGGCCTCGGCCAGAGGGTGGTTGAAGTACAAGGTGCGCGAGACGACCGAAGCCATCGTCGGCGCCATCACCGGACCGACCACGGCACCGCGCACGCTGCTGCTCGGCAGATACGACACCGACGGACGCCTGCAGTACACCGGCCGCACCACCGTCCTCCCCAGTGCGGCTGGCCGCACCGTCGCCGGTCTGCTCGCACCGGCAGACCCCGGACGGCATCCGTGGACGGGCTGGTCGTTCTCCGCGGGGTAGGACACCCGCGAAAGACTGGACGTCACTCTGGTCCGGCCCGAACTGGTCGTAGAAGTCGGCGCCACCGCCGCCCGTGATGCTTCCGGCCGCTGGCGCCACCCCGCCAGCTGACACCTCCCACGCCCCGACCTCTGTACCGCGAACGTCCCCCGCCAACCGCCTCACTGACAGGAGTGCAGGCGCCCGGCGGCCTGCCCTGCGCGGAATCAGGCAACGGGCGCGTAGGTGATGGCCGTCTCGGGGCAGCCGTCCGCGAGGCTGTCCAGTGCCTGGAGTTCACTCTCGTCGACCGACAGACTCCACGACAGCTTCACCGGCACCCAGTAGGAGAGGTACCGGCAGCGCACGGACTCCTGGGGCAGCCACTGAGCGACATCCTGGTCGCTCTTCTGCCGGTTCGAGCGCTGGCTGACCGCCTCCAGGTGGCGGGGATCGTCCAGATGGTTGGCGTAGGCGACACGACGCTCCCGCGTCCACGCTTTCGCCCCGCTGTCCCACGCCTCGGCGAGCGGCACGACGTGGTCGATGTCAGTCAGTGTCACTTCCTGCCCGTCGTACCAGGAGAACCAGGTTCCACCGGTAAGCGTGCAGCGACCGGACACGGACGGCGCCTCGAGGGCTTCTGCGAGCAGAACCTCCGCGCGGGTGTTGCAGCCGTCGCGGTCGGCATCGGTCCAGCCGGAACCGAACTCCCGGGCGCGGTCGTAGCCGGAGCGGTCCCCCACCGCCACGTCAAGCCGGCCGATCGCCTCACGCAGCGGCACCGTGACGTCCGCAGCCTGCGCACCCTGTGCAGGAACGGTGCCGGCCAGAGCCGACACCGTAACGGCGGCAGCAGCCAGCCACCCGCCGCCCACCCGGCGCTTCACGCCTGGCCGCGCGTGTTGACTGCGTGCAGGTAAAGCTGCCTGCCGTACTTCTGGTGCAGCCAGATCCTGCGGTTGTCCGCCACCTTGTCCAACCGCACATTGTCGAACTTGTGGACCGACCCGTCAGCTCCGTAGACGGAGACGCGGACACGTTCCAGGCACAGCTCCGGATGCGAGCCCGCGTCCTCCACCCGCAGATAGACCGGATACAAACCCAGATCGTCGGTGTCGAGCTGGGGCCTGCGCGGGTCGTTGTACTCGCCCTCGACCACCGGAACGACCGTGAAGTTGCCCTCCGTGTCGTCCTCCTGCTGCTCCCCCAGCACGAACACCTTCTTCGTGCCGATGTCGAAGTCGTCACCGTTACCGGAGTCCAGGACGAACTCGCGGCCCGCGATGCCCAGATACACCCAGTCGTCCGACCCCGCCTCCGACAGATTGGCGACCTCGATCTTCGCCCGGATCTGCGTAATGTCTGCCATGCCAGTTCCCCTTCCAGAGCCTGCTGTTGACACACGGCCACACCCCTCCCCCCACACACCAGACATCGGAGAGAGAGATTCCGCTTCGTCAACAACCGTCACAGACGGCCCGGAAAGGAGCAGTGCCCTCAAAGAGTGACCACACGGCGCGAAGAAGCACACGGCGCGAAGAAGCAAAAACCTCCAAAAGAGCCAACAGGACAGAAAGCGGTACCACCGGCAGAACCACCCCAGCGCGCCCACAGCGTCCCCACTCTGGCTGTGTCACTCTCCGGCCATGCCGACGCGCAGCACAAGGATCTCCGGCAAGACACCGTGTCCCCAGGCGCCAATTCGCATGCGGAAGCCGGTCCCGGCCTCAACCTGTTGTCAGTGGCGCATCATAGGGTTTCGGGCATGGCACGTTCCTGGACGCGACTGCACGAACACCTCGGTGCCCCACCGGGCCCGCTCACCTTCGACATGGTCAAGAAGGCCGCGGAGAGCAACCTGGACGAGTCCGACGACCTGGACTGGAAGCAGTTCCTTCCGCAGCCGCCGCAGGACGGGGCCTGGAACGAGCTGGCCAAGGACGTCGCGGCGATGGCCAACACCCGCGGCGGCCTGCTCATCTACGGAATCACGGACAAGACCACCAAACCCGTGGGCATCGATCCCGGCGAGGTCAACACCCAGCAGTACGCGCAGTGGATCCGCAACCACATCCAGCCCTACCTGCCCGACCTCAGCTTCACTACCCTGACCTCGCCCGACGGCGGCACGAGTTTCCTGGTCATCGACATCCCCGCCAGTCCCACGGCTCCTCACCTCGTGTACGGCACCGCCGCCAAGGACAAGGCCCAGCAGGCCGCCGTCGTGCCCTACCGCGATGCCGACCACACCGCCTGGATGGCCGAGCATCAGCTCGAACGCGCCTACCGCGACCGTTTCACGCGCGCTCAGCACGCCCAGGACGAGATCGAGCAGCTCTACGCCGACACCCGGGACGACGTGCTGGCCGAACAGGACGAGCCCTCGGCCTGGTTCATCGCCGTCACCCGGCCCCAGCGCCCCCTGCCGCGCACCGCCCCGCCCCTGGCCGACGAGTCGGCCAGCTACATCTGCTTCGCCGCTATGGAGCACTCCCGGCGGCTGACCCGGGATCGTCACACCGTCAGCCCGCTGCAGTCGCTGAACCAGATGGTGCCCCAGCCCCGCCCCGGATTGCGCCGCTGGGTCTTCACCACCCTGTCCCCGCCCACGGGCCGGGAGATCCACACCGAGCTGCACCACGACGGCAGCACCGTCCTCGCCGTCAACCTCTCCTGGAAAGCTCTGCGTTCCCCGCACGCCGAACCGCAGGCAGCCGGCAGCCTGGTCGACACGGACGTCACGGCGGCTGCCTGCCGCGACGCCCTCGCCCTGGCCCGTGAACTCGCCCGGCATCTGGGCGTGGACAGCTCCTCGCACGTGCGTGCGGCCATCGCCAGCGCCGAGCCGACACCTTTGATCCCCGTCGTCACCGAGCACGGCGGCGCCTTCAGAGACATCCCCGACCGCGCCCGCCGGCCGCGCCGCATCCAGACGGTGACCACCGCGGTGAACCCGGCCGACGAAGACGACCTGCTGCGCTCGAGCGCCCAGGAGCTTTTCACCGATTTGATGCATCAGTTCGGCCTCACCGCCCGCTGGTAGCCGGACGCACCCGGGCGCCCGCGGTCGTACCTGCCCGCACCGACATCGGGGGAGCACGAAAGGGTGGATCTCGTCACGCCCTTGGTGAAATGGCGAGCTCGATCGAGCCAGCGCAGGCTCGTCTCGCCGAACGGACCTTCGCTTATGAAGACGAGGTGCGACGTCTGGACGATGAAGCGGTGCTGAACGGTAGCCTTTCGGTAGTGACGTGCGCGCCTGGGCGCGGAATCAGGGGGTATTGGTGCAGTTACAACTTGGGTTCCGAGATGTGCGGGGGCCGGAGGCCGAATTAAGGTCGCTGCACATGTGGCTGATGGCAGACCCGGTCGCCCGTCGCCATGCGAAGCCAGCACTGGGTGCTTCACATCCGTCGACACCAGGGGCGCAAGGTGACGCACTCGACCTGGTGTCGCTCGTGGTAAGCGGCGGTTTCAGTGCTGCATCGCTCGCCATGTCCCTGGTCGCCTGGCGCGGGACACGCCCGCTGCGCCCTACCGTGACCGTCGATCGCCCCGACGGCCTGACGGTCACGATTTCGGGCTCCTCTCCGGAAGAGGCCCGGCGGCTTATCGAGTTGCTGGTCGCTGACTCCGACGGCATCGATGAGACCGAGGAAGTCCACGCTGTCAGGGATCCTGATGGCCTCTCTGCCTGATCCTTCCGCTTCACGGGCGGTGCTCATAGGAGCAGGCTCCTTCGAGACACTTGACGGTCTGCCCGCTGTGGTACACAGTGCGGAAGCGCTCGGAAGTCTCTTCACCGAGCAGGACATCTGGGGGCTTCTTCCTGAGCACTGTCGCGTGGTGCTGAACCCCCAGACCCCGCGACAGTTGTCCAAACCGGTAGCTGAAGCCGCCCAGGAAGCAACGGACACTCTGGTCGTGTACTACGCGGGGCACGGGCTGATCGAGCCCCAAACAGGCGAGCTGCATCTGGCCGTTGCGGACAGCGACTGGATGTCGGTGCACGACACGGCGGCGCCGTACGAGTGGATTCGGCGTTCGATCGAGCACAGCCCCGCCGACCGGAAAATCGTCGTGCTCGACTGCTGTTACAGCGCACGCGCGTTCGGCGTTCAGTCGCCCGACGACGGGTCCTTCCTGGAGGTCCAAGGCACCTATCTGCTCGCCGCCTCCGCCGAGAACGCCGTTGCGATCGCACCTCCGGGCGATCAGTACACGGCGTTCACCGGCGAACTGATCAGGCTGATCAACAACGGTGTGCTGGAGGGCGACGAGTACCTCGACCTGGACACGCTGTACACAAAGCTGCGCCTGGGACTCAGTTTACGCGGGAGACCGGCACCCCATCGTCTGTGCCGCAACAGTTTGGGCAGCGCGCCCTTCATCCGCAACGCGGCGTACGAGCCGCTGCCGACGACGTCACGCCCCAGCTGGAGTACATGGAGTGCCGGTCAGGCGGTCAGCGCTAATGCGTCCACGGACGAATCGGGGTCGGAGGCGTACGTCCGCCTTGCCACGCTTCGAAGTCTGCTGGACCAGTTGATCCGGCAGCTCTCCCCGGCCCAGAGTCTCGCCGACACTCTGCAAGCGGTCACAGCTGGCGTTGTCGCCGGTCTCGGCTATGAAATCGCTGCGCTCAATCTCGTCCGGCCGGACGGTGATCTTGTTGTCGCGGCCTTGGCAGGCAACTCTGCAGCGGAGTCTTTGATTGCCGGCAGAATCGGCTCCCGTGAGTCGTGGGAACGTCGGCTCTCGATGGGCGAGGTATGGGGCGACCTGCGGTTTATCCCGCACGCAGAGGGCCAAATTCTCGACGACGACGACGTTCCTCAGTGGTTCACGGACGGACCGGAGCCGCGGTTCGAGGACGAGTGGCATCCCGGCGACCGGCTCTTCGCGCCCTTGTACTCTGTCGGTGGCAAGGGCCGACGAGATCTGACAGGTGTCATCTCCGTAGACCGGCCGCGCAACGGACGCCGCCCCGGGGCATGGGGACAGGAAGCGCTTCAGATGTATGCGGCCCATGCCTCGGTTGCCATTGCCAACGCCCAGCTCAAAGCAAACATGAAGCGTGCGATGGTACGTCTGGAGCGGGAGCAGCACGCGCTTCGCGCCAGCGAGGCATCCTTCCGGGAAGCCTTCGAATACGCGACGTCCGGAATGGCGGTGACCGAGCTGACCGACGAACAGCCGGGCAGAGTGATACGTACGAACGACGCTCTGTGTCACATGCTGGGCAGATCAGTGACAGAAATGCGCCGCTGCGTCTTCGCCGACCTCATCCATCCAGAAGACGGGCCCACCTTGCTGACAACGCCCGCCCGGGGAGGCAAGGCAGAGCTGCGGCTCTCGCACCGGGACGGTACGTATGTATGGGTCTCCCTGCGGAACAGTGTCATCCCCGACAACACCTCCGGGCCGGACCTGCTTCTCGTACACGTTCACGACATTGAAGAACCGAACTGGTGGCGCTCCCTCGATCCCGCCCATCTCACGTAGCCTGCCGCGTGAGGGTCTGTCAAACGAGCGGGTCTGTTCCGTAGTCGCTGGTGACGGTGAGTCCTCGCCTGTGATCATTGAGCGTGCATGATGCGATCACGCTTGTGGGAACGGTGTTTTCGGGGTTGCCAGCATTGGTCATCGAGGATGCGGCGGACGGTGCTGAGATAGTCCGGGTTTCGGCTCGGACCCGGGATGTTCCCGTTCCCTGTCCGGTGTGCGGGGTGGTGACGGGGCGGGTCCACGGGTATCACGGCCGGACGGTGCGGGATGTGCCGGTCGACGGCCGGCAGGTCGTGGTCCGGGTGAGGATACGACGCCTGGTCTGTGCACGGGCGGATGCTGTGGCTACCTGGCCGTGTTCGTACAGCGTCACGGTGGGATCGTGGAGTGGTCCGACTGGCAGGTACCCGTTGCTGAGGCGCACCCTCCGGTATCTCACTTCGACGCCGATCAGTACGACGTCGAACTGACCCGCGCGCTGACAACGTCCGCTTCGTGAGAGTCCGCCGTGCGGGTGGTTCCCTGCGCGGCGGGCCGGGCCAGGATACTCGGCACGGCTGGGTTCAGGCGGACCGTGACCGTGGCTCGTAGGGGCCGAAGTCCTGGGATCTCTACGGCCGACGGGCCAGCACGTGTGTCGCGGAAACCGCGCTCGGACGCTGGGTCGTGGAGCAACCGAGCCACGGTGACGAGCCCGGCGAGCAACACCGTCGCCTGCTGCGGCGTGACGCCGCCTGGCCACCCGTAAAGGAACGGCTTCACCAAGTTCTACTTCGACAAGAGATGTCATGCGTAAAGCCGTACTCGGAGTCTTTCTGGCACTGGCAGCGGTACTCGCCGTAGCACCGCTCGCCAGCGCCGACCAGACCCAGACCGCCGCCTGCTGCGGTATGCCGCCCGGCCACCCGTAAAGGGCACTCATCGCTGGCTCAACCGTGTATGAGGGCCCGTCAGCCCACTTGTCGGTGATGTCGGATGGAAGTCGGATCCGACGCCGACCTGAGACTCGCAGGTGTCCCTGTTGCACTAGAACTGGAGGATTCTCATTCGTTCTCATTCGTGGTGTCGGATTCTCGTTGCGGCGCGTGCTGAGCGGCGATCTCAAACCATCTGGCGCCACAGCACGTCAGGGGCTCGCCCTCTGACAGGCTCACTGCGACAGGACACGTCAGGCGGGTCACCCTTTGGGGGGTTGAGGGGTAGCGCGGACCGCCCGGGATCAGTGTGCTGGCACCGTGGCCCGCTCGACTACTGTTCGCCGACTTTGAGTCCTCGGTACACAGCATCGTGGCCCAGCCGCTCCTGCTGCCGTACACGCCGCGTCATGACGATTGCGAGGATACCGAGCGCCAGCAGCACCGGGACGGCGGCGGCGGTCCCGAACCAGAGGAAGATCGCGAGGTAGCCGTAGGCAGCGTTGTCCACATCCGCGTCTGCCTTCACCAGGAAGACGATGCTGGCCACGAACGCGACCACCATGAGACCCGCGATGGCGATCGCGAGCCAGAGCAGGACGCCGGCCCAACGCCGGTACCCGGCACTGACCTCAGGGAAGCGTGGCGGCCCGTACCTGCCGGGCGGACCGGGCAAGGGCCTTGGCGCCGGGCGTTGGGCTGGCCACTGATCAGACATGAGGCCCAGTTCTACGGTGCGCGGCTCCGGAACACCAACCTCCTCCGCCACAGCACGCACCGCGCTGGAGCGTCGTCCCCCGGGTCACTTCTTCACCGAGTCCCACGCGCCGGCGTTGAAGCTGCGCAGGAGGGCGATCAGCGCGGCCCCGAGCCGCCAGTCCACACCGGGTGCATGCACGTGCAGTTTGTCGCCCTTGGACCTGAACTCCAGCGGGACCTGCCCGTTCGCGCGCCACCTGATGCGCCGGGGTGCGCGTGCGAAGCCGCCCTCGTTGCCAGGGACGCTGTCGAAGACGGTGAACACGAGGACCACCGTCATCAGGGGCAGCAGGAGCCACCACATCCACCACCATATGATCCGTCCCTTGAAGCCGACCGCTTCGGGGCCGCCGGGCTGGTCCACGGTCCAGCGGGTGCGCAGGCCCCTGCCACGGAGCGCCTTCTCGCGCATGAGCGTGCCGATGACCTCGCCGTGCGCGCCGAGCACCTGAAACCTCGCGACGCCGCCGCCGGCCGCCAGGGTCACCACGGTGGCCACCCGTTCCCGGCGTTGATCGTCGGCCCACAGGGCGAAGGATCGGTTTCCACCGCGCCGGGCCGCGAGGTACGCGGACGTGCCTCCTGGCGGCAGTTCACGCTCCACGTATACGGCCGACGGCGCAGGTCCCGATCCGTCGGAGAAGCTGACCATGTTCGCCACCTTCGCCTGACCCTGGCCGTCGACTCGTCTCGGCCCGCCGTACATGGTCAGTACGTTGCTGCTCATCCGACGTGCTCCAAGTGGTAGTCGCGTGCCAGGCCGGCCGAGTCTGTCTCACCCGCCACCCAACGGATAACCCCGCCCTGCAGGAGGGTCAGCTGCCAGTTCGGGTGACAGGTTCAGTCACGCGGCCACGCACCCGGAGGATATTCATTGCCCATCCGCAGATCAACTGCATGCCCCCCATAGCCAGTTCGAGGATTCGGACACGCCCGTGAGACAGACCGACTACGAGACGGCGTGAGACAGCGCACGGTCTCCGCAGGTCACAGTGCCGCCGTAGGACACGAACCGCGAGAACCTACAAGACGGAATCTGGTTTTCGACGCGCTCACCCGACACGTCCGCGCCTTCGCCGTCATGCTGACCGAGCGCCAGGGCGAGCGTCTTCCGGACTGGCTCGTCGCCGTCCGGGAGGACGATCTGCCCAGTCTCCATACCCTTGCCGCCGGCATCGACCGGCACTGTGCATCATGAAGTTGCACGTCACGGATTTGGTGTGCGTGAGGCTCGGGAGGCTCGTGGTGGTCACAGGCGGGTGGTTCGGTGTAGATCATCGGCCAGCAGGCTATGCCCTGGTTCGTCAGTACCAGCAGGGACCTACTGATCTATTCGGGGTGTTGTCGGAGGGGCTGACGGGTGGTGATCCCTGCGGTAGGCCGGTGGTATGAGGTATGCGCAGGGCGGTGGACTGA
>NZ_JBIAQL010000053.1:0-11137 GCF_042889045.1 Streptomyces sp. NPDC002701
AGACCGCCCATGTGCTGCGGCCGTCACCATCATTGGCGCCACCAAACCCAAACGGGTCAAGCGGTCACCAAAGCCCTAAGTTACCGGTATTGAGGCTAGGACGTACGCCGACTCACGCTGCCCTGGCCGGCCGGTGCATGCTTCCGGGAGAGCACTGGGTCGATACGGGCTATGCCAACGCCGGCGCCATGGCAGATGCCCGCGCTCACGGTGTCGCACTGCACAGGCCACTCAAGTCGGTCACCAACGCTCAGGCACGAGCGGGCACCTACGGGCAGGACGCCTTCACCGTGGACTGGGACAGCAAACGTGTGACCTGCCCCAACGGAATCACCAACACCGGGTGGAGAGAAGACCGGTCCCAACAGGGCCTGCCCGTCGTCCGTGCACAGTTCTCCGCACGAGACTGCCAGCCGTGTCCTGTCGTGGGCGACTGCGTGCCAAACCTCAGCGCAAAAGGCCGGGCCATCACACTGCGGCCACAGCAGGCACACCGCGAACTACAACAGGCCCGCGCACTCCAGCAGGCCGACGAATGGAAAGAACGCTACAAGGTCCGGGCTGGGATCGAAGGAACTCACAAGGCGTGCACAGCTGTGACCTGTGTAGATCACGCTACCGCGGCTTAGCCAAGACCAGCCTTCAGCACCAACTTACGGGCGCCGCGATCAATCTCGCCCGTGTCAACGCACATCATTCAAACACCCCGGGCTCGCACCCCGCGTCTCACACTTCGCGGCGCTTCTGCCGATCAAGTAGCGAAGCAAGCTCCTGCGCAGTGACCGGCCCGCTGTCGCGAACGGGCTGGCCGATGTCGGCTGTCCAACCGGGTCTGCCACGGGCAGTGAAGTCCGCAAAGTCCTTCCGCAAGTACTGCGGATCGGATGGCTTCAGCCGGACCTGCTGACGGCTGTCCGCCCACCAAACCTCGAAATCAGTGATGGTGCCTTCAGCGGGCCATTGTTCTGCCGGTTCCGGCAACAGCAGGACGTCGACGAAGCCCTCGACGCCCAACCCGATATCTACGAAGATCCCGATCGCCCCAGGTCTGGGCACCTTCACGACTGTGCCCCGCAAGACCTGCCCAAAGCACAGATTCCCTCGAATCCGCTCCCACTCCGCATCCGTAACCACACAGCGCATCCTCGCAGCCCCACGGCACTGAGTCAGCCCGATCTTGTGGCGAGCGCGGGCTCACCACAAGATCGGGCTGATTTTGCCAACAGCGTCTCTTGCCGGCGGGGCACTCCTCGGGTCTTGCCAGACCGACGCGCGCTAGTCCTTCTGCTCGATCGTGCCCAGGGGCTCTGCGAGCCATGTGAACTGCTGCTGCGCGGCCGGCCAGGCATCGGCATCAGTATCCAGAGCGAGCTGGGTCCGCAGGTACGCCGCGGTGAGCGTTGCCACGGCCATCACCCGAGCAGGGTTCTCGTCGGTCGCTTCCATGGTGTCGTATCCGGAGATCCCTCCGAGGATGTGGCCGGCTCCGAACATCGTGACGAGGACCTTCGGACCGCTGGACAGGCGGTAGGGGTCGGTGAGCCAGGCGGGGCCCTTCGCCCGCGCCGGTAACAGTTCCCTCTCCGGGAGCGCACGGGGCGGGACGCCAGCGGATGCACGCCGCGCTCTACCAGCGCATCCCCAACTCACGGAGTGCCGCGCGCAGCCTTCTGCGTTGCTCGGCCTTGGTCATGCAGCCGTATTCGTTCTGGCGCGGCTCATCGGTGTGCTGGTTGCTGTTGTATCCCGTGCCTTGGGCTGGTGGTTTTACCGGTTGAGGTCGAGGTAGGGAACGTGGTGGGTTTCATATGTTTTGGGGGTGACGGTGGCGATGAGGGCGTCCGTTCCCCAGTCGGGCAGGTGGCGTGCGGCGTGAATGGCAGCGGCGATGCCTGCTGGCACGCCTTCTGTGCGCATGCGTGCCACGGTGAGCATGGCCGGGTAGTCGAGATCCAGGGTGTGGATGACGTCGAGCTGCCCTACGTGTTCTGCGAGACCTGGGTGCTCCGCGTCTGCTTCCAGGATGGACAGTACGGGTGCCCACAGGCGGGTTTCGGGTTCGAAGTGGGCCCGGTGGATCAGTGCGGAGACCTGCCGGTTGCCCGACAATGCCAGGAGGGTGGGCGTGTCCAGCACAAGATGGTGTTGGATCACGCTGGGGTGTCCGCCTGCCGGGAGAAGGCATCGCGCAGCTTGCGACCCATGTCGGCGCTTTCCTCGTCCGTCACCTCTACGCCGAAGTGTTCGGCCAGGTAGGCGCGCGTTCGATCCGCTCTCTCTCGGCGTTCTTCGTCGGTCAGGGTGGTCTCCGCGAACTCTTGTACGAGGGATCGGATCGATGTCCCCCGGGACTCCGCCAGGACGGCGAGGCGGTCGCGTACCTCGGAGGGCACGCGGATCATGGCATCAGACATGACCGCAGTATACGCTCATGTATACGCTTCAGGGGAGCGGCTCTCACGCAGCATGGGAACCGCACGTAGAAGTCATCTAGAGTGATTCCTGAGCTGCTGTTCACAGAGCACGCGTCTGGTGTTCGATGCCGGCGGGCCCTGTTGCGTCGAGGACGAACAGCAGTCGGCGGCTGGCTGTGTCCCGTACCCGCGGTGACGCCCGCCCGGCACGGGGATGTAGAGGTAGAGCCGGGCGTGGGCGCCGACCTTGGCGGCCAGGCGCTCGGGGCCCATGGTGGCGCGGTCGACCTCCACAAATGCCTGCAACATCACCCCGCCCTCGGCACGGCCGGTTTCGCGGGTGCGGTAGTACACCAGCGCATTCGGGATCACCGCCTCTCCACTGCCGAGGGGGTAGTGGACCTCGGGGATCCAGTCCCGGGACGGCGGCAGGCTTCCACTCCACACGGGGCCCTTGCACTCTCGTGCTCGGGCTCACTGCTGAGCTAGTAGATACATCTGGCCTGCGACGCCCTCGGTCGCCCGCTTGCTGTGGTGGTCACCGGCGGCAACACCAACGACTGCACCCAGTTCACCAGGCTCATGAGCGCAATCCGCGTGCCTCGGCCGGGCCCCGGCCGGCCGCGCAGCAGACCGGATCATGTCATCGGGGACAAGGGCTACAGCTCGAGGGCCATCCGCACCTGGCTTCGCCGACGGGACATCGGCCACACGATCCCTGAGCGGAGCGACCAGATCCGCAACCGTGTCCGACGCGGCCGCAGCGGAGGCCGTCCACCGGCCTTCGACTAGCAGGTCTACAAGCGTCGCAACGTCGTGGAGCGGTGCTTCAACCGGTTGAAGCAGTGGCGCGGCATCGCCACCCGCTACGAGAAGACCGTCGAGACCTACCAGGCAGCCGTCACTGTCGCCTCGCTGCTGATGTGGGCGCGACACTTTGACGACACCGCCTAGCGCAGTTCCTGTCCCGCCGCCCAGCCCGGAGCGTCGAGGTTGATGGGTGAGTCGCCGACGAATTGGGCGAGCTGCGTTTCCAGCTCGGCGAGTTCGGCGGCACCCAGGCGCACTTCCCAGCGGGCCCGCACCTCGTCGAAGATCGCCGTGCCCTCGGTGATCAGCCCGAGCCCGTGATCGGTGATCCGGATTTTCTTGCGGCGGATGTCGGCGGGGTCGGTCTCGGTGGTGACGTACCCGCGTTCGACGAGCGCGGCGATCGTCTTCGCCGCGGCCTGCTTGGTGATGGCGAGTCTGCGGGCCAAGTCCGAGGCGCTGTCGGCGCCGGCTCGGATGGCCCGGATCGCGTACTCGTGTGACGGCCGGGCGTCGGGATATCCCCGGGTCGCCAGCTCCCGGACCACTTCGTCCACCAGATTGCGATAGCTGCCCAGAAGCAGCAGGGCGAGATCGGCGCCGGATCGTGAGGACATGACCACAGTCTAGATCTCGCTTGACCTAGACAACCAGGTTGACCAATACTGAGGTCAACCTGGTTGTCCATCTTGGGAGTCCTCGCATGACCAGCTCTTTCGTGACCACCTCGCCCCCCGTGGCGGGCGTCACGCACCACGCCGCCGAGGTCAACGGCACCACGTTGCACTACGTTTCGGCGGGCGACACCGGCTCCCCGATCCTGCTGGTGCACGGGTGGCCGGAGTCCTGGTGGGCCTTCCGCGACGTCATCCCGCTGCTCGCCACAACCCACCGAGTGTTCGCTGTCGACCTGCGCGGCTTCGGCGACTCCGGCATCGCCGACGGCGACCACGGCGTGGCCACCATGGCGCAGGACCTGCACCGGCTCGTCGCCCACCTCGGCGTCGGGCCCGTGCACGTGACCTGTCAGGACATCAGCGGCGGGCCGGTCTTCGCGTTCGCGGCCACGCACCCCGGCGACGTCCTCAGCTTCACCGGCGTCGAGACCACCCTTCCGGGGTACGGCTGGGAGATGCTGGCCGACGTGAAAAACGGCGGCTCCTGGCACGTGGGGTTCCTGGCCACCCCGGGAATTGCGGAGTTGTTCCTGGCCGGCCGCGAGCGAGTGATACTCGACTGGGCCGTCTCGGTGATGACGATGGTGCCGGGCGGGGTAACCGAGGCCGACCTCGACGAGTTCGCCCGCACCTACGCGCGGCCGGGCGGCTGGCGCGGCACCGAAGGGCTCTACCGCTCCTCCCTGACCGGCGGCGACCGGATGCGGGCACTGGCCGAGTCGCGGCCGCTGACCGTTCCCGTGCTCGCCATTGACGGCATCAACACCCCCTTCACCGAGCGGACGATGCGCCAGGTCGCCGGCGACGTCACCGCAGTCACGATTCCGGACGTCGGGCATTTCGTCGCGCAAGAGGCGCCCGCCGCCTTCGCCACCGCGGTCGGCGACTTCGTCGACCGCGTCGACCGCAGCCGCTGAATGGCCCAGTCCCCACACCGCCACTCTCCGTGCCCTCTTCGGCCTGCCGCTGACGCGACCTCAAGCCCGGGCAACGCCGCTGCTTCCCGGATTCGCGCTGCCGAGGAGGGCAACTCCCGCGCCGACACCGCGTGTTCAACCACGGATACGCCGTCCGCTCAATCGACGCCACGAAACCACCACCCGCCCATCAACCGGACATAGGCTCCCGCGCGGCGGCGACTCTAACGACCATCAATGCGACAGGAAAATCCCCAGCTCAGCGCGATGCATCACTGCCCTACGGCAGATTTCCGGCGTACTCCGGCCGGACCGCTCTTCGGCCTGCTGTTTCTGCTTCTCGCGCAGTTGCGGGAGCTGATGCGGCAGATCGGCCGCACCATCGACGAGTGGCATGACCTGTGCGGCTCGGGGGACGACGAGCCCTCCGACAAGTAGCAGGACAGAAGGCCCCGCTCCTCGGCTACCGAAGGGCGGGGGCTCCGTACCCAGGCGGCCCACGCCGTCTAGTGCTCTCGAGCGCATAGGCTCACCGGGTGGGGCGCCGTCTGCGGCTGGAGGTATTGGGCCGGGGCTGTCCTACTGCGAGGTGTTCTCCACCGCCCATCCGCGGAAGAGGATGCGTGCCTCAGTGAGGTTGCCGGCCCGCGCGCTGCATCTAAGGTCATGTCAGAGGTCCAAGCCAAGACCCAGTCGTCCTTGCTGCGTTTGATGTCCTGGCGGAGGAAGTCGTGCCCTTCGAGGCCGGTTTCCTCCAGATCGATGTGGGCCCGTCAACCTGCAGGGCCAGTACGTCGCTTCGCGAGGCCCCTGGCGATCCCACCGTCGGAACAAGGACAGCCCGTCATCTTCACGTCCGGCGGCCCCAGCCCGCACCTCTTGTCGATCGCGGACCGCTACGCGAGCGGCTTCATCGCCGAGGTGTGGACGATCGAGGAGGCGCGCCCCCAGCGCGAACTCGTACGGAACGCAGCACGCGAAGCCGGCCGCGACCCCGACGAGATCAAACACATCGCCGGCATCATGACCACCGTCGCGCCGACCGTGCGCGAGTGCCTCGACCCTCGCCTGGCGTACTCGGGCGACGTCATCGAGGCCCGCCTGCCCCACCTCGGCGCGATGCTCAGGATCCCTATCCACCCGGATGGGTTCGACAAGCCCCTCACGCCGGAGCAGCTGGCGCCCGCGCACGCCTCACCGCGGGATCCGCGCTCGTCGAACGCTCTGGCCGTGGCACGCGAGGGGTGGTCCCCGCGCGACGTCCTCGCCCATGGCGTAATCGACTTCCATCCCACCGTCGTGGGCCCGGGCAAGCTCCACGCCGACCACCGTCGGGAATGGTTGGAGGCGAGAGCTGCCGACGACTTCTGGGTGACACCCGACATCTACGAGGACGGCATCGACGCATTCGTCGACGCGGTGATGCCGATCCTGCAGGAACGCGGCATCTACCCCACCGAGTACCCGGGCACGACCCTGCGCGCGAACCTCGGCGTCCCGCGCCAGTACGGACTCGCCCCGCGCATCACCGGAGCCAAGCAGTAGACACGCTGAATGCTACAGACGCTCCGATGCCCCTCCGAAGACGACACAACTCGATCTCCCTGCCGCCCTATGGCCGGCATCCCCACAGGAACGCCAACGAGCCCTGGGACACAGCCTTGATCACCATGACCCATCAAGGCGGTGGCCCTCGATGGGTCCTCACCCACCACCAAGACGACCAACCGCAGATGCACCCGGAACTCCACGACAACCGCTGCCCCTCACACCGAGGCACCTTGACGACGCCGGCCGCCCGGTCTGCAGCGCCAGTGGTAGGGGCAGCCAGCGACCGTCCTGCTGGACGGCCTCGACTACGCGTGGGACTGCGTATCCGCCCCATCCGGTGAGCAGCCGGGAACGGGCAGCGGGGCCGGACAGGATGATCCCGTCCGGCCCCGCTGTCATCGGGTCAGTCGAAGTCGAACGTCTCCTGAGCGAAGCCAACCGGGCAAAGCCCGGCAAGGGCGGCGGTGCGCCGTCCTTGCCCGCGGTCCCCCAGCACTCGACCAGCTCTCCTTCCAACCCTTCTACGTGGGCCACGGCACGCCCCACCCCGCGAGCTGGGCACGCGTCCACGCCCCTTTGAGCGTCTTGGTTGCTTCCATCTCTTAGGGTGACGGCAGGATGGGCCTGTCTAGCGGCCGCCCATGAGCAACAGGGCCGACGCCGGGCTGGCGAGGCTTTTGGCCAGCTGCTCGCTGTCGGCCACGACGGTCCGGAGCTCTGCGGCGGTCGTGGCCACCTCGCTCTTCACATCGCCCTGCTCCATCGGGACCTTGTCGTTCTTGGCCAGCAGCTCCAAGACATCGGTGGTCTGCTCGAACGCCTGCGGGAGCCGGTCGACCAACGATTTCAGCGCCTGGGCGGCGCCCGACAGAGCGGGCGCCGACAGGTCCTTCGCGTCGTCCAGAACCACACGGTTGAACGCCGCGATCAGCTCCCGGGCCTGCCGCACCGACTTCGCCGGATTCGCCTTTAGGTCTCGTGGCAGCGCTGCTACCGGTCGGCACTCGCCCACGCGACGGCCGACGGTGCGTTCTCGGTCAGGGCGGGCGAACTGGTCGTGCAGGGCGAAAATCTCGGAGCCTGGATCACCACGCAGCGGGTAGGTGGAAACGGCTGACGCTCGCGCAGTAGTACCTGCTCCAGACCCTCGGCATCGAGGCACCCGCTGAAGGCGAGGTCGTGGTGCCGGCACGGCGGTCGCAGGACGAACGCTGGAACACCAGCTCGCCGCCCGCCCGTTCCACACCCGCGAAGGGCACCTCACCGTCCCCCGCAAGCACGTCGAGGTCGTGGACGGCGAGCCGATTCAGCTCCGAGCGTTCGTGGACAACAGCCGGCGCAGGACCGCCAGGCTCAGCCCCGGACGCCGGGCGGCGCTCGATGGGCTGGAGATGCGCTGGTCGTGGTGCTGCGGCTGTGCGGGACGCTCTCGCTGCGCTTCTCTGTGTCAGACGGGCAGCACTCGCCACTGCCGGCTCTGACGGCCGCCCTGCTGGTCATCTTCAGGGTGTACAGCGTGTCGGCCGCCACGATGTGCTTGTAGAGCCGGACCGTGCCCAGCGCGTGTAGGCGCTCTTTTGCAATGTCCCGTTCCACCGCAGTGACCTGGAACGTTCTCGGGTTCTCCTTTCGAGTCGAGGACACGCTGTTTCGTCTCACGCTCGTGTCCTCAGAAGCGACACAGAGCTCGGAAAGGCGACGACGTGCGGGCCAGGGCCGTCAGTCCGGGGCGTCTGGTCGACGGGTAGCCAGGCAAGGGGCGCCGCCGACCGGACGGCATCGGTTCAGAGCAGCACGTGCGGGTACTGTCGGGCGCGGTGCTGGAAGGCCAGGACCGCAGGGTTCTGGACAGTGCCGCTGCGGATTTCGATCGCTCGGGCAATTGTGGGATCACCGTCCCAGCCGGCTGGCCCTTGGAGGACCGGCCTCAGGAAGGGAATCAGGGCCTCGCTGTTCTCCCAGGTGGCGGCATCCCACAGGTAGGAAGGGCTGTGATCCACCGCGTAGTAGTGGACGCGGTCACCGACGGTGAACATCGGCTCGTTGAAGTTGGTGGGCCGAGCCCAGGCGAAGCCCATGCCTTGGTCGCAGGAGACGTCGATGACGAGGGTTCCAGGCGCGAGCTTCGGCAGATCCTCCTCTATCAGGAACATCAGCGGCGCCGCGGTGTCCTGGAGTACGCAGTTGACGATGATGTCATGCCCAGCGAGGAACTCGGCCAGCGGCTTCGGGCCGCCCTCTGTGAGCGCGATGCTGCGCCGTGGGTCGAGGGTGTCGCTGGCCGCGTCGTGGTCGAAGTGCACGATTCGCGCCGAGTGGATCGGTGAACTGACGGCAGCTGCGCCGCGGGCGGTCAACACGTCCACGTCGTGGACGCCCAGCGCGCTGAGCGCGGTCACCGCGCCGCGTGCGGTGGCACCGAAGCCGATCACCACCGCACGCCGCCGACGCCCGTAGTCACCGGTCGTCCCGGTCAGCTGCATGGCATGCAGCACCGACGAGTAGCCAGCCAGCTCATTGTTCTTGTGGAAAACATGCAGACTGAACGAACCCGTTCGGGTCCAGTGGTTCATCGCCTCGAATGCGATCACTGTGAGTTTGCGGTCGATGGCGGCCTGCGTGACCTTTACGTCCTGCACGCAGTGCGGCCACCCCCACAGCACCTGCCCCTCCCGCAACTCCGCCAGATCCTCGTGCATCGGTTTGGCCAACAGGATGACGTCACACTCCGCGATCAGCTCCGCGCGTGAGCGGAAACCGGCGACCGACGGGGCAAGCTGATGGTCCGGCACACCGAAGCGCTCTCCGTAACCGGTCTGTAGATAGATGGTGCGCTGAAGGTCGACGTCGATGCGTTCGAAGTGCGCTGGGTGGATCGGCAGACGATGCTCGTTCTCTTTGCGGGTCTGCGACATGATTCCGAGCTTGAGTTGCTGCAAAGTACCCCTTTGATTACTACCTGTCTAACACACCCGAGGCCAGGGAACTCTGCCGACAGTGTCCTCCGGTCCGAGCTACCGTCTACGCCACCCTCCCCGACCGGCGACCGGACGCTTTCCCGGCACAGTCGCGTTCTGTGCGTGCTTCAGCCGGCGAACCCTGCCACTTCTGCGGGAGAGCACCGCTACATGCGAGGAGCGCGGAGGGCTCTCTGTCGGGGCAGGGTAACCAAAATCGGTCCCTGCCCCGACAGAGTTCGGCCGGCCGGGCGGCAGGTTACGGGCGCACGGCAGAGGTCGGTGCCGTGTGCGGCGTTTCCCGGCTCAGCCGAAGCTCACGTCGCTGCACCACATGTATGCCTGGTCGAGGTGCGATGCCTGCCAGATCACGAACAGGATGTGGTGTCCGGTGTAGCCGGAGGTCTGGATGGGAAACGTGATGTCCTGCGCCGGGGCGAAGCGGCCGGTCTGCGTGATGAAGTCGAGGTCGTCCCAGCCCAGGGTCTGGGTCTTGGGGTTGAAGCCCTGCTTGCTCACGTAGACCTTGAAGTAGTCGGCACCGTGGGACGCTTGGTCGTACAGGTGGACCGAGAAGTTGTTGCCGACAGTGGTGGTCTTCCACTGCCCGGGCTTGTTCAGGCTGGCGTTTCTCGCCAGATTGTTGCTGCAGAGCGTCCCGTCGGGAGTCCGTGCCTGGAACTGGCCACCGAGGCCGTCGCGGAGCGCGCTCATCCAGTTCCACATGGTGTCGGGGTTGGCCTGGAAGGCCTGCCAACACATGGGGTCTTCGGTCTGCATGGCCGGGTTCGTGTGGTTGCTGCCCCACGTCTTCCAGCACTGGTATGCGCGGGAGGCGGGGTCGACGACGGTGCCGTGAGCCTGGGCGGGGGCGGACCAGGTCAGTGCGCCGACAACCACGGCGAACAGCATGACGAGCGCCTGGAGAGGTCGACGGAGGGGTCGCGAACGCCCGGTTAACGGACTCTGTTTGCGCATGGGGGGAACTCCTTCCAGTTGCAACACTGTCATGGGAGCGCTCCCAACCGTACGTCTCCTGGTCGAAATGTCAATGAAACAAACGAAGTTGGTGACAGGCGTGGGCGACGAGCAGGGACTCCGCCCCGAGCTGGGAGCTAGAACTATTCCCGGGACTGGAAAGAGAGAACAGGCACCGTTGCCATCGTTCATGGGTCCTCGTTGGTTCGCTGACGGGGATTCTGTGCTTGCGTGGTGCGGAATTTCGTGGGCTGGGGCAGGTTGGTGCCCCAGCTGTCGCGTCGCGTGGGCGCCGGGGTTACACGGCTCCGGGATGTTGCTTTGGTCCGCCGGGATGGTCTTGGTCACTCATCAGCTGAGGTTCGGCAGGGCCGCGAGATGCCGGATCGCGTGCGTGATCACGTCCGTCCAGGGCCATCGGGCTGTGAAGCGGAGCCAGCGGCGGCGGCCGGTGGTGACCAGTCGGGCGGCGGCGGAGAACAGCCGCAGGCGAAGCTGTTGGGGTTCTCAGCGGCGGGTCCGGCGTCTGCGAGCGGTGTGGCTGCAGGCCGAACGCCCGCAGGATCCGCGACACCGTCGACTGCGACAGTCTCGCCTCCTGAGCCATCGCCCGCGTCGACCAGTGGGTAGCGTTCTTTGGCGTTTGACTCCAGCGTCGTGGTCACCACCGCGGCGACCTGCTCGTCGGTGACCGTCCGGGGCCCGCCGGAGCGCGGCATCTCACCCAAGTCGGCGATTTGGTGCTCGACGAATCGCTTCCTCCAGCGGCCCACCGCATGCGGTGTCGAACCGAGCTGAGCGGCCACATCCTTATTCGACGCACCGCTCGCGCA
>NZ_JBIAQL010000054.1:0-10720 GCF_042889045.1 Streptomyces sp. NPDC002701
CAGCCGCTACCACGGTCTTCGCAAGACCCACGTCCAACACGTGCTGACCGGCATCGCCATCAACCTCGAGCGACTCGCCTCACGCACGCCACCACGGTGCCAGGGACCTCGGCACCCCACAGTCTTCCAGAGATACCTCGACTCACGCGGCTTGACCTGGGAATGCTGGTGGCGGCAAGGCAAATGAGCGCGATCCACAAGATCCCCGACAGAGTCGCTCACTGTCATCATGAATCTGAATGTGCTCAACGCTTTCAGCGTGTTTCCGCCCTGCTCGGAGATTCGCCTAGCGACTGCCGACCTGGTCCCGAGCTTCGACGAACCACGGCACCTCCGCGTTACCGTGCAGTTCATTGACTCCGCGGGCATGCAGTGGGAGCGAGACTCCCGCGGTGTCCTACAGGCTGGCCATTACTTGCCTTTCCTCCCGGAGAACGGTCCGCTCGAGAACACCCCTGTGAGACCGCTCAAGGAGTGCGGCTCGGATCAGTGACGTCTAGGGAATTTCGTTTGGATCACCGTGCGGACCACAGAAAGATGCCTGCGATGTGGAGTCCAGCCAGCCCCATCCGTGGGCGGCGAGCTGGTCTATCCGAACTTGCCCATCCGAAAAATACAGGCGTGAGCTCGACGTCGTATCCAGCAGGCGGGGCGGGCGCGCAGGTGCGCGGCTAAAACCGTCGGCTCGGGCGATGAATGTGCGAACACCATCGCCGTCGAGGGCAGCGACGGGCTGTGACGGCTGATACCCGACCCGCGCTACGACCTGCCAACCTGGACGGAGCCGTGCGGCCGGTTCAGCATGTCCAACAACCAGAACACACAGTCCATGAGGCTCTTCCCGACGTTCCGAAGGAACAACCGCGTCCTTGAAGGCGACAACTACTGGCTTGACGCAGAGAAGCCGTAACGCAGATAGCGCACGTCGGTGAGGCCGGGCGGATGATCCGCCCGGCCCCACCGACGTGTAGGGACTCAATCCCAGACCACCCGCCCATTCTGGACGGACGCCCGACGCCCACGCGTAAGTACACCGTCTCCACGGCCCTGTTCCAGCATGTCAGCCACGCCGGCTAGCAGCTCTTCCAGCGACGAGGCGTACCTCTTCGGGTAGTCGGTCTCGCGGTAGGCCAGCACCGGGACGCTCCCGTCCCTCTGCCCCGCGTCCAAGATCAGCCCGTAGTGGGCGTCCGCCTCGGCCAGGACCGGAATCCATGAGGACTCCCACCAATCCTCATCACCGATGTCCTCGGCGACGCGGAGGTTGTTCTGATACCGGTCAACGATGCTCCGGCAGTCGAGAAACACCTCACCACCGGGGAATACATTGGAATCAAGATGGGGAGTGAGCCGAACCCCTCCCGGAATCGAAATTCTGGAATCCTTCGCGGTGCTGCCGTTGTTGAACCGTAGCCACGTTTCCAACACCTCGGGGACCTGGCATCCCAGGGAATCGCGCAGTTCTCGGATATCGGCCTCAGTGGCCGGGGGATTGAGCGCCTGCGCACTAACGGGGGCATTCTCCTCCAGCCACCGGACAATCCGGGCCCACGACGACCTGACAGCATCCGCATGAGACATGAAATCTCCTTCCCGGTACAGACCGGCACGTTATCGCAGTCCCGACACTCCAACTGTCTTGGTCTTCAAACACCACCGCCACGACTGCGTGAACGTGCGCCGTGGACGGCACGGAGACCAGACCACAGCGTTATGAGACTGACGTGTCGTGTAGCGGCGAGAGCTGCGGCACCCTGGCCAGTCCTTTAGACGAGATCCTCCTTCACCGCCTCACACCGAATTGCGGCTTTTGATGAGATGACGGCATCAGAAATGCGCCGCTTCGGTGCGCACCACGAAGCGGGCGTCCCGTCGTGGTGGGGGTTCGAGGGTAGCGTCGTAGCCGAACAGCGCCTTGGCGGTGGAGCGGTGCCGCTCGCCGTTCCTCTTCGTGTTCTCGCTGGGAGGGTGTCGGGGTCGCGGTGGTCGCCGTCGCGGCCGTACCAGCCTGCGTCGGGATCGGTGGCCAGGTCCGGGCCGGTCGTGCGCAGGCCGCGGGAGTAGGTGCGCACGGGCGTGGCGTCGAGGGCGGTGGAGCCGTCCCAGTGCACGTCGAGGTAGGGGCATATCCGGCTGAGGGAAGCGTCGACGACGGCATTGCCCGTGCGCAGCAGGAAGGCTGCGTGTTGCTGCAACACGTCGGAGTCAGCGCCGGTCTGGAGGCGGCGGGCGGTGGTTCTTGGGCAGCGGCGATGAGCTGGTGGAACAGGCGCCGGACCACGGCGTGTCCAGCCTCGGAACCGCGGGCGTCATCGCCAACCGGCGGCGAACGCGCCCCGAAGCGGAGTACCGCGAGCCCACAGCTGAGGAGTGGGACGCCTTCGAGGGACACTTCGACTCCAGAAAGGTCGAGTTCGGCCTGTGCGGACGCCCCTACGGAAGCCCGTGCAACCACGAACACGCCTGTATCCGATGCCCAGTGCTGCAGGTGAACCCCGAGATGATCAAACGGCTTGAGGAGATCGAGCAAGACCTCCTCGACCGGCGAGAACGTGCTGAGCAGGAGGGCTGGAAAGGAGAGATCGAGGGCATCGACCTCACCCTCCAACTGTTGCGCCAGGAGCGACCCGACGCCACCCGATTCGCCCGCCGTGCAAACCGAGTTCCGCTCGGCATGCCTAGCGTCCGCCCCACGACCTAGTGGCCGGGCAACCGTGACTCGCATAGAAGGCTGCCTGGGCGGAAGGTACTCGGATCTGAGTAGTCGTACTCAGGCGGGCTGCTGATCGCCTGTCAGGGCATGGCGAACATGGAGTTGATTGCGGACCTCAGCCTAGATGTGGTGTCTCAGGACGTTGGTTCCACGGCGTCCTCGAAGGTGAGCTGCTGCGGGATCGTGTCGAGTGGCTTCGGCGGCTGGTCGAACACGATGCGGTAGTTGCTGCCGGAGGTCCGGCTGATGGGTGGCCGGCCTCCGAGCGCGGAGTGCGGGCGCTCGTGGTTGTAGTAGTTGAGGAAGTTCGCGAGCGCTGCCCTGCGTTCCTGCTCGGAGGTGTAGGCGCGCACGTAGGCCCACTCGCGGGCCAGCGTCCCGTTGAACCTCTCCACTTTCCCGTTTGTCCGTGGCGTGTACGGCCTGGTGCGCTTGTGCTTCGTTCCCGTCACGACCAGGGCAGCGGCCCAGGCGCGAGAGCGGTAGCAGGAGCCGTTGTCGGTGAGGACGCGGCGGATCGGCGTGATGTCGTGGGCGGCGAAGAACGCGACGGAACGATGCCAGAACGCGCCTGCGGTCACGGCCTTCTCGTCGTCCAGAGCCTCGGTGTAGGCGAGCCGGGAGTGGTCGTCGACCGCCGTGTGCAGGTACGTGTAGCCGACCTTTCCGGTACCGGAACCGGTGCGCTTGGCGGCCCGTGCGGCTTCGGTGCCGCGGTCGTGCATTCGCCAGCCACCACCGGTGGGGATGCCACCAAGTTTCTTGACGTCGACGTGGACCAGGTCGCCAACCCGGTCGTGCTCGTAGCGGACGACTTCGCGCAGTTGCTCGCCGGTGGGCGGATCGAGGTCGCGCAGGCGGCTGAGCCCTCGCCGGACGAGGACTCGGTGCGCGGTGGCCGGTGCCACGGTGATGCCATACAGCTTCTGCAGTTCGGCGGCGAGCCGGGCGGGCCCGTACTTGGTCTGGCGCCGCAGCGCCTCTACCAGATCGGCGATGTCCTCGCTCGTGCGGTTGGGCTGGCGATGGGCCGGGAGGAGCGATCCGTCAGGCCGTCCCCCCGAGGGCGAGCCAGCGGGCGTACCACTTGGCCAGGCAGCGGCGGGTAATTCCTGCTTCCGCAGCGACGTGTGCGATCGGACGTCCGGCATCGACCCGCAGGCACAAGCGCAGACGTCCTTCAGGGGTTAGCGGTGCGTTCCGATGTCCCCTGCTGGTGGCCCTCCTGGACTCGGCGGCCGCGTTCACCGGGAGCCCCTGAGATTTCGGGGCTCCCGCGTGAGCGGCTGTGCGTGGCGTCAGCGTGCGAGCTTTTCGATGGCCTCCGGGGTGACGGGGGTGAAGAAGTTGACGAGGTTGCCGTCGGGGTCGCGGAACAACAGCGACCGGTTGCCCCAGGGCATCGTGGTGGGCTCGTTGACGAAGTCGGTGACGAAGCCGGTCAGGTTCTGGTGAACGCGGTCCACGTCGTCGACGAGGAACTCGATGATCACGCTGTGGTTGTCCGCCGGGCGGGCAGAGCCCGGGGCGAACAGCGGGACGGTGCGGGTGCCGGCGATCGCGAGGGTTGCGCCCGCGGTCTTGAGTTCGGCGAAGTCCTCGGTGGCCCGTATCGCCTGCATCCCTGTAGCTCGCTCGTAGAACTCGACGAGGCGTGCGACCTCGCTGGTGATGATGCGGATCGAGACGAAGTCCATGGGTATCTCCTTCGCTGTGCTGGAGGCGTGCAGTCTCAGGCTAGGAGAAATAGTGGACAGAATCGGTCCCGTATTCGCGTTAGGCTGCGAACATGTCACGACCCACCGGCCGCGTGCTGAGACTCCTGGAGCTACTGCAGTCGGGCGGCACCCGGACTGTGGCCGAACTCGCCGACCGTCTCGGCGTCGAAGGGCGCACTGTGCGGCGGTATGTGGACCAACTGATCGACCTGGAGGTGCCCGTGGAGTCGGTGCGCGGCCGCTACGGCGGGTACCGGCTGGCTCCCGGGTACCGCTTGCCTCCGCTCATGCTCAGCGACGACGAGGCGCTGGCCGTGCTGCTCGGCCTGGTCGCCGGCCGCCGGGCAGAGCTGACGACGACGGAGCGCACGGCAAACGAGACAGCGTCAGCGAAGATCCGGCGGGTGCTGCCCAAGCACATCGCCCGCCGGCTCGACACACTCCTGGAAGCTCTCGCCTTCACGGATCAGCCCGGCGAGTTGGACCACCCGGACGCCGGGCTCCTGCTCACCATCGCCGATGCGGTGCGCCACCGCCGACCGGTCTCGATCCGCTACACCGACCGCGACGGACGGCACAGCGAACGCACACTGCACGCGTACGGGATCGTCGCCCATGCGGGCCGGTGGTACGTGACGGGCAAGGACGCCCAGGTCGGCGAGGACCGAACCTTCCGGCTCGATCGCATCGCAGCCGCGAGGGCCCTGCACGGCTCATTCGAAGCGCCCGTGGGTCCCAGTCCGGCACAACGCGTGTTGTCAGGATTCGCCACGGCCGAGTACAGGCATCAGGTCACCTTGCGGATCCACGGGACAGTTGAGCAGATCCGCGCCCACCTCCCCGCCAGCGTCGCGAGCCTGGAGGAGCACGAGCCCGCGGCCGGCCAGGACCCGGCGGCCGAGCACTGGCTGCGCGTCGAGCTACGGGCGGAGCGACTCGACTGGTTGCCTCCGGTACTCGCCTCACTCGACCGGCCGTTCGCCATCGACCACCCCGATGAACTCCGCGCCCTCGTCATCGCGCTCGCCGATCGCTTCACGTCCTATGCCCGCCAAGCCTGACAGGCGAAGAACCAACGTCATGAGACGGCACAGCTAGATCGCCCGCCGCGGCCGGGAGGGCGCCGCCGGCCTTCGTCCTCCACCTCCGGCCGGCTGATGAACTGACTGAGCGGCAACGTCGCCCTGTCCGGCCCGGCGGCACCGTGCGCGCCGGGTGCTGCGGCCAGCGTGGCCAGCAGCAGCGTGGCGGCTGACAGCCAGCCGTACGGGCGGCGACCGCCCCAGAGTCGCTCAGGCGTCCCGCTGAACTCGCTCAGCGAGTGCCGTCCCAGCAGGTCAGGCGATGGGGCGTCCCGCAGGTGCTTCATTTCTGCGTCAGCTGTGGCAGGACGTGTCGCCGAAGCCACAGTCTCGTTGCGCAGCCGGTCCGGTTCGGCCCGGTCGGTCCAAGCCACGCAGTACGGCAACGGAGGGCAAGAGTATGCGAGTTCTCGCGAAAGCATTCGTCGGTGCCACCACCGCGGTCGGGATCGCCGTCGGCGGCCTGGCGGCCGGGGGCACGGCGGTGGCGGCACCCGTGCCGCTCCAGCAGCAGGTAGTGAGCGCCCACGCCGTCGCACCGCTCGCGGTGAACAACCTGGGGCTGGACACAGCCCGGGCCAAGAACTGGCAGTGCTGGCTGCGTCTGGTCGGTTTCGATCCCGGCGCGATCGACGGACAGCTGGGTACCAGCAGCTGGAAGGCGGCGCAGCTTCACTTCAATCGCCTGGGCTACAACGCCGGTGCCGTCGACGGGATCGTCGGCGCCAGCACGATCAGGGCACTCCAGGCATACCTGAACTCCTACGGCTCCAACCTCGTCGTCGACGGGGTCGCCGGATCGGCGACCAGGACCGCCTTCTGGAACTTCAACGCCACCGGCTGCTGAACCGACCCGGCACGTACCCGCGTCGCGGTCGGTCCCCTCCCACCCGGGACGGAACCGACCGCGACGCGCCGCCTGTCTGATCACGCCGGATACTCGGCTGGTCGATGCCCGCCCACATACGGACCGAACTCGGGCGATGCTCACGGAAGCCAACCTGGTCATGGCTGCGCGAGGCTTCTTCGCAGTGCCAGCCGTTTCGCCCGTGAGGGGTGGGGGCGGTCCGGAAGATCCCGCGGCGGGTCATCCGGCGCGGTGCCACCACAGGTATGCGGGCTCCAAACAGGGGACGGACTGACCGAGCATGAACGCCGACACGTGACCGGCGGGACGACTCCCCGACCTCCGAGGCCCGCCCACACACTCGCTCGCCCGTCCCTTTCTCTTCATTCTTCCAGACCGGCGGGGTGTGGGGGTGTGCCGAGGGGGTTGTCTGCCTTGAATCAGGGCCGGTCGGGGTGCGGTGACCTACGGGAACGAGCCGGGCCGGAAGCGGGCGCCCTCCCTCATGGCCTACCCGATGCACTCCCTGCTGACCTACCTCCTGCCCTCCCTCATGTCCTCCCCATGGCCCGGAACTCCGGGGCGATGACGTCCCGGTCGCGCGCGGCCCCTGTCGACGCACGAGAAGGCCGGCCAGGCACCCGATCCCCCGACGTGCTCGCCGCGCCCGCCCGCTTCCCACCCACCCTTTTCTTCCAGGTGAGGCAGGCGCGGGGTGCTCTGAGGGGGATGTCAGCACCCCGACCACGCGACAACAGGCGTGGCCACCTGCGTAAACAACGCACGATCCAGAAGGGGTGCGCAACCTCCAGCGCAATTCCCTGCGCAACCCCGTACGCAACCTCCAGCGCAACCTGTCAGCGGTCGTGCACGGACCCTCGACGCGCGCGAGAAGCCCGGCCGGCTCGCTCCCCCGCGACTCTTCCCAAGGCCCGCCGCTCCCTCCCCTTCCCTCAGGAGAGGCGGACGAGGGAAGATCCAAGGGGGATGCCAGCACCCCGCCCACACCCTTACCGGCGCGTTGACCTGCATAAACGCGATACGACCTAGTGAGGGGTGCGCGTCAGACAGTGCGCCAGTTCAGGCGCCGCGTTCCGCGCCACATCGGGCGCCGGATGCTGCGACGAGCGGGGCCCTGTCAGTGGTGAAGGTCAGCTGGCTCCACCCCTGGAAGACCTGAGCCCAACACACGCTCCATGCTCCACCCGGTGGGGGCCCACCGGGCAGAGCGGTCGGCCCCCACCAGTCGTAGCCGACCCCGACCACAACCCCGACCATGACCATGACCACGGCAGGTCACGCCCATGGTCGGGGTCAGCGGAGGAAGGGCGCGCGGTCGCTGCGGGCAGGCCGTGACCGGGGCGCACGCGATGTCGTTGAAGTCGACGAAGCGTGTTTCCCGTCCCCCGCGTGGAATGCGTAAGCGACCCCCGGTGACGACGCCCCCCGGGGGTCGCTGCTTTCACCACCCAGGCCACACGGTTGCGCAGCCGAATGTGCAGCCCTCTGCACACTCGCGCTGCGCATGCACGGCCGCGCTGCACAGTCACCGCCGCGGTGAACCCTTACCACCGGCCTTACCGGTCCCCCGCCGGCCCTTACCGCTGCTCTCCCCATCCCAGCTCACAGCCCTGCCTGTCCGGGCGGGGCAGATCCGGCCCGGGCCCTGCAGGAGGGAGCCTGCACGTGCCCACCACAGGCGCGCACCGACTGCGCAGCCGGTGCGCACAGGGCGAGGGGCGACTGCGCAATCCCGTGCACGGTGCGCAGGCTGCGCAGTCAGTGCGCACAGGACGAGAGCCGCTTGCACAGAGCAGACCGGGCGCTGCGCAGGCGGCCGGCTGCACGCCCGGCAAACCGTTCCGGCGCACCGTGCCCCGCAGCTTGCCTCAGCCACTGATTCTTAATGCGGTCTGTCAAGCCGCGAGAGCGATGGGCGGCACGAGTTCGTAGGTCCGTCCGTCGCGTAGGAGGGCCCAGAGGACGTTGACCCGGCGGCGGGCCAGGGCGAGGACGGCCTGGAGGTGGCGCTTGCCTTCGGCTCGTTTGCGTTCGTAGAACCGGCGGGACTCATCGCTGTGACGGATGCTGAACAGTGCGGAGATGTAGAAGACTCGCTGGAGTCGGCGGTTGTAGCGTCGCGGCCGACGGAGATTGCCGCTGATCTTGCCGGAGTCGCGGGGCACGGGAGCAACTCCGCCGAAGCCGGCGAGACGGTCAGGGGTGCCGAAGAGACTCATGTCTCCGCCGGTCGCGGCCAGGAAATCGGCACCGGGGATCACGCCCAGGCCCGGCATGCTGGTGATCACTTCGAAGTCCCGATGCTCGCGAAACCGGGCCTCGATCGCCTTGTCGAGCTCGGCGGCCTGCTGGTTGAGGGCTATCACTTCCCGCGCGAGCGTGTGCACCATCTGAGCGGTCAGTTTCTCGCCGGGCAGGCTGGTGTGCTGGCGCCCGGCAGCCTCCAGAGCCGTCTCGGCGAGCCGGTCAGAACGGAGGACCTTGCGGTTGCGCAGCCATGTCTCTAGCCGCTTCCTGCCTGTCCGTCGGATGGCCGCCGGGGTCTGGTAGCCGGTCAGCAGCATGAGCGGGCCGGTGTTGGTCAAGTCCAGAGCCCGCTCCAGGCCGGGGAAGATGCCGCTGAGTTGGGCGCGGAGCCGGTTGACGGTGCGGGTGCGGTCGGCGACCAGGTCCATGCGACGGCCGGTGAGGATCCTGAGGTCGGTGACGGTCTCGTCGCCGATGCGTAAGGGGTGCAGGTCGCGGCGGATGCGGACTTGATCCGCGATGACGGCGGCGTCCTTGGCGTCGGTCTTGCCTTCGCCGCGGTAGCTCTCGGAGGCGCGGTGGATGGCCCGGCCGGAGATGTAGTGCACCGACTGCTCGTGGTCGGACAGGATCGTGATGGCCAGGGCGGCGCCGCCGTCGGCCAGGTCGATGCCCCAGGTCACCTCGTCTCCCAGGGCCAGGACGTCGGTGAGGAGTTCGAGGAGTTCGGGCAGTTCTGGGACCAGTGGGTCAAGTACTTCCTGACCAGGGACCCGGGCCAGAACTCGCTCGCCATCGATCCGAGCCGCCCCGGGAAGTGGCTCGACCGGATCAGCGAGCTGTCCACGATCCAGGACCGCAACAACGCGGATCTCGGGCCGTTCGCCCGGGCCGGCGGCAAGCTGATCATGATGCACGGTGCCGCGGACGAACTGGTCTCCTCCCGTTCGACGGACGACTACTACCAGCGGGTGCGCGACGTCCTGGGCCCCTCGTCGACGCGGGCGTTCATGCGGTACTACGTCGTGCCCGGTGCGAATCACGCGAACTTCGACACCCCGGCGTTCGCCGCCGGCTGGGATTCGCTCTCCGCGCTCGAACGCTGGGTGGAGAACGGACAGTCGCCCACCGGTCCCGTGGTGGCCGACGTGGCCCACGACCGGACCCGTCCGTTGTGCGAGTACCCGGACTGGCCCCGGTACCGTGCCGGCGATCCGGACAGCGCGTCGAGCTTCGTCTGCGGTCACTGACCGGTCCACCGCGGGGTTCCGCCGCCGCACCGTCCGAGACACCCGAGGCATCCGGCCGCGGCTCCCTCACCGGGGCCGGATCGCGCGGCGCCGCCCGTCCCGCCGTCGTCCCATCGCGGAGGCCGGGCTCCCAGTTCAGGGCGGGGAGCCCGTCCCACCGTCCCAGGACGACCCGTTTCCTTGCAGGTCATCGGTGTGCCCTGCCAGCGTCGAGCCCGGTTCGACACCAGCAGTTCCACCGAACGAGAGGGAAACGCATGCGACCGAACGTCCTGAAGAGGTCGATCGTCAGCGTCACCGCCGTCGTCGGCCTGGCGGCGGGGACCCTGGCGGGCGCGGGCACGAGTTTCGCGGCGCCCGCGCCGGCCTCGAAGGCGGCGGTGAGTTCCGAGGCGGTCTCCGTGCTCGCCACGAACAACTTCGGCCTCAGCAGCGCGCAGGCCAAGAACATCCAGCGCTTCCTGGCGCAGAGCTGGGACTACAACGACAGCATCGACGGACAGCTGGGCACCAACAGCTGGAAGGCGTTCCAGCGCTGCCTGAAGGAGTACTGGGGTTACACCGGCGCGATCGACGGCGACCCCGGCACCAACACCATCAAGGCACTGCAGCGACTGCTGAAGGAGTACTGGGGTTACACGGGCGCGATCGACGGGGACGCCGGAGACGGCACCCGGGCCGCGTTCAAGCGCATGGCCAACGGTCACGCGTAACCCGCGGGCAGTGCTGCCGACGGCGTGGCCCCCCCGGGGCCCCCGGGGGGGACCCCCGCCCCGGACCCGACGGTGGTTTTGGGGGGCCCCGGCATGGTGGGGGGGGGCGCCGGGGGCCGCCCGGGGGGC
>NZ_JBIAQL010000055.1:0-10534 GCF_042889045.1 Streptomyces sp. NPDC002701
GCACACGGCGGTGGGCGGTCCGTGCCGGCTCCGTCAGGCACGGACCTGCGCTGAATGTACCCCGCCCTGGGCACCGTGATGACTTGCCGTGATCGAGCCTGTGGTGATCAGGGCCGTGTGCGGCTGTGACAGCAGCGAGCCCTGCGGATCCTGGACGGACCCGCAGGGCTCACTTGCGCAGGTCCCGGGGGCGGGGGTGAAAACACGGCGCGTCGTATGCAACGACGGTTCCACCGCGCGGTCACGGTCTGCATGGTCATGGCCTGTGTGGTGCCGGGCGGGCGGTCGGTGGGCGTCGCGTTCCCAGCCGGCGGGAAGTGGTCGCAGAGGGGGGGAACAACCCCTGACCGTCGCGGGGATACGGGACGGTCAAGGGGCTGACGCGCATGGCGCGTATCTGCAGCGTGCCAGAAGGTCCGCGCTTGCTGTAGCGCCGGACCAGGGGCGCGATGGCGCATTTCGCAGGGGTGCGGCCCCGCCCGTATCCCCCGGGCGGTGCGTTCGGCGATGTGGCAGACCTCGGCGAGGCCGCGGAGCCGGGTGGCGCAATGGCGTGCGACGGCGAACACCCCGCGGGCGTGGCGGGCCGGGAAGTGCCACTGCCCGATTCGCTCGTTCACCTTTGCCCTCTCCTCCTCTGCCCGTGCGAAGAATCCGCACCAAGGTTCCGGAAACCGGTCTCCTTGGTGTATCGGTCTCTTTGGTGTGAGGATGCTGCAGGGTTTGTGGGGTAACTGCACTGGGCATTGCTCGACGCTTCGGAAGTGAGGCGGTTCCCGTGGATGCTGCTGCCCGAAACGAGGGCCAGGAGCCCCTTGCCGATGCCCCGGTCACGGCGTCTGCCGCGTTCGAGGACAGCGCGGGCATCGCCGAGGCCCGCGGTCTCGCCCGCGACTTCCTCACCACTGTCCAGGCCCAGCACGGTCTGCCGGTCTCGGCGCGGGCGATGGGCACGGTGCAGCTGGTCGTGAGTGAACTGGTCACCAACGCCGCCAAATACGCCCCCGGCCCGTGCCTGCTGGACCTTCAGATCAGCGAGGGCGCTGTCCAGATCAGCGTATGGGACAGCAGCCCCACACAGCCGTCCATCCAGGCGGCCGACCCGCAACGCATCGGTCAGCACGGCCTGGAGATCGTGATGGCGGTGTCCCAGACCTTCTGCGTTCACCAGGAACCGGTGGGCAAGCGGATCACTGCGTCCGTCATGCTCGCTGACGATCCCGGCGGGGATCCCGCCGGCCGTCGGGCCATGTGAGGTCGGGCTGCGCGGTCCAGGGCGGCGATGCGTCGCGAGCAGCTGACCCTGTCAGAGCGGGCGAGCCCGGAGGTCTCTGGCTGTAAAGAACCGGCGTGCCCGACACAGCCCCAGCGGTTCAGCCGCACCCTGGACGGTGAACGCAGGTCAGTTGTTTAGTCGGCGGTGTCGGCGGGGTTGAGCTGGCACTGGTAGAGGTGCAGATCGAGCCACTGCCTGTTTTTGACCGCAGAACGGGCCCCATCCTCCGCACTCCACATCACGCAGACCCCTTCTGCGCCGCCCATGGCCAACCGAGACCGACCAGCTGCGCACGACGCTCCGTATCCAGCTTCCCGGCCCTACGGCGGGTGTTGTCGACGCGCACGGGTTGCTGGAGCCGGACGGAGCGGGCGCTGCTGACCTGCGAGCAGGTCCGCTCCTACGAGCTGCCCGCGACCGAGGGCAAGCACGGCGATCCGCGCTGGCCGGCCTTCGCCCGCCGCTACGGCTTCGACCCGGTCCACTCGGTGCAGTGGCAGGTGGAGGCGCTAGAGCCGGACGAACTCCAGCGCCTGGTCCTCACCGCCCTCACCCCGTACGTCGACCGCGACATCCTCGCCCGGCAGGTCACCCGCGAAGAAGCCCAGCGCCGCGCCCTGGCCGCCTTGTGGACGGCTGGGGCCCGGAGGCCGGGGGAGCACCGGCGTAGGCCGCCACGCCGTGGTCGGGGCGACCACAGACCGATTACGAGGCCCCGGCTCCAGAAGTCGGGCATGGGCCCGCAGGCGTCTTCGACCTGGTGGGACAGGCAGTACTTCGGGGGGCAACGCGAGGCCCTTCACGCCGTGGCGGGCAGTAGAGCCGGTCTGCCGCTCCAGGAAATCCGGTGACCGAAACGCCCACTTTCATCGCTTTCAGTTGAATTGCGACTAAGCTTGCCGTTTAACAGCCAGCACTGAGCGCGTTTCATCTTTGGCATATCCAGTGACGCTGATGTGCCAGGTCACAGGTTGGTTCGAGGGTGGGCAAAGGCTCGGACCTTGGGTACTGCAACGTGATCGAATAGGGGATGACATCGTTCTGGACGGGCAAGCGGGTACGGCTACGCGGCATTGAGCCCGACGACTGGACCGCGTTCATGCGCTTCGCTGTGGACGAGGAGCGGTTGGGCGATCTACTGCAACCGCCTCGGTCCGCCGAAGGCGTTCGCGCCTGGGCGAAGGAACAGGCTGTTGCCCAGCCCGATGGAGACTGCTTCGTGTTGGCTATTGAGGCGGTCGATACGGGGGACACAGTCGGCAGTATCGGCTCGCACCACGCTGATCCGCGTGCGGGCTGGTTCGAGTACGGCGTCACGATAGGCGCTGATCATCGAGGCAAGGGATATGCCGCGGAAGCGGTGGTGGTGCTGCTGCGCTTCATGTTTGCCGAGCGGCGATATCACAAGTGCCAAGCGCGGATCTTCGCCCACAACGAAGCGTCGCTGGTCCTTCATCGTCGGCTTGGCTTCGTGGAGGAGGGACGCCTTCGCGACCACGTGTTCTTCGCCGGTCGTTACCACGATCTCGTCATGACGAGCATGCTCGCTGACGAGTTCGCGCAACTGCACTCGATGAACGAGCATCTGGATCTCGCCTCGAACGCATCTCGAACTTGACCTGCATTCTTTCAGTTCCGTAGACGCGAAGGCGGCCTTCGTCTGATCCTGTGCTCCGTCACAGAGTGGATCAGCGCGAAGGCCGTGGTCGTGAGTCTGGAGCATCAAGGCGTCCTGCGGGGTGCGTTCGCGGAAGAGCTGTACGCGTGTCTGACTGCCCGGGGCGACGCCTTGTTCGAGTTGTGCGACGCATTGCTGTGCTCGGACGGGCCAGTGCGGACTCTGGTCGATCTCGCGCTCGCGCCCGAACACCGCCGTGGGTACGGAGCCCTGTACGGCGGGCTCAACAGGGACGGCTCGACGTCGCACGGCTGCGTCGAGCCCTGGCTGGGGTGCCATTGCCGAGGGCGGCGGACGGTCGGCTGGTGCTGGCGGTGGATGTCTCGCCGTGGCTGCGACCGGACGCCAACACGTGTGCTGACCGAGCCTTTTGCCACACCTTCGGACGGGGCGAGGGCAAGCATCAAATGGTGCCCGGGTGGCCGTACTCGGTGGTGGCCGCGCTGGAGACTGGCCGCACGTCCTGGACGGCGGTGCTGGACGCGGTCCGTCTTCAGCCCGGCGCCGACGTCGCCGCAGTGACCACGGTGCAGATTCGCGAAGTCGTTGAGCGCCTTGTCGCCGTCGGCCAGTGGCGACCGGATGCCCCGGAGATCCTGGTCGTGCTGGACGCCGGATACGACGCCCCTCGCATCGCCCACCTGCTGGCCGGGCTGCCCATCGAGATTCTCGGCCGGCTTCGTTCGGACCGGGTGATGCGGCGTCCGACCCCCTCGCGCGAAGAGTTGCACCTGGCCAACCACAAGGGCGGTCGGCCGCCCAAGCACGGCGGCGAGTTCGTCTTCGGCGACCCCACGTCCTGGGGCGCCGAGCAGGCCGTGACGGTCACGGACACCCGGCACTATGGGAAGGCGACCGCGCAGGCATGGGACCGACTGCACCCGCGGCTGACCCGCCGGGCTGCATGGCTCGGCCACGAAGGGCCGCTGCCCATGATCGAGGTACCGTCATCCGCCTGGTCGTTCAGAAGCTGCCCAGCGGCGGGGTCAACAAGCCGGTCTGGCTGTGGTGGTCGGGCACCGGTGCCACCGAACCGGATGTCGACCGCTGCTGGCAGTCCTTCCTCCGCCGCTTCGACATCGAGCACACATTTCGCCTGTTCAAGCAGACCCTGGGGTGGACCAGACCCCGGCTCCGCAGTTCGGGAGCGGCCGACCGGTGGACCTGGCTGGTAATCGCTGCCTATACCCAGCTCCGGCTCGTCCGACCGCTGGCCGCCGACCTGCGCAGGCCCTGGGAGAAGCCGACCGAGCCGAACAGGCTGACGCCCGCCCGCGTCCGCAGAGGGTTCAGGAACCTGCACGCGAAGACCGGGTCTCCAGCCAGTGCACCGAAACCTTCCCGGCCCGGGCCCGGCAGGCCGCCGGGCTCGAAGAATCGACGCCTGGCCACCCGGCATGACGTGGGCAGAGTCCTCGCTACCGGCGAGGCGTTCAGTCTGTGACCGAGGGGGATAGTTGGCGGATCATGCCCAGTTCGGTGCAGGTCACGGGCGGGCAGAGAAAGCTAGTTGACGGATCTTGAGGATGATAGTTGGCGTGTCGAGCGACATAAGAATGTCAGCGGTCGGCGACATGAAGGATGTCAGCGGCTGCCGGGGTCCTCCGGGGGGTCCGGTCTCATTCCTGGCGAGCGAACCGGTCGAGGGCACGAAGCACATGCGTACGGGTCGTGTCGCTACCCAGATGGCCCGCGTTGCCGACGACGATCAGTTCCGCGTCGGGCCATGCGCGGGCGAGTTCCCAGGCGGTGTCGAGCGGGCAGCCCATGTCGAGCCTGCCGTGGACCAGCACGCCGGGAATGCCGGCGAGCCGGCGGGCATCGCGGAGCAGTGCACCTTCCTCCAGCCACGCGCCGTTGGAGAAGTAGTGGGCACAGATGCGGACGAAGGCCAGCTGTGCGGCCGGCGGGCGGTCGCCGTACGGGTTGGAGGAACCGTTCGTCTCCCCGGACAGGACCGTGTCCTCCCAGGCGCACCAGTCGGCCGTGGCCCTCTCTCGCACGGCGGCGTCCGGGTGTTCCATCAGGCGCGCGTAGGCCGCGACGATGTCACCGTTGCGCGGTGTGCCGGGGGCCCCGGCGAGGAAGCGTTCCCACTGCTCGGGGAAGAACCGGCCCACGCCCCGGTACAGCCAGTCGGTCTCAGAGCGCCGGGTGGTGGTGACGGCGGAGATGACGATCTCCGACACCCGCTCCGGGTAGGTCTCGGCGTAGGCCAGGATCAGAGTGGATCCCCACGAGCCGCCATACAGCAGCCAGCGGTCGATTCCCAGGTGCTCGCGTAGCAGGTCCATGTCGGTGATCAGGTGCTGAGTGGTGTTGTGCCGCATGTCAGTCGCGGGTTGACTCGCGTGCGGGGTGCTGCGGCCGCAACCGCGCTGGTCGAACAGGACGACCGGTACCGCTCCGGAGCGAAGTACTGGCGGGCGCCGGGCCCACATCCCGATCCCGGACCGCCGTGGACGACGAGCGCAGGCTTTCCGTCCGGATTCCCGCAGACCTCCCCGTACACGACGTTGCCGTCACCGACGTCGAGCATTCCCTTTTCGTACGGCTCCACCGGCGGGTACAGCTCGCCCATTTCCAGATCTCCTGACCATCACACCAGCGGACGACGCCTTGTAGTAGACACCATGGTCAATCCGACACTGGCAAGGGCTTTGGGTGCCCGTACAGGCCATGCCCTCACCGCAGTTTCGGGTCGTCCTCTTCGACCAGCGCGGCTGCGGCTCAAAGCGCTATCTGCTCGACGTCGGCATGACCGTGTGACAGCTTGTCGACGTCCTTGAAGACAATGTCGCGTACAGCCTGCGGATGCCCCCCCAAGCCGTCACCGCCCACTGACATCTCGTGGCACCAGCTACTGATGTTCTGACGTCGTCCGACATGGCAGATTACGACACCGCCATCTCCGAGCGCGAGGACGTCGCCGCAGGTGCGCGCGTTGGTCATCGATGGTGCATCAAGATCCGCCAACTACCGCGCTCGTCCGCCAACTATCCCGCTCGGTCACACAGTCGTCCCGCCCACCACAAAGTCGGCACAAAACCGCGTCGAATAGGATAAATAACAAGTTAAAGGGGACCGCCTGGTCATGCATGGCCGAGTCGCCGGTAAGCAGGACCGTGTCGTAGAGATCGTCGAGGTTCTCGGGCCGGACGGAACACCGCCTCACCGCGTGCGCGCCGAGAACGGCCACGAGACCATCATGTCCCCCGGGCCGGACACTTTGATCGACCACCGCAAGGGGAACGACTTGGACTGACAGTCCACGACACGACCGCGCGGACTCCGAAGGGCCCGGCACATGGCGGGCCCTTCCTCACGCCCGTACATCGCTCCGCAGGACGGAAGGCGGTGTTTGTTCCCGCCCACCGACCGCCGCTCCGCCGGGTCGGCACCGGCCGCCATCCGGCTGCTGCGGGCCGCCGCTCCGCCGCACCTCCGTCCCATCCCGCCGTCGGTACGGCGGAGCTCCGGTGGCGCCAGGTGCGTGCTCACGCCCGTGCGCCCGGCCGTCTACTCCGAGCCGGGATCAAGCAGCAGGTTGCGGTGCCCGCAGTCCCAGCACCGCACCGTTTCGGGAAGGTTCTCGAATCGTGTGCCGTCAAAAACTCCGGTAGGTAGATGGTGAAGCCGCGGCTGATGGCTGCCAGCGTCGGCAGGTGGCCCGAGCGCAACAGGTGGCGCGCGGCCGCAGTCGTCCGGTCCGCAGAGGGCGACTCCACGATGGAGCGCAGCGACGTCGCCAGTTCGGCGCCGGGCGAGACTGAGTAACGGACCCCGGCGAACCGCTCGGCGGCATCCCGACGCGAATGCAACAGCCCCCCTCGCGTCCGCGAGCGCGGCGCCGACGTGTCCGGCCCACCGGTCCGGACGCGGGGCCCGGACCGGTGACGCCGGCCCGCCAGGGGCTACAGGTTGGTCCAGCGGTGCGAGGAGATGTTGTCGTTGAGCGACAGGGACGTACCATCGAAGGTGTACGCCGCGTTGTTGGGGATCTCCGCCCCCTGGTACAACCCGCGCTTGGCCCCGGTGTAGTTGAGCCCCTCGAACACCCAGACGTCGTCGTAGGCCCCGGGGAAACCGTTGTTCCAAAGCGAGCTGGAACGGTCCTGGCAGGAACCCCAGTTGGACGAGTCGTTCAGCCAACTGGAGCAGAAGTCAACGTAGTTGATTTCGTTGTAGGAGTACAAGTACCCGTCGGCCGCCGGGACGGCGGAGGTTGGGGTCACGTCGTGGTTGATCAGGGAGGTCTTCTCGTCGTTGATGGGTGAAGCTTGCGCGGCGGTCTGGGGCACAGTCATCACTGCGGCACAGATAGCGGCACCCAGGAGGGCGAGGCGCTTGGAATTCATCGAGATCCCTTCGTCGGACGCCCGGATGCGGGCGTGTTCTCACGGACGGGCTTCACCGACGATCCGGCGGGCCCGTGGAAGTGCTTCAGCCCGCAGGGCCGCCGCGGTCGTGACGGCGTCCCCGTAGACGGGCCGAAGCAGTCGGTCGTGTCGTGCGTCGAGCCGCTCGGCGATCCCGGCGAGCCCGGAGTCGCGCATACATCTGGCCTCGGCCGTCGCCGCCTCCCGCTCGTCCTCGCCCGAGACGGTCCCCGGCGACGACGCCATGGCAGCACGTGCCTTCGCAGGGCTTGTGTACGGGTAGCCGGCGGTGCGCATGCAGGTGCTCCACGGGCGCAGCGCGCGCCGATACGCCGGATCTTCAAGGGTCCGCCGCACACGGACGGCGTCCATCTCGTCGACCGAGGCTCGCGCCTGGAACCACGCCGCAGCGTCCCCGTACAGCGCGTCCTGGGAGGCGGTCCCGCAGCCCTCGTCGCTGCGGGTGAGCACCGCACCGCCCGGCGTCCGGGCCGTCAACCCCCTCGCCCGGGGGCCGTTGGCGGCCAGCAGCGCCGCTCGCCTGCGCTCCGCGGGAAGGCTTCGGAAATAACGTTGGTTCGGGTCCTCCTCTTTTACCCGCGCAATTTTCCGGACGATATCCGTTCCGTACCCGTGACTTCCGGCCCACCGTACGTCGTTGATGCCGTATGGGAATTCCCGCGACTCCGCCATGGGAGCCTCTTTCACGACGCTGTAGGAGAAACCTTTCCCGCGCATGCAGTCACGCAGAAGTATCTGTTCGGCCCGGAACAGCAGGCTCCGCTCGCTCGCCGCCGACGAGGCGCCTGCTGCCGTCGATTGCTCTGGTTTCTCCTCGTCCAGCCGGTGTAGCTCGTACGCTGTCGCGGCTGTTCCGGTGAGGAGGAGAAGTCCACAGAGGGGAACGGCCATCCTTCTGCGAAACGGGACGCGACGGCGCACCATTTTTTTCCTTTCTCCGGTGCCTTAACATTGCGAATGCTTTCGAATTATCCAGCGAGGCACACCTAGGGGCAGAGCAATGCCGAGGGCCACGTCTCATGCCAGGGACTTCGCCGGACCGTCTTCATACTCTTGTTCTCCTTTTGCGCGGGGGCGCGGTGCGTGCTGTTCGGAGATGGGCGGAGCGTGGATATGTGCGCGGGTTCTTCATGAGACAACGGCATAGTTCGGTCACCGGTGGCTGTGTCTGAAGCGTCGCATCGCCCCGGTGCATCCGGGTGACGATTCGAGCAGGTTCGAAAGCTCATGCCCGACGGACGGCCGGAAACAGCGGAGCCCGGAGCAAGGCGTCGGCCGTAAGCTCGCAGAGAGGCCCCAGTAGGTGCAGGGCACAAGCGGCAGGGGGATGTGTGATCCGCGTCGAAATGCCCACACGGCGGTTGGCCACACTGCGGTGGGGTGCCTCGCCGGTGGGGGAGCTGGCCGCTGCCCTGGTCGGCGTGGCAGAGACGGCATGCTGGCCGGCCGCACCTACCCCGACCTCCATGTCACCTGAGGTCCTCGCGGTGCTGCGGACCGGGCGCTGTCCGCTTCTGACAGCTGTCGTGCAGGGGTATGCGGTCTACCTGCCGGAGATGCTGACGCCCCCTCCGCGTACTTTTCTGCCGCCAGTGGAGGAGCAGTTGCACGCGGTGGCCACGGTGGATGCGGAGACGGTACAGACGCAGTTCGAGGCGTTTCTCGCCGGAGGCTCCGCCCGCCGCCTCAGCTGCCCATGGCTGCGGGAGAACCAACTCCGCGCCGTCGACGAACGGGTGAGCACCAGCATCGAGGCGGCCGGCGCTGAACTCCCTCAACGGCTGGCCGGCGAGCTGCACCTGCTGTGGTCCACGGTGTTCGCCCGCCGATGGGCCACATTCACCGCAGCCTTTGAGGAATTCATCGACCGCCACAGCGGGGTCGCAGCGCGCGAAGGCATCGCAGGCGCCTTGTCCACTCTGCACACCACTCTCGCCTGGCAGGACAACGCCTTGGAGATCGCCTCGCATCACCAGGGCGAGGTCGAAGGATCCCACCCGATCACTCTGATACCCACCCTCCACCTCGGCCGGGTCGCCCTCCACGCCCCACACCACACCGACGCCGCCCAGATCGCCGTACCCCTGGACCTGACAAGCTCTCCTCGGCCCTGCATCGCTCCTGTGCTCGGCGACACCCGACTGCGCCTGCTACAAGACCTCGGGCAGCCCCGGACCACCACCGAACTGGCCGGACTCCACTACCTCAGCCCCTCCACCGTCTCCTTCCACCTGTCCCGCCTGTTGGCAGCCGGCCTAGTAGAGAAACACCGCGACGGCCGCCTGGTCCGCTACCACCGCACCACTAGAGCCCGCCAACTACTCCACACCACAGATCACCCTCGATAGCAGCCACTCCCCACCTCTACCCCGTCCATGGCACGCGACGACGTTCGCCTGCCGACCACGGAGGGCATCAACCGGATGCCCTTTCGTGCCACACACGAATCTGCACAGTGGTCACCGCGGCGACGTCGGCGCCAGGCTCCAAGCGGACCGCGTCCAACACGGCCGTCCAGGACGTGCGGCCGGTCTCCAGCGCGGCCTCCACCGAGTACGGCCAGCCCGGCACCATCTGATGCTTGCCCTCACTCCGGCCGACCGTGTGGCAAAAGGCCCGGTCAGCGCACGTGTTGGCGTCCGGCCGCAGCCACGGCGAGACATCCACCGCCAGCACCAGCCGACCGTCCGCCGCCCTCGGCAACGGCAACGTGACCAAGGCCCGACGCAGTCGCGCGACATCGATCCGGCCCTGGTTGAGCCCGCCGTACAGAGCCCCGCGCCCGCGGCGGTGTTCAGGGGTGAGCGCGAGATCAACCAGCGTCCGCACCGGCCCGTCCGTGCACAGCAGCGCGTCGCACAACTCGAACAACGCGTCGCCCCGCGCGGTCAAACACGCGTACAGCTCCGACCGGAAGTGTGACACTTTCGCGAACGCATCCCGCAGGACGCCCCGACACACCAAACCTGCTGGGCCGCCACTGACAACGGGGCGAGAAGCGGTCGCAACAAGGGATGCACTGTCAGCTTGAGCAGCGGTTTTTCAGCCAATTTCCGGAAAGCACGCACATCTGATCAGTTCTCTGCACAACGATGTCGTGGTGAAAACGCCACTGACTCCCCTGACACGCCGCGCACTTGGCACCGGCGCCGTCATCAGCGCTCTGGCCATCACCGGCTG
>NZ_JBIAQL010000056.1:0-9710 GCF_042889045.1 Streptomyces sp. NPDC002701
CGTCTGGGACGGCATGGCAGTTCCGCCATCGTGAACTCCAGGACCACCTCGCCACCCGCCCCGCGCCACCACCCCACTCATGAAGGAGCGTTCCGGCGTGGGACTGGCGTGGGTTCACTGGCAACTCAAAACCAGGCAAAGACTGAGCTGCCGCCAAGGACGCCAGGCCCGCCGTTCCCCCGCGACGACCGCCCGTGCAGAGCATCACCGCAGCTGCCGCGCACCACAGCTTGGAACCCTCCGCCATCTCCTCCACGATCGACAGCGCCCGGTGAAGACCGGGCGGCGCACCGGCAGCGCTCCGCTTGGTCACGTTCCGGTCCACTCGATACATCTCCGACAGCAACTCCGTGACCTTCAGATATGCTCTCAAAGGCCGATGCATGCCCACATCCGTAGCACTGCGCGCCCACACCCCGTCCACGCTTCACGACGCCAGCCCTCCTCTCCCGCTTCGTGATGTCGGGCGGCAAAGCGCCGGAGAGGAGCCAGTTGGCTGATCCGCGACAGGTACCGCTGGTCCACATGCCGCCAGGCGCGGTGATTTTCGTCCGGTCTGGCGTGTGGCTTCCTTGGAGCCTGCAGGCCGTTGACGGTCTGCAGGCGTTCGCCCGCGCGCCCGTCACCGCGCAGCTGGTGGTCAGCGAATTGCTGACCAGCGCCAGCAGACATGCTCCCGACCCCGGCCTCGCCTTGACCCGAGGCAGCATCCCATGCGGTGAGAGCCTCATATGAGGTGTGGTCCATGCGGGTGACAGAGGCCAGCCGGAGCAATCCGTGCGGGCCCGGCAGACGGATCAGCGTAGGAGGGCCGCGAACGGCGCGGCCCGGGGCGGTCGCAAGCAGCGGCAGCCCGCTTCTGTCTGTGAGGTAGTTCCATGTTTCGTGCGATCAAAAGCATCTCCCTGCTGGTGGCTGTCGGCGGTGCCGTACTGGGCGGCTCCGCGGTGGCGGTGGCCGACAGCGATGCGGGGGCGGTGGCAGCGCACTCGCCCGGTGTGCTGTCCGGCAACATCGTGCAGGTTCCCGTCCGTGTGCCGGTCAACGTCTGTGGCAACACGGTCAACGTGATCGGGCTGCTCAACCCGGCCTTCGGGAACGCATGCGTCAACGGCTCTCACCACGCAGGCGCCCGGAAGTAGCCGTTCATCAGCCGTCGTCCGCCTCCAGGCGGGCGACGGCCGTTGCACGGCATGGCACGTGTGGGACGATTCTGCGGTTCGGCAGGACCGCGATCGTCACCGGCCAATCCGCCCGGCTGCCGGTGACGGATTCCCTCTGTGTGCCCTCAAGGCCAGCTGCGGTGTTGATGAGGCAGGGAACGGGGCGTTTCGCGGGCCGATCCTTTGAGGACCCAGCGGATGGAAGTGCCATGCCGGACTCGGATCATGAATCATCAAGTGGGGAACACCTCACCTGCCTGGATTGCGGTGCCGCGCCTGGTCCGGAGAGTTTTCGGATCCGCACCGGTGGCACGGGGGAGGTCTGGCACACAGCGGACTGCCCTGAACTCGCTGTGCAGCGCATCCTCACAGACGACACGATGCGCAGTGCGGCAGTAGTCCGGGCGCAGGAAGTACGGTCTTTCTCCGCGGCCGTGCAGCGTCTGCATACGGCAGTGATCAGCTTCGACGGCGATGGCGCTGCCGTACCGTTCATCACCGCCCTGTTGAAGCTGGTCGAGGCCCAGGCCCAGAACACCGGCCGGCCCCTCCCTGTGGATCGGTGGGCAGAGATTTTGGACGAGTCCTTTCCAGATTCCCCAGCGTGATCGCGCCGGGCCCATGCGGGGCCGGCGCACCGCAAGTGCGCCTTCTCAGGCAGGAAACGACATCAGTACCAGCGGTGAGGACGTCGGCTTGGGAGAGCCGCCGGCAGGCTCGAGAGTGAGACCCATACCGGACGCGCCGCCGACCTTCCCGCTCATGAGGACGGCGGTGGCTACACGATCGGCGTTCATCAGTCCGGCCGCTCGCATGGTGCCGTCATCGTTGAACCACAGCTGGTACACCTTGCCTGCGGGGGGCTCTGCCAGTCCCGCGGTGACGAAAGCGGCCTGGTTGAGGCTTCTGGACACGATGACGGTTCCGCTGGCCCCGTCCGCGAAGCGGGTGGTGCGGGTCCTTGCATCGGGTGCGGCCAGGACGGCGGCGAGGGAGCCGGCACGCTGCTCGGTGCGTCGGGCCTGCGCGGTGGCGTCCTGGGCGCGTTCGTGCTGCCAGATGGTGGTGGCGCCCAATGCGGCCGTGACCGCCAGACAAGCGGCCAGGGCCCATCGCGGAACGCGGTGGGTACGCAAGCGCGTCCTGGGCGAAGGGCTGGGAACCAGGAATCGGGGGCCTTCCTGCCGGACTGTGCTGATGCGTCGCATCACGTGCTCTTTGAGTTCGGGGCGTGGTGTGAGCGATGCGGCCACGCCCAGGCGGGCGGCGGTCTCGCTCAGTTCCCGTACTTCTTGAGTACACGCCTCGCAGCTGGCGAGGTGGCGTTCGAAGGCTGCTGCTTCTTCTATGCTCAGTGCCTGCAGTGCGTAGGCCCCGGTGAGAGTGTGCAGGTCGGTGGTCTTCATGCGCTCACTCCCAGGCAGTCCCGGAGCCTGATCAGGCCGTCGCGAAGTCTGGTCTTGACGGTGCCCAGCGGAAGGGCCAGGAGTTCGGCCACCTCGCGGTAGGTCAGTCCGCGGTAGTAGGCCAGGGTGACCGACTGGCGCTGGAGGTCGGTGAGCGTGCGCAGACAGCGCTTGACCTGCTCACGTTCGAAGCGTGCCTCGACCTGTTCGGTGACCTCGTCGTACTCGGGAGTGTGGTCCAGCAGCGCGGCCTTGTGCTCCCGCGCGCTGGAGGCTTCCACCGAACGCACCCGGTCCACGGCACGCCGGTGGGCGAGGGTGAGGATCCAGTTGATGGCCGTACCGCGTTCGGGCCGGTAGTGGGCAGCGGTCCGCCACACCTCCACCAGGACGTCCTGGGCCACTTCCTCGGACTGCGCATGGTCGCGCAGCACACGACGCGCAACTCCCAGGACCGGCGAGACCGTAGCGTCATAGACGACGCCAAAGGCATCCTGGTCTCCGCCCGCGACCTCACCCAGGAGCCTTTCCAGGTCCGGCCGGGCCGATGGATGCCGCCCGATGTGCACCGGCTCTTTCACCACGCCACGCTCCAAAGTCAGAACTCGCCTTGCACCAATAGTCCGAAGCTACCGGTCGTTCGGCTTGCCGCCTTCGATGGTTCGCCACTGATGGCACGGGGCGGGACGTTGTCGCATCGTCGCGCAATCAGTTCACCGCACGATCCGCTCGTGGCGGACTTGTCGGGGTTTCCTGGGCCCGCCGCCATGCGGTGCCTGTTGCTGGCCTCCGGATCCAGTCGGCAACGGGCACCCTTGGCTGCCGGGTGAAGTCAGGTGGCCCCTGTGCCCGGCTACGCCTGCTGAGAGGTGTAGCCGGACCGATGCGCCGCTCAGCTCTTGGGCATCAGGACGGTGTCGATGATGTACACGTTGGCGTTGGCGGTCTTGACGTTGCCGCAGACGACCTTGGCGGAGCCGTTGACGGTGTAGGACTCACCGGAGCCCGCGGCCATCAGCTTGGACTTCTCCAGCGTCGGGAAGGAGCCGTTCGCCAGGTCCTTGGGGGCGAGCTTCTGGCCCACCACGTGATAGGTGAGGATTTTCGTCAGTTGTGCTTTGTCGTTCAGGACCTTGTCCAGGTCGGCCTTGGGGATCTTCGCGAAGGCGTCGTTGGTCGGCGCGAACACGGTGATGTTCTGGGCGTTGTTGAGGGTGTCGAGGAGGCCGGCCTTCTTGACGGCGGTCACCAGTGTGGACAGGGCCGGGTTGTTGGAGGCGGCGGTGGCGACCGGGTCCTTGGCCATGCCGTCGAAGGAGCCGGCACCGTCCGTGGGCACGGTGGAGCAGGCCGGGCCGAACGGCTCGTCCATGGCGGCCATGTCACTGGATGTGTCGGTGGACTCGTCCTTCGCGGGGGACGATGCCTTGCTGGAGGAGGAGGATGTGTCCTTGCTGTCGTCCGAACAGGCGGTCAGGGCGATCGGAAGGACGGCTGCGGCGGCTACGGCGACGGCGGCACGGCGGATACGGGTGTTCATGAGATGTCTCCTGTTGGGATGTGATCGGTAATCAAGGGGAGGGATGTGCCTTCGGCAGGGCGTGGTCAGTCGACGGTGACCACCACCGAGTGCCAGCCGCTGGCTCCGTCGGGGACGGTGCGGGTGCGCCGCTCGGTCTGGGTCTGGCCGGTGCGGTCGGTGGCCCGCACGGTCAGGGTGTGGGTGCCGCGGGTGGCCTTCCAGGGGAAGGACCACTGGCGCCAGGTGTCGCGGGTGTCCTCTCTGGCCAGGTCGGCCTGCTGCCAAGGGCCGTCGTCGAGGCGGACCTCGACCTTGTCGATGCCGCGGTGCTGGGCCCAAGCCACTCCGGCGACCATGACCGTGCCGGCTTTCGGGCGGGCGAACGGCTTGGGGGTGTCGATGCGCGTCTGGGTCTTGATGGGCGCCCTGCGGGCCCACTTCCGCTTCACCCAGTAGGCGTCGTAGGCGTCGAACGTGGTGAGCTCGATGTCCTCGATCCACTTGCAGGCCGACACGTAGCCGTACAGACCCGGCACCAGCATGCGGACGGGGAAGCCGTGCTCGAAGGGCAGCGGCTCGCCGTTCATACCGATCGCAAGCAGCGCGTCACGGCCGTCCATGACGTCCTCCACCGGGCTGCCGATGGTCATGCCGTCGACCGAACGGGCTACCAGCTGATCGGCCGGGCCGCCCTTGGAAGGGGGCCTTACCCCGCACTCGGCGAGGAGGTCCGTCAGGCGTACACCGATCCAGCGGGCGTTGCCCACGTATGGTCCGCCGACCTCGTTCGACACGCACGTCAGCGTGATGTGCCGCTCGATGAGTTCACGGCGCAGCAGGTCGTCGAAGGTGACGGTCATCGGGCGGGTGACGCCCTTGCCGTGGATCCGCAGCCGCCAGGCGGTGGCGTCCACCTTCGGTACGACCAGCGCGGTGTCTACCCGGTAGAAGTCCTTGTTCGCTGCCACGAACGAACTGACGCCGGGGATGCGCAGCCGAGCCCCTTTCGGCACCGGGGCGGCGGCGGATGCCGGGGCCGGAAGGAGCAGGCTGCTGCGTGAGGCCACGGCGCTTTGGCCGCGGGAGTTGTTGAGGGTCCGTCCCACAGCGCCGGCGGCGGTGGAGGCCGCCGCGGCGGCGGTGGCCGCGATGATGAACCCGCGCCGGTCCCAGCCTGCTTCCCTCGTCACAGCGGCCGGGCCGACTGGCCCGGCGGCCGTGGGTGTGTCCCCGCGCGACTGGGTGACCGGCGCGGGTGTGTGTGTGGCCTTGCCGGGGCCAAGCCTTCCCACCAGCACATACAGCACCCCGGCCCCGGCGATCACGCCGACCGCGGAGGGAAGGGCGTCCGTCCAGCTCGTGGAATCGGGACGGCTCGTCGCAGCCCACGCGCCCACCACTCCGAACAGCAGCACACCTGCCGCGCCGGTTCTGCGCCGGTATGCGGCCAGCACTCCCAGAAGCAGGGCAAGAACTGTCAGGGTCGTCAGAATGCCGAGCTGCAGAACGAGTTTGTCGTTGGTGCCGAAGTGGCGGATCGCGTAGTCCTTGACCGCTGCCGGAGTGCGGTCGATAGCGGCAGACCCCACCGCGACCACGGGCCCTGCCTGCGGCCGCACTGCCGCGGACACCAGCTCCGCGACCGCCAGCGCCGTATAACCGGCCACCAGGCCACTGACGGCCCCGAGCAGACAACGACGCCAGGCGGGCTGGGCCCTCGGCACTTTCTGATCTTCGCTCACACAGGGAATCCGAAACAGACCGGCTCCCGGATTGGCCGCCCACTCCATTGAATGAACATGGATTTTGGACCAAACCTTTCGCTGCGCAGCTTCGTATCAACCACAGCGCGCCGTAACTGGAAGTCCGGTCTGTCACGGGACGCCCCGCCTCGGTACCTGGATTTCCGCATGCTTGCATGCGTGCTCATACGACGCTCGTACAGCACTGCATGGGAATCGCTGTGACCGTCCCGGGCAACCCCTCCGGGAATCGGCTGGCAACGAACCAGCGGCATGAGAGGCGTTTACTGATGTGAGCGTCCTGTGGCATTGCCGTCAGCTGTCCGCCGCTGGCGTCGGTACCAGAGGATTAGCCAGGCCAGTGAGCGCGGTGCCTGCTGTTGATCACGGACAGCGGGAGCACGTGAGGACCCGGACCGGTCGGGACCGGGCCCCCACGGGTGTGCACCAGTGCGGGGAGAACGTGCACGAGGGAGTCAACAATTCCCACCGTCGATGGATGCGCTTGTGCGGTCGGCGCGGGGCTCCAAGGGGGGCCACTGTCGGGCTGGCTGCCCGGACGGAGCAACTGTGGCTGCGATGCTCTTCAGGGTGTGGGGATCCTGGACACGTGAGCATGCATTTCCACGTTCTGAAGGGCGATCCGGACACCGACGAACTGGCAGCGGTGACGGCGGTGATCACCGCACTCCTTCGCACCACGGCAGTACCGCGGACATCGAACACAGCCAGACGCGCGCACTGGGACCGGGCCTTCCGGCCCCACGCGTCCCCGGCTTCCTGGCGCCACGCGCAGAGGGCCGCACAGGAATGATGCACCTCTCACGCCGTCCAACATCCGTACGAGGCAGCGCCTTCGTGAGCCGGACCCGCTGACCGAACCGCTACCAACGGGCCGCGCCCCGTCCCCGCTGAGGCGCGACCCGGATCCCCGCTTCGGGCGGAGCGGCCCGAAGCGGGAGCGCGACCAGCTTGCCGCCCGCGGCACCCTCGCCACCGCCATGACCGGGTCGCAGCCCTCGGCTCCACCCCAGCACCCGCACCCCCTGCACAGCCCTGCATTGACAAGGTGCAGCTCTGCCCCGTTCGGAACCCGTCATCATCAGCATTCCGAAGATCGGCCTGCACTCGCGGGTCGACAAGGTCCCCTGAGCCGCCGACGGTTCCATCGCTCTGCCCAATAGCCCCCGACCATGCCGGCTTATGCACCAGATCCGTCACACCGGGCGAGAAGGGCACCGCCATCATCCTCAGCGACATCGACTCCGACAACCGCCCCGCCGCCTTCTATGACCTGGGTGCCCTTCCTCTTCACGGTCACCCGCCGTGACGGCAGCACCGCCCACTTCACCGTCACCGGCATCAACGAATGGGCGTTCCCCTCCCAAGACGACTACGGCTCCGCCGTGACCGTGCCCCTGAGACTGATCCCCTGCGCCGACTGAGGCAGCACCCACCGCACCTACGAGGTGAGGACGGCCCGTGCGGCCGGGTGGGGTGCGTCTCGGGCAAGCTCAAGCGGCCCTGCCAGGATCTCCGCGGGCGGTCTGACTGCGGCTGGCCGACGGTCCGCACTTTGCGGCCGAGTTGGTGTCTGACAGCGCTGACCGCGATTGATCGGGGGGACGCCGGAAACCCCTTCGAGGACCCGGTCAACGATCTCGTGCACGCCCCCAGGCATCGTGCCCCTATCCGGCGGTGGCCTGGGCGTCCAGGGTGATCGCGGTTTCCAACGAGATCAAGCGTGCGTTCTGCAGTGCCGCGACCTCCCAGCGGTCGTTCTGCCACACCAGCGCGAGCAACTGCATGAAGCGGCGGCTCGAGGGCGGCTCCTCCTCGCCCGGCATCACCATGGCGACGCGGTGGTGCACCACACCCCAGCCCGGACGGACGATCCGGGCGAACGGCACCTCGCCCCGCACCAGCCGGGAACCCTTCAGGACGGTGTCGAAGAGCGGCTGATTGAACGCGATCACCGCTTCGCGTCCCTTGTGAATGGTTCCCTCGAAGTCAACGAGTTCGGCGTCATCCGCGAAATCGGCGACGAACGCGGTGGCGTCACCCCGGTTCCAGCCCTCGTTCATCCGGGCCGGGATGGCGCTCATTGCTTCGACCGACTGTTCCATGTGATCACCTTTTCCGTTTTCCACACTGTCAGTCACCATCTTCGGCGGACCGGCCGGCGGACGCATTGATCATCTGCGCACGGTTGTTGGACATGAGTGCCGCCGCGTTGTACCCGTAGGTGGCCTTGAACAGCCGGCTGAAGTGCGCCGGATCGGTGAACCCCCAGCCGGCGGCGACGGCCGCGACGGTTCGGTCGGTTCCGGCCAGGTCCACGCGGCACCGCTCCAGGCGCTGCCGACGGATCAGGGCCGCCACCGTCAGCGGCTGACCCTCGAAGAGCTTGTGCAGTCGGCGCACGGACATGTGATGCGCCGCGGCCACCTTCGCCGGAGTGAGATCCCGGTCGGACAGCCTCGCTTCGATGAAGCCGAAGATCCGGTTGCGCAACGCCTCGTCGGCGGCCGGCCGCCGCGAATGGCCCAGCTGAGCCGAGAGTGCCACCGCGATCAGCTCGATCACCGCAGCCGCCGACCTGTCCGCCTCGTTGGCGCGGAACCCGTCCAGGGACCGCACCACATTCCGTGCGAGCGAGGACACCAGAGCCCCGGGGCCGCGGTCGCCGCGAATGCGTACTCCGGCCAGCCGGGCGGCGTCGTCCGGTCCGAGCCGCAGCAAGCGCCGTGGTACCAGCATGGTCACGTGCCTGGTCGCGGTGCTGGCGAACCGGACCGGCCGCACCGGGTCGATCAGGACCAGGTCGGCGGGCCCGAGCACAGCGGTGCTGCCGCCCTGCTCGGCGCGCACCCGGCCCTGCATCACGAGCTCGATCTGCCACAGTTCGCTGTCGGCATCGCGGGCGGACCGCGCATCCCGGAAGCACTCGCCCTCCGGGGTCACCAGCTCGGCCAGCCGTAGAGGCCCCAGATCGCGGGTGACGACCTCGGCGCGGAAGTCATCGCCGCTGTGCCGTCCGCCGCGCAGGGGCGGCAAGCTACTTGCTGCGAGGGTCTCCAGAAAGGCGTCGGCGCTGTTCATGCGACGTCAGTACGCGGAACGCAGTACAGGACGCCGCCGTTGCGCAATCCGCCGCGGAACCGTGAGCCTCACATCCCGCCCTCGCGGCGCGGGCCCGCCTTCTCCAGCACACCGTTCGGCGACGTTCGTCATGTCCGACCTCATCATCAGTAAAAGCCAACCCAGTGCCTGCTCAGCATCCATAAGCGACCCTACCGGCGCCCACCGTATTCAACTCGCCGACTGAAGTGCTCAGTCACCCCCGGCCATCGACCGCGACAAGAGCCCGCTGCTCGACGCCGACCTCGACGCCGTCCGCATCGCCGACGCACTGCGCGGAAGCCCGCACATCCTGGGCCCCGCGCTGAACCCGGCTCGGACCGCGTCACCTTCACCAAGCTCGCGGGCAGCGGCTTCGGCCGCACTGGGTAGGATGCCGACCGACCACGGACGGCATCCTGCCCGCACCGGCGCTCACCGAGGTCCTGGCCACGGCGGTCCTCAACCACCCCGACTTCTACGCCGCCGCCCCGGCCGACCCGCGCGAGGGCACTCTCACCGTCCAGACCCGGAACGGGGTGCGCTCTCGTAGTCGATGAGGTCGGCTACCAGCCCTTCGAACGCGCCGAAGCGAACCTGGTCTTCCAGGTCATCTCGAAGCCTGAGCGGATGACTTGCCGTCCTTGCGGGCCTTCGCTTTTGTCGCCTCGCGCAGCGCCTCAGTGCGCTTGGCCGCGCGCGCCTTCGACTCCGCGGTGGGCGGAGCCAGCTCGATACACAGCTTGCGGCCCTCAGT
>NZ_JBIAQL010000057.1:0-8082 GCF_042889045.1 Streptomyces sp. NPDC002701
GTTGCGCCGGGCTGGCGTGTCCTCGTTCGGGATCAGCGGCACCAACGCCCACGTCATCCTCGAACAGCCCGAACCGGTCACCGCGCCGGAGGCCGAGAAAGAACACACCGTTCTCCCGAACCCGCATGTCGTGCCATGGGTTCTGTCGGCGAGGTCGGAGGATTCGCTGCGAGCCCAGGCCGCCCGGCTGCGGGAGTTCGTCGGGTCCGGTTCGGTGGGTGCGCTGGATGTGGCGTTCTCACTGGCCACGCAGCGTTCGTTGTTCGAGCACCGTGCGGTGGTGCTGGGTGAGGACCGGGACGCCGCGCTGGGAGCACTCGCGGCGGGCCTGCCGGACGCCGGAGTCGTGGAGGGCGTGGCCGGCACCGGCCGTACGGCGTTCCTGTTCTCGGGCCAGGGTTCGCAACGCCTGGGTATGGGCCGTGAGTTGTGCGTGCGTTTCCCGGTGTTCGCCGAGTCCTTCGACGTGGTGTGCGCGGGGTTGGACGCGCATCTGGACCGTCCGCTGCGGGATGTGGTGTGGGGTGAGGATGTCGAGCTGCTGAACCGGACGGTGTACGCGCAGGCGGGCTTGTTCGCGGTCGAGGTCGCTCTCTTCCGGCTGGTGGAGTCGTGGGGCGTACGCCCGGAGTTCGTGGCCGGGCACTCCATCGGCGAGGTCGCGGCGGCCCATGTCGCCGGCGTGCTCTCATTGGCGGACGCCTGTGCCCTGGTCGCAGCGCGCGGCCAACTGATGCAGGCGCTGCCGGCCGGCGGCGCGATGACGGCGATCGAGACCACCGTCGGCGAAGTACTGCCGCACCTCACCGAGGGCGTGTCGATCGCTGCGGTGAACGGTCCGTCCTCCGTGGTGGTGTCGGGCATGGAAGACGCCGTTGAGGCTGTGGCGGAGGTGTTCCGTGGGCTGGGGCGGCGTACGTCCCGGCTGCGGGTGTCGCACGCGTTCCACTCGCCGCTGATGGAGCCGATGCTCGCGGAGTTCCGGGAGGTCGTGGAGGGGTTGTCGTTCGGGCAGCCGCGGATCCCGGTGGTCTCCAATGTGAGCGGTGCTCTGGCGGATGAGGGGCAGTTGGAGGACCCCGAGTACTGGGTGACCCACGTGCGGGAGGCCGTTCGTTTCGACGACGGTGTGCGGGCTCTGGTGGAGCAAGGGGTGTCCCGCTTCCTGGAGTTGGGTCCCGATGGTGTGCTGAGCGGTATGGCGCGCGAGAGCGCGGGCGAGGACGCGCTCCTGGTGCCGTTGCTGCGCAAGGACCGCGACGAGGAGGCAAGCACGCTGGCCGCGCTGGGCCGGCTGCACACCACCGGTGTGAACGTCGACTGGGCTGCCGTCCTCGACGGCACCGGCGCCCGAGCCGTCGACCTGCCGACGTACGCCTTCCAGCGACAGCGTTACTGGCCTGCCGCCACGTCGACCCGTACCGGAGACGTGCGCTTCGCCGGGCTCGGCGCGGCCGGGCACCCGCTGCTCGGTGCCGCCGTGGAGCTGGCCGGTGGCGACGGGCTGGTGCTGACCGGTCGGCTGTCGACGCAGTCGCACCCGTGGCTGGCGGATCACGTGGTCCAGGGTGCCGTGCTGGTGCCGGGCACGGCCCTGCTGGAACTCGCCGTCCGGGCCGCCGACGAGGTGGGCTGCGACGAGGTCGAGGAGCTGACCCTGTCCACTCCGCTGGTACTGCCCGAACGGGACGGTATCCAGATACAGGTGCGGGCCGGCACGCCCGACGAGGACGGCCGCTGCTCCCTCGGCGTGCACGCGCGCACCGAGGACGACCCCCGCGCCCCGTGGACCGTCCACGCCACGGGAACCCTGGCACTGGCACGGGGGACCACCGTACCGACGGGCTTCGACGCCTCGGTGTGGCCGCCGCGCGACGCCTCCCCGGTCGACGTGTCCGACTGCTACGAGCGGCTCGCCGAGGCCGGTTTCGCCTACGGGCCCGCCTTCCGGGGCCTGCGGGCCGCCTGGCGGCACGGTGACGACGTGTTCGCCGAGATCGCCCTGGACGAGGGGACCGACGGCGGCGCCTTCGGTCTGCACCCTGCGCTCTTCGACGCCGCGCTGCACGCCTTCGCGATCGACGACGACGGCCGCGGCGGGGTTCCGTTCTCGTGGGAGGGGGTGCGCCTGCACGCGTCCGGCGCGTCCGCCCTGCGCGTTCGGCTCACCCGGGACGCCGACGGCACCATGGCCCTCGAACTGGCCGACACCGCCGGAGCGCCCGTCGCCTCCGTGGAGTCCCTGACCGTACGTCCCCTGGCGGCCGGAGAGCTCGATCTCTCCGCCCGTGACTCGCTGTTCCGGGTGGAGTGGGTTGCGGCCCGGGCCGTTGAGGCCGGTGCCGTGACGGGTCCGGTGGGTGTGCTGGGTGAGGCTGCGGGGCTGTCGGCGGTCGCGGGGCTTTCGGGTGACGGGTTCGTGGCGTTCGCGGACCTGGAGGAGTTGGCCGGGGCGGGTGCGGTGCCGGAGACGGTGCTGGTCGCGGCCGCTGTCCCCTCCGACGCCATTGATGTGGTCGCTTCGGTGCATGGCGCTGCGGTGCGGGCGCTGGAGTTGGTGCGGTCGTGGCTGGCGGAGGAGCGGTTTGCCGCGTCCCGTCTGGTGTTCGTCACCCGTGTCACCGAAGGCACCGACGACTTGTCCACTGCCGCCGTATCAGGTCTGGTGCGGTCGGCGGCGTCCGAACACCCTGGCCGATTCGCCCTAATGAGCGTCGAGGGCGTCGAAGGCGGCGAAAGCGGCGACGGCGTTGAAGACGTGCAGTCCGGTGTGGGCGCGGAGTCGGTGCTTGCGGCTCTGGCGGTGGGCGAGCCGGAGGTGGTCGTAGGGGCCGGTGCCGGTGGTGTCCGGGTGCCGAGGCTGGCCCGGACAACGGCGGGCGAGGGCGAGGGCGCGGGCCCGCGATGGGGTCGCGGGCCGGTGCTGGTGACGGGCGGTACGGGTGGTTTGGGTCGGGTGGTGGCCCGGCATCTGGTGTCCGTGCATGGTGTGCGTGAGTTGCTGTTGGTGAGCCGGCGTGGTCCGGGTGCCGAGGGTGTGCGGGAGTTGGTCGCGGAGCTGTCGGAGACCGGTGCGCGGGTGTCGGTCGAGGCGTGTGATGTGGCGGATGCCGGTGCGGTGGCGGAGTTGGTGTCGCGGTATGCGGTGGGTGCGGTGGTGCATGCGGCCGGTGTGCTGGATGACGGCACTGTCGAGTCGTTGACGCCGGAGCAGCTGGCGGGTGTGCTGCGGGCCAAGGTGGACGCGGCGTGGAACCTGCACGAGGCGACCAGGGGCCTCGACCTGGACGCCTTCGTTCTCTTCTCCTCGGTGGCGGGAATGTTCGGCAGCGCTGGACAGAGTGCCTACGCGGCAGGCAACACCTTCCTCGACGCCCTGGCCCGTCACCGCCGTGCCCTTGGCCTGCCCGCCGCCTCCCTGGTGTGGGGGCCGTGGGCGCAGGACGCGGGGATGACGGAAGGGTTGTCGGAGACGGACCGGCGGCGTATCGCGCGCTCGGGTCTGCCGGCGGTCACGGCGGAGCAGGGGACGGCGCTGTTCGACGCCGCGCTGACCTCCGGTGAGCCGGTCGTCCTCCCCGTACGCCTCGACTTCCCGACCCTCCGGGCCCAGGGCGAGATACCGCCGCTGCTGCGCGGCCTGATCCGTACTCCTGCCCGCCGGAGCGTCACGGCGGTCGACTCCGCGGCGGCTTCGGGCCTCGCCGCGCGCCTCGCCGGACTGGGCGAGACCGAGCGCCGCGAAACCATGCTGGACCTGGTGCGCGGTCAGATCGCGGTGGTGCTGGGTCACTCGGGTGCGCAGACCGTGAACCCCGACCGGGCGTTCCAGGATCTGGGCTTCGACTCGCTGACCGCGGTGGAGCTGCGTAACCGGCTGGGCAAGACCACCGGTCTGCGGCTGCCCGCGACCGTCGTCTTCGACTACCCGACCGCCGCACTCCTCGCCGACCACCTGCTGGACAGCGTCCTCGGCACCGAGTCGGCCGTGGCGGTGCCGGTGTCGGCGTTGCCTTCGGTGGCGGACGATCCGGTGGTCATCGTGGGGATGGCGTGCCGTTATCCGGGTGGGGTGGCTTCGCCGGAGGATCTGTGGCGGGTGGTGTCCGAGGGTGTGGACGCGGTGTCGGAGTTTCCGTCGGATCGTGGCTGGGATGTGGAGTCGCTCTACAACCCTGATCGTGGGGTGGCGGGTACGACGTATACGCGGTCGGGTGGTTTCCTGCATGACGCTTCGGAGTTCGATCCTGAGTTCTTCGGGATGAGTCCGCGGGAGGCGGTGGCGACGGATGCGCAGCAGCGGTTGCTGCTGGAGACGACGTGGGAGGCGATCGAGCGGGCCGGGATCGACCCGGTGTCGCTGCGCGGCAGCCAGACGGGTGTCTTCGCCGGCGTCATGTACAACGACTACGGCAGCATCCTGACCGGCGAACAGTACGAGGGATACCGGGGCAACGGCAGCGCCGGCAGCATCGCGTCCGGCCGGGTGTCCTACACGTTCGGGTTCGAGGGTCCGGCGGTGACGGTGGACACGGCGTGCTCGTCGTCGCTCGTCGCCATGCACTGGGCGGCGCAGGCGCTGCGGTCCGGCGAGTGCTCCCTCGCCGTCGCCGGTGGTGTCACCGTGATGGCCACACCCACCGCCTTCGTGGAGTTCTCCCGCCAGGGGGCCCTCTCACCGGACAGCCGCTGCAAGGCGTTCTCGGACTCCGCGGACGGTGCCGGCTGGTCCGAGGGTGTGGGGATGGTGGTGCTGGAGCGTTTGTCGGATGCGCGGCGCCATGGTCATCGGGTGTTGGCGGTGGTGCGGGGTTCGGCGGTGAACCAGGACGGTGCGTCGAACGGTCTGACGGCGCCGAATGGTCCTTCGCAGCAGCGGGTGATCCGGCAGGCGCTGGCCAGTGGAGGTCTCGCGGCTGCGGATGTGGATGTGGTGGAGGCGCACGGTACGGGTACCAGGCTGGGTGACCCGATCGAGGCGCAGGCGATTCTGGCCACGTACGGTCAGGGCCGGGACGGGGACGAGCCGTTGTGGCTCGGGTCGGTGAAGTCGAATCTGGGTCATACGCAGGCTGCCGCGGGTGTGGCGGGTGTGATCAAGATGGTGATGGCGATGCGGCACGGTGTGCTGCCGCGCACCTTGCATGTGGATGTGCCGTCGTCGCATGTGGACTGGTCTGCGGGCGCGGTGGAGCTGTTGACCGGTGAGCGGCAGTGGCCGGGGGAGGAGCGGGTGCGTCGGGCGGGGGTGTCCTCGTTCGGGATCAGCGGCACCAACGCCCATGTCATCCTGGAACAGCCCGAACCGGTCACCGCGCCGGAGCCCGAAGCGGTTGACGGTGCGGGTGACAGTCCGCTGACCGAGCCGACGGTCGTGCCGTGGGTTCTGTCGGCGAGGTCGGAGGAGGCGTTGCGAGCCCAGGCCGCGCGCCTGCGGGAGTTCCTCGCGGCTGGACCGACGCGTGCGGGTGCGCTGGATGTGGCGTTCTCGCTGGCCACGCAGCGTTCGTTGTTCGAGCACCGTGCGGTGGTGCTGGGTGAGGACCGGGACGCCGCGCTGGGAGCACTCGCGGCGGGCCTGCCGGACGCCGGAGTCGTGGAGGGCGTGGCCGGCACCGGCCGTACGGCGTTCCTGTTCTCGGGCCAGGGTTCGCAACGCCTGGGTATGGGCCGTGAGTTGTGCGTGCGTTTCCCGGTGTTCGCCGAGTCCTTCGACGTGGTGTGCGCGGGGTTGGACGCGCATCTGGACCGTCCGCTGCGGGATGTGGTGTGGGGTGAGGATGTCGAGCTGCTGAACCGGACGGTGTACGCGCAGGCGGGCTTGTTCGCGGTCGAGGTCGCTCTCTTCCGGCTGGTGGAGTCGTGGGGCGTACGCCCGGAGTTCGTGGCCGGGCACTCGATCGGCGAGGTCGCGGCGGCCCATGTCGCCGGCGTGCTCTCGCTGGCGGACGCCTGTGCCCTGGTCGCAGCGCGGGGCCAGCTGATGCAGGCGCTGCCGGCCGGCGGCGCGATGGTGGCGCTGGAAGCCACCGAGGCGGAGGTGCGGGAACACCTCGGATCCGCCGAGGGCGTCTCGGTCGCCGCCGTCAACGGCCCGTCCTCTGTCGTGGTGTCGGGCGTGGAAGTGGCTGTTGAGGCTGTGGCGGAGGTGTTCCGTGGGCTGGGGCGGCGTACGTCCCGGCTGCGGGTGTCGCATGCGTTCCACTCGCCGTTGATGGAGCCGATGCTCGCGCAGTTCCGGGAGGTCGTGGAGGGGCTGTCGTTCGGGCAGCCGAGGCTGCCTGTGGTCTCGAACGTGAGCGGTGCCTTGGCGGATGAGGGGCAGTTGGAGGACCCCGAGTACTGGGTGACCCACGTGCGGGAGGCCGTTCGTTTCGACGACGGTGTGCGGGCTCTGGTGGAGCAAGGGGTGTTCCGCTTCCTGGAGTTGGGTCCCGATGGTGTGCTGAGCGGTATGGCGCGCGAGAGCGCGGGCGAGGACGCGCTCCTGGTGCCGTTGCTGCGCAAGGACCGCGACGAGGAGGCAAGCACGCTGGCCGCGCTGGGCCGGCTGCACACCACCGGTGTGAACGTCGACTGGGCTGCCGTCCTCGACGGCACCGGCGCCCGAGCCGCCGACCTGCCGACGTACGCCTTCCAGCGACAGCGCTACTGGCCCGAGGTGACCGCTGTCACCGCTGCGGACCCGAGGTCCGCCGGCGTCGACGCGGCGGATCACCCGTTGCTGGGTGCGGTGGTGTCGTTGCCGGATTCCGGTGGTGTGGTGCTGACGGGCAGGCTGTCGGTGGAGGCGCAGCCGTGGCTCGCCGACCATGTGGTGCTCGGCCGGGTCCTGCTGCCCGGCACCGGCCTGGTGGAGATGGCTCTCGCGGCCGGTGAGGCGGCAGGGTGCGCCACCTTGGAGGAACTGACCCTGGCCGCACCGGTGGTGCTGCCCGAGAGCGGCGGTCTTCAGGTACGGGTCGTGGTGGGCCCGCACACCGATGCGCGCCGTACGGTCGCCGTCTACTCCCGCCCCGAGAACACCCAGCAGGACTGGGCCACGCACGCGACCGGTTTCCTCACGGAGGCGGCTGTGGTGGCTGGGTTCGAGTGGGGTGAGTGGCCGCCGGTGGGTGCTGAGGTGGTGCCGGTGGAGGGTGCGTACGAAGTCTTCCGGGAGCGTGGTTACGGGTACGGGCCGGTGTTCCGGGGGTTGCGTGCGGCGTGGCGTCGGGGTGGGGAGTTGTTCGCGGAGGTGGCGCTTCCGGAGGAGGTGTCGGGTGAGGCGGGCCGGTTCGGTCTGCACCCGGCGCTGCTGGACGCCTCGATGCACGCCGGCATCCTCAACGACAGTGACGACGAGACGGCCGTCCCGTTCGCCTGGAACGACGTGTCCCTGCACGCCGTCGGCGCCGATGCCGTACGCGTCCGGATCAGTCGGCTCGACGGCCGTGCCGTCTCCCTCTCCGTCGCCGATGTGACCGGCGCCCCGGTCCTGACGGTCGGCTCCATAGCCAGCCGTCCGTTCTCTGCCGATCAGCTCGGCGCCGCGTCCGGTGACGCGGGTGCGCTGTACGGGTTGGAGTGGGTGTCCCCGACTCCGGCCGGTGCCACCGAGACCGACTGGACTTCGTGGTCCGAGGTGGCTGAGGCCGTTGAGGGTGCGGTGCCGGGTGTGGTGGTGCTGGACTGTGGTGTGCCGGACGGTTCGGTTGATGTGCCTGCGGGCGTGCGGTCGGTGTTGGACCGTGTGCTGGGTGTGGTGCAGGAGTGGTTGGCCGGGGAGCGGTTCGCGGGTTCGCGTCTGGTGGTGGTGACGCGGGGTGCGATGCCGGTGGGTGTGGGCGGTTCGTCGGCTGCTGGTGATGTGGTGCAGGCTCCTGTGTGGGGTCTGGTGCGTGCGGCACTCGCGGAGCACCCGGGACGGTTCGCGTTGGTGGACCTGGACGTGAACTCGGATGCGTCGGTTGACGTGGATGCGGCGGTCGCGGCGGTGGTCTCGGGTGAGTCCGAGGTCGCGGTGCGCGACGGCGCGGTGCTGGTGCCGAGGCTGACGCGTCTGCCGGAGACGGACCCTGCGCGTAGCACGGGTGGGGCAGC
>NZ_JBIAQL010000058.1:0-7287 GCF_042889045.1 Streptomyces sp. NPDC002701
CGCGTGTGAGTGCACCGCCTGCTGGAGCTGCTCGTTCTCCTCGCGCAGTGCGTCCAGCTGCCCCTCGGCGGGTGGTTCCGCCGGAAGACCGGCAGCGGATATGGCGTCGGCTGTCACCGGTGGATCCCCTCCTTTTGCCTCCTCCTCTGATGAGCGTCTGTCCCGGATCCGGCAGATGCAACCGCTTGCCGGGCGCAGCGGCGGTGGCCGGCAGGATTGGCCCCACCGGTGGGCTGTGCGTGGACCGGCGCCCGTCAGCCTGTCTGGCGGCGGGTGTCGATGAAGCGGACGGCCGGTCCCCAGTTCTCGCGGGCAGCGGCGAGGCACCACTGACACAGGGGCAGTCCGCCGGGCCCGTACTTCAACGTTGGCCGCTGGCAGCCGGAGCACGGTCCGACGTAGCTGCTGGAGGTGGTGAAGGTGGAAGGATCGGGTTCGCTGATCGGGGGCGGGGGAGTGCTGGTCATCGCAGAGGTGTCCTGTCCGGGGCGGTGGGGTGGGGCGGTTCACCGCGGTGCGCGAGGCCGTCCAGGAGCGGAAAGCCCGTCAGCGCGCTGCGGCCGCGAGGAGCGGGCCGCTGGGTAACGGGATCTCGAGTGTGGTGTCGCGGGTGCAGTGGCTGCGTGCGCGTATGCCCGTGGCCAGGAGCCGGCGGGCTTCGTCACGGCTGACGGGGCGCCGCCGTTTGCCGATGGTGTAGCAGTCACCGGCGTGGACCTCGATTGGGCGGCGCCCTTCCCCGAATCCGAGCGCGATCACCTGACGCGTTCCTGTTCGGCTACGTGCTGTCGTACAACAGCGATTTTCGCGTCGATGCGCTGAAGCCACATGGCGTGCCAGGTCCTCAAGGTGAGCAGTCGTGCCAGGTCAGCAGGGGGTAGGTCATCCAACATAGTCTCGCTCCTGATCCGGCAGGCGGCACGGCCCCGTCACTCGCATAATCGAATTCTAGTTCGATACGGTGAGGCCATGAAGCCCGGACCCTTCCCCCACGACCTCATCCAGCTGCAAGCGGCCTTCAACCGCACCTACGACGCCCTCGCCACACCGCACCCCGCGCACACCGCGCATGCGGAGCTCCGGCGGCGCTTGGTGGTGCTGTCGTCCCGCCTGTGGTCGCATCCGTTCTGGTCGGACCCGGGCCGGGCGCCCGCCGCGCGGGCGCAGCTGCGCAGCCACACCCGCGCACTGCACGAGGATGCGCAGTGAACGGGCGTCCTGCGCACTTGACCGAGCGCGAGGGACGGATCCTGGCCTGCATCCATCGATCGGTCGCGGCGCGCGACGCCGTCAGGGCAGCGCCATACCATGACGCTCCCGCAAGGGCGGTCCGCATGGAAAGCTCAATGAACCCCCCTCGACCTCAACCCCTGACCCCCAGCGGTGTCGTGTGAAACCGCGCGAAGGCTCACGGAACACCTACTGAGGGCGTCCTGCGCTCGCACGGGATCGCGGGTGCGGGGTACCTGTTGTGACGCGCGGAATTCTGGTCAGTGTGGGGTGAAGGTGTCGACGGCCATGGCGCTGGTGTTGTCCATGGGGACCTGTTCGGCGAGTTGGGCCAGGATCTGTTCGGGCTGCAGGCCGGTTCGGGCGGCGAGGTGCGTAGGTTGAGAGCGGGATGGACGCTCTGGCCGGCGCAGTGGAGTACATGGTGTGCGGGGTGTCTGACGACCTGATCCACCCCTTCCTGCGCGGCACGCCGATGAACCCGCGAATACGAGGGCCCGCGGTGGCTCGAATCCAGTCAGCCCCGGGGGATGCGAGACCGGACTCGTCACTGCTGCCCGCGCCTATCTTCAGGACATGCACACCGCCGCCCGCCAGAATCTGGGACCCGATCGCCCCGACACTCTGACCGCCCGGTACTACCTCGCCTACTGGCGGGGATGCGGCCGGGGCCGCTCCAGCTCATCGATCGTGTCGATGCCCGCGCCATAATCGAGGAGAGGGCAAGCGACCATGGAAAGAGGTATCGGGATGGCCACCGACCGCGAGTTGCTCCGCCGTCTGGACCTCAACTTGCTGGTCGCCTTCGACGTGTTGATGGACGAAAGCAATGTGAGCCGGGCAGCTGAGCGGATGTCGGTAGGCCAGCCCGCGATGAGCGCGTCGCTGGCGCGGCTGCGAAGGTTCTTCGGCGACCCTCTGCTGGTCCGCCAGGGACGCTCGCTTGTGCCGACGTCGCGAGCCCTGATGCTCGTCGAGCCGATTCGTGAAGCGCTGAACAGCATCGAGTCCACCCTCAATGCTGGCCGGCACTTCGACCCGCTAACCAGCACGCGCACTTTCCGTTTGATGGCCAGCGACTACGTTCTGCTGCTTCTCCTTGGCCCGCTGCTGGTGCACCTGAGCGACGAGGCTCCGAATGTCCGCTTCCAGATCCACCCGCTCACCGCGGATCACGCCGAGCTCATCGAGCGCTCGCAGCTCGATCTACTGGTCTACCCGGACGAGTTGATGGGTGAGAATGTCCCGCTCAGGTCGTCGGCTCTCTTCACCGACCGGATCGTCTGCGCCGTGGCCAATGATCATCCCGAGGTGGGCGAGGTGATGACCGAGGAACAGTTCCGCACCCTCCCCTGTGTGTCCTTCGGCGGCAGCCCGACCGACACCATCAGCGACCTGAGATTCCGCCAGCTCGGCATCGACCGACCGGTGGCGATCCGTGCGCAGAGCTTCGTCGTGCAGCCACTGCTGCTGCCGGGGAGCAGGCTCATAACGCCGCTGCCGGAACGGCTTGGTCGTTACCTCATCGAGCGGATCGACATACGGCTGGTCGATCCGCCTGTGCCACTCGCTCCGCTTTGCGAGGCGATGTTCTGGTCTCCGCGGTCCGACACGGACCCCGCGCACCAGTGGCTGCGGAAGCGGCTCTCGCATGCGGCAGCTCAGCTCGACTAGCGACCCGTGATCGAGCACCGGTTGGTCTCCCCCCATCTTCATGAACTGGCGCGGCAGACCGCTGACCAGCCACGACGTCATCGTGCACGGCATCGTGGTGACCACCACCCGCACCGGGCTGACCGTTCACGCCGAACTTGATCCGGGCACCTACGGCGCCGGCATCAAGGTCACCGCAGGGATATTGACGCTCTGCCCATGCTGCGGCGCCGTTACCACGGCGACTGGAACTCCACCCTGCGACCTCGGTCCGACATCACCTCCAGCACAGTAACGACGTCAACCAGCCGACGGCCCGCCCCCGCGTCCCTGCACCGGGTGCCTGCGTACCCCGGGGCTGACCGGCATGCCCGAACCGGCGCTGGACGAACTCGTCGGCCAACCGGATCGACGGTTCGACGAGTTTTGTGAGCGAGGACGGCTCCGACAGCAGGGGCGCACCCGCGTTCGGGGCGTCGGGGGCCTCAGACGAGCTGACCACCACCTGAGATCTCCAAGTCAACACGAGCACCCTCACCACGCCAGCGGGCTATCGATGACGGTGATGCCAACTATCGAAAACTATCGCTACCACGCTAGCCATTGTCCGCTCTAGTCTCGGGTCAGGCGTATACGGCGTCGCAACACAGAGCGGCTTGCTGAGCTGCTGACTCACAGGAGGGAGGCCAACAGGTGTCCTCCGTAGGATGAGCAATCCTGGCAGTCTCACTAAGCGAGCGTCGAGGATCGATCCATGGGTCACATTGCGCTGGAAGAAGCGTTCTCCATTCCTGAGCTTACGGAGCGCCAGCCGTGCACCGAAATGCGCATTCGCGCCAAGACCGAGTACGCCGCGGTATGGTCCGAGCGGCTCGTCGACTTCGAAAAGTACCGCATCCCCGACATGGATTCCCACGGCATCGACATCCAGGTGCTCGCGCTCAGCGTCCCCGGGATCCAGGCCGACGTCGATCCTGCGGCCGCCGTCGAGAACGCGGTCTTCGCCAACAACTACCTCGCGGGGGTAATCTCGCGCTACCCGCGCCGCTTTCGCGGGTTCGCAGCCCTGCCGCTCCAGGATCCTGACGCGGCGGTACGTGAACTGGAACGCTGCGTGACCGACCTGGGATTCGTTGGCGCATTTGTCAACGATCACACCCACGGCCGGTACCTGGACGACCCGGTCCACGACGAACTCTGGAGCGCTCTGGAGGAGTTGTCCGTTCCGCTGTACCTCCACCCCGGATCGCTCCCGGTCGATGACTGGGCGGTGCTCGGCGGACACCCGGAGCTCTACGGCGCAAACTGGAGCTGGCAGGCCGAAACTGGAGGACACGCCATGCGGCTGCTGTTCGGAGGGGTCTTCGACCGGCACCCGCGAGCGGTGCTGATCCTCGGACACCTCGGCGAGTTCCTGCCGTTTCAGCAGACCCGCTTCGACTCCCGCTACCGCACCCTGCAGGTGGAGACCCCGATCAAGCGGCTGCCATCGGCGTATTTCGGGACCAACATCGTCGTCACGACCACCGGCGTTTTTGCACCCGAGGTCATCCAAGCTGCCGTCCTCAACATCGGCGCGGAAGCAGTGTTGTTCTCGGTCGACTATCCGTACGAGGACACTGCCGCCGCTGTAGCTGCAGTGGCGAACGCCGCGCTGCCCCTTGCGGTGAAGCGACAGATTTTCCATGAGAACGCCCGTCGCCTGCTCCGTCTCGAACAGTGATCGACAAGTAGAGGTTCTGAACGTTCATGACCTACTCAATGCACAAAGGCCGGATAGCAGGTATCACCGGAGGGGGCCGAGGCTTCGGCAGATCCATCACTCGCGGACTCGCCGCGCGGGGAGCTGACGTCGCGATCCCCGACATGACCGACACGGTAAATGACATTGGCGCCGTTGAGGCGAAGGTAATATCCATCGTCTCAGACGTCTTGAATCCCGAGAACGCGGCGGCCGCAACATCTCGTCGATGGGACTGGCGACCAATCTGACCGAGCACGGCATCACCGCCAACGCTGTGCACTCACCGTGTCCTCCACGCCCGAGGGATAGGATTCCAACGCGTCCGTGGCATTGAATCACTCCGCAAAAATGCACCCATCAAGCGGATCGGGACAGCCGACGACACGGTCGGCACCATCTGTTCCCACACCAGTGAGGATGCACATTTCATGACTGGACAGACGTTGGTGACTGACGGCGGCTGGCTGAGGGTGTGGCGATGACCGACAGCCCTGCCAACAATGTCTCGCTCACCGAGAGCGAGATCGAGCGGCTCATCCAGTCGATGGCCGATGCATACGGACACCAGGGCCGCTCCCCGATCCTGCACTCACCGGGTGAATACGGCCTCGACTTCGAGGAGATCTCCTTCCAGGCAACCGACGGCGTCGCCCTCGAAGGATGGTTTATCCCGGCCTACGGCTCGGACAAACTGGTGATCGCCAACCACCCGCGTGGGTTCAGCCGGGCGGGAATGCCCACGCATCTGGAACCCTGGAAATCAACATGGGCGCCCAGCGGCAACGGGTGGGAGGTCGACTTCGTCCAGGACTACCGGATCCTGCACGACGCCGGCTACAACGTCCTTACCTACGACCTGCGCAATCACGGACACAGCGCGGAAGCCAACGGCGGCGTCGTCTCGAGCGGCCTGTTCGAGTACCGCGACGTCCTAGGCTCCTTGCACTATGCCCGACAGCGCCCCGACACCTCGGGCATGACCGTCGCTCTCTTCAGCCGCTGCCTGGGCGCCAACTCCACGATCTGTGCGATGGCCCGACGGCCAGAGGCATTCGCCACAGTGCGCTGCCTGGTCGCTTGCCAACCGCTCACCCCTTCGTCGATCGCAGAACGGCTGCTCGCCCTGGCCGGTGTGCCGGCTGAACGCCTCGCCGGCACACTCGCCGACCTGGAGCACCGGATGGTACTCAAGACGAGCATCAACTTCGCGCGCAGGGATGTGAAGGAGTGGGCCAAGAGCGTCGAGACACCCACGTTTGTCTATCAAGTGCGCAACGATATTCTCACCACCAGCGACGACGTGCAGACGATCTTCGACAACCTTCCGGTCGACGACAAGTATCTTCACTGGATTGACGACAGCACCGCACGCTGGGACGGGTACGCCGAATTTCAACGCCGCCCCACCCTGATTCTTGAGTGGCTCGCCGCCCACTTGCGCTGAAAGGTCGGCATACCGCAGGGACCACAAACCGTTAGCCCCACCGATACCACCCTTGTCGATGTCGTGCTCGTCCGCGAGTCGCCGAGCCTCTCCGCATTCCGCAACCACCCACTTCCACAGCACCGCCAGCTGCTCAGGAACTCGATTCGGGATCCTGCCCGAACTGCTCACCCTCTCCAAAACGCACGCCGAAACCGCCTAAGACCGTGTCCTATGTGGTGAGGCGGACGGGTCGTTAGTAGCAGCAGCGGGCGGCGGCCAGGCCGAGAAATGCTAGGTAGTTGCGGGGATTGCGTTCGTAGCGGGGACTGAGTCTGCGGTAGCCGGACAGCCACGACATCGTGCGCTAGATCACCCACCTTCGGCGCCCTATCGCTCGCTGAATTCGATGCCTTTGCGGGCGATGCGTACTCCGATTCGCTTCCATCGGAGCCACCTGCGCAGGTCGGCACGGTCGTAGGCTTTGTCTGCGTGGAGGCGCTGGGGCTTGAAGTACCGGCCGCGGTGAGGGTCGTGTCTCGTTTGGTGACCGGCGATCATGGGCTGCAGTCCTTCGCTGTCGTGGGTGTTGCCGGCCGAGACGCCGACGAGGAGGCGCAGGCCGTTCGCGCCCGACAGCACGTGCATCTTGGAACCCGGCCTGCCCCGGTCCACGGGGATCGGACCTGTGTTCGCCCCCTTTTTTTAGCCCTGACGCGGGCGGTGTCGACACTACGCGGGTGACGTCGTTGAGGCCGGCGTCGTCGAGGCGGTGCAGGACCGCTTCGTGCAGGCGCCCCCAGACGCCGACTCTCGACCAGATCAGGAACCGGCGGTGGGCGGTCGACTTCGATATGCCGAAGCAGGCGGCAGTTGGCGCCAGTCGCAGCCGCTGACCAGGACGTAGACGATGGCCGCGAACAGCGTCTCATCAGGGGTGTCCTGCGTTCCGCCGCCCTGCGGCCGCACTCTCGACGCCGGGATCAGCGGCTTCGCGATCTCCCACAGCCCGTCCGGAACAATTCAACTCCAGGTACCCCGCCCCATGCCGAAGTCAACGACCACCTCACCACGTAGGGCACAGTCTAAGCGCTTGCTCAGCCTATGTCAGTCGAAGTTACTCATCGGTCACCCGGTCTGTCCAGAGTCCGAGTCTGTGATCCAGCGCCCTTCGGCGGAGTCGTGCACGTACGCCGGCCTCCCCCTGGTTCCGCTCGTGCGGAACGGCTTCCCGCCG
>NZ_JBIAQL010000059.1:0-7164 GCF_042889045.1 Streptomyces sp. NPDC002701
CACTCGCTGGAACAGCTCCCACAGCTCGTCCGGCACCAGCCGCTCAACGATCTTCGACATGCCACAAGTCTAGCTAGCCAAATGAGATGATCTCTTAGGGGGTCAGGCCGCAGTCGCCGACGAATTCGCTGGTGGTCCGCAGGGTGACCAGCCAGAGTCCGTGCCCTTCTTGCCGGTATAGGCGCTGGTTCCAATCGATCCAGGCCAGTGCCTCCTCCCGGGTCTTGGGGCGGGTGTAGTGGCGCATCACGTTCGGGTCGCCGAGGAGTGCGGCCATATCGTCGAGGTCGTCCGGGGTCATCTGCCGGAAGGCGAGTCGTGGAGTGGGGGTCGGGGCGCGGTGGTGACGGTTCACGGGTGCTCCTTCACGATGCGGGTGGCGATGTCGGCGGCGCAGGCGCCCCAGTCGCCGACGGCGGCTCGCTGCCATGTGACGGCGACGGTGATGTCGATGCCGAGGGTGCGGGCGAGGACGGCGGCGGGCAGCTCGGGGGAGAGCTGGAACAGCACAAACGTTCAACGATCACCAAGGCCCGCGCAACCCTTGCCGCAACCTCCAGCGCAACTCCTGTCGCAACAGATGACGCTGCCGCGTGTGCTGCGGCTGGACGACCTCGCCACCAGCGCCGGCCCGACTCCTAGCGAAGAAATCAAACGGTGTCTTCTGCCAGTATGCGCCCTGGTCACCCGCGCTTCCGGACGCCGCACACCGCCCGGTCCAGCAGGTAGACCGCGGCCTCCGCCTGATCGAGGAAGCGCTTCTCGTCACCGAAGCGCGTGGTGAAGACAGTGGCCGCGGCCGACACCCGGCCGTCGGGCGTGACGGCGGTCTCGGAGGCGGTGCCGAAGGACGTGCCGCCGTGGTACCAGATCCCGCCCCCGCAGCCCTCGGCCGGGCGCCAGGCGAGGCCGAGCCCGTAGCGGGTCCTGCCGTCGGTGGCGTAGCCGGGCGCCGGGACGGTGGTGCGCATCTGCTCCAACTGCTCCCGCGGCAGCAGCCGGCCGCCCATCAGGGCGCGCAGGAAGATGTTCATGTCGCGGGTGGTGCTGATGATGCCGCCGTCCGCGCCGCCGCCCACGGCCAGCGTGGTGTCGGTGAGGTCGTCCCGGCCGGGGAACTGCGTGTACCCGGCGGCCGTCGGCATCGGCACGTACGGCGAGGTCCCCGGTATCAGCGTGCGGCGCAGCCCCAGCGGCTCGATGATCCGGTCATGCACCTCCTGCGCCCAGGGGTTGCCAGTGGCCTTCTCGATGACCATCCCGAGCAGCACGTAGTTGGTGTTGGAGTACGCCCACTGCGTCTCGGCGCCCGGATCGTCCGCGTCCGGCAGCCAGCCGGGGGCGTGCTCCATCGCCACAGCGACCTGCTCCTCGGGGGTCTGCGAGCGGAACCGCTGTGCGTGGAAGCGCTCGGGCGTCAGCTCCGTCGGGTCCTCGAAGACGATGTCCGTGTAATTGGCCAGGCCGCTGGTGTGCTGGAGCAGGTTGCGCAGGGTGATGCGGCTGCCGTCGTTACCGTTGCCAACGACCACCCCGGGCAGCCACTGCTCAACGGTGTCGTCCAGGCTCAGCGTCCCCTCGCCGATGAGTTGGAGCGCGGCCACGGCCGTGAAGGTCTTGGTGTCGCTGCCGATGCGGTAGTAGGCGTCGAAGGGCACCCGGCCCCCGTCCTTCAGGCTCGCGGTGCCGGACCGGGCCCGCGTCTCGCGCCCGGCCGCGTCCCGGGCGAGCACCGTCAGCCCGGTGGCTCCCGTGTCCCGTACCGCGTCCGCGTCCCGCTGCAGCCGCGACCGCGCGTCCCTGCCGCCGGCGCCCATGGCCTCGGCCGTGGTGCCCGGCCCGAGAAGCGAAGCGGTCCCGATTGCGGCGGCCCCGGCCACGGCCAGCCCCGCACGCCACCGTCCGGACCGGCCCCACCGCGCACTCTTTGTGATCTCCATGGCCGGAACGCTACGGAGGGCCGGCGCCGCGGACCATCCAGCTAGCTACCGGGACGGGTGTGGTGCTGACCCCCTACCACCCGCCCCAGTTCGTCGAGGATCTACAGCGTGTCGTGGCCGTGCTGTCGCTGGATACCTCGGCCGTAGGCACGGTCGCTACTGCGGTGCCCCGCGCCGAGCGGCTCCTGTAACCATCCGGGGTACCACAGGAGTCGGCAACGGCCACCCGAGCGTTGTGAGGCCGCCGCCCGGGTGGCCCGTAAGCGCGGGCTGCTCGCCGACGCCTGATCGAGGTACCGAAGTGGCAGGTTCTACCCACCCACGCGCCTTCGTTCCGGAGTCCGCATGTTCCCTGTCATCTGCCTCACCGTCTGTCAGAGCGAGGACGGCGTCCGGGTCCCTCGGAGGGGCCATGTCGTGGCCCCTCCAGGATGCGGAACTGGCGTGGAACTCTCCGTACTCGTTCAGATAGTCGAGGGCGTGGAGGTCCTCGGGCTCGTGCAGGGCGAGCGGGCCTTCGGCGCCGTGGCGCCCCTCGGTCCTGCCGAGCAGGCCGGCCTTCTCCAGGGCCATCAGCTTCGGGAGCGGGGCCGGTTCGGGTTGTCGGCCGTGGGGGTCGGGCGTCGGTGTCGGCGCTGTCGCGCGGTGGTGTTGCCGGCGTTCGCGTTGTCGGCGGAAAGGCAGGGCAACCTCACAGCGGGCTCATAGGTCATGCATACGGCGTCACCGATCCGGGGCGCCGGATGTCCGACTCACGGGGGGTCCCATGACGTCTCTCGCCGCGGTGCGGCACACCATGTCCCGGCCGCGGCCCCCGAGCACAGGCCGCAGCGCGACCGGGCCGCAGCAAGCGTGGGACGGGGGCTTTTCGGCGGTATGTAGATGAAAACGACCTCTTAGCCGCTCGCAGATGCTGCTGTTCGAACTCCATGGGTGAGAGGTAGTTGGGGGCACTGTGGCGCCTGCGGGCGTTGTAGTAGGTCAGCCACTGGAAGATTTCCAGCCTCGCGTGACGCACCGTCGAGAACAGCCTTTGGTGCATCGTCTCCCTCTTGAGCCCCTGCCAGAACGACTCTGCGAGGGCGTTGTCGTAACTCGAGCCGACCCGGCCCATACTCCTGCGGATCCCGAAACCGCCGCAGACCTGTGCCAACGCGGCAGCGGTGTCCTGCGAGCCTCTGTCCGCATGAAAGATCACGCCGTCCACGTTGCCGCCGCGGGCCGCCACCGCCATCTTGAGGGCGTCGATGACCAGCTCGGCCCGCATATGGGTGGCCATCGAGTAGCCGAGCACCCGGCGTGAGCAGACGTCCAGGACGCAGGCGAGATACAGCCACGACCCGCCGACCTGCACATACGTGATGTCACCGCACCACTTCTCGTCCAGCCGCCCGGCGGAGAAGTCACGTCGGACGAGGTCCGGGACAGGCGGTGCGAGGCGGTCCGGGACCGTGGTGCGTTTACGGCGCCGCAGATGGAGGCCCTCCAGGCCGTGCTTACGCATGAGCCGCTCGACGCGCTTGCGGTTCACCGTGTGTCCGAAGCCCCGCAGCTCAGCATGGACAGGCCGCACTCCGTACGTTCCCTTGTGGGCGGTGTGGATCTCGCGGATTTCCGCGGTCAGGGCATCGTCGTCGGCCTGCCGCATCTGCCGGGCCTGCGCGCTGGCGATCCACCGATAGAAGCCCGAGCGCGAGACCTGAAGCACCCGGCATATCCGCTGCACGCCGAAGTCGCCCCGGTTGTCGGAGATGAAGCCCCAGCGGGGTCATGCCCTCATCTCCTTCGCAAAATATTGGGCCGCCCGGCGCAGAATCTCCCGTTCAAGTTCCCACTCCTTCTCCGCTTTGCGCAGCCGGCCGTTCTCCGCCCGCAGCCTCGCCAGTTCTTCATCCCTGCCCTCGGCGACCGGCTCGTCGCGGCCCTGGTCCCCGCCCGCGTGCTCGTCGGCCTGGCGCACCCAACTGCGCAGTGTCTCGCCGGTCACCCCGACGTCCGCCGCCACCGCCGCATACGTGCGCTTCCCACCCGCCGCGCGGTACAGCGCGACGGCATCGTTCCTGAACTCCGCCGGATACGGAGACTTCCGTCCCACCAGGACACCCTTCCTCGGATCTGCAAGATCCATTGTCAGAGTGTCCACGCCACCGGGGTCGCCTCATGCGAGACTGACCGACCGTCGCCGGGCTGTGTGGTGGTGAAGGTCAGCCATCCGAACAAGCAGGCGATTCACAGCGGCCGGTTACCGTCTTGTCCACGCAGCCCACTCTGGTCACTGTCGGTGGCGTAACCCCCACAGGAATGCCAACCGCGTTCGGAGACCCCGATGATGCGTGTGCACTTCACTGCCAGGGACGTCGCCCGTCTGCGTATCGCAGACAGCCCTGACCCCTTGTGGGAAGTCGCCAACAGCTATCAGATGCTGATGAGCAGGGGCGATCCTCTGGTGTTCGGCCAGTGGCGTCGCCGGGTCCGTCCGCGCCTGGCGCCGGAAGGCCGCAGGCTGCTCACCGCTCTCCTACCGCCCAGGGGCTACTCGCCGGACTTCCTCACGCCCGACTCCGGTGGTTACACCGACATCGGGAGCGCGGTCGAGACCGTGCTTCGCACGCCACGGTCCACCCTGCGTGTCGACCTGGCGACGCTCGCCGCCTCGCCCGCCCTACGGCAGCCGCCGGCGACGGAACTACGGGTATTGGCGCAGGGGAAGTCCGACGCATTGCACCGCTTGGGCACTGCCCTGCACGGCTACTACCGGCGAGCGCTAGCCGAGTTCTGGCCGCACTTGTGCGCGCAGGTGAGCGCGGACTGCGCCCTGCGCGGCCGGGCGGCACTGGCAGGTGGCGTCGAGGGACTGCTGAAAAGTTTCGAGCCCATCATGCGTTGGCGACCGCCCGTACTGGAGATCGAGTACCCGGTCGACCGTGACCTGCGGCTCGATGGGCGAGGGCTGCTGCTTCAGCCGTCCTTCTTCTGCTCTCGCAGACCGGTCATGCTTGCTACACCTTCTCCTGGCCGGACGCCCGTTCTCGCCTATCCGATTCAGCACCTTCTCGGCTGGTCCCAGAAGACCGGCGCCGCGTCCGCCGACGGGAGTCTCGGCGATCTGATGGGGCGTACCCGGGCCGCCATTCTGGAGGACGTCGTCTCTGGCCGTACCACCGGTGAACTCGCGAAACGGTTGGGCGTCTCCGGGTCGGCCGTGAGCCAGCACACCGCGGTGCTGCGCCGGGCCGGCCTGCTACTGAGCGTGCGGCGCCGCAAGTACGTCCTGCACATCGCCACCTCCGCCGGGCTGGCTCTCCTCGGCGGCGCTTCTCAGGTCCCGGTCCACGCACCGGCCCACGCCCTGGTCCACGTCCAAGCCCCCGTCCAAGTGCGAGCCCCCGTCCACCGGACGGATTCCGTTTAAGGCCTGGCTTCAATCTGTGGTGCGGTCCGTGTGCGCTGTTGCAGCCTGGAGCGGCAATCGGCCGGTCGGCCGAGCTTCCGAAAGGGCAGGCACATGCGAACGCAGGACCGCGGGCGGAAGAGTTTCCCTTTGCTCTTGGCGATCATGTCCGTCTGCCTCTGGTGCTCAGGTTGTTCCGGCAATAGCGCAGCACCTGCGGCGGTTGCGGGAAGCGCCACTCGGGAGATTTCCACCGCCGATCAAGGAAAACTCCACAAAGCGGAACAACTGCTGATCCAGAGGTGCATGGATCGGTACGGCTTCAAGACATGGCCCACGCCTGACAAAAGCACGCTTCCCGACGTCATCGAATTTCCCTACGTCCTCACCGACGAGCAATGGGCGCGCCGCCACGGCTACGGAAGTGACATTTTTGAAAGCATCGGCCGCTTGAAGCAAAGTGATCCCAATCAACGCTATTTCGCGAAACTCTCGGCCGAGAAACGAGCGGCAGCCCTGACCGCCCTCAACGGGGCGGAGCCGGTCGGGCTGGAGGCGCGGATGCCGACGGGCGGGGTGCTGCGCAGGAGTGACCGGGGTTGCGTGTCGGAGGCCGAGTCTGCCCTCTACGGTGACCTTCGGACGTGGTACAGGGTCAAAAAGGTTACCGACAGCCTCGGAAGTCTTCGGACCGGCCGCGTTCTCAAGGACAGGCGCTTCAAGGAAGCCACTCGGCCCTGGGCATCATGCATGCGCGAGCACGGTTACATCTACTCCATACCGGAAGAGGCGCGCAGCGCGGCGCTGCGAAGGGCCGACAAGCGAGGAGGCCGGACGGAGGAAGTGCGGACGGCGATCTCCGAGGCAAGGTGCGCGGCCGAAAGCGGCTTGGGCGCCCTCGCGCGTCGCCTTGACCAGCAGTACAAGGTGGCGATCGAAAGAGAATATTCCTCGGAATTCAAGACAAGGCGCACGATGGAATCCGAGTCGCTGCCCCGTGCTGCCCGGATCGTCGCCGAGGAGTAGCGGGCAGAACGGAAGCAATTCCAGGAGAATCATCGAAAATGATCCTGGAGACGAACCCATCAAGGAGTGAAATGAGAGCATTACGGAATGCACTGCTGGCCATATCGGCCATCGGCTTGGTGGTCGCCACGGCCCCTTCGAGCGTCGCGGACGACCGGGCCTCCGGTCCGGACGGTTTCTCCCAGGGAGTCACCGTCGGATCCACGATAGGGGCGGCGGCACCGCAGCCGTCGCAACAGCGTGTGGCAGCCGCGCCCGATGGCAGGGTCTATGTCTACGTAGACCTCAACTTCACCGGTACCTGGTGCGGTATGCCCGGCAACCAGCAGGACTACCGGAACATCAGCGACTGTCCCGACATGGACAACAAGACCACGTCCGTGTGGAACAACGGATACGTGGCCACGTTCGACGACGTGCGGCTGTACCGGGACTACGTGTACAGCGGCCCCAACATGTGCATCAGCGTCGGCGACTCCTGGGGCAATCTCGACCTCGGCTATGAGGTGTTCAACACCGGCGAGCACGCGAACGACAAGATCAGCTCGCACATCTGGGCCAACAGCTGCCCCTAGCATCGATCGTTCATGAGTCCTCGTCAGTTTGCTGACGGGGACTCCGCGTTTGGGCGATACGGTCCCTTCGGACTGGGGCAGGCCGATAGCCCGGCTCTCGCGTCGGATGGGCGCCGGGTTCAACTTATGGGTCCTAACCTCAATACCGGTAACTTAGGGCTTTGGTGACCGCTTGACCCGTTTGGGTTTGGTGGCGCCAATGATGGTGACGGCCGCAGCACATGGGCGGTCT
>NZ_JBIAQL010000060.1:0-6752 GCF_042889045.1 Streptomyces sp. NPDC002701
CCTCGGGAAGCCAGGACTACACGAACCATCCGAAGTGTCCTGAACCACCGACGGCGCCGTCCCGGGAATCTCAAGATCCCCGACAGAGTCGCTCACTGTGCCGTCGCTATCGACTAAGAAGCTGGCCGGCCAGGTAGCAGACGACCCCCTCACCCGCCTCTACCACGACACCGAACGCAGGCAAAAAAATAGAAGCCGAGCTGTCTGGAATTGCGTTAGTCATTTCGGAGTTACCTACACGGAGGGAGGAAAGCAGTGTGATGAGTTTCCCTTCGCAACGACGTATCAGGGGAGTGCTGCCTCAGACTACGATCCCTTGCAGGAACCCAGAAACTTCAGCGTGTCGGCCCTCGACGGCGAAAGTAACTCAGCTGCTGGCATTCTCCTCGGCCAGTTTTATGACCTGAACAGGCTGGTGGACGGCCCCGACGACGGATTCCTCGTGAAAATAATCTGACATTCCAATGTGCATAGTGCGACATGGTGCGGGCCGGGCAAGAACGCGTCCGGCCCGCACCACGCGGGCTATGTCTCAGGCCAGAACTGTGTTGTGTACCGTTCCACGCGCTCTGGCACGCCATGAGCAGCCAGCTCAGCAATCTGACAACGTCCGGCGCTCACCACGCGCACACTCCACGCGCCTGGCCCGTCCGACAACTCGATGCTGCCGGGCATGGGCCCGCCAGCTACGCTCCGAGCCCGCAGCTTCCCCGATGAGCAATAGATATTAGCCCCAGCGATCTCTTCCCAGTTGCCGGGAGGGATAGCTGGCTCGGCGTCCCAGACCTCAACGCTGAGGCTGGCAGAATGTGTGTGCCCGGCACTGGTGAAGTCCAAGCGGCCATCCCGGGCAAAGAGAAAGGGACCTCGCTCGAACCCCCCTGGGAAGGCGACAGGCACTTGCGTATCATCCCAGTCCTGTAATGCCCAGCCGCCGAAGTCGACCTCAACGGTGATGTCCTGACGTCTAATCAAGTTTGGCACGGCAACTCCTTACCATGGCGCCCTCGATGGGCACTGTCTCAGCAACACCTCTACCGCCATGGTCGCTGATTCCGCCCTCCAACCGGGCAACTTGTGCGCATTCAGCGCTACAAACTTGATCGCGCGCCGACCTTCGCCGAACGAGACGTAAGAGGCTGGGCCTCAGGGTGCTGCTCGTCAGCCATCCTCCCCAAGCGGCATGCTGACTTGTCGTCGGCGAGTTCCTCTCCGTGCGGCGCGCTCGGACACACGCATTGGGATGGAAGTGGGCGCGACGTAGGACACGGTCTTAGACAGAAGCAGCGGCAGCGGCAGCGGCAGCGGCCGGCGGCCAGGTGCGACGGGCAGACCTCCGGCCAGCCCACCCGTTGGCCCGGGTCAAAGACACCGACGTCCTGTGCTGCGCTGTTGGACGTCACATGGCCTGGCGGCCGGCGGCGTGGCCGCCGGGGTCGTCGGCGAGCACAATGGCCGCGGTGATCTGCTTGCCCACCGGTTCCCGCTGGATGGTGAAGCTCTGGCACAGCGCCATCACGATCTCCAGACCGTGCTGGCCGATCCGGTTCGGGTCGGGGGCCTGCACCGACGGCAGCGTGGTGCTGCTGTCCCACACGCGCACCTCGACCATCCCCCGGACGGCCTCCAGGCTCATCAGGCACGGTCCGGGCGCGTACTTGCGGGCGTTCGTGACCAGCTCGGACACCACCAGCCGTACCGTGTCCATCGCCCGCTCCGACACCGGCAATCCATGCACGGCCTGCAACGACGCAAGGAAGTCCCGGGCCATGTCACGAGCCTCGGCCATGTCCGCACTGCCCTCGAACACGGCGGACACCGCTATCCGACGATCGACGAACAGGTCCCGGCCCGCATTCTGCCCAACAGCGTCCATAGGACTGTGCCTCCAAGCCCGCCGTCTCTCCGGTTCTCATCCTCGCGAAACGTCAGCACAGACCCTGGCACGACCGCCGCACATCCGGTGACGAAATGCCCCAACCAGCAGAGCCGCGCCGTCAGGCGACTCATGACAGCACTGTCCTGCATCCGCAGTCTGAAACACGGATGCAGGACATCGCCCTTCCTCTCATGCAGCACCACCGGTCAGCGCGGGGTGAAAGCATCGACCGTCAGGGCACCGTCGTCGTCGATGCGGACCCGGTCGGCGAGCTGGGCGAGAATCTGCTCCGGCTCGAGGCCGGTGCGAACAGCGATCGCCCGCAGCCGACGACTCACCTCGGCAGACAGCCACACCTGCGCCGTCAGCTCATCACACGCTTCCTGCCGCCCCTTCTGCCAGGCCGCACGACGGGCCAGCGCACGCTCCCGCTGCGCGTCGCGCTCCCGCGCCCACATACTGCCCTGGACATCCTGCTCCGGGCTGTAGCAGGGCCAGCCCCGGTCGTCCATCACAGCGGCCACGCGCCGCCATTCCGTATGCCGTGCCATCCACTGGTCGGCGAGGTCTTCCGGGTCATCGTCGTAGGGGCCACGGTCGACGACGGGCACGTCCAACTGCCGCCGGGCCTCGCGCTCACGGCGCTCGGCTTCCGCGACCTTGCCCGCCACCTGCGCTGCACTCAGCCTTTCACCCTGGCGCCGAACCGTAGCCCGGGCCACATCCTTCGCACTCCACATCACGCGCTCCCCTCCCACACCGCCCACTCCAGCCCGAGACCGGCCAACTGCGCACGCCGCTCCGCACTCAGCTTCCCGACCCGCTTGCGGGTGTTATCGAGCCACGTCCCCAGCTTCACGGCCTCCTGCTCACCCTCCCCACCACCGCCCACGTCGATCATTTCGACGTGTTTGCGGGCGGGGCGTAGGTGTCCTTGGCGGGCGTGGAACTGGCGGGCGGCGGCAAGGTTGACCGCCCACCATTCATCCTGGGAGCGCCGTACAGGCACCACGACCTCGCCGTCTGCGGGTGGTTCGATGCCGAGCGTCTCCAGCAGGTACTGCTGCGCAGGCATCAGCCGGTCCCACCCCGCCCGTTGCGTGGTGATCCAGGTTCCGAGGTCTTCGCCTTGGACGACCAGTTCGCCCGCCGCGGCCGGGAGGGCGCCGCCGACCTTCGCGTGGGCGAGCGTCAACCGATACGCACGTTGCCATCCGATCTCCCACGCCGGACACCACCCGGGATCAACCTCCGCGAGCGCGTCCTGGCGGGTTTCTGAGAGCTCTCCGGCGTACGGGATGCCCGTTTCCCCGGCTGCGCGCCGTGCGGCGTTCTCCGCTGCCTTCCGGGCCGCGGCGCGCTGGTTCTTGACCCATGCCCGAGCGGGAACCCGTCCCACACCACCGTCGCGGCGGGAGGAAGTGCCTGTGCACGGCGGCGTAGGAGTGGGCGACGTCGAGGCCGGCGTCCCATGCGGAGGCGTGCACCGACCACACCATGCCCAGCTTTTCCAGCTCCGCGACCCGTGAGGCTTCCAGCGTTCCGGCGGTGTAGTACCGGCGCTGATCTGCCACCTACACCCCGAGCGGGTGCGGGCCGACAGCTCCCCAGTCGTCCGGGGTGACGTACGTGAACGGCACCCACAGCTCGCTGCTGCCGCTCTCGCGCAGCCATCGGGTGGCGGCGCGGCCTCGATGCCGCGCAGCCAGTAGGCGCCTTCGGGGTCGATGACGCGCAGCTGCACGGACCGCGTCAGCGCGGCGGGGTCGCGTTCCTCGCTGGACCGCAGCACCCCCGCAGCCCGCTCCGAGACCCGCGCCGCCTTGGGGTCGACGTCGTCCTGGTCGTGCTCCTCACCGTCCAGCAGATCGTCCTCGTCCTCGCCGTCGCCGTCGACAGCGGGTCGGCTGTTGCGCAGACGTGGATCCGCGAGGGCCTCGATCGTCTCCGCGTCGTGCGCCCGAAGGGCTCCGACATGGGAGGCCACGACGACGATGCCGCCGGTCTCGTGGACGAGACCGACGACATCAAAGAGTGGTCCGGCAAGCTCGGCAGTGCCGCTCTGGGCAGTGCTGCTTTCAGCAGTGCCGCAGACCGCGTGTGCTCGGATCGGCGTCGAACGAGGACGGTGTGTGGACCCAGTCCGCCGGGACGTAGCCCCACCCGTCGTAGCCAGGAGCGGTCCAGTCACCCTTGGTGTGGTACCAGGTGGTGTTGCCGCCGCCGTGCAGTCCACCGTAGGTCCAGCAGTCGAACCAGCTGAAGTTGGAATAGAGCTGCCCCGTTATGTCCGCTTCGTGGTAGGCGCCCAAGCGCAGAATGGCGGGGGCTCCGTTCCCGCACCACAGCCGGCCGTCGCTTGCCCGAACTCCGCACTCGGCGCTGGCAGCGGCACTGGCCGAAGGGGCGGCGATCACACCGCCCGCCGTCAGGGCGAGGGCTGCCATCCAAAGGGAGAGATACTTCCTGGTCCTGGTCATCCACCTGTCCTTTTCTCACTGGTTCTCGAGTTCGACCGAAAGGCGCCGGGTGCCTGCCCGGCTCTTCCCGCAGGCCCTTCGCAGCACCGTGATGCACTGCTCAGCACTGCGCGACGCCGGGCAGTTGGTTGTCCGGACTGCTCATGTAGATGTTGCTGACATAGCCCCCGTACTGAGGCAGGTAGGCCCACCACTCGTTGGTGTAGGGCGGGACCGAGACAGTCTCCCCCCGCGTCTGGCAGCTGACCAGCACCTCGACCCCGGCGGGGAGCTGGAGCAGCGGGTCGCGGGTGGTGTTGGGCTCGGGGCGGACGTTGACACCGGAGCTCCAGGTGCCGAACCACGTGCCCGCCGGTCGTACGCCACCGGGAACGTTCAGCGAACGGGTCAGCCTGCCCAGGTCGGTGTACGCCTTGCCGTACGAGGTGCCGACGTCGTGCAGGGTGTACACGACCACGATGGAGCGGTCACCGGAACCCACCGTCCCGGTCGTGTGCAGCGCCGGCTTCGTCAGGTCGACGGACGCCCCCTTGCCGTTGAGGGCCGACGTGGCGGGGCGGCACGTACCTTGCTCGATATCGCCGAAACCCGACCAGCCCTGTTTCACGGCCCACGGCTTGTTGAAGGCGCCCGCGATACCGAAGTGCTGGTCGAAGTGGTCGGTGGCGGAGCAACGTGTGGACTGCTTCAGATTGCCCATGATCAGTTCGCGGACACGGGCGGGCACCGTGTCCAGCAGGTAACGGTAGATCTTCACCGTGTCCGCGGCCGTCAAGGCTGTGTAGCCCCACATGCCGTCCTGGTTGGCCGGCGGCGGGGTCGTGTTGCTGGAGAGGGACAGCTCACGGGCCATCCGGGTGACGATCGAGCCCCCGCCGTTGCGCACCCAGAATTCGCTGGCCGCGTCGTCGTCGCTGCTGCGCAGCATGGAGTTCCACTTGGCCTGGTCACCGGACGGGATCTGGTAGTCCGGGCCGCGGTTCCAGAGGTAGTCCAGCGCGATCAGCAGTTTGACCACGGAGGCCGACCGGAACTGCATGTTCGGGTTCAGCTGCTCGGTGAAGGTGCCAGTCTGCCGGTCGAAGACGGCGACTCCCGCCGTCACACCGGCCGGCACGGTGACACCGGCCGCGTCACCTGGCGCGGACGACGCCGCGTCCGTCGCCGCGTTCGTTGCCGCGGTGGCCGAAGGGCTGAGCAGGGCGGTCATCACGGCCATGACCACAGCACACAGCACTGCTACGGAACGCCATCTGCTCCATCGGAACATGGCTCAGTACCGCTTCGTACGGTCGAGGACGTTGCCGCCGCACACCGGCGCAGCGCGGGACATCCGCCCGTCAGGATTGTCGCCGGTGTCGTGGCCCACGGCGGCCGGGTGGGCCACGTCCGGTGCCATGGGCGACAGGCCGCCAGCCGCCGCGCCGAGCAACCGCAGTGAACGCGAGGTACGCATGGTGAGTTCCCCGTCTCTGTCGGTGGTGGTCCGGCCGGGTGGGCCGGGCCTGCCGAGAAGACTCACCCGGGCCGCGTTCCGGCGACAATCGGTTTCGGCGTACGCCGAAAGTCCTCGGCGGGAGATTCGATCCGCCACCGGGTGGTAGGGGGCCGGCCGTTCCAGCACCCGCAGCACAACCAGCTCTCGGGAGCGCCCAGCGCCATCTGCGTCAGCAGATCCAACGTCGGCACCAACACCAGCACACGCCGAACCGACAACCGCTGCGCCGACTCAGCGCCAATCAGGGTTTTACCGGAACCTGTAGCGGCAATTACCTGGGTCCTCAACCCCTCGGGAGGCATACGGCCACCGGGCGGAACACCAAGAATACGAACGACGTTATCGACTGCCTCAGCTTGATGCGGACGTAATTCCATCTGAGTCACAGGATCTGGTATTCTCGGTGTTCGGGGATGGGGTCTTGACTTAACCCAGATTCCATCCCGGCTCCAAGGTGACGAATTTCTCGACTCTCATGGAACGGTGTCTTTCCACCGTCCTGCGGGAGGGGAGGTATTAGGTCATCATCCCAGAAGCAAGCTGGGATCAAAAGTGACGCACTCCCGTCTGTTCAGAAGTGTCCGAGAGTCGTCCGGCCGTAACCGGACCTGACGGGATCCGGCCCGCACTCGACATGCGCCCAGCCACCCCCCTTCCCACTAGCCAGCGCTTTTCTGCCGCGTGCGGAGCGCGTGGCAGCACCCTGTATGGGACTGCGGAGCAGGAACGTACAGGGTGAGGATCAGGCGTAGCCTGATCCCTTCCCGGATCGCGGAGCGGTCCGGGAAGGCGGGACGGAGTTCCGCCGCATTCCACGGAGTGGAATGCTCCGTGGCGTAGCCACGGTAACGCCGCGTAGCGGCGTCGCGTCGTGTCTGCGGAGCAGACCGCGCGC
>NZ_JBIAQL010000061.1:0-6129 GCF_042889045.1 Streptomyces sp. NPDC002701
TTCCAGTTCGACGGCGGCCCGATGCGCTCACTGCTCCGCCAGATGCAGCCCGACAACTTCGAGGACATCTCCGCCGTCTCGGCCCTCTACCGGCCCGGCCCGATGGGCATGAACTCCCACATCAACTACGCCGAGCGCAAGAACAAGCGCCAGGAGATCACCCCGATCCACCCCGAGCTGGAGGAGCCGCTCGAAGAGGTCCTCGCGGTCACCTACGGCCTGATCGTCTACCAGGAGCAGGTGCAGAAGGCCGCCCAGATCATCGCCGGGTACTCCCTCGGCGAGGCCGACATCCTCCGCCGGGTGATGGGCAAGAAGAAGCCCGACGAACTGGCGAAGAACTTCACCATCTTCCAGGCCGGCGCCCAGAAGAACGGCTACAGCGACGAGGCCATCCAGGCCCTGTGGGACGTCCTGGTCCCCTTCGCCGGCTACGCCTTCAACAAGGCCCACTCCGCCGCGTACGGCCTGGTCTCCTACTGGACGGCCTACCTCAAGGCGAACTACCCGGCCGAGTACATGGCCGCGCTGCTCACCTCGGTCAAGGACGACAAGGACAAGTCCGCGGTCTACCTCAACGAGTGCCGGCGCATGAAGATCAAGGTGCTCCCGCCGAACGTCAACGAGTCCGAGCACAACTTCGCCGCCCAGGGCGACGACGTGATCCTCTTCGGTCTCTCCGCCGTCCGCAACGTCGGTACGAACGTGGTCGAGTCGATCATCCGCAGCCGCAAGGCCAAGGGGAAGTACGCCTCCTTCCCCGACTACCTCGACAAGGTCGAGGCCGTCGCCTGCAACAAGCGCACCACCGAGTCGCTGATCAAGGCGGGCGCCTTCGACTCCATGGGGCACACCCGCAAGGGCCTCACCGCGCACTTCGACCCGATGATCGACAACGTGGTCGCGGTCAAGCGCAAGGAGGCCGAGGGCCAGTTCGACCTCTTCGGCGGCATGGGCGAGGACGACAGCAGCGAGCCGGGCTTCGGACTCGACGTCGAGTTCACCACCGACGAGTGGGACAAGACCTATCTCCTCGCCCAGGAGCGGGAGATGCTCGGCCTCTACGTCTCCGACCACCCCCTCTTCGGCCTGGAGCACGTGCTCTCCGACAAGGCCGACGCGGGCATCGCCCAGCTCACCGGCGGCGAGCACGCGGACGGCGCGGTCGTCACCATCGGCGGCATCATCTCCGGCCTCCAGCGCAAGATGACCAAGCAGGGCAACGCCTGGGCCATCGCCACGGTGGAGGACCTCGCCGGCTCCATCGAGTGCATGTTCTTCCCGGCGACCTACCAGCTCGTCTCCACGCAACTCGTCGAGGACGCCGTGGTGTTCGTCAAGGGCCGCCTCGACAAGCGCGAGGACGTCCCCCGTCTCGTCGCTATGGAGATGCAGGTCCCCGACCTGTCGAACGCAGGCATCGATGCCCCAGTGATCCTCAGCATTCTCGAGAACCGGGTGACCCCGCCCTTGGTCACCCGACTCGGGGAGATCCTCAGCCACCATCGCGGCAACAGCGAAGTACGCATCAAGGTCCAAGGCCGACAGAAGACAACGGTGCTGCGTCTCGACCGACACCGCGTCACACCGAGCCCGGCGCTTTTCGGCGACCTCAAAGCACTGCTGGGATCCTCCTGCTTGGTTTGAAACCCGGTACGCATGTCCCTGCGCGGTGTCCCGCAGAGGCGCTGTCTTCACGAACTCCTGTACGGCGGCCCGCGGATGAGGCCGCTGGCTTGGGGAGGCGCCAGTGATGGCAGCGGCCCCCTGCGGGAGCGGGCTGCGGCGTCCCGTCTCGTCAGCTGCCAGGCTCCGCAATGCGCTGCTCGAGGGCTCGGCTACACGAAGGCCGTCGGCCTCGGGCACGCCTCCTTGACCTGCAACGATAGGACTTGCTGAGGGTCCTGTTGGCTGCGAGGAAAAGAGCACTTTCCAGGTGAGAGAGCCTACCGGGTCATACCCGTCTGTCCGGGTCCAGGGCGACGGCCGTCAGGTGGTCTCGCAGGCTGGCTCGGTCCTGCTGGTGGAGACGGTCCGCAAGGCCGGTCTGGACACCGCGATATCCGAGGCACTCGGGCCGTGGCGGAAGCCACGGGCCGTTCATGATCCCGGGTAGGTCCTCCTGGACGTCGCCTTGGCGGTCGCGTTGGGCGGCGACTGTCTCGCGGATGTCGGCATGCTGCGGGCCGAGCCGGCAGTGTTCGGGCCGGTCGCCTCCGACCCAACGGTCTCCCACCTGCTCGACTCCCTCGCGGCCTCCGGGGAGAAGGCCCTGCGGGCGATCCGTTCCGCGCGGGCCGAAGCACGCGAGCGCGTCTGGCGAACGGTCGGCCGGGCCGCGCCCGACACCGGCGGGATGGTGACCGTCGATCTCGACGGGGTACTGGCGATCGCGCACTCCGACAAGGAGGACGCAGCCCCGACCTGGAAGCGGACCTATGGTCACCACCCGCTCATGGGTTTCGTCGACTACGGACCGGGAGGCACCGGGGAGCCCGTGGCGGCTCTGCTGAGGCCGGGGAACGCAGGCTCGGTGCGACACGAGGTCGCACAGTTTGAGTGGTTGCACCGATTGGAGGTTCGACTGATGTCGAAGGTGTAGATCCGGGCCAGTGTCCAAGGCCCGTCCCCGCTTCGACGTGCGTCACTGGCAACAGTGGGGTGCGGAGCTCGAAGAAGACGCCTAAGGGTTCCCGATCCGTCCGGGGGCCACAGGCAAGGGGAAGACCGGACGGGTGAACGCGAGTGAACCCCTGATGATGCCTCGTCACGTTTGGGCTCCGCCAGACGGAAGTCTTCAACGGAGTGCAGGGACTGGCCGCGGAGAAGCGGCGGGTGCCGGTCGGACTGCGAACCGCCGACCGGGAGGACACCACCGTCCCCGGGGTATGGAGAGCGCCCACCCCGATCCTATCTCAACTGTGTGGAACGTGGAAACCCCGACGGGATCCGCTCAGGCGACTGAGCGGTGAGCCGACTGCGAGGAAGGCCCAGCCCCCGGGCGGGAACAGGATGACCCAAGAAGCGAACGCCGGCAGCTGAAAGGCAGCGGGAAGACGGGGCAACACGTTCGGCCCTCCGCCGATCGCCCTGCATGACCGGCCGGATACGGGCACGTGCCCGAACTCGAAAGGGTGCCGACGTGGGTCGGGTGAGTCTGTGGAGACCAGATGCTCGAACACCCCGAACCGAGGGACAAGTTGGACGCCCCAGCCGAGGCTGCGGTGAACGGACCTGGGGACGAGATCACCGACTGGCTGGCCGTCGACTGGCAGCAGGTCGAAGACGACGTACGGCGACTTCGGCAACGCATCTTCACGGCATCGCAGGCAGGGGACCTGAAAAGGGTCCGCGATCTGCAGAAGCTGATGCTCCGCTCCCGCGCCAACACGCTGCTCAGCGTGCGCCGGGTCACAAGGTCAACGCTGGCCGCACGACCGCTGGGATCGACGGGCAGGTGGTGCTGCTGCCCCAGGGCAAGGCCGAACTGGCCGACTGGATGCAGCGATCCGCCGACACGTGGAGGGCCCGGCCGGTCAGGCGGGTGTATATCCCCAAGGCAGGAGGGAAGAAACAGCGCCCGCTCGGTATCCCGGTGATCATTGATCGCGCTCTCCAGGCGCGGGCCCTCAACGCGCTGGAACCCGAGTGGGAGGCACGGTTCGAGCCGAAGTCGTACGGTTTTCGGCCCAGCCGTGGCTGCCATGACGCCATCGAGGCAATCTTCAACGCGGTCGGGGGAAAGAATCCGCACCGCCGGTGGATTCTCGACGCGGACCTGGCAGCGGCGTTCGACCGCATCGACCACGACCATCTTCTCCGCCAGCTCGGCACGTTCCCCGCGCGGGAACAGATCAGGCAGTGGCTGAAGACAGGCGTGGTCGAGCGTGAACAACTCACCCCGACCGAGGAGGGAGCTCCACAAGGCGGGGTGATCAGCCCCACGCTACTGAATGTCGCCCTGCACGGGCTGGAACAAGCCGCCGGGGTCCGGTACTTCCCTGACGGGATGAGGCACGCGGGCAAGTCGGAGCCGGGCACCCCCGTGGTGATCCGCTATGCCGACGCTCTGGTGGCCTTGTGCGTCAGCGGGGAACAGGCCCGGCAGGTCAAGCAGCAGCTCGCGGTGTGGCTGACGCCGAGGGGACTGGCCTTCAACGAGGACAAGACGCACGTCGTCCGTCTCGTAGACGGCTTCGACTTCCTCGGGTTCAACGTCCGCCGCTACCGCAACGGCAAGCTGCTGACCAAGCCCAGCAAGGCAGCGGTGTGGCGCATTCGCAGCAGGCGCGCCGCCGAGGTCAAGGCTCTACACGGGGCCAACGCCCAAGCGGTGATCAACAAGCTCAACCCCGTGATCCGGGGCTGGGCGGCCTACTACCGCACCGGGGTGTCCAAGGAGATATTCTCCTCCTTGGACCACTACCTGTGGCGGCTCACCTACCGGTGGGGACTGCGGGCGCACCCGAACAAGTCGAAACGCTGGGTCGTGGCCCGGTACTTCGGCGCGTTCCGCCACTCCAGACGGGACCGCTGGGTGTTCGGCGACCGGGACACCGGCCGCTACCTGGTGAAGTTCTCCTGGACTCCGGACCACCAGAGGACTGCGCCGTTGGGACCCGGGGGCGCCGACGCGGTCGGTACGGATGACCGTACCGTCGAGGTTCAGATGCGTCAGCCCGGCTCTTCGCGCGCTCCAGCGCGGTGGACAGGTCCGGTGCGCCGGCGGCCAGGACGGCCAGTACCTCGTGGAGGTAGCGGTATGCAGTTGAGGTCGACAGGCCATTGTCACGGGCGAGTTGGGCCAGGCGGGTGCCGTCGAGGAATCAGCGCAGCACGAGCACGGCCTGCTTGAAGCAGCCCAGCGCGCGTCGCCCCTTGCGGGTCCTGGTCACGATCCGGTGGTCGCGCAGGAGGCCGGCCAGGTACTCGGCGGTGGACCGCTTCACATCGAGCACGGCGGTGTATGTGACACTGGTCGGCATGTGAGGCCCCTCGGTCGGATCTCTCTGTCGCAAGATCGTTCCTACCAGGGGCCTCACGCCTGCCCGGACTTGGGGATACCACGGACCGCACGACACGCCGCTCGCTCACGGACGGTGGCCGACGGTTACTGGGAACAGCTCATTGCCCCCCGAGTTGTAGCCTACCGTCCATGTTGAACGAAAAATGGACGGCCTCGGAGAGTCGCTCTCGCCAATTGATGGCCCTTTGTGCTGCTGCTCCCTACGGAACTCAGCCTGGGCCGGCTCCCAAGTCGACACCCTCAACAGTCGAAGACCGGTGGTCTCTGCTGGTGTACGCGATCGCCGGAAGCACCGCGCTCGATCCCGGGGACATCGGACTTCGACATTTGCGTTTCCGAATATCCCAGTCGGCAAGCCCGGATGCCCTTGAAGGCTGGCTGTGTGCTTGCTTGCAGCGCTTGGGGCACGGAGTGCGCCGCGGATCACCGATCTCCATCGAGGAGAACGACGAGTCCGCCGAACTTCTCAGGAAACTACTGATCCGGAGCGCCACCAAGGATGCGACCGCAGACGAAGACCCGGTACTTCGCGCCTGGCGCGCTGTGGAGTTCATCGACGCACACGTGAAGGAGCGCCCGGATGGACCAGCCACAGGCACGATTGAGACCCGGCGCTTCGCAAGCCTGCAACCCATGACTGCCGCCATCGATCTGGCGCTGACGGCTGCTGGCGGTGGTTACGCTCTAGGTGCCGCCATACGGTTCCGGTCGGGCACTGAATCACTTGCCGGAACCGTGGAATCACCTCTGTGGAGCCTCGACTCGGATACACAGACAGTTAGCGCAGGCCCCCCAAGCGGATACTTCGTCCGCGTAGTTGACGCTCACACCGGACTTCCGAGCGAGAAGACCATGACCATTTCGTCACGAGACGTATTCGTTCAGACTGATCCGGGCGAGGAGCCACGCCCTGAACGCCCGTGAAGTACACGACTTTTGTGTATAGGGGTATCGCGCATGCCTAAGACCTGTCCCGTAACTGCTGGTCAGAGGTGAGATGATCTTGCCGTGTCTGGTGTGATCACGGCCTCGGAGCCCTCCTGGACAGCCCCGTTCACCGGGCTGACCCCGCGCCAGTTCGGCAGGCTGATCACCGCCCTCCG
>NZ_JBIAQL010000062.1:0-5661 GCF_042889045.1 Streptomyces sp. NPDC002701
ACGAATTCCGGCGTCACACCCCACGACTCCACCAGCCGGTACAGCGCCACCTCGATCGCGAACAGCGCGGGCTGCGTGTACCCGGTCGTGTCCAGGAGAGCGGCTCCCTCGCTGCCCTCCTCCGCGAACAGCACCTCACGCAGCGGACGGTCGAGCCGCGGGTCCAGCAGCGCGAGCACCTCGTCCAGTGCCGCCGCGAACACCGGGAAGCGCGCGTACAGTTCACGCCCCATCCCCGCGCGCTGCGAACCCTGACCGGAGAACAGGACCGCGAGCCGGCGCTCGACGGCACGGCCCCGCGCCGCCTCCACCGGCCCGCCTTCGGCGCCTGCCAGCTGGACGGCGCGGTACTCGAAGACCGAGCGGCCCGTGGCGAGCGAGAGGCCCACGTCCAGCGGGTCGGCGTCGGTGACGGAGGTGATCCGGGCGAGCTGCGCGTCCAGCGCCTCCGGCGACTTCGCGGACACCGGCCACGGCACGACGACAGGGGCGGTCTCCGGCCCGGCGGTGGCAGGAAGGGACACCGGTGCGGCGGCGGCCGTCGGCGCGTCGGTCTCCGGGGCCTGCTCGATGATGGTGTGCGCGTTGGTGCCGCTGATGCCGAAGGACGACACGGCGGCGCGGCGCGGACGGCCGGTCTCCGGCCACTCGGTGGTCTCGGTCAGCAGGCGTACGTCGCCCTCGGTCCAGTCGACGTGGGTCGACGGCCGGTCGATGTGCAGGGACTTGGGCAGGACGCCGTGCCGGATCGCCATGACGGTCTTGATGACGCCCGCGACACCGGCGGCGGCCTGGGCGTGGCCGATGTTCGACTTGATGGAGCCGAGCAGCAGCGGCCGGTCCTCGGGCCGGTCCTGTCCGTACGTGGCCAGGAGGGCCTGCGCCTCGATCGGGTCACCCAGGGTGGTGCCGGTGCCGTGTGCCTCGACCGCGTCGACGTCCGCGGTGCCGAGTCCGGCGCTGGCCAGGGCCTGGCGGATGACGCGCTGCTGGGACGGCCCGTTGGGGGCGGTCAGGCCGTTGGAGGCGCCGTCCTGGTTGACGGCCGAGCCGCGCAGCACCGCGAGGACCGGGTGGCCGTTGCGGCGGGCGTCGGAGAGGCGTTCCAGGACGAGCATGCCGACGCCCTCGGACCAGCCGGTGCCGTCGGCGGCGTCCGCGAACGCCTTGCAGCGCCCGTCGGGGGCGAGGCCGCCCTGCCGGGTGAAGCCCGCGTACCCCATGGCGGTGGACATCACGGTCACGCCGCCGGCGAGGGCCAGGTCGGCCTCGCCGGAGCGCAGCGCGTGGGCCGCCCAGTGGAGGGCGACCAGGGAGGACGAGCAGGCGGTGTCGACGGTGACCGCCGGGCCCTCAAGACCGAACGTGTAGGAGAGGCGCCCGGAGGTGACGCTCGTGGCCAGGCCGGTGGGGGCGTGACCTTCGGCGTCCTCGCGGGAGTTCATGACGAGGGTCGTGTAGTCCTGGCCGCTGGTTCCGACGAAGACGCCGGTACGGCTGCCGCGCACGGTGGCGGGGTCGATGCCGGCGTGTTCGAACGCCTCCCAGGAGGTCTCCAGGAGAAGCCGCTGCTGCGGGTCCATCGCCAGGGCCTCGCGCGGGGAGATCCCGAAGAACCCGGCGTCGAAGTCGGCCACGTCGTAGAGGAAGCCGCCCTCGGAGGTGGCGCTGCGGCCGTGGCCGCCCTCGCCGCCGCGCTGGAGGGTCTCCAGGTCCCAGCCGCGGTCGGTGGGGAAGGCGGAGATGCCTTCGCCGCCGTCGAGGACCAGCTGCCACAGTTCCTCGGGGGAACTGACGCCGCCGGGCATCCGGCAGGCCATGCCCACGATGACGACCGGGTCGTCGGCGACGGCTCCGGCGACGGTGGTCGGGGCGGTCGTGCCGGTGGCGCGCTGCTCGTCAAGCAGGGCGGAGACCAGGTGTTCGGCGAGCACGGTGGGCGTGGGGTAGTCGAAGACCAGGGTCGCCGGGAGCCGCAGACCGGTGACGGTGGTCAGGCGGTTGCGCAGCTCGACGGCGGTCAGGGAGTCGAAGCCGAGGTCGTGGAAGTCGCGGTCGGCGTCGATGGCCTTGACCGAGGAGTGCCCGAGGACCGGGGCGGCCTCGGCGCGGACCAGGTTGACCGCGAAGCGCAGGCGGTCTTCCGCACGCAGGTCGAGGAGTTGCCGGGTGACGGCCGCGGCGGTGCCCGCGCCGCCGACGGCGGTCGCGGCGGCGCGGCGGGTGCCGCGCACCAGGTTCCGCAGCAGCGGCGGCACCTCGCCGGGCATCCTGCTGTTGCCGGAGGCGCCGATCGGTACGAGGTACGGCTCGTCGGAGACCGTGGCGGCGTCCCACAGGGCGAGTCCCTGCTCGACGGTGAGCGGTGCCGCGGCGGACGTCATGCGGCGCGCGTTCGCGTCGGAGAGCGTGCCGGTCATGCCGGCGGACTGTTCCCAGGCGCCCCAGGCCAGGGACTGGCCGGGCAGCCCCTGCGCCACGCGGTGCTGGGCCAGGGCGTCCATGAAGACGTTGGCCGCCGCGTAGTTGGCCTGCCCCGCACTGCCCATCACCCCGGACACCGAGGAGAACATCACGAACGCCGCAAGGTCCAGGCCACGGGTCAGCTCGTGCAGGTGCCAGGCCGCATCCACCTTCGGCCGCAGCACACCCGACAGCCGCTCCTGCGACAGTGATGTCACCACCCCGTCGTCGAGGACGCCCGCCGTGTGGACGACAGCGGTCAGCGGGTGCTCCGCCGGTACCGACGCCAGCAGCTCCGCGACGGCCGGACGGTCCGTCACATCACAGGCGTGTACGCCCACATGGGCGCCCAGCGCCTCCAGCTCTGCCCGGAAGGCGTCCATGCCCTCCGCCGCCGGACCACCGCGTGACACCAGCAGCAGCCGGCGCACCCCACGCGCCGCCACCAGATGGCGGGCCAGTTCCCGGCCCAGACCACCGGTACCACCCGTCACGAGCACCGTGCCGTCGCCGGACCAGCGGGCCGGGAACCGCAGTACGAGCTTGCCGATGTGCTTGGCCTGGCTCATGAACCGGAACGCCTCACGCGCCCGCCGCACGTCCCACACCCGCACCGGCAACGGCCGCAGCAGACCCCCGGCGAACAACTCCAGCAGCTCGCCCAGCAGTTCACCGGTCCGCTCCGGACCCGCCTCACCCAGGTCGAAGGCCCGGTACCGCACATCCCCGACCGACTCCGGGTCACGGATGTCGGTCTTGCCCATCTCCAGGAACCGGCCCCCGGACGCCGTGATCCGCAGCGACGCGTCCACGAACTCACCCGCCAGCGCGTTCAGTACGACATCCATGCCGCGACCGCCGGTGACCGCACGGAACTTCTCCTCGAAGCCCACATCACGCGACGACGCGATGTGCTCCTCGTCCAGCCCGAGACCCCGCAGGGTGTCCCACTTGCCCTCGCTCGCCGTCGCGAACACCTCGGCACCCAGATGACGCGCCAGCTGGACCGCCGCCATCCCCACACCACCCGCACCGGCGTGGATCAGCACCCGCTCCCCCGCCGACAGACCGGCGAGTTCGGTGAGTCCGTAGTGGGCCGTGAGGAACACCAGCGGAACGGAGGCCGCTTCCTCGTCGCTCCAGCCCTCGGGCACGCGGGCGAGGAAGCGTTCGTCGATCAGCGTGTCGGTGGCCAGACCGCCGGGCACCATGCCCATCACCCGGTCACCGACCGCGAGGCCGGTCACCTCCGGACCCGCCGCCGTGACGACACCGGCCGCCTCCGCGCCGAGCAGCCCTGCCTCGCCGGGGTACATGCCCAGCGCGTTGAGCACGTCACGGAAGTTGAGGCCCGCGGCCCGCACCTCGATGCGCACCTGGCGGCCCTCCGGTGCCTCCAGCACCTCGGGGCAGGAGCGCAGGGTCAGCGCGTCCAGACTGCCCCGCGCGGTGCTGTCCAGGCGCCACGGACCCTCGGCGGGCGGCAGCAGGCCGGGGCCGGCCACCGCACGGTCGAGCCGGGCCACCAGCACCGCACCGTCGCGTACGGCGAACTGGGCGTCGCCGCCTGCCAGCAGCGCGGGAAGGTGCGGCAGGACGTCCTCGGTACGGGCGTCGTCGTCCAGGTCGACGAGCGCGAACCGGGTCGGGTTCTCGGACTGCGCGGCGCGGACCAGACCCCACACCGCGGCGGCGGGCAGGTCCCGGACCCCGTCGCCGGGTCCGGCCTGCACGGCGTGACGCGTGACGAACACCAGCCGGGAGTCGGCGGACCTCTCCTGGGCGAGCCACTCCTGCACCAGGCCGAGGACGCGCGCGGTGAGCGCATGGGTGGCCGCGGGCACGTCGGTGGCCGTGGCGTCGCCGGGGACCGGTACGCAGACCAGGTCCTCCTCTCCGGTGAGGCCGGCCAGGACGGTGGCGGCGCCGTCCTGGGCCAGGGCGGGGACAGTGGTGTGCCGGACGGCCGGGACGTCGTCCCCGTTCTCCGGGGCGGCCGTCCACTCCAGGCGCAGCAGGGAGTCCAGTTCCGTACGGCGGGCGGCGGGGGCCTGCGCCCCGGCGGGCACCCGGAGCACCAGCGACTCGGCCGACAGGACGGGGGCGCCTTCGACGTCGGCGGCGGCGATGGACACCGAGTCCTCGCCGGTGCGGGCCACCCGGAAGCGGACCACGGAGGCGCCGCCCGCGTGCAGCGACACCCCTGCCCACAGGAACGGCAGCAGTTGGTGCTCGTCGTCCAGGCCGGCGAAGCCCACGGACTGGACGGCGGCGTCGAGCAGTGCCGGGTGCATGCCGTAGTAGCCGGCGTCGTCGGCCTGGGAGGGCAGCGCCGCCTCGACGAACGCCTCGTCGCCGCGCTTCCAGACGGCCCGGATGGTGCGGAAGACGGGACCGTACTCGGTGCGGTCGTAGAAGCCCTCCAGGTCGACGGCGACGGCGCCCTTGGGCGGCCAGACCGAGGCGTCGAAGGGAAGGGTGACGGCACCAGGGACGAGGACACCGGAGGCGTGCTCGGTCCAGGTCTCCTCGGGGGCGTCGGCCGGGCGGGAGTACAGGCTGACCGTGCGGGCGCCGCTCTCGTCGGGGGCGCCCGCCCACACCTGGACGACCACGGCGCCGTCCTGGGGCAGCAGCAGCGGCGTGGCGAGGGTGAACTCCTCGACCCGGTCGCAGCCGACCTCGTCACCGGCGCGCACGGCCAGTTCCAGGAAGCCGGTGGCGGGGAACAGCACCATGCCGCCGCCGACGGTGTGGTCCGCGAGCCAGGGGTGGGTGGTGAGGGAGAGGCGCCCGGTGAAGAGCACCCCCTCGGAGGCGGCGAGTGCGGTGGCGGCGCCGAGCAGCGGGTGTTCGGCGGGCCGGAGCCCCGCGCCGGTGACGTCGCCGGTGTGGGCGGCCGGCCGTGGCCAGTACCGCTCGTGGTGGAAGGCGTACGTCGGCAGCGCGACACGACGCGCACCGGTCCCCTCGAAGCACGGGGCCCAGTCGACGTCCGCACCGGCCACGTGCAGCTGGGCCAGCGCGGTGAGGAGCGCGGTCTCCTCGTCCCGGTCCTTGCGCAGCGCCGGTACGACCACGGATTCGGCGGCACTGTCGAGGCTCTGCTGGGCGAGGGCGGTGAGGACGCCGCCGGGGCCGATCTCCAGGAAGGCGTTCGCGCCGGCGCCGGTGAGGGCACGGACCCCGTCGGCGAAC
>NZ_JBIAQL010000063.1:1682-3474 GCF_042889045.1 Streptomyces sp. NPDC002701
CTTCAGTGCCGGCCCCAGTGAACTCGCCTGTGAAGGGTGGGGTGGTGGGTGGTTGGTCGTTGTTTGAGAACTGCACAGTGGACGCGAGCATCTGTGGCCAAGTTTTTAAGGGCGCACGGTGGATGCCTTGGTACCAGGAACCGATGAAGGACGTGGGAGGCCACGATAGTCCCCGGGGAGCCGTCAACCAGGCTTTGATCCGGGGGTTTCCGAATGGGGAAACCCGGCAGTCGTCATGGGCTGTCACCCACATCTGAACACATAGGGTGTGTGGAGGGAACGCGGGGAAGTGAAACATCTCAGTACCCGCAGGAAGAGAAAACAACCGTGATTCCGGGAGTAGTGGCGAGCGAAACCGGATGAGGCCAAACCGTATGTGTGTGAGACCCGGCAGGGGTTGCGCATGCGGGGTTGTGGGATCTCTCTTTCACAGTCTGCCGGCTGTGAGGCGAGTCAGAAACCGTTGGTGTAGGCGAAGGACATGCGAAAGGTCCGGCGTAGAGGGTAAGACCCCCGTAGTCGAAACATCAACGGCTCGTTTGAGAGACACCCAAGTAGCACGGGGCCCGAGAAATCCCGTGTGAATCTGGCGGGACCACCCGCTAAGCCTAAATATTCCCTGGTGACCGATAGCGGATAGTACCGTGAGGGAATGGTGAAAAGTACCGCGGGAGCGGAGTGAAATAGTACCTGAAACCGTGTGCCTACAAGCCGTGGGAGCGTCGCGCAAGGAACTTGTTCCTTGCGTCGTGACTGCGTGCCTTTTGAAGAATGAGCCTGCGAGTTTGCGGTGTGTTGCGAGGTTAACCCGTGTGGGGAAGCCGTAGCGAAAGCGAGTCCGAATAGGGCGGTTTAGTAGCGCGCTCAAGACCCGAAGCGGAGTGATCTAGCCATGGGCAGGTTGAAGCGGCTGTAAGAGGTCGTGGAGGACCGAACCCACCAGGGTTGAAAACCTGGGGGATGACCTGTGGTTAGGGGTGAAAGGCCAATCAAACTCCGTGATAGCTGGTTCTCCCCGAAATGCATTTAGGTGCAGCGTCGTGTGTTTCTTGCCGGAGGTAGAGCACTGGATAGGCGATGGGCCCTACCGGGTTACTGACCTTAGCCAAACTCCGAATGCCGGTAAGTGAGAGCGCGGCAGTGAGACTGTGGGGGATAAGCTCCATGGTCGAGAGGGAAACAGCCCAGAGCATCGACTAAGGCCCCTAAGCGTACGCTAAGTGGGAAAGGATGTGGAGTCGCACAGACAACCAGGAGGTTGGCTTAGAAGCAGCCACCCTTGAAAGAGTGCGTAATAGCTCACTGGTCTAGTGATTCCGCGCCGACAATGTAGCGGGGCTCAAGCGTACCGCCGAAGTCGTGTCATTCCAGCAATAGGGCCAACGCCTGTTGGGATGGGTAGGGGAGCGTCGTGTGCCGGGTGAAGCCGCGCCGGAAGGCAGTGGTGGACGGTTCACGAGTGAGAATGCAGGCATGAGTAGCGATACACACGTGAGAAACGTGTGCGCCGATTGACTAAGGGTTCCTGGGTCAAGCTGATCTGCCCAGGGTAAGTCGGGACCTAAGGCGAGGCCGACAGGCGTAGTCGATGGATAACCGGTTGATATTCCGGTACCCGCTGTGAAGCGTCAAACATTGAACCAGGCGATGCTAAGTCCGTGAAGCCGTTCCGGACCCTTCGGGGAATGGAAAGTGGTGGAGCCGACGGACCAGACCTGTAGTAGGTGAGTGATGGGGTGACGCAGGAAGGTAGTCCAGCCCGGGCGGTGGTTGTCCCGGGGTAAGGGTGTAG
>NZ_JBIAQL010000063.1:3574-5009 GCF_042889045.1 Streptomyces sp. NPDC002701
TGAGACCTGATGCCGAGCCGATTGTGGTGAAGTGGATGATCCTATGCTGTCGAGAAAAGCCTCTAGCGAGTTTCATGGCGGCCCGTACCCTAAACCGACTCAGGTGGTCAGGTAGAGAATACCGAGGCGTTCGGGTGAACTATGGTTAAGGAACTCGGCAAAATGCCCCCGTAACTTCGGGAGAAGGGGGGCCATCACTGGTGATCCGATTTACTCGGTGAGCTGGGGGTGGCCGCAGAGACCAGCGAGAAGCGACTGTTTACTAAAAACACAGGTCCGTGCGAAGCCGTAAGGCGATGTATACGGACTGACGCCTGCCCGGTGCTGGAACGTTAAGGGGACCGGTTAGTCAAACTTCGGTTTGGCGAAGCTGAGAACTTAAGCGCCAGTAAACGGCGGTGGTAACTATAACCATCCTAAGGTAGCGAAATTCCTTGTCGGGTAAGTTCCGACCTGCACGAATGGCGTAACGACTTCTCGACTGTCTCAACCATAGGCCCGGTGAAATTGCACTACGAGTAAAGATGCTCGTTTCGCGCAGCAGGACGGAAAGACCCCGGGACCTTTACTACAGTTTGATATTGGTGTTCGGTTCGGCTTGTGTAGGATAGCTGGGAGACTGTGAAGTGCGGGCGCCAGCCCGTGTGGAGTCGTCGTTGAAATACCAGTCTGGTCGTGCTGGATGTCTAACCTGGGTCCGTGATCCGGATCAGGGACAGTGTCTGATGGGTAGTTTAACTGGGGCGGTTGCCTCCTAAAGAGTAACGGAGGCGCCCAAAGGTTCCCTCAGCCTGGTTGGCAATCAGGTGTTGAGTGTAAGTGCACAAGGGAGCTTGACTGTGAGACCGACGGGTCGAGCAGGGACGAAAGTCGGGACTAGTGATCCGGCGGTGGCTTGTGGAAGCGCCGTCGCTCAACGGATAAAAGGTACCCCGGGGATAACAGGCTGATCTTCCCCAAGAGTCCATATCGACGGGATGGTTTGGCACCTCGATGTCGGCTCGTCGCATCCTGGGGCTGGAGTCGGTCCCAAGGGTTGGGCTGTTCGCCCATTAAAGCGGTACGCGAGCTGGGTTTAGAACGTCGTGAGACAGTTCGGTCCCTATCCGCTGTGCGCGTAGGAGTCTTGAGAAGGGCTGTCCCTAGTACGAGAGGACCGGGACGGACGAACCTCTGGTGTGCCAGTTGTCCTGCCAAGGGCATGGCTGGTTGGCTACGTTCGGGAGGGATAACCGCTGAAAGCATCTAAGCGGGAAGCCTGCTTCGAGATGAGGACTCCCACCAACTTGATTGGTTAAGGCTCCCAGTAGACGACTGGGTTGATAGGCCGGATGTGGAAGCCCTGTAAGGGGTGGAGCTGACCGGTACTAATAGGCCGAGGGCTTGTCCTCAGTTGCTCGCGTCCACTGTGTTGGTTCTGAAACCACGAACAACC
>NZ_JBIAQL010000064.1:0-4668 GCF_042889045.1 Streptomyces sp. NPDC002701
TCACCCGAGCGCAACGCCTGCGCCGCCCAGTGCAACGCCACCAAGGACGACGAGCACGCCGTGTCCACGGTCACTGCCGGGCCCTCGAACCCGAACGTGTAGGACACCCGGCCCGAGGCCACGCTGCCCGCGCTGCCGCTGCCCTGGTAACCCTCGAACTCGGGACCGGCCAGCAGGTTGGCGTAGTCGTGGTACATGACGCCGGCGAAGACACCGGTCTGGCTGCCCCGCAGCGACACCGGGTCGATCCCGGCCCGCTCGATCGCCTCCCACGTCGTCTCCAGCAGCAACCGCTGCTGCGCGTCCGTCGCCACCGCCTCCCGCGGACTCATCCCGAAGAACTCAGGATCGAACTCCGAAGCGTCATGCAGGAAACCACCCGACCGCGTGTACGTCGTACCCGCCACCCCACGATCAGGGTTGTAGAGGGTGTCGATGTCCCAACCACGATCCGACGGAAACTCGGTGACGGCATCCACACCCTCGGACACCACCCGCCACAGATCCTCCGGCGAAGCCACCCCACCCGGATAACGACACGCCATCCCCACGATGACCACCGGATCATCCGCCACCGACGGCAACGCCGACACCGCCACGGCCGACTCCACCCCACCGAACAACTCGTCCAGCAGATATCCCACCAGAGCATGGGCCGTCGGGTAGTCGAAGACGACGGTCGCGGACAGCCGCAGACCGGTGGTCTTGCCCAGCCGGTTGCGCAGCTCCACCGCGGTCAGCGAGTCGAAGCCCAGGTCCTGGAACGCCCGGTCGGGGTTCACGGTCTGCGCACCGGAATGCCCCAGCACCACCGCGATCTGACCCCGCACCAGATCGAGCAGGACCTCCCGCCGCTCCTCGGCGCCCAGCGCCTCCAGACGCTGCACCAGACCCGCCGTCGCCGCCGTTCCCCCGGCCGCCGAACGACGCCTGCGGGTGCGGACGAGACCACGCAGCAGGTGCGGGACGTCCTCCTGGCCGCGCAGCGCGGCCAGGTCGAGGCGTATGGGCAGGACGACCGCCTCACCGGAGGTCAGCGCGGCGTCGAACAGCGCCGTCCCCTGCTCCGCCGTGACCGCCGGCAGACCCGAGCGCGCGATACGCCGCCGGTCCGTCTCCGACAACCCTTCCGTCATCCCCGCGTCCTGCGCCCACGGCCCCCACACCAGGGAGGCGGCGGGCAGGGCCAATGCGCGGCGGTGCTCCACGAGCGCGTCCAGGAAGACGTTGCCCGCCGCGTAGGCACTCTGTCCAGCGCTGCCGAACGTTCCCGCCACCGAGGAGAAGAGAACGAAGGCGTCGAGGCCGAGGTCCCTGGTCGCCTCGTGCAGGTTCCACGCCGCGTCCACCTTCGGACGCAGCACACCCGCCAACCGCTCCGACGTGACCGACTCGACCATGCCGTCGTCCAGCACACCGGCCGCGTGCACCACCGCACGCAGCGGCCGGTCGGCCGGCAGTCCGGCCAGCAAGGCGTCCACGGCCGTACGCTCGGCCAGGTCGCACGCGGCGACCGAGACACGGGCGCCCAGGTCGGACAGTTCGGCCCTCAGGGCGTCGACGCCCTCGGCCGCCGGACCGCGCCGGCTCACCAGCAGCAGGTCCCGCGCACCGTGTTCGACCACCAGGTGCCGGGCCACGACGCGGCCCAGACCGCCCGTGCCGCCGGTCACCAGCACGGTGCCGTCACGCAGGCCCGCAGGTGCGGTTTCGGTCCGCTGGTCCGCGGCGGCGTCGGCCGGAACCGTCCGGGCCAGCCGCGGCACCCGTACGTCGCCGTCCCGTACGACGGCCTCCGGCTCGTCCGCGGTGAGGACGGCGAGGGCGGCGCGCACCGCTGCGGCGGCCGTACCGCGCTCCACGTCCAGCAGTCCGAAGCGTCCGGGGTGTTCCAACGACGCGGAACGCACCAGGCCCCGCACGGGAGCGGCGATCAGCCTGCGGGCACCCTCAGCGCCCTGAGTGCCTGCGGCCCCCTCGGTGTCCTGAGCACCTCCAGTACCCCCGGCGCTTGCAGTGCCCCCGGTGCTCCCGGTGACGAAGACCAGGCGGGAGTCCGCGAACCGCTCCTCCGCCAGCCACGACCGCGCCAGGTCCAGTGCCCGCGCCGCAGCACCGTGTGCGGAATCGACCACGTCAGCGCCATCGAAGAGAGCGCAGACGTCGGCCAGTACGGTACTGGGCACCTCGTCGACACCGGCCAGCTCCTCCAGACCGGCGTACGTCACGAACCCGTCCCCCGACAGGCCCGTGATCCCCGCAAGTCCCGCGCCGTCCGAGCCCAGCACGCCGACCGGCCCCGCCGCGGCACCGGTCTCGGCGTCCCGTCCCGCGACCCACTCCACGCGGTAGAGCGACCGGGCGGCGTCGTCGGTACGTACGCCGCCGGTGGCCGCTCGAACCGTCAGGGACTCCACGGAGGCGACGGGCGCCCCGGTGGGATCGGCCAACCGCACGCCAAGCGTGTCGTCCCCGGTCCGGGTCAGCCGGACCCGCAGCACCGACGCGCCGGACGCGTGCAGCGACACGCCTTCCCAGACGAACGGCACCCCACCCGGCGCGTCGTCGTCTCCAAAGGCGAAGGAGGCGTGCAGGGCCGCGTCGAAGAGCGCCGGGTGCAGGCCGAAGGGCGCACCGTCCGTCTCGTCGCCCAGGGCGACCTCGGCGAATACCTCGTCGCCGCGCCGCCAGGCCGCGCGCAGGCCCCGGAAGGCCGGGCCGTAGCGGAGACCGGCGTCGGCGAGCGTTTCGTAGCAGTCGGTCACGTCCACCGGTGTGGCGTCGCGGGGCGGCCACACCGAGGCGTCGAAGTCGGGGGTCACGGCGTCCGGCACCAGCACGCCCTCGGCGTGGAGGGTCCAGGGCTGCGGCTCGTCCCCGGCGTCGTTCCGGGAGTGCACCGTGACCGTACGACGGCCGGAGTCGTCCGGCTCGCCGACGCTCACCTGGATGCGTACGGCGCCGCGTTCCGGCAGTACCAGCGGTACGGGCAGGGTCAGTTCCTCGACGGCGTCGCAGCCCACTTCGTCGGCGGCCCGGACGGCGAGTTCCAGCAGGGCCGTGCCCGGCACCAGCACGGCGCCCTGGACCACGTGATCCGCCAGCCACGGGTGCGACTGCGTCGACAGCCGACCGGTGAACACCAGCCCGTCGCCACCGGCCAGTTCGACGGCCGCCCCGAGCAGCGGGTGCCCCGCCGCGCCGATGCCGGCCAGCCGGAGGTCACCGGTGCCGGCGACGGTACCCGTCGGCCAGAAGTACTCGTGCTGGAAGGCGTACGTCGGCAGTTCGACGGCACGGGCGCCGGTGCCGTCGAGGACGGCGGCCCAGTCGGCGACGACGCCGCACACGTGCAGTTGGGCGAGAGTCGCCAGGACGGCGGTGACCTCCTCGCGGTCCTTGCGCAGCAGCGGGACCAGGACCGCGTCCTCACCCGCGCTCTCGCGCGCCATACCGCTCAGCACGCCATCGGGACCCAGCTCCAGGAACCGGGACACGCCCTGCTCCACCAGCACCCGCACCCCGTCGTCGAAACGCACCGCCTCCCGGACATGACTCACCCAGTAGTCCGGGGTGACCAGTTCACCGGCCTCCGCGATCCGGCCACTCACGTTCGACACCACCGCAAGCCCCGGCTCAGCGAACGACAGCCCCGCCACCACCTCCCGGAACTCCGCGAGCATCGGCTCCATCAACGGCGAGTGGAACGCGTGCGACACCCGCAGCCGGGACGTACGCCGCCCCAAACCACGGAACACCTCCGCCACACCCTCCACCGCGGCCTCGACACCCGACACCACCACGGAAGACGGACCGTTGACCGCGGCGACCGACACAGCCTCGGCGGATCCGAGGTGTTCCCGCACCTCCGCCTCGGTGGCCTCCACCGCCACCATCGCGCCGCCATCAGGCAACGCCTGCATCAACCGACCACGCGCCGCGACCAGGGCACAGGCGTCCGCCAGCGAGAACACCCCGGCCACATGAGCCGCCGCCACCTCACCGATCGAATGCCCGGCCACGAACTCCGGCCGCACACCCCACGACTCCACCAACCGGAACAACGCCACCTCGACCGCGAACAAGCCCGCCTGCGCGTAGGCCGTGCCGTTGAGAACCGACTCGTCCTCGCCCCACACCACGTCCCGCAGCGGACGGTCCAGGTGCTCGTCCAGCCCGGCACACACCGCGTCGAAGGACTCGGCGAACACCGGGAATCGCGCGTACAACTCACGGCCCATACCCAGGCGTTGCGAACCCTGGCCCGAGAACAGGAACGCCGTACGGCCCGGCTCGTTCCGGCCGACGACAGCGGCCGGGTCGGGCTCGCCCACGCACACGGCGGCGAGGCCGCGTACCGCGGTCTCGCGGTCGTCCGCCAGCACCACCGCGCGGTGGTCGAAGAGCGAGCGCTGAGTGGCGAGGGAGAAGCCCAGGTCCACCGCGCGCAGTGCGGGCTCGGCCTCGACGAGGGCCAGCAGCCTGGCTGCCTGGGCCCGCAGTGCCTCCTGCGTACGCCCGGACAGCGCCCACGGCACGACGCCCGGCGCCAAGGAAGCGATGCCGTCCCCACCGGCCTCCGGCGCGGTGACCGGTTCGGGCTGTTCGAGGATGACGTGGGCGTTGGTGCCGCTGATCCCGAACGAGGACACGCCAGCCCGGCGCAAC
>NZ_JBIAQL010000065.1:0-4144 GCF_042889045.1 Streptomyces sp. NPDC002701
CCTCGGGAAGCCAGGACTACACGAACCATCCGAAGTGTCCTGAACCACCGACGGCGCCGTCCCGGGAATCTCAAGATCCCCGACAGAGTCGCTCAGTGGGCAAGGGACCTGCGCGAGTCGGAAGACCGACGGTTCAGTAGCCGACGGTGAGCCAGCCGCGGTGGACGGTCGGGACCTGGAGTTCACCGGCGAAGGCAATGCAGTAGTCCTCCACGCCGATCCGCGACCGGCCGGTGGCGTCGCTGACCTGAGCGGTCACACTCGTTCGGTAACGGCCGGTTCGAACGCCGCGGGCATGCGGACCGAATTCCCCGGGCGCTGCGAGGTAGAACCAGTCCAGTGTGTCGGGAGTGTTTCCCAGCTGGTCGAGTGTCCGCTGGTGGGCGGTTACGCGGTCGGCGAGCCAGTCAGGAAAACCTGCGGTGTCGGCGTGCCGGGGACCATCCGGGGTGACCGGCAGAATGGCTGAGCTGCCCACCACGCCGAGACGGGCGCCGATTTTGTCAGCGGTCACTGCAAGAACGCTGGTGCTGGCCGGGAGTCCGCCGTTGTCATCAAGGGGCGACAGCGCGGACACAATCACTTCGGCTCCCGCCGTCGTGTCCGCGACCACTGCCGGGTCGTGGACACTGCCGGCAACGATGGAGACCGAAGGCGCGAGCAGGGAGTCAGGGTGCCGTGCGACCGCGGTGACCGTGTGTCCGACTTCTACAAGCTCGCGTGCCAGTGCGCTGCCTACGAAGCCGGTGCCGAACAAGGTGATCTTCATGATGTGTTCTCCTACTAGGAGGTTGAACCGATATGCGGAGTTCAGGAGCCGGGCCTCACGAGGATCTTGCAATGTTCCTCGGGCTCTGAGAGTTTGCCGAAGGCCCATGCCACGTCCTTCAGCCCGACCTCTGCGGTGATCAGCGGGGCCACGTTCAGCTCACCGTCGGCGATCTGGCGGAGGGTCTCGGCAAACTCGTCAGGGGTGTATGCCTGGACGAACCGGAACTCGGCCTCCTTGGCAATTCCGAAGTACGGCGTGATGCGGTCCGGCTCCATCGCTGCCCCGATGACAACGACTCGTGTGCCCATCGGCGTCTGCTGAAGAATGCTGTCGAGCATTCCGGGCACCCCGACGGCCTCGAAGACAACGGGCGTGCCTGTTCCCGTCCGTCGCCAGGCGTCGAAGACGTCGTCCGTGGCAGGGTCGACAACTTCATGTGCTCCCATGAGCCGGCCGAGCTTGCGGCGGGCGGGGGAGAAGTCGGAAGCGACGATGGGAAAAATACCCGCAGCGGCCAATTCGGCCACGACCGCCAGCCCCGCGGGGCCACAGCCAATGACGATCGCTCCGGTGCCTGCTTCGATGTCCGCCTTGTTGACAGCGTGCAGACCGACGGCCATCGGCTCAGCAAGAGTGGCGAGGCGAGGCTCGAGGCCGTTGGGGATGGGCAGGAGCAGCGGCGCACTGAGGAGCATCCGCTCGCCATACCCGCCAGGCTCCGTATTCGAGTAGAGGTGCGGCTCCATGCCCCACGCCGTCATCAGCGCCGGGACGGAAGTGACCTGGGTACCAGGAGGCGGCGCATCGGTCCTCGGTCCGGCAGCAACGACTTCAGCCGCGAACTCATGTCCCATGAATACGTCCTGGTTCAGGTCGAGGCCATCCGTCAGGCTCGGAGCGCCCACCATGCGCGCGGCGAGATCGACCATCGTGGCGCTGCGTGCGGCGAAGTGCAGGTCACCGCCGCAGACACCGCATGCGGTGACCTGGACAAGAACCTGACCCTCGCCAGGCACGGGTTCAGGAACGTCATCGCGGTACACCATCGACCCGTTCCGCAGTACAGAAGCTCGCATCGGAGATCCCTTCGCTGTCGCTGCACGATTTACTTCAAGCTACGAGTATTTACTTAACACGTCAAGTTTTGATACTTTACGCGTTAAGTGATTCCGACCTTCGACGTGGGGGTACGGCAACGTCAGAGGCAGGGCGCTAGCGCCTATGATCGGGACGACACGGGACCGAGAGGTCCGAACCACGACGGCGGGAAGTGAGGACAAGGGGCTGATGACTGAGACAGGTGACCCGCGCTGGCTCGACGAGGACGAGCAAGCCGCCTGGCTAGCGCTTGCGTCGGTATTCCTTACGCTCCCGGGAGCGCTGGACAACCAACTGCAGTCCGACTCAAAAATGACCTTCTATGAGTACATGGTGTTGTCCATGCTCAGTCATGCTCCCGAGAAGACCCTTCGGCTGCGCGACCTGGCCGCTCTGACTAACGGTTCGCTGTCCCGAGTCTCACAGGTGGCCGCGCGCCTAGAGACCCGCGGCTGGTTGAGACGCTGGCCGGACCCGGCCGACGGTCGCACCACCCTCACTACCCTCACCACGGCCGGGCGTAAGAAGCTGGTGCAGGCGGCTCCCGGCCACGTCGAAACAGTGCGACGGCTCGTACTCGACCCGTTGACGAAGACGCAAGTCCGCCAGCTCGAGAACATCAACGTGAGGATTCGGAAGGCCATCGAACCGGAAGGCCGAGCCATCTTCGGAGCCCACGGCAGCTGATCGCCGGTGTCCAGCCTTGTGTTCGTAGGAGCGGTATGGTCGGCGGCTCCCGGTCGGCCAGGACGTTGGCCCAGCCCCGCTCAACTACACATTTGGCCAGCATGGGAACGACGGGCCCGGCCATTGCAGCACCACAGGCGGTCACACAAGGTGAGGCTGATCCTTTGGAGTGGACACCCTGACAATGGATCTTGATGGTCCAGGGAGGGATGTCCAGGTGGGACGGAAGTCTCCGCATGCGGAGGAGTTCCGGAAGGATGCCGTCGCGCTGTATCGCGCGTCGGGCGGTAAGCGGACGCACGCGGCGATGACTGCGTATTCGGGATCACCGGGGAGAGGCACGTGGGTCCGTAAGTGCCTGTTTTCGATCCCCGGTTTTGAGTAGCTTTGGGCCCTAACGAGCTGGTGCACGACAAGCGGTGAGACGTCGGAAGCCTCGGTGGGGCCTGTGTTCACGTTTGCCGTGTCGAGTGCAGGTCTGCGGTCTGCTGGTGAGAGAGCAGGCCGGCAACGGCCTGGACGGTGTCGCTCATGTGCTCGCGGCGGCCGAGGTGGCGGGCCAGGGCCCGCCAGTTCTTCAGATGGGCGATGCCGTGCTCGACCCGGATACGGCGCGAGGAGTGCCCCTTGCGCTGACGCTCGTACATCTCCTCGTACCAGTCGGGAGCGTTCTTCTTGAACTTGCGATGCGGGGGCGTCACCACCCGGCCGCCGGTCTGCGCGCCCAGGCCCTGGTAGCCGGCGTCGGCGAGGATCTCAAGCGCGGGCGCGTCGGCCAGGAGCGTGACCAGCCCCAACTGGCGGGCGTGGGTGATGTCCGCACAGCTCGCGGGACGAGTGGGGCTGCACCACAGCACGCGGCCTTCGCCGTCCGTCACCACCATGGACTTGACGGCGTTCTGCTTGTTCTTGCCGGAGATGAACCTGTCCCGGTCCTTGCGCCCGACGGCGGGCCGCCGGACGCGGATCTCGGTGCCGTCGATGATGCCGGTCGTCCCGCTCGAGCCGAGGTGGTCGACGACCTCGGCCAGGGTTCGCAGCCGCACGTCGGGGCTGACCGTGCAGCCCCGCTCGGCGAGCAGGGGCCGCACCTCGTTGACGGCTCGTGTGATGGTCGAGCGGTCAACGCCGAACCAGCAGGCCAGTATGTCGTGAGTGGCTCCGTGGCGAAGATGGACGAGGGTGGCCAGCAAGCGGTCGACAAACACCAGGCGGTGTTTCGGTCCCCCGCCCACGGCCCGCTTCCGCGGCCGGGAGGTCAGCTTGGCCTGGTGACGCGCATGCCACGACGGGCCTATCTCGGCTACGAGTTCAGCGATCACATCGCCTGTCAGACCCGTGATGCGACGGTTGCTGGTGATCACTGCGCGAGCCCTGTTCTCCACCACCCGACCATGATCAACCATCACGGGCCCGACGTCTCACCGCTTGTCGTGCACGAGCTCGTAAGACCTGTCCCGTAACTGCTGGTCAGAGGTGAGATGATCTTGCTGTGTCTGGTGTGATCACGGCCTCGGAGCCCTCCTGGACAGCCCCGTTCACCGGGCTGACCCCGCGCCAGTTCGGCAGGCTGATCACCGCCCTCCG
>NZ_JBIAQL010000066.1:0-3918 GCF_042889045.1 Streptomyces sp. NPDC002701
GGGGGGCTCGGGGCCCGGGGCCCAGCTCCGGCCGGGTTACTTCTCTTGCGGGGGCCCTGCGGGCGTGGGGGGGCCCCCCCCCCCCGGTACCGGGAGATCCCGGGGCGGCGGCCCTGGGAGCGGCCGGGTGTGGGGGAGGACACCGGCCGCTGGACTGGGGCTATGCCGGAACCGGGAATGCCGTTCGGTAGGTGACGGAAGGCGTATCCGGACCCAGCGTTTCGTGGAAGGCGTGGCGGACCTGCTCTGCCGTGAGCGGCCTGAGCGTCTGACCGTCGACCACCCAGCCGCGTACGGTTTCCTCGCCTGTCGGCGACGTCGTGCCGAGCACAACGCTGCCCGTGGCGACGATGAAGGCGAGAGCCACGACTTCTGCGACTGCGGCGGCATCGGCATACACGCCGCTCCAGAGAGCGTCAGTGCCTTCCCCGAATACGTCGAACCAGGCGTAGGCGGTGACGGGCTCTGCGTTCCTCGGACGGACAACTGTGGTGATCACGTGCCGTCCGGGACCTGCCGTCTGCATCAGATCGGTCACGGTGGCCACGGCGTGCGCGGTGACCGGAGCCAGGCGTTCCCGGGCCTGCCTGGATGAAAGGTTCTTGGCGCCCATCAGGCGTTTCCCCTCGTGTTGTTTCGGCGACCGTTGAGGGAGTCACTCCTCAACTTCTATATTCGATACTAGATAATAAAGGCTTCAAAGTCAAGCCCTGCCGATTCCGGCTGGGACGTTTGTGAGCGGCATCCGAGTGCCGCTCACGGACTGCCGTTCCGGCGGGAGCGGGAGGCCGCCGCGCTCCCGCCGGGGCTTGCTGACGGCTACGCTGCTGCGGCGATGGCCAGGGCGGAAAGGGCCTGCGTCTCCAGCTCGTAGGCCGCATCCCCGTCGTCGAGGGTCTGCGCGGTAGCGGTGATGGCCTGCATGATCCCGCCTGCCGTGGTCTGACCACCCTTAATGAAATGGTTAAACACGGAGTCGCGCACGCTGTCGGAGAATCGCAGCTGCTTTGCCACCAGTTCCACGGTCTCGGCCGGGCTGGTGACCTCGCGGCCTGCCTCCCGCTGGATGTCGGCCAGCTTCCGCTCGACGTAGTCGCGGTTCATGAACGTTGCGACGGCGTCACGGGTCTGAGCCGTGATCAGCGCGAGATTCTTCTCTTGGGTGTCCTTCGAGAACTCGACGATCCCCTCGCTCATCCGTGCACCGAGGTGCACCTTGCCGAACGCGTCCTTCGTGATCGTCATACCGTTGCCGCACACCCGCGCGACGATGCGGGGTGTGATCGCGTACTTGCCGCTGCCTACCTCGCTGTTGGTGAGAACGAACCCGGCCGAGACGACGGGCAACTGATCGCCCGTCTGTCCGGTGAACGGCGACCGGTACCCGCGCAGCAGCTCGGGGGCAAACGCTGCGACGTGCTCGGACTCCACGCGAACGATCATGCGCCGTTCCGTGAGGTCGGCGCCCGTGATATTCACGGGGTGCCCCGACTCCCGGATGCCCGCCAGTACGGCGGTGAGCATGTCCAGATGGTCAATGATCTTGTAGCCGTCGGAGAGCCACGCACGCAGTACGCCCGGTTCGCCCTTGAACGCGCGAAGCAGGAAGCGGCGGGTGGGGTCCCTCTGGAGCCAGCCATTGACGTTGAGGTCGTACAGGGCGACCGCTTCGGCGCGCATGCGGCGCAGGTAGGCGGTAGGGATCTTCAGCTTGTCGGCAATTCCCTCGTCGGCTACGGCGGTGGGACGGTAGGCGCCATCAGCGCTTGTCACGCCGCTGGGCGTCAGTACCGGATCCACGCCGGTCACGGTGAGGTTGCCGCCAACTGAGGTGATGGCGGAGGCAGGGGCCACCATGTCGACCTTGGCCTCCTGGTCCCACTCCAGGATCTGTGCCAGGTCCTCAAAGGATGCGTTGCGGGTGTCTGTCACCGCGGCGTGCGCGGTGATCTGGCTGGTCTCGTGAGCCACAAGGGCTCCCTTCGTGTTGTTCGGCGTTCCACCGGCGTCACCCGGCATATTTCGATACTAGATAAAAATACCCGGGAATGCAAGCCCTGCGAGTCGCTCGCATGCGGGGCGGTGGGCGGTCGCGGTACCCCCTGTGTTGGGCAGTCTTCGGACGGCGGCGCATGGGCATGCCCTTGAGGGAGGGGGCGGCTGGTGCCCGCCCCCGGGGCCTCGGCCCCGGCGGGCCGGCGGCTGCCCCGATGGCCTGGCCGGCCCCGGCGCGGCCTGGTGTTGGGTGTCCACGCGTGGACACCCAACACCCTCCTAGGGCGTGGTCACTTCTTCTCGAAGAACCGCGCAACCGCCTTCGCGATGTTCTCGCTCTGGCCTCGGGCGCGGCCCTTGCTGTACGCGTAGCAAGCCACTACGGCGACAAGAAGGATGACGACGTTCGGGTTCATGACTTCCTCGCTGACTGGATGCGGGATCGGGGGTTTGGGGCCTGGTCTCCCGAACGGGGGCGCAGATGAGATGCGGCCCCCGTCCGGGAGCGTCTGTCAGGAAATCCCGTAGAGCAGATCTCCGGGGGAGTCACCCCAACGCTTCATGCCGTCTACGCGGTGAGGGTGGAACGGGGCCCAATACGTGGGCGGCACACGGAGGAATTCACGAGCCTCGTGCAGCTCAATTTCCATGATCTTGCCGAGAACTCGGCGGTAAAGTTCCACATCGTCACAGTCGGCGACAACGATGGGGAATTCTGCGTAAGTGGTGATCTTCTCCGGGTATCCTTCCGGTGCCAAATTCCGCTCCGACCGGTGGGCGGGGAATGTGAACCTCACCTTCACCGTGCCCTCAAACCGGTGCGTGTGGTCGTCGGCGTCGACCGTCCAACCCGGCTTGTAGATCAGCTGATTGATCAGCTGCACTGCTGACGCTGCCTCCATTGCGGGGCTTCCCTTCGTGTTCGGCGTGGTCGCTCCGGCGTCACCCGGAACAACTTGCTAATTCGATACTAGATACTGTGACGGCATGATCACAACCCCTGCGAGCAGGCAAAACGCAACCTGATCGAGCGTCACCCTCTGACAACTCGCGCATCAAACAGCGCGCTTACTCCTGCGCCTCCTCCTGCGCCAACTCATGCTGAACACATCCCACATCTCGGCCATTACCTCTGCTCAGCCCATGCGCCTGCGCGTGGTCGCCTGCTGACATCCCCTCTGCTGCCGTTACTCCCTGCCCGAATGGAGAAGAGAAGGGGGGCGGGGCGGGCGTGGTCGGCGCGGCGGCATCAGGGATCGGGCGCGGCTGGTGTCCTGCTGCACGTCGGCTCCGCCGCCACGCTAGGCCGGTGGGTGGCCCGGGCCGGGTTGGTGCCTGTACGGCTTTCTGGCGCCGTCTGGAGCTACCGGGGCGTTGGATCGCCCACGCTCGGCGTGGGCTCTGCACGCATCAATTCACTTGGGATGGGGAGGGCTGAGGAGAGGTCAGATTGTGGTTTTGGAGGGGAGCTCAGGCGAACCAAAGTCGAATGGAAGCCAGTCTTAGGCAGGACATTGACGTGCTATCAGAGAGAGGTTCCCGCCCGGGTCCTCAGACGACGCGGGATAGTAAGTAGCGCCAGGATGGGCACTTGTCCATTATTCCAAAATTTATCCGACACATCAGATCGACGCATCCGAAAGAGAGGCAGGTCCATAGAGGTGGAGGAGGCCGACATCATCGCCCTATCGCCAGCCGCTTTCCTGACGCGCCCGGAGGGTGCGTCAGCTCCCTGTACGAGACTGCGGATCAGGCTGATTCAGGGGCCGATTCGGCGTCAGTCGGATCGGTCCGGATCGCGGAGCGACTCCGGATAGGCGGAACGGAGTTCCGCCGCATTGCGCGGAGCGCAATGCTCCATCGCGAAGCGATGGTAACGACGCGTAGCGTCGTCGCGTCGTGTCTGCGGTGCAGACCGCGCGC
>NZ_JBIAQL010000067.1:0-3346 GCF_042889045.1 Streptomyces sp. NPDC002701
CCACCGAACTGCGGAACCAGCTCAACACCCTGACCGGGCTGCGCCTGCCCGCCACGCTGGTCTTCGACCACCCCAACGCCCTCGCCGTCACCGAGTACATCGCGTCGCGGATCGGCGGGGAGTCCGCGTGGTCGGCCGAGCCGGTCCGTACGGGCGTCGGGGCCCCCGCCGACGACGAGCCCATCGCCATCGTCGGCATGGCCTGCCGTTATCCGGGCGGTGTGACCACTCCCGAGGAGCTGTGGCGCCTGGTCATGGACGGCGCGGACACCGTCTCCGACCTCCCGGTCGACCGGGGCTGGGACGTGGAGGGCCTCTACGACCCGGAGCCGGGCAAGGAGGGCAAGAGCTACACGCGCCGCGGCAGTTTCCTGCACGACGCGGCCCAGTTCGACCCCGGGTTCTTCGGCATCTCGCCCCGCGAAGCCCTCTACATGGACCCGCAGCAGCGCCTGCTCCTCGAGACCTCGTGGGAGGCGCTGGAGCGGGCGGGCATCGACCCGGCCACGCTCAGGGGCAGCAGGACCGGCGTCTTCGCCGGCGTGATGTACCACGACTACGCGCTCAACGTCTCGCCGTCCGGCACCGCCGGGGGCAGCGTGGTGTCCGGCCGGCTGTCGTACACCTACGGCTGGGAAGGACCGGCCGTCACCGTCGACACCGCCTGCTCCTCCTCCCTCGTCGCGCTGCATCTCGCCGTGCAGGCACTGCGGTCGGGCGAGTGCTCGCTCGCCGTGGCCGGCGGCGCCACCGTGATGTCGACGCCCGGCATGTTCGTCGAGTTCAGCCGTCAGCGCGGCCTCTCCGTCGACGGCCGCTGCAAGGCGTTCGCGGGCGCGGCGGACGGCGTCGGCTGGTCCGAGGGCGTCGGCGTACTCCTCGTGGAACGGCTGTCGGACGCGGTGCGCAACGGACACCGGGTGCTCGCCGTCGTCAAGGGCACGGCCGTCAACCAGGACGGTGCCTCCAACGGCTTCACCGCGCCCAACGGCCCCTCCCAGCAGCGGGTGATCCGCCAGGCACTGCAGGGCGCCGGGCTCGCCGCGTCCGAGGTGGACGTGGTGGAGGCCCACGGCACGGGCACCACGCTCGGTGATCCGATCGAGGCGCAGGCCCTGCTGGCCACGTACGGGCAGGACCGGCCCGAGGACCGGCCGCTGCTGCTCGGCTCGATCAAGTCGAACATCGGGCACGCGCAGGCCGCCGCCGGTGTCGCGGGCGTCATCAAGATGGTCATGGCGATGGAACACGGCACGGTGCCTCGCACCCTGCACGTCGACCGTCCCTCGCCGCACGTCGACTGGACCGAGGGCCGCGCGGAACTGGTCACGGAGGAGCGGGCGTGGCCGGTCACCGGCCGCCCGCGCCGGGCGAGCGTCTCCGCCTTCGGCCTCAGCGGCACCAACGCGCACGTCGTGCTGGAACAGGGCCCCGCCCCGGCCACGGCTGAACCGCGGCCCGCCGACGAACCGCGGCCCGCCGACGAACCGCGGCCCGCCGACGAACCGCAGCCCGCCGACGAACCGCGGTCCACGGCTGAGCGCCGCACCCCCACGGCCGAGCGCCGGACTCCCACCGAGCGTCGGAGCCCCACCGAGCGCCGGACTCCCGCCGTCCTGCCGTGGACGGTGACCGCGGCGAGCCCCGAGGCCCTTCGTGCCCAGGCCGCCCGGCTGCTGGAGCACCTCGCGGCGCGGCCCGACGAGCATGCGCTCGACACGGCGTACGCGCTGGCCACAGCCCGTACCGCACTGGAGTCCCGCGCGATGGTGCTCGGCACCGGCCGTGACGAACTCCTGGCCGGCCTGCGGACCCTTGCCGAGGGCGGGACCGCCCCCGGCGTGGTCACCGGAGAAGCCCGCTCCGTCGGCACCACCGCGTTCCTGTTCTCCGGCCAGGGTTCACAGCGCCTCGGCATGGGCCGTGGGCTGTACGAGGACTTCCCCGCCTTCGCCGACACCTTCGACGCGGTGTGCGCGGGCCTGGACGAGCACCTGGAGCGTCCGCTGCGCGAAGTGGTGTGGGGCCGGGAGGAGTCGGTCCTCGACGGCACCGCGTACGCGCAGGCCGGACTGTTCGCCGTCGAGGTGGCTCTGTACCGGCTGCTCGCGTCCTGGGGCATCACCCCCGACTTCGTGGCCGGCCACTCCATCGGTGAGATCGCGGCGGCCCATGTCGCCGGGGTGCTCTCGCTCGGCGACGCCTGTGCCTTGGTGGCGGCGCGTGGTCGGTTGATGCAGGCGTTGCCCGAGGGTGGTGCGATGGTGGCGGTGGAGGCCACCGAGGCGGAGGTGCGGGAACACCTCGCGGCCGCGGAGGACCTGTCGGTCGCCGCCGTCAACGGCCCGTCGTCGGTGGTGATCTCGGGAGCCGAAGGGGCGGTCGAGACGGTCGCCGAACTGTTCCGTGCGCGGGGACGCCGGGTCAGCCGGCTCCGTGTGTCGCATGCGTTCCACTCGCCGTTGATGGAGCCGATGCTCGCGGAGTTCCGCGAGGTGGTGTCGGGGCTGTCGTACGGCGAGCCGAGGCTTCCGGTGGTCTCGAACGTGACCGGCCGGATCGCCGGAGCCGGCGAACTGGCCACCCCGGACTACTGGGTGACCCACGTCCGGGAAACCGTCCGCTTCGCCGACGGCATCCGCGCCCTGCGTGACGCAGGAGTGGACCGCTGCGTCGAGATCGGCCCCGAGGCGGTCCTGACCGGCATGGCCCGCACCTGCTTCGACGGCGAGGAGGACGCCGCCGTCCTGCTCGTGCCGACGGCCCGCAAGGGCCGCGACGAGACGGAGGCACTCCTCACCGCCGTCGCCCAGCTGCACACCGCGGGGACGGCCGTCGACTGGTCCGGCTTCTTCGCCGGGACCGGTGCCCGTGCCGTCGACCTGCCCACGTACGCCTTCCAGCGGCAGCGCTACTGGCTGACCGCGACCGACGGAGCCCCCGCCGCGGCCGGTGGCGCCGGACTCGACGCGGCGGATCACCCGTTGCTGGGTGCGGTGGTGTCGTTGCCGGACTCCGGTGGTGTGGTGCTGACGGGCAGGCTGTCGGTGGAGGCGCAGCCGTGGCTCGCCGACCACATGGTGCTCGGCCGGGTCCTGCTGCCCGGTGCCGTCCTCGTCGAACTGGCCCTGGCGGCCGGCGAGGCCGTGGACTGCGCCACCCTCGACGAACTGACCCTGGCGGCACCGCTGGTGCTGCCCGAGCGGGGCGGCGCCCAGATCCGCGTGATCGTCGGACCGCGCACCGCGGAACGCCGTACGGTCGCCGTCTACTCCCGCCCCGAGAACACCCAGCAGGACTGGGCCACGCACGCGACCGGTTTCCTCACGGAGGCGGCTGTGGTGGC
>NZ_JBIAQL010000068.1:0-3333 GCF_042889045.1 Streptomyces sp. NPDC002701
TCCCGGCACCCGAACCTCCACGGACGCCGGCACGTCGTGCCAGGCATGAGACCCATCCATGACGCACACATCGCCCTGCCCGGCCTGGCCGTGGTGGACGTCGCGGCCGCCGACGACGCCACCGCCTTCGCCGTCCAGAACCTCCTCGCCACGCACCACGCCATCGCCCCCGCCGACCGGACCACGAGGGAACCCGGCGAGCCCGGCGTACGGCTGCGCTGCTTCATCGACCTACGCCAGGAACCCGACGCCTGAAGGACGCCGCTGTCCTGGACGGCTCATCAACTCGTCCTGCCGGCCCCCACGTCGTGCTTGCCCTGGCAGGGCTCGCCGCCGGTTTCGCCGCCTACACCAACCCAGCCCTGGGCGCAGCCCTGACTCTGACCGTCGCCGTCATCCTCATGCTCCATACATTGATCAAGAAATGAACTCCGGATCATCCCGCCCACTCCGAGGTCGACCAGGAGCAGGCGCGCACGATCGAGGAGGTCCGGGCTTTCCCCTCGCGTCGCTGCGCAAGTACGTCCTCACTGAGGAAGAGCAGAGGGGGTCCGCATCGAGCGGGAGCCGATCACCATCGAAAACCGCAGCCTCCTGCGTGAAGCATGCGTTCGACTATCACCTTCACGTTCGGCGACAAAGGATCCACATCGGGCATGTGTCCACTTTCGGTTCGGCGCGTAAAAAGACGTCCTGTCGACCGCGTGCAGACCCCTTCGAGGAGCAGCACGGCGACCGGCTGAAGCGTGCTGAGCCGAGGTGGGGACGGTGGCGCTGGTCCAAGAGCGTTGTCCCAGAGCCCCTGTGGGTGGTCCGGCGTGTAATCGAACGGATGCATGTGGGGAAAATTCTCGTTCGTCCCGTTGCACACGGTGGCCTCACCCGACGCCATCTGGAGCAGAGAGTACGCAGCAGCGTCTTCTCCGGGCTCCGGCAGCGCAGCCCGCCCATTCACAGAAAAGGGGCAGGGCCTGTGTCCTTGCAGTTGGTTGGCGATGTGGTTCTTGCGGTGGTTGCCGTGCGGGTGCTGGGCCGCGACGTGCTGGCGCTGGTGCGCCGCGCGGCGACGGCCACCGTGCGCCTGGGTGTCAGCGAGTTGCACCGCGGCGGCGAGCAACGGGACGGCCGTACGTGAGGAGGGAGCTGTCCGGCCGTCCCGGCGACGCGTCGTCCATGACGGAGCTTCCGCTGGATTTCGAGGCGTTCCACCGTATGCACCGGCCGGTGTACGTGCGGTGGGCCCGCATGTACTTGCAGAACCGCGCCGATGCCGAGGAGGCCGTCGACTGCGCCTTCGAGCAGCTGCTGGTGTCCTGGCCTTCCGTGCTGGCCAAGGAGAGCCCGGCCGCGTATGCGTGGCAGGTGATGAAGCACCGCACGGTTGATGCCGCGCGGGCCCGCGGCCGCCGCGAGGCTCTGATCGACACGAATGCCTTCGAGACCACCGCGCTGCGCCAGGCGGTGGACCCCATAGGCCAGCTCGAGGAGAGCATCAGCCTCTACCAGGCGATCTGTGCCCTGCCCGAGCGGCAGCAGGACGTCGTCGTGCTCCTCCACAGCCATGGCCTGTCCCCCAGCGAGGCGGCGGACCATCTGGGCATCACGCCCGCCAGTGTGCGCTCCACCGCCCGCCACGCACGCCGCCGCCTGCGACAGGCACTGGGACTGACCGAGAAAGGACCCGCCGATGACGCCCTTTGACCGACTGCTCGCCCGGGCCCGCCTGGTCGACGAACCGTACTCGCCGAAAGACATCGACGCAGCCGCTGCTCGCATCGCCGCCCGCGCCGCCCGCCGTACCCTCCGGCAGAAGGCGGGTGCAGGCCGGGAGCAGAGCGGCAGCAAACCCGAACGGGGCGACTGCGCCATGGAGGGCGCGGCACAGGATCTGAGCACCCTATGCGAGACCGCGGTAGCCGACACGGGAGCCATCGGCCTCCTGGAACACTTCATCGGCCTGCTGCCCGAGCCCCGCGGAGCCCGGGTGCTGGGCTGCATCCTTGAGCTCACCGGCCAGACAGACCCCGCACGCTCTTGGTGGCAGTACGCCGCCGGCGCAGGCGACCGCATCGCCGCCTACTGCCTGCACCTGCAGCACCTCACCCACGGCGAGAGAGCAGAAGCCCGCTGGTGGCACCAGCAGACCGACGCTGCCCCAGAGTCCGCCCCCGGCAGATCCCAGGACGACGTCGCCACCACGCTGCGCATCCTGCGCCTCCTGCAAGCCCAGCGGACAGGACAGGAGATGCCCGGCCTGCTCACCCGGCTGTCGCAGGCCGGCGCCGTCTTCGACTACATCCCCGCCGCCCTCTCCTACACCGGCGACACCATCGACCTGCCCCTGCCCGACCCCGACTTCACCCACCACATCACCACCCTCACTACCAACGCCCCCGCCATCACCACCGGGAAGTCGACCGGGCCGGCCACTCCCCCGCTGCCCGCCCGCACCCGCCCTCCCCGCCGCACCCAGCCACCCCTCACACCGGCCACACCCGCCCCGCCGTCGCCCTCCCGGCTGTGGCACGACAGCGGCGGCTCCTTCGGCTACCTCCAGCGCATCGGTGACATCACCACAGTCTGGCGCCGCGAACTGGCCTGGCAGATGTTCCTCGACCACTGCGACACCTGCCGCGACTGCGACCCCGCCGGTACCCCCTGCCCCACCTACAACAACACCACCCCCAGTACCATGACCGACGCAATCACCACCGGCAGCCCTCCACCCGCCGGCATGAAACGCCGCCCCCTTCACCCCGCTACCACCCACCAGAGCCACTGACCATCCCGCCCAGCCGACTGTGGCCGGTCAGGTGTGGAGAGCGGGCAGGGATACAGGCGGTCGAGGTCTCCGTGCCGGCGGATGAACTCGGTGGAGTGACAACGCACCAGCAGGAGAACTTCGCCGCGGGCCGCATGCCAGGCAGGCAAGAGGGAGCGCCCGACACGACTGCTGCGGACCAGCAGAATTGCGCAAGCGAGCGGCGACCGCGCCCTTGCTGCGCAGTCCTGCCGTCGTACCGAGCCGACAAGGCGAGCCGCACCCCGCAATCCGCAGTCAGCGTAGGGAGACTGATGTGCCGTCGCAGATGATTTGGTGCGGGGCCAGAGCTGTCGTCGAACGGAACCGTCCCACTGAGTAACAAGGACCGGATTGGCCAGGACAGGGCAGCGGCGCTGGATCTGTTCCTCCGCGCTGTCCCGCTCTCGCCGAGGGCTTCAACCCTTGAAGGTCATTTGTGACGCTCTGGCCTGAAGAGGTTGACGCTCTGTAAACCGTGACGTCGATCATGTTGTTTTGTGCCGGAGCGTGGTGGGGTTCGTGCGCTGTCG
>NZ_JBIAQL010000069.1:0-2689 GCF_042889045.1 Streptomyces sp. NPDC002701
TGCCGGCGGACAAGAGCTGGTACAACGTGACGGGCAACTTCCTGGGCCTGGGCAGCAGCGTCGCCTTCAACAACCAGGGCGCCAGCATCCAGACCATTGCTTCGACGTCCGGCAGCGGTGACACGGGCGACGCCCGCCCACGGCTCCCGCGGACCAGCACCGACACCGGGCCGCAGCGCGGACCGACCGACACATCACCACCGAGGAGGCCGCGCGACAGCCGGCCGCGGTTCGTGGTGCGGTCGGGCTTCGACGCCCGGCGGTTCACCTACGACGGCGATCCCGTCACCGACCTCACCGTCCGTATCGCGCTGCGCGGCGCGAAGGAACAGAGCACGCTTGCCTTCGAGCAGCTCAGCCGGGGTGTGAGCGAGTTCCTGAACAGCCCCGGCCACCGACTGCCCAACGGTGACCTGCTGCACGTCACCGTCGAGCTCGTCGACCCCGCCGACGCGCCGCACCTGACCGTGGACCTGGCGGGCCGGGACCGGGCGATGGACCAGACCACCTGGTGGGCGGACGCCGACCCGGTGCAGCTGGTCCATGAGCTGACCCACCAACTGGGTCTACGGGACGAGTACCGCGACGCCGACTCCCCGCACCGTCCCCACATCCCGGGCAGCCTCCTCGGCGACCTGAACGCGGACCCCGAGGACCTTTCACTGGCGGGTGCCGGACTGCGGGGCCGGCACCTGGCCCTGCTCGGCGCGCTGGTCGGGGACCTGACCCCCCAGCCGGAACCGGATTCGCAGACGGACGGCGAGCAGAACTGGCAGGCGGTACGCACCGGCACCGACCCGGTCCTTCGCGAAGCGATCTGGGCCGACCCGGTCTCCCTGCCCCGCCCGCCCACCGACGGCACGACTGTCACCGGGATGCCGGCCCGTATGCCGCAGGACTTGAGCGCGTCCACCGCCACCGCCGAACCGGTCCTCACGCCCTTCAGGTCGGGGAACTTCGAGTTCACCAACCTCAAGCACACGAACGAGAGGTATCGGGACAAGGCCGTCCGCATCATCGAACTGCTGCGGGATCACCCGACGATCAACGAGTACGTCGGTGGTCGCCCGGTCCGGATCACCCTGCACGTGCGGACGACGGAGACGCCGGCCGACGTACGTGACCTGGGTGACGAGGGTGTCCAGATCAACCTGGCGAGTTACTACTTCGAGAAGTACGACGTCGGTTATGTGATGGGGATGCTGGCGCATGAGATCGGTCTGCATCCTCTGGCGTCGCGCAACGCGGAGATTCCGGAGCAGGAGGAGGCGTACCGGGGGATGCCGCTGCCGGTGCCGGGGCTGACGGATCTGAGGACGCCGCGCACCATGAACACGGAAGGGGCGGGGCAGGCCGACCACATCATGGCCGCCTACCCGCGCACCATCCGGCACGGCATCTACCGCGACATCGTCCTGAAGATGGCCGACATGCTGGTCGAGGCCGCGCAGGCCGGCGTGGAGGGCGCCAAGCCCCAGGACGTCACCGACCTCTTCGACACCTACCTGATGGACCTCGCCTCCATCGCGATCACCAGCGACTACCGCATGAACGCGGCCAAGGAACCAGGGAACACCGGCAAGGTCTACAACGCGTACAAGGCGCTGCTCGCCGAGCACATGGCCGAGGACAGCCCCGCCCGTGCTCTGCTGCCCGCCGACAAGGGAATGTTCGGGGTGGTACGGGACTTCACCCAGCTCGCCGCCAGCCTCGCCACCAACAACCGTGGCGACAGCATCCAGCGGCCCATGCCGGCGCAGGAGGCCCGTCCCCGGCTCCCGCAAGGAACCGACAGCGTTCAGACGACCGCCGAGAGCATCGAGCAGACCCTGCTCGGCATGCCCCGGCCGCGCGGCCCGCGTGACAGCCGGCCGCGGTTCGTGGTGCGGTCGGGCTTCGACGCCCGGCGGTTCTCGTACCAGGGCGAGCCGGTCACCGACCTCACCATCCGGCTCGCGATACGCGGCCCCGAGGGTCAGACCACGCATGTGGCCGAGCAACTCGACGCAGGGGTACGTGAGTTCCTCAACAGTCCGGCTCACCGGTTGCCGAACGGCGACCGCCTCCATGTCACTGTCGAGCTCGTCGACCCATCCGAAAGCCCGCACCTGACCGTGGACCTGGCGGGCCGGGACCGGGCGATGGACCAGACCACCTGGTGGGCGGACGCCGACCCGGTGCAGCTGGTCCATGAGCTGACCCACCAACTGGGTCTACGGGACGAGTACCGCGACGCCGACTCCCCGCACCGTCCGCACATCCCGGGCAGCCTCCTCGGCGACCTGAACGCGGACCCCGAGGACTCCTCACTCCTCTCTTCGGGACTGCGCGGCCGCCATCTCACCTTGCTGGGCGCGCTGATCGGGGACGTGAGCCCGCAGCCTGAGCCGCGCCTGAGCGACCGGGACGGCGAGCAGAGCTGGGACGCGGCGCGCACCGCCACCGACCCGGTCCTCCGCACGGCGGTGTGGGTGGACCCCGTGTCCCTGCCGCGGCCGGCCGACGACGGAGCAGCAGGCACCGAGGTCTCGGCTCGTATGCCGCAGGACCCGAACGCGAGACCTGCCGACGTCGCCGTCGAACCGACCCTGACGCCCTTCAGGTCGGGGAACTTCGAGTTCACGAATTTGAAGCACACGGATGAGGTGTTCCGTGAGAAGGCGGTGCGGATCATCGAGGTGTTGCGGAG
>NZ_JBIAQL010000070.1:0-1982 GCF_042889045.1 Streptomyces sp. NPDC002701
CGGAACGCTCCTTCATGAGTGGGGTGGTGGCGCGGGGCGGGTGGCGAGGTGGTCCTGGAGTTCACGATGGCGGAACTGCCATGCCGTCCCAGACGCGCGCAGGATGCCGAGTTCGTAGCAGACGTCGAGGAAGCGTCCTAGCCGCCACGGCAGCTTCCTGCGCGTGTGCAGGAGGAGCGCGAAATACCGCAGGGCTGCCGAGCCGCCCGCGGCCGGGATGCTAAAAATGAAGCCCCCGATCATCAACCCGAAGGCGAACATCCAGTAGGCGAACATCACGTAAAAGTCCGCAGCCCAGATACCGGATCGATCAACGGTGTCTGCCGTGAGCAGCCCTACGAGCCCGGACAAGAGCATTGCCCCAGCCACTGTCACGGGTCCGAACACGACTGCAGCGGTGAGGTCCATGCGGACGAGGTGACGCGGAACGACTCCCACATGCTCCTGCTTGATCATGATTCCGCGTGCGAGACCGATCTGGAGCCCGATCGCAAGCCCGATCATTAGGCCGACCACGAGGCTGGATTGGAGCATCCCTTGGTCACCGGGCTCACTCGCCGCATAGAACAGGCCGAAGAAGATCAGGAAACCGATCGCGAAACCGACCGTGGAACCCAGCATGAGAGCGCGTCGTCCGGCAGGGGTGCGAAGACGGCCAAGGTCGATCCGCCGTGGCTTCGGCCATGCCGGGCGGTAGAGCGCCGTGAAACAGAGGATGAACGCCCACGGCGCTATCGCAGCAAAGTCGTCACCGAATACCCGCGGCCCGGCAAGACTGACCAGAGGGAGTGGCGCCGCCACGGCCAGAACGCGTTCGGTCCACCGTGTCCGGTGCTTCCCACCCAGGGGCCACAGTTCGTGGAGGACCAGGTCGGTGCTGCTCAGCGCACGCCCTGCGACGCGGCGGGGTGAGCCGTCTCCAGGGCCGCTGTTGTCGTTGAGGTAGCGGGCGAGGAATGCCAGGCGGCGCCAGGTGGCGTCGGCATCCAGTCGCGGACGGGTGTCGGTGCCCGACGGCCGGGAGATGCCGTCCGACCCCCGGTGGGGTGCGGCCACCGCGGCACCGATGTACTGGTCCAAGAGGTACTCGTAAAGATGTCCGCCGGTAGCCAGCACGAGTAGGTCGGCGGGGGCACGCAGGTATCGCCCGTCGGCGGTGCGTTCCTCGAAGACGGTGGCGGCCAGGGTGAGTCGCCAGGGTGTGTCCAGTGCCTTGGCCAGCAGGGTGTGTTCCGGCTGAACGGTGCCGGCCGGACCCGCCACCGCCGTGTCCAGGGCGGAGAGGACCGGCTGCCAGCGGGCCCGGCCGCGCTCCGTACCGGCGACGCGTTGCGACAGGTAGTTGTGAGCGTGGGAGGCGTCGACGCGGGCCACGGCAATGCGTGCTACGATCCGGGGTTCCGTCCCTGCTTCGACCAGGGCCTGGTAGTGGGCGTGCCGGCAGGTCACGACGACCGGGCAGTGTGCGCCACCGTGCTCGAACCGTTCGATGCAGCGGAGCAGGGCGGCGGCGCGTGAGGTGTAGCCGGGGTTCGTGCCCGGGTCCATTTCGTCCAGACCGTCGATGACCGGCAGAACGAGATCGGCGTCCACCAGGCGGGTGGCTTCGCGGCGGGGAAGACGGTAGACGTCGGTCAGGTGCGTCCGTAGCCAGTCACGTATGTCGCTGCCGGGCCAGGATGCCGCGGTCAGTCGTACCGGCACCGGCTCCTGCGGAGAACGTTCCTTGGCCAAGCCCAGGATCAGGGACAGTGCGAGCACGGTCTTGCCTGTTCCTGCGTCACCGCCAATCTGCCCGTCCCGGCCGTCGGACGGTGTACCGGTGATGACCATCCGCCCAGGCCGCAGGCCCCGGTAGTAGTCGGCGATCCCCTCCAGCGTTCCGTCGGCGCGCGAATCGCTCATTCCGGTGGCCGTGACCGTGAAAGTGAGGTCGATCCGCCCGTCCGGCGCTGCCAGTCCACTGCCCAGCAACTGCCGGT
>NZ_JBIAQL010000071.1:0-1940 GCF_042889045.1 Streptomyces sp. NPDC002701
CAGCTCATCCGCCACGATCCACGGCGGCTGTTCACCCCTTCTCATGTGCAGGCTAACAACCCATCAGACACCAACATTCCAAGGTAAGTTGCAGCCTTTTGTTAGGAGTTCTTAACCGCTGACTGCGCGCCTCGATGGCGAGGGCGACGATGGTCAGGGCCCCGTTGGAGTGCTCGGGGGTGCCGGTGAAGATGCGCTGCATTGCCGCGCGAATACGGTCTCGTTCATCTGGGGCCGGACTCATGTGCGAGCTTCCTGACTGGTGATACGGGCGCGGTCGTGGGCGTCGGCAAAGCCGGTGCAGCCGGTCGGCTGCGGTGAGAAGGCGGCGGGCGATCGGATCGGGCTGATGGGTCGCCTGCCGGGTGAGGCGGTCGGCCCGGGCGTGCAGCTGCTGTGCGTGGAGGTCCGTGCGGACTGTGTTGCCGCAGCCGGCAACACAGCGGTTCAGGGCCGGGACGTCGTGGTCGGTGGTGCGTTGGCACAGGGCTTGATCACGCTTATAGCGGCACAGCAGCTGGGCGTGGGGGTTGTCGTAGAGGACGTTCCGTCGCGGGAGAGGTACTTGCGGGCGAAGTCCGCCTTGACGGTCGTGCCTTCGAATCGGTGAGCGGTGCTTGCCTGGTGGAGAGCCTGGGCGGATCGCGGCGACGACGGGGGCGATGGCGACCCAGGGGACGTCCCGTTCGGTGCCAGCTGAGACGTGGTTGCCGTCCTCGTCGACGGCGGTCTTGAACTGGCGGGTGCGAATCAGATGCCAGGCGCCTGCACTGTCGTCGGTGCCCGGGTCGGGACAGCATCCCGAGCGAATGGCGAGCGCTACTGGCGGGAGGGGGTTATTCCGGCTGTGCACTATTCCTCGAGATGACTCGCCCCGAATGACTCGGTGGCTTTACGCCGGGTCGGACGGGTCCCAGGGAAAGCGAATCAACGACCAGGTATCCCGCGGCACCTCATCACGGGTGACAACAGGCTGCGATTGACTACTCAGAAGTAGAGTGAGGCGCAGGTTTCCCGGGGGCCCGGCGTCGCCGTGTTGGCCGCAGTGAGTCGATGGCCACCTTATGGGTGCGCCACGTAACCAGGTCGGCTGATCTGTGATCGGGAGGAGCGCATTCAACGCGTACTCGTCCCAGGAGAGCAGGGTGCGCATGAGCCACATCAACTTGTCCGTACCCACATACTTCACGTTGAAGGCGTAGAGAGCAGATCGTGCGGCTGACCGCACGGCTGGACGAGTTCGGCCGGGCCGCCGGGGAGGTCCGTATCACCCGCAAGACGCTGCTGGAGCTGCCCGATCCGCAGCCGCCCGCGCTGCCGGCCCCGAAGCTGCCGGACCATCCGGCCTGCCAGCAGATCATGGCGGTGTGCGCTGCGGCCGACGCGCCGCTGCGGGCGCGGCAGGTGTACGAGGCAATGAACATGGAGATCGCGCCCAACAGCATCAACAACACCCGCCTGAAGCTCATGTGGCTGACCGAGCGCGGAATCCGGGTCGAGACCGAGCAGGGCTTGTTCACCCAGCCGCGGCCGTAGCCGGCCGGGGAGGCCCTGAGGCAGGATCTGTGCTCATGATGCGTCGGGGGCGTGCCGGGGGAGTCTCGGCAGTGGTGTTCAGCGTTGCGGTGTGCATGGCCGGCCTGTGGTGGACGGTGAATGCGCTGCCGGGGGCGGAGGGGCAGTCCGACCCGGCGGGGTTGCTGGCCCTCTTACCCAGCTTGGTGGGTGTGGTCCTTGGGGGATGGGGAGCGTGGGCGGGAATCCGGGCCCTGCAGGCCCAGCGCACGGCCTCGGTGATCGCGGAGGAACTCGCCAGACTTGTGGCGCGGGCGGAGGGCGCGCAGTACCGGCAGTTGCTGGGCAGTGGACTGGCAGCGCCGGACGGGCGGATCGACCTCACTTTCACGGTCACGGCCACCGGAATGAGCGATTCGCGCGCC
>NZ_JBIAQL010000072.1:0-1909 GCF_042889045.1 Streptomyces sp. NPDC002701
CAGAGTCCGAGTCTGTGATCCAGCGCCCTTCGGCGGAGTCGTGCACGTACGCCGGCCTCCCCCTGGTTCCGCTCGTGCGGAACGGCTTCCCGCCGTCCGTGATCCGCACCGTCCCCGTACGGCCCCCGGCGCTCCACTCCAGCTCCAGGTACCAGCGGCAGTCGCAGCCCGCCGTCCGCGCCGAGACCAGCAGCTCCTCGGGGTCGGAGGAGGTGACCTTGTACGGGAAGGAGACGGCCGGGATCTTCCGGACCTCGGCGCCGGAGGCGTCAAGGCCGTCGACGGGCCTCGCGAGCGGGCGCGGCCGGTCGAGGTCCACGGCGAAGTGGCGCGGGGTGAAGGAGCCGCCACAGCCGTTGTCCATCCGGTACGCGTTCCACGGTAGCGGCGCGGCGCGGTCGACCACGCGCACGTGCAGGGCATGGAGGACGACGGCGTCGGACGGCGACCGGCCCTGGACCGTGATCCGCACCAGCGCCTCCCCGCCGTGCACGGCACTGTGCGTCCCGGCCCACGCCCCGGAGTCGGCCGCGACCGGAGGCGGGGCGACCGCGCGGGGGGCCCGGTCCACGAGGTAGGTGTGCCCGCAGCCACCCTCCCAGAGCTGGGAACCGATGCTCCAGGTGAAGGGGAGGTGGGCCGCGGTCCGCCCCGGAGCGGTTGAAGCGGGAGCGGGGGCGGAGGCCGTACTGGTGGGGTGGCCGAGCAGGGCGGCGGCGAGGGCGAGCACGACGAGGGCGACGGCAGCGGCGACGAGGAGGGGAGCGGGGGCGCCACGACGGGGGCGGGCGCGGGGCGCCTCCGGCGCGGACGGATCCGCGGCGGTCGGGTCCGGCGCGGTCGGGTCCGGGGCGGGGCCGGGGGCCGGTTCCGGCGCGGACGACACGGCTGGCACAGGCGTGGGCGCGGGCGTGGGCGATCGGCGGCGGGCGCGGTCCGCCTCCGTCCAGGCCGCCTCCAGGGCCCGCCGTTCCTCCTCGTCAGCCCCGCACAGCAGGGCGAGGCGGTCGACCACGGCGAGCTCCTCCGGGACGGTCGCGCCCGAGCAGTAGCGGTGGAGGGTGGACGCGCTGACGCTCAGCCGCCGGCCCAGCGCCTCGTAACTTCTCCCGTCCCGCGCCTTCAGCGCGCGCACGAGCCCCGCGAACTCTTCGACGGCGGCGTCCTTCGGCATTCCATCCCCCTCGACCCTGCGTCCCATCACTTCACGTCCCTGCACGTCAGCGGGGGTGGAATGGTTCCGGGACGGCTGGTGGGCGCGTGATCGTTGCAGTCGGCGGGCGCCGGCCCCACGCTGGTTGAGCACTGACCGAAGAACGACCCGACGGGGGATCCACCACCATGAACAAGCTCCGCACCGCACTCGCCACCGCAGCCGCTGCCGCACTGGGCCTCGCGGCCCTCGCCGCAGCCCCGGCGCAGGCCGCTGCCCAGCCCGCCTTCCTCGCCGCCTCCCAGATGCCGCCGTCGTCGACGCCGTGGACCGCCACCCAGGTCTTCACCGGCGTCCCGGAGAACGGCGGCGTCCTCTGCGCCCCGTACAAGATCCCGGCGCAGAACACCCGCTACCGCGAGTTCAGCACCGAGCTCGACACCAACGGCGTCCAGGTCACCACCGTCGCCCCTACCGAGGCCGACGCCGTGAAGCTGGTCGACACCCTCCGCGGGGCCCTTGCCGGCTGCGGCCCCCTGCTGGAGCAGCAGAACCCGGGCCTGCAGGCCGTCAGCGCCTCCCACGGCAAGCTCGCCGTCGAGGAGGGCGCCTGGGTCTACAGCCTGGACACCGCTGACCCGCAGATCGGCATTTCCGACATCCACCTGTTCTCCGTCGGCCGCGACGGCCGCACCGTCACCCTCGTCCGCTGGGGCCAGATGGGCGACCTCGAGGACGCCCCGCTGACCGCCTTCC
>NZ_JBIAQL010000073.1:0-1731 GCF_042889045.1 Streptomyces sp. NPDC002701
ACACGGTTCTGGTGGTCGTGAACCTCGACCCTCACCACACCCAGGAGGCCACGGTCTCGTTGGACATGCCGCACCTCGGCCTCGACTGGCACGCGTCGACACCGGTACGCGACGAGCTCACCGGCGAGACCTACCACTGGGGCAGGACCAACTACGTACGCCTCACCCCCGGCCACCGGCCCGCGCACGTACTGACCGTCCTGCGACCGTCCTCACCGCCCACCGGAGGGTCACCCACATGATCGTCAACGAACCCGTCCCGGACACCTTCGAGGACACCCCCGCCAAGGACCGCGACCCCGAATGGTTCAAACGCGCCGTCTTCTACGAAGTCCTCGTCCGCTCCTTCCAGGACAGCAACGGCGACGGCATCGGCGACCTCAAAGGACTCACCGCCAAACTCGACTACCTCCAATGGCTCGGCGTCGACTGCCTGTGGCTGCCCCCCTTCTTCCAGTCCCCCCTCAAAGACGGCGGCTACGACGTCTCCGACTACACCGCCGTCCTCCCCGAATTCGGCGACCTCGCCGACTTCGTCGAATTCGTCGACGCCGCCCACCAGCGCGGCATGCGCGTCATCATCGACTTCGTCATGAACCACACCAGCGACCAGCACCCGTGGTTCCAGGCATCCCGCAACGACCCCACCGGCCCCTACGGCGACTACTACATGTGGGCCGACGACGACCAGCAATACGCCGACGCCCGCATCATCTTCGTCGACACCGAAGCCTCCAACTGGACCTTCGACCCCATCCGCAAGCAGTACTTCTTCCACCGCTTCTTCTCCCACCAGCCCGACCTCAACTTCGAGAACCCGGCCGTCGTCGAAGAGATCATCTCCGCCCTCCGCTTCTGGCTCGACCTCGGCATCGACGGCTTCCGCCTCGACGCCGTCCCCTACCTCTTCGCCGAAGAAGGCACCGACTGCGAGAACCTCCCCGCCACCCACCAGGTCCTCAAACGCGTCCGCGCCGAGATCGACGCCCACTACCCCGACACCGTCCTGCTCGCCGAGGCCAACCAATGGCCCGAGGACGTCGTCGACTACTTCGGCGACTACACCGCCGGCGGCGACGAATGCCACATGGCCTTCCACTTCCCCGTCATGCCCCGCATCTTCATGGCCGTCCGCCGCGAATCCCGCTACCCCGTCTCCGAAATCCTCGCGAAGACCCCCGCCATCCCCGCCGGCTGCCAATGGGGCATCTTCCTGCGCAACCACGACGAGCTCACCCTCGAAATGGTCACCGACGAAGAACGCGACTACATGTACGCGGAATACGCCAAAGACCCCCGCATGCGCGCCAACATCGGCATCCGCCGCCGCCTCGCCACCCTCCTGGACAACGACCGCAACCAGATCGAACTCTTCACCGCACTCCTGCTGTCCCTGCCCGGCTCACCGATCCTCTACTACGGCGACGAGATCGGCATGGGCGACAACATCTGGCTCGGCGACCGCGACGCCGTGCGCACCCCCATGCAATGGACCCCCGACCGCAACGCCGGCTTCTCCTCCTGCGACCCCGGACGCCTCTACCTCCCCACCATCATGGACCCCGTCCACGGCTACCAGGTCACCAACGTCGAAGCGTCCATGAGCAACCCCTCCAGCCTGCTCCACTGGACCCGCCGCATGATCGAGATCCGCAAACAGAACCCCGCCTTCGGCCTCGGCTCCTACACCGAGCTGCCGTCCTCCAACCCCGCCGTCCTCGCCTTCCTGCG
>NZ_JBIAQL010000074.1:0-1665 GCF_042889045.1 Streptomyces sp. NPDC002701
TGAGCGACTCTGTCGGGGATCTTGAGATTCCCGGGACGGCGCCGTCGGTGGTTCAGGACACTTCGGATGGTTCGTGTAGTCCTGGCTTCCCGAGGTGATCAGTGTCCGTTCGTCCCCGGTCCGGTGCGATGGTGCCAGAGCTCACGGCTCGGATGGCACGGGCCAGCAACCCTCGCGGCACAACGGCGATGTGGGTGCGCGACCACCTCGGCGGGCTGTGGAACGACCGGGACTTCGTCTCCTGGTACCCACGCGATGGCCGCCCCGGACTTTCCCCTGCCCAACTGGCCACAGTGTGCGTGCTGCAGTTCCTGCTCAACCTCTCGGACCGGCAGGTGGCTGAGGCGGTCCGGTGCCGCATCGACTTCAAGTACGCCCTGGCCCTGGAGCTGGACGATCCCGGTTTCCACCACAGTGTGCTGAGCGACTTCCGGGAACGCCTGGGCGAGGACGAGCGCGCGGACCGGCTGCTGTCCCTGGCGCTGGAGCGGATGCGCAAGGCTGGCCTGGTCACCGAACGCGGCCGGCAGCGCACCGACTCCACGCAGGTCCTGGCTGCCGCGCGAGACCTCACCCGCCTGGAGATGGTCCTCGAAGCGGTCCGTGCTGCGCTGCAGGAGGCCGCCCGGGACGTCCCCGAGATCCTGGACGGGCTGGTGGACGCCGACTGGGCCACCCGTTACGGACGGCCTGTCCGTCTACCCAGCCAGCCCACGCACCCCGTCACCCGTCTCAAGCAGGCCGGAGCGGACGCCCACCGGCTCCTTGAGTGCCTGCCGTCCCACCGGCGCGGCCCCCGCATGGAGGCCCTGCGGCAGATCCTCGTCCAGAACTTCCTCATCGATGCCCGCGGCCTCCTGCGACCGCGCACCGAGAAGGACGGCCAGCCCAAGGGCGCCCGGCGGATCGTCTCGCCCTACGACTGCCAGACCCGCCGGGCCATCCGCGGCAACACCCGGTGGAGCGGCTATCTGGTGCACGTCACCGAGACCTGCGACCCCGGCGGGAACGCCAACCTGATCACGGACATCGCCACCACCAGCCCGACCAGGGACACCCAAGCCCTGCCCGGCATCCACACCCGGCTCCGCCAGCGCCGGCTGCTGCCCCGCCAGCACCTGGTCGACGGCGGCTACCTCTCCGTCGCTCTGCTGGAAAGCTCCGCCCTCCATCATCAGATCCAGCTCATCGGACCGGTCAAGGCCAACGGGGCATGGCAGAAGAAGGAACAGACCGGCTTCACCCGGGACGACTTCACCATCGACTTTGACCACCGCCACGTCATCTGCCCCAACGGCCAGACCGCAAAGAACTGGATCACACCGCCCGCCATGGCTCCCTACACCGTCGCCCGGTTCCACCCACAACAGTGCAACCCCTGCCCCGACCGCTCCGCCTGCACGCGGGGGACCTCGGCTCGCACCGTGAACTTCCTCCCCCGCCATCTGCACGAACTCCAGATCCGTAACCGCACCGACCAGCAAGACCTCCAGTGGCGGCAGCCCTACGCCACCCGGTCCGGAGTGGAAGGAACCATCTGTGAATTCGTCAACGGACACCAAGCACGGCGCAGCCGCTACCACGGTCTTCGCAAGACCCACGTCCAACACGTGCTGACCGGCATCGCCATCAACCTCGAGCGACTCGCCTCACGCACGCCACCAC
>NZ_JBIAQL010000075.1:0-1428 GCF_042889045.1 Streptomyces sp. NPDC002701
GGAGTCTCAATGATGAAGTCAAGCCGCTTGCGCGACCGGCAGCTCGGGGGTGAAGACCCGGTTGTCGCGCAGGAGTGCCCACAGCACGCTGGCCCGTCGGCGGGCGAGGGCGATGACGGCCTGGACGTGTTTGCAACCCTCGCCGCGCTTCTTGAGGTAGAAGTCCCGGTTCGGGCCGTCACGGATGATGCTGGTCTGCGTGGACATGTAGAACACCCGGCGCAGCCGGCGGCTGTAGCGCTTGGGCCGGTGCAGATTGCCGGTCCGGCGCCCGGAGTCTCGTGGGACGGGCACCAGGCCGGCCGCCGAGGCAAGGTGACCAGCGTCGGCGTAGGCGGCGAGGTCACCGGCGGCGACCACGAACTCGGCACCGAGTATCGGGCCCATGCCGGGCAGGGACTCGATGATCTCTGCCTGCGGGTGGCTGCGGAACGTCTCACGGATCTGCTTGTCGATCCGCTTCAGCCGGTCGTCCAGCGCCAGGATCTGCACGGCCAGGTCGGCCACGATCTGGGCGGCGACGTCCTCGCCGGGCAGCGCGGTCTGCTGGGCCTGCGCGGCCTCCAGTGCCGTTGCAGCGACGGCGTCAGCACCGCGAACATCGCGGTTGGCCAGCCAGGCCGTCAGCCTCGCCCGGCCGCGGCGGCGGATCGCGGCCGGGGTCTGGTAGCCCGTCAGCAGAACCAGGGCGCCCTTCTGCGAGCTGTAGTCGAAGGCTCGTTCCAGGGCGGGGAAGACGCCGGTCAGTGTGTCGCGGAGACGGTTGATCATCCGGACCCGGTCTGCCACGAGGTCAGAGCGGTGGGCAGTCAGCAGCGCGAGGTCGGCGGCCAGCTGGGCCGGGACGTCGATCGTTGCGAAGTCCCGGCGGTTGCGTGCGGTTTCAGCGATGACGTAGGCGTCACGGGCGTCGGTCTTCGCCTCGCCCCGGTATGCGCCGGACATGCGGTTGACCGTGCGGCCGGGCACGTAGACGGCCTGCTGGCCGTGGGCCGAGAGCAAAGCCAGCAGCAACGCGGAAGACGTTCCGGAGATGTCCACCGCCCACTTGACTTCATCGGCAAGGTCGAGGATCTCACCCATGGCAGTCAGGATCGCCGACTCGTCGTTGTCGACCTTCTTCGACCACAGCGTCGCACCGGTCTCGTCGACCACCGCAGCCCAGTGATGCCCCTTGCCCGCGTCGATGCCGGCCCAGACCCGACCCCGCCGCTCGTTCACTCGCCCCTCCTCGCTCCGATCAGTATGCCGTCGGCCCGAGGAACACCCCGCTGTCATCTCCGTAATCAGCGACCGCACATGGCGCGCACATCTCAATCAGCAGCCAGGGCGCCCCGGAGAGCCGGACGGCCACTCCTCGGAAGCCACTCAAGGCAGAAACCCATAAGCCACATCCGGCCCTCCCGGGCCGACCAACACCTTACGGAG